>NZ_BAAAQI010000051.1:0-501 GCF_039531585.1 Streptomonospora arabica | reverse complement strand
CCTTCTGTGAGCCAAGGAGTTGCGGATTGCCGTTGTCTTCCTAAGACCGCTTGGCCTCCGACTTTAGACATTCCAATTTTTTCGTATTCTTTCTTCTTCATATTTATTTTTATTTGTATTAATATTATTTCTTCATCTTCAAAAACATTAAAGAAATAAATATTGTCAGAGTATCTACTTTCTAACCAATTTCGAAATTGAATTATATATTTTCTACACTCATTCTTTATATCAATTTCCATATTTTAGTTAGAACAATATGACAATTTAATAGTTTTTCGTATTCTATGATATAGTCTATGATATAATATATAATCTCCGAAATTATTTTCATATTATTTTTTGCAAATGTTAAACGTGATATACATAATATTATGTATAAGACGTGAAAATTTATTAATTTCAAATCATTAATTGTAATTGACCAAATATAAGTCGGATCGTAGCCATGTCGTTCTGTGAGCCAAGGAGTTGATGGAGCATCAGGTCTTCCTAAGACCG
>NZ_BAAAQI010000050.1:0-507 GCF_039531585.1 Streptomonospora arabica | reverse complement strand
CGGCCGTTCAGGACGGGCGGATTGGCGGGCGGGGCGAGGAGACCGCTGTGATGCAGGCAGCGGTGTCCCGGGCCGCCGCGGTGGCCGCTCGGGCGGGGGGATTCAGGGCGCTATGCCCGGAATGCTCCGGCGGTCGAGCACCCCACGGGAGCGCCGACGGCGACGGCACCGGCCGAATGCACCTCTGCGGGGCTCCTGAACGCGGTTTTCGGCGCACTCGTCGCCCCACCGTGGGTCGCCGCGACCGCCAGACCGGGGAAATCGCACAAACCGACCCCGATTCTTCCGTAGTTCGGAAGGGTGGCGGGGTGGTGGTGCGGTCTCGCTGGTTTGCGCGGGTCTCGTGCCCGCCCCGCGGCCGAGCATGGCCCGCTGTGCCCGAAATGTCCGCCACGGCGGGCGCAGGAACCGTCCCACCACCAGCCCGAACCCGCCGCCGCTCTCGCCGGGCCCGCTATCACTCTCGCCGGGCGCCCCACCGGCAGGCACCGGAGCCGATACTCGCCG
>NZ_BAAAQI010000049.1:0-526 GCF_039531585.1 Streptomonospora arabica | reverse complement strand
CATCGGCGCCTGGTACCAAGGCATCCACCGTATGCCACTCTTGCTTGGCCACCGCAGATACAAGATGCTCGCGCACACTATCCACAAATCAAACCACCAGCCACAAACCCGACCACAACCCCGCACCGCGAGCACCGGACCGGCCCCGCACCCCCCGAACCAACCGGAGAACCGCAGACACCGAAACCCACCCGCACCCGCAGGGGTCTTCGCCAGGGTGGCAGCAGGAGAACAACCCCACGGGCCGCTCCCTCAGACACCCAACAGCGCGTGTTCCATCCCAAGCACCCTCCCGGCACCGGCCCCGCAGCCGAGCCGCACCCCCACCGACCAGCGGTCAGGGCACCGACCAGGCACACAGGACACGGCAGGCACCGGGTCCACTCACGAGTCCGCCGACCCTCTCGACGAAAACCCGGAGCACCCCCGCACGCACAACACGCGCAGACGCACCCCGCGGGCCGACTGTTCAAAGACTCCTTAGAAAGGAGGTGATCCAGCCGCACCTTCCGGTACGGCTACCTTG
>NZ_BAAAQI010000048.1:0-607 GCF_039531585.1 Streptomonospora arabica | reverse complement strand
CGGGCACCAGCGGCCCCGGAATCGTTGCATTGGCACACACCACGCGATCATTCCGGGGCTGCGTCATGTTCGGGCATCCGGCATGACTGGTCACCCAACGCCGCTACCCGCATACCCAACAGTCACTGAGGCCGGGGCCGGGCGCGGCCCCGCGGCCTGATCGGTGCGGGCCCCGCGGGCCGCGTGGCCGGGACCGGGGCGGGGGGCGCTCTCCTGCGGGCGGTCCTGTCGGGTTTTCCGCCGGGGTGCGGCGTGCGGCGCCGGTGGGAGACCCCGTGCCGGGTCCCCCGGCGGCCGTCCAGCACGACCGCGGTCCTTCGGCCGGTTTCTAACGCGCGCGGGCGCTAAGAAAGCGCAAAAAATGCCGGGCCCGCGATCGGCGGCGGCTACGGAACGCGTCCGGGGGCGGGTGCGCCGGCGCCGCCCTGCGGGCGGCAGCGGGCACCCGGCCGGAGCCGGCGGGCGCCGCAGGGCGGCCCCACCCGGTACGCCCCGCGGGTCCGCAGGGCGGGGACGCTCGCCCGCCGCCGTCGCGGACCGGCCGGTCCTCCCGCTGCGCAGCGGCTGCGCCGCGGCGAGGGCAACGGCGCGGCGCCCGGCCGCCGCA
>NZ_BAAAQI010000047.1:0-614 GCF_039531585.1 Streptomonospora arabica | reverse complement strand
ATCGGCCCAGATCAGGCCGATGGAGGGGAAGGCCGCGGCCAGGCGCTCCAGCACGCGGCGCCCGCCGGGCCGGTCCTGGACCGAGGCCGAGGTCACCGCGACCACGAGGACCAGCCCGAGGGTGTCGGTGATCAGGTGGCGCTTGCGGCCGGTGGTCCTCTTGCCCGCGTCGAACCCGCGTTCGGCACCGCCTTCGCTGGACTTGATCGACTGGGCGTCCAGGATGGCGGCCGAAGGGTCGCAGGCGCGGCCCTCGGCGATGCGCACCAGCTCGCGCAGCCGGTCGTGGAGGCGGTCCCAGGTGCCGTCGGCCTTCCAGGTGCGGTACCAGCGGTAGGCGGCGTCCCAGGGCAGCAGGTCGCGGGGGATCATCCGCCACTGGCAGCCCGAGCGCAGCACGAACAGGATGGCGTCGAGCACCAGCCGGTCGCCGTAGGTGCGGGGCGCCCCGCCTTTGGCCTGGTCGCGGACGGGCATGAGGGGTTCGATCACCGCCCAGGCGGCGTCGGAGAGGTCGGAGGGGTAGCATCGGGCACCAGCGGCCCCGGAATCGTTGCATTGGCACACACCACGCGATCATTCCGGGGCTGCGTCATGTTCGGGCATCCGGCATG
>NZ_BAAAQI010000046.1:0-640 GCF_039531585.1 Streptomonospora arabica | reverse complement strand
CTAAGACCGCTTGGCCTCCGACTTTTGACAAATATAATATTGAGGTAAGAAAGATGAGTCAAGAAATCGAATTTCCCGTAAATATAAATTTAGAAAGTCAAGAAGAAAAAATTCAACCGAAAGTCAAGAAGTTATACAAATTTTTTAACTTTACGGGGGTTAAGGGGGCGAAAGTCCCCTTCCGTGAGGGAGGGGATGAATAGCCCCCTTATAGAAACCTTTTTATAGTTATTAAAAAATACATATAACTATGCGGTACAGATTGGACAGAGGATCCCATTCGGTTTACGCTCTTTATTACCACTATGTCCAGGTGGTGAAGTACCGCAGAAAGGTGTTCGATAATGAAGAGATTATAAACTTCCTAAAGGAACAAATTCAGGAAATAAGCAAAACATTCGAAGTTGAAGTCATAGACATAGGAGTAGATAAGGATCACTTCCACATGTTATTCAAGGCAAAACCAACCCTAAATATACCCAGGTACGTGAACGCAATCAAGACCATCACGTCTAGAGAAATACAGAGAAGGTTCCCACAAGTAAAGGAAAAACTGTGGAAAGGACACTTCTGGTCACCTTCCTACTTCCTAGCAACGAGCGGACAAGTAACACTGGAGGTACTGAAAAAATATGTGGAG
>NZ_BAAAQI010000045.1:0-664 GCF_039531585.1 Streptomonospora arabica | reverse complement strand
CCCTCGCCGCAACCCACGACGGCCTCATCACCGCCCTCAACGAACTCCGCGACACCATCGACAACACCCGCCGCAAAGCCCGCGCCAACTTCTCCGGAACCGCCGCCGAATACTACAGCGAAGCCATAAAAAAATACACCACCGGCGACAACGACTACATCGCCGCCGCCACCGACACCAGCAGAAAACTCGCCGACGTCCTCCGCAAAGCCGCCGCCGACGCCGAATACATGAGCTGGATGGCCCTCGTCCAACTCCTCATGCTCCTCGCCGAAATCGCCTACGCCATCGCCATGGCACCCTGGACCGGCGGCGCCTCCCTCACCTGGATCCCCGCCTTCAAAGCCATCCGCAGCCTCCTCATCCGCCGCATCATCAGCTGGTTCTTCACCACCCTGCTCGGCCACATCGCCTTCGAAATGATCGGCGCCCTCGCCGGACTCTTCATCCAGATCGGCCAGATCGAAAACGGCAAACGCGACGCCCTCGACATGAAAATGGCCCGCGACGAATTCATCGGCGCCCTCATCACCGGCAGCATCTCCGCCGGCCTCGCCCCCATCGTCGACAAAGTCATCGGCCTCCAGATCGACCGCGTCCTCCGCAACAACCTCGACATCCTCACCAACACACCCCCACCCCGAATCGACACCGACCCGCCCCC
>NZ_BAAAQI010000044.1:0-707 GCF_039531585.1 Streptomonospora arabica | reverse complement strand
GCTTGGCCCAGGACTTAATTATGTTTGATAAATTCAAAATTAGCAATTGTTGAAATGGACTTGAAGTTGGATCAGGTTGAGAATTTGTAATTGTAATTGTATAAGCAGTAATTAGTATTGCACCAAATTCAATTAATTCACTTACCAAAGTAGGATTTTGTGCTGAAATTTGTACTTCTTGCGGATTTGAACCTGTAATTTTCAAACATTGTTTAGGCATTAAATAAATCGAATTATTTATTTGAATTGAATTATTTCCTAAATTTTGTAATGTTATACTTCTCCAAGTTTGAAGATATCCAGATTGTAAATATTGAGATGTTAGTTGTGCTAAATTCGAATTTCCAGAAAATATAAATTGTGTGCCGGCTATGACGTTAGGAATTACAATTTTAGAAATTAAATTAGGAATTAATACTTCTATTTGCTTTTTTATAGTTGGTAATTTATAATTTATATTATAGCTAAGTGAAGGAGGCGGAACAATAACTTCAGATAATTCGACGGTAGGTCTATTTGCGAGTTCTTGAAAAACATTTCCAAAAGTATACGCTAGTGGTTTTGCCAAATTATATAATACATTATATCCATTAACTTTCAATTGTGCTACATATAAATATTTTGCAAATACATCTTTTAGATTTTGAAAATTACCATTTTGATAATATTGTAATAATTTAGCTGTACCGTATTGATTTATAAATATT
>NZ_BAAAQI010000043.1:0-877 GCF_039531585.1 Streptomonospora arabica | reverse complement strand
GGGCCAGCAGCCGCTGTCCGGTGCGGGCATAGACTCCGGCCGGGGTGCGCCCGCCGTGGGACTCCAGGCCGAGTTGGCCCTTGAGGGTGTCGATGACGGCTTCGATCCACTGGCGGAACCGGGCCAGGCGGCCGTGGCGCGGGGATTCGTCCTTGCGGTCGGGTCGCACCAGGTGGCAGCCCAGTTCGTCGGTGACGAACTCCTCGAACCGTCGGCCGGCGAAGCCCTTGTCGGCCAGGATCACCTGCCCCGTGCACACCAGGTCGTGGTCGCGCTGGAGCAGGGCGGCCATGACGTCGCGCTCGCCGATCTTGGGGTGGGCCAGGCACCAGGTCACGGGCATGCCCTCGGCGGTGGTGACCAGGTAGAGGCGCAATCCCCAGAAGAAGCGGGAGTGGGAGCGGCAGTAGCCGTATCCCGCCTGCCCGGCCAGGGCCGAGCGTTTGACGGTCTCGCGCGAGGCGGCACACGGCAGCGGGGTGGAGTCGATCAGGCGCAGCTCGTCTTCCCAGGTGGGGACCTGGCGGGACAGCGCCTGGATGGCGCGGCTGATCAGCGGGCCGGCGGTGTTGAGGCGCTTGTTGAATCCCGATTGTCGGGGCAGGTAGGGGAAGAGGTGGCCCAGACGCTCGGGGGCGGCGCGCAGGAAGCGGCGGGTGGAGTCGTAGCCGAGCAGGGCTTGGGCGATGGCCAGGCACAGCAGTTCGGTGTCGCTGAGCGGGGGCGGGGTGCCGATCCTGCGGGCGGGGACGACGTGGTCGTCGAGGAAGGCATAGAGTGCGGTCAGAAGGGTGTCCAGGTCTCGTGTCACAGCAAGACTCTGCGACACCCTTCGTTGTGTCCGCGACCTGATCAGACTTCGGACTCACTCATCTAG
>NZ_BAAAQI010000042.1:0-890 GCF_039531585.1 Streptomonospora arabica | reverse complement strand
TGTCCACCTGGACGACCACGTCCTGCCCTCGGGCAGGAAACCGGGAAAACGCGGCCCCGCCCGGCTGCTCACCGACGCCGAACTCGTCTGCGTCGCCATCGCCCAAGTCCTGCTGCGCTGCGACTCCGAACGCCACTGGATGCGCGCCGCACCCGACCGGATCGGCCACCTCTTCCCCCGCCTGCCCGGCCAGTCCGAGTACAACCGCCACCTGCGCGATGCGGCACCGGCCCTGCTCGCCGCCTCCACGTGGCTGGCCCGGGCGGTTCCGACCTGGCACGAGAACCTGCGGCTGATGGACGGCACCCCGCTGCGCTGCGGCGCCTCCCGGGTCACGGTCAACCGCTCCGGGCTGGGCGAGATCGCCGGATACGGCATGGACAAGTCCCACCACGCCTTCTACTGGGGCGCCAAACTCATGCTCGTCACCACCGCTGACGGGGCGGTCTGCGCCTTCAGCCTGGCCCACCCCAAGGAGTTGGACGAACGCAAGCAGGCCCTGCACCTGCTCCACGTCCGGCAGGCCGCACCGGGGCCGGGCCCGATCGTGTGCGACAAGGGCTTCGCCGGGGCCGGCATCGAGAGCGCCGCGGCCGGGCTGGGCCATCCGCTCGTCCGCCCGGCCCGCGCGGACGAGCCCGAGAACCCCTCGTTTCCCGGGTGGCTGCGCCAGCGGATCGAGGCGGTGATCTGGACGTTGAAGAACCAGCTGGGGCTTGAGCGCCACGCCGCCCGCACCACCGACGGGCTCTGGGCGCGCACCTGCCAGCGCATCTGCGCGCTCAACGCCGCGATCTGGCACAACTGGCTGATCGGCGCCCCGGTCAAGCGGTCACTGATCGCCTACGACCACTGACCGGGACACACAACAACTCCCATCAACGATCTAG
>NZ_BAAAQI010000041.1:0-1039 GCF_039531585.1 Streptomonospora arabica | reverse complement strand
CTAGGCCCTGTTTAAGAAGGTGTCGTTGCGAGGTCGCGCAGCCAGATGTCGATCACGGCGATGTGGACCGTGGCCTCGTAGCGCAGGGCGAGCTTGTCGAAGCGCGTGGCCACCGCCCGGAACTGCTTGAGCAGCCCCACCCCGCACTCCACCGCATGGCGGTCCCGATACGCCTGCGCATCGAAGACCGGCGGCCTCCCGCCCGCCGATCCCCGGGCTTTGCGGTGGCCCCGCTGGTCAGCGGGCTCGGCGATCGTCGCCGGGACCTTGCGCCGCCGCAGATAGGCCCGGTTGCCCCGCGAGGAGTAGGCCTTATCCGCCAGCACCCGGTCCGGACGCGTCCGCGGGCGCCCCGGGCCCGGACGGTCCACGCGGATGCGCTCCAGCACCCGCGCGAACTGCGGACTGTCGCCGCCCTGGCCGGCGCCCACCACCACCGCCAGCGGTTTGCGGCCCTGCTCGCAGGCCAGGTGCAGCTTGGTGCCCCACCCGCCGCGCGAGCGCCCGAGCGCGTGGTCGCCGGGCTCATCGCCGGGCGGCTCGACCTGATGGTGCGGGTCGCCGCGCGCTCCGGCGGCGTGGGGATGGGCCCGACACGTCGTGGAATCCACCGAGACCCGCCAGTTGATGAGCCCTGCGGCATCGGCCCAGGCCCGCAGCTTGGCCGCGATCAGCGCCCAGAGCCCGGCGCGCTGCCAGGCCCGCAGCAGCGCATAGACCGATTGCCAGTGGCCGTAGCGTTCGGGAACGTCGCGCCAGGGCGCGCCGATGCGGGTGCGCCAGCGGATACCGTCCACCAGTTGCCGCCGTGTCCATGTGGGCGGTCTGCCGCGTCGGCTTCTGCGGGGCAGCAGCGGTTCGAGCGCGCGCCACTGCTTGTCGGTGAGGTCTTTGCGTCCTCCGATCGCTACCCTGGCCACCGAGGTCTCCGTGTAGACGGTCTGCTTGGTCGTTGATCCATCTACCGGAGACCTCGCTTATGCGCAGCCCCGACATGCCGGAGAAGCAGAACAAGCCGGGCTTCTTAAACAGGGCCTAG
>NZ_BAAAQI010000040.1:0-1301 GCF_039531585.1 Streptomonospora arabica | reverse complement strand
GCCGCCTCCAACGCCTCCTTCTTCGCCTGCGCCGTGCCCGCCGACCCCGACACGATCGCCCCCGCATGCCCCATCGTCTTACCCTCCGGCGCGGTGAACCCCGCCACATACCCCACCACCGGCTTCGACACCCGCGAACGCACGAACTCCGCCGCCCGCTCCTCGGCATCCCCACCGATCTCACCGATCATCACGATCGCATCCGTCTCCGGATCGGCCTCGAACGCCGCCAACGCATCGATATGCGTCGTGCCCACCACCGGATCCCCACCGATACCCACCGCCGTGGAAAACCCGATATCCCGCAACTCATACATCATCTGATACGTCAACGTGCCCGACTTCGACACCAACCCGATCCGCCCCGGCCGCGTGATATCAGCCGGAATGATCCCCGCATTCGACGCCCCCGGCGAGATCAGCCCCGGGCAATTGGGCCCCACGATCCGCGTCGCACTGCCCGCCGCCTGCGCATGCGCCCAAAACGCCGCCGTATCGTGCACCGGAATCCCCTCGGTGATCACCACCGCCATCCCGATCCCCGCGTCCACGGCCTCCACCACCGCCGCCCGCGCGAACCGCGGCGGCACGAACACCACCGACACATCGGCCCCCGTGGCCGCCATGCCCTCACCCACCGACGCGAACACCGGCACCTGCGTCCCGTCGATGTCCACCGACACCCCCGCCTTGCGCGGGTTGACCCCGCCCACGACCCGCGTGCCCGAGGCCAGCATCCGCCGCGTGTGCTTAGTGCCCTCCGCGCCGGTCATACCCTGCACCAGCACCCTGCTGTCCTTGGTCAGAAAAACAGCCATCGTCGTCTCCCCCGCCTCTAGCTCGCGGCCAGCTCCGCGGCCTGGGCCGCGGCGCCGTCCATGGTGGGGGCCTGGCGCACCGCGGGGTGGCCGGCCCGGGTCAGGATCTCGCGGCCCAGCTCGGCGTTGTTGCCGTCCAGGCGCACCACCAGCGGCTTGCTCACATCGTCGCCGCGCGCGGCCAGCATCTCCAGCGCCTGCACGATGCCGTTGGCCACCGCGTCGCAGGCCGTGATCCCGCCGAAGACGTTCACGAACACGCTCTTGACGTCGCCGTCGCCCAGGATGATCTCCAGGCCGTTGGCCATCACCTCGGCCGAGGCGCCGCCGCCGATGTCCAAGAAGTTGGCCGGCTGCACCCCGCCGTGGGCCTCACCGGCGTAGGAGACCACGTCCAGCGTGGACATGACCAGCCCGGCACCGTTGCCGATGATGCCGACCTGCCCGTCCAGCTTGACGTAGTTCAACCCCTTCTCCTTGGCC
>NZ_BAAAQI010000039.1:0-1325 GCF_039531585.1 Streptomonospora arabica | reverse complement strand
TCCGTCTACGACTATGTGGTCGTGGGCGGCGGGACCGCGGGCTCGGTGATCGCCAACCGCCTCACCGAGGACCCCGGCACCAGCGTCTGCGTCATCGAAGCCGGCCCCAGCGACCGCGACCAGGAACGCGTCCTGCGCCTGCGCGACTGGCTGGACCTGCTCGAAAGCGACCTCGACTACGCCTACACCACCGTCGAGCAGCCCCGCGGCAACTCCCACATCGTCCACTCCCGCGCCCGCGTACTCGGCGGCTGCTCCTCCCACAACACGCTGATCAGCTTCCGCCCGTTCGCCCGCGACCTCGACGACTGGGTCGCCGCCGGCGCCCGCGGCTGGGACAACGCCACCGTCCAGGCCTACGCCGACCGGCTGAAGAACAACATCGCCCCCGTCGCCCCCCAGCACCGCAACGCCCTGGTCACCGACTGGATCACCGCCTGCGCCCGCGCCACCGGCGTCCCGGTGATCGAGGACTTCAACGCCGAGACCTCCCACCGCGGCGGCTTCAGCCAGGGCGCGGGCTTCCTCCCGGTCGCCTACGACCCCTACACCGGCCACCGCTCCTCGGCCTCGGTCGCCTACCTGCACCCGATCATGGACGTGCGCAGCAACCTCACGCTGATGCTGCAGACCCGGGCGCACCGGCTGGTCCTGGACGGCGAACGCGCCACCGGCGTGCGCGTCACCGGCCCCGACGGCCGGGAGCACACCATCACCGCCGAACGCGAGGTGGTGCTGTGCGCGGGCGCCATCGACACCCCGCGCCTGCTGCTGCTGTCGGGGGTGGGCCCGGCCGCCGATCTGCGCGAGGTCGGCATCGACGTGCACCACGATCTGCCCGGCGTCGGCGAGAACCTGCTCGACCACCCCGAGTCGATCATCATGTGGGAGACCGGGCCGCAGGTGCCCGAGACCACCGTCATGGCCTCCGACGGCGGGCTGTTCGTGCGCCGCGACACCGCCGACCCCCGCCCCGACCTGATGTTCCACATCTACCAGGTGCCCTTCGACGACAACACCGCCCGGCTGGGCTACGAGTCGCCCGGCCCGCGCAACGCCGTGTGCATGACGCCCAACATCCCGCGCTCGCGCTCGCGCGGCAAGCTGTGGCTGCGCAGCGCCGACCCGGCGGTCCAGCCGGCGCTGGACTTCCGCTACTTCACCGACCCCGACGACTACGACGCGCGCACGATCGTCGACGGGCTGCGCATCGCCCGCGACATCGCCGCGACCGAGCCCTTCAAGTCCTGGATCACGCGCGAGGTGGCCCCCGGGCCGGCGCTGACCACCGATGAGGAGCTCTCCGAGTACGGCCGCAGGGCCGC
>NZ_BAAAQI010000038.1:0-1423 GCF_039531585.1 Streptomonospora arabica | reverse complement strand
AACGCCGATCTGGCCGCGGCGTTCAACAAACACCACGGCGACCTCACCGGCGCCTACACCCCCAACCAGGTCCACACCCCCTTCGACCGCCCCACCACCGCCACCCAACTCCGCGACGACCTCACCGACGTCTTCACCAAACACCTCGCCGACACCATCGGCACCCAGGCCGCCAAGAACGCCGCCCACGCCTACACCGACGCCCTCATCCGCAACTGGGGCAAGAACACCCTCAACGACGACCTCGCCAAAGCCCTCAGCGACACCGGCATCCCACCCCACCTGCGCACCCACCTCACCCGCACCGTCCCCGACACCCTCACCCACAACCTCGGCGCCTACCTCGCCAACCCCCACATGCGCGCCCAAATCCTCGCCATGGCCGCCGCCACCGGCGCCTTCGAGGGCTACATCGGCGAAGGCACCACCAACGCCCTGCTCACCGACGAAGGCTTCAAAGCCCACGGCTACTCCGCCACCGCCGGCGCCTCCCAAGCCGGCATCCAAAACATCACCGTCGACACCACCCTCACCACCCTCAACCACCTCCACACCCCACCCCAACCACCACCCCCACCCGACACCACCAGCACCACCCCACCCCCCACCAACCACCCCAACCCCGCCGACACAAACAACAACAACGGCAGCGGAAGCAACAACAACAGCGGCAACGGCGACAACGACCCCGGCGACAACCACCGAGGCGACCCCCCACCCGGCCCCGACCACCACAACACCCCCGACAACGGCCACACCGGGACCCCCGACACCGCTGACACCACCCACGCGCCCGAGCTGGACACCGACACCGACACCGACCGCCCTCAGGCGCCGCACCCGGACCCCACCGCCGACCCACCCCAGGCCGAACCCACCCCCCACCAGCCCGAAACCGCTCCCGGCACCGACACCGCTGCCGACGGATCGCTCTCCGAGGACGGCACTCACGGTGACGGCACCGGAACCACCGCTCCGGACCGGCCGCACACCCCCGCAGAGCGAGCCCACGACACCGAGACCAGTGCGAGCGGCGACACCCCCGCCGACCAGCCCCTCTTCGACACCGGCCCCGACGACAGCGCACCCGCCGACGCCCCGCCCGCCTACACCGACGACACCGCCCCACCCGCCTACCAACCCGACCAATCCGACCGACCCGACCAGAACACCACCGACAAACCGGCCACCCACACCATCACCGTCAAAGACCCCACCGCCGCCCCGAACGAAACCGACGTCCGCACCACCCTCGACCACCTCCTCACCGACCCCCGACTCAACGAGTTCATCGACCGCAACACCGACCAGCACAACAACACCGACCAGCACAACGACCCCCCGACCAACTACGGCGAAAAGCACGCCGCCAACACCGTCACCCCTCCGCCCACAGCCGTCGAGATCACCGCCGACGGGCCCA
>NZ_BAAAQI010000037.1:0-4997 GCF_039531585.1 Streptomonospora arabica | reverse complement strand
CCCGGTCCTCAGGGAAATCGCACGTCGCATCACCCCCCGACGCCACCAGATCCCACAACCCCTCCGGCGAACCCACCCCACCCGGCAACCGGCACCCCACCCCCACAACCGCCACCGGCTCACGGGCGGCGGCCTCGGCGTCGTGCAGTCTGCGCCGGGTCTCGCGCAGGTCGGCGGTCACGCGCTTGAGGTAGTCGAAGAGCTTCTGCTGTGTGTGCGTACTCTCGGTCATGTCTGCCCCGGGTCTCGTGTCGGCCTGCGGGTGGGAAGCGGTACCGCCGAGCGGGGAGGCCGGGGGCCGGCGGTCACCGGTCCCCGAGTTCCTCGTCGATCAGCGCGAAGACCTCATCGGGTGTGGCGCCGTCCAGGGAGGCGGCCTCCTCCTGCGGGGCGCGGCCGCCCCTGGCCGCGCGCGCCAGGGCGCGCAGGCGTTCAGCGAGGCCCGACGCGCGCACCTCGGCCGGGTCCAGGGTCGCCAGCAGCCGCTCCAGTTCGGCCACCTGCGCCGCGCCGGGGGCGGCGCCGGTGCCGGAGGTGTCCCCCGGCGTGTCGCCGGCGCCGAGCGCGCCGCGCAGGTGGGCGGCCACCGCCGACACGGTCGGGTGCTCGAAGGCGAGCGCGGCCGGCAGCCGCAGGCCGGTGGCGGCGCTCAGCCGGTTGCGCAGGTCCACCGCCATCACCGAGTCCAGGCCGAGGTCGGTGAACGGCCGGGCGCCGTCGACGGCCTCCGGCGAGTCGTGGCCGAGGGTCGCCGCGACGTACTCGCGCACCAGCGCCCGCGCCATGCGGTCGCGTTCGGGCGGGGGCGCCTGGGTGAGGCGCCGCCGCAGCTCTGCCGCGGGGTCGGCGTCGTGGGCGGCGGGCGCGGACGCGCCGCGGTGCGCCTCGGGCAGGTCGTCGAGCAGGGTGCTGGGGCGCGCCGCGGTGAAGGCGAGCGTGAAGCGCCGCCAGTCGATGTCGGCGACGGCGAAGGCGGGGTCCGCGTCGCCGGTGAAGGCGGCCTCCAGCGCCGCGGTGGCGGTCGCCGCGGGCATGCCGGGCATGCCGTGCCGCGCCAGCATGCCGGCGACATCGGCGCGCCGGGCCATCCCCTCGCCGCTCCAGTGGCCCCAGGCAAGGGAGGTGGCCGGGAGTCCCGCGGCGCGGCGGTGGCGCGCGAGCGCGTCGAGGTAGGCGTTGGCGGGCGCGTAGTTGCCCTGGCCCCCGACGCCGAGCAGGCCCGCCACCGAGGAGTAGAGCAGGAACGCCGAGAGCCCGGTGCCGGCCGTCAGCTCGTGCAGGTGCCGGGCCGCGCCCGCCTTGACCGCCATGGCGGCCTCCATGCGCGCGGAGTCGAGGTCGGCGATGGGGGCGTCGTCGAGCGCGGCCGCGGCGTGCACGACGGCGGTGAGGGGATGTTCGGCGGGCACGTCCGCGAGCAGGCGCTCCACGTCGGCGCGGTCGGCGACGTCGCAGGCCGCCAGGGTGACCCGGGTGCCGGAGGCGCGCAGCTCCGCGGCGAGCGCGTCGGCGCCCGGAGCCCGGGGCCCGCGCCGCCCGGCCAGCAGCAGGTGCAGGCGGTCGCCCCCGCGGCCGGCCAGGTAGCGGGCGGTGTGCGCGCCGAGGGCGCCGGTTCCGCCGGTGATCAGCACGGTGCCGGCGGGCCGCCACGGCCGGGCGGCGGCGCGGGCGGGCTCCGGAGCGGGGGCGCGGACCAGGCGGCGGGCGCGGAGGCCGAAGGGCCGCACGGCGAGCTGGTCCTCGCCGCCGGAGGCGCACAGCGCGGTGTGCAGCAGGGCGGCGGTGCGCCGGTCGGGGCTGTCGGGCAGGTCGACCAGGCCGCCCCAGCGCTCGGGGTGCTCCTGGGCCGCGACCCGCCCGAGCCCCCACACCGGGGCCTGTTCGGGGCTGCGCAGCGGGTCGTTCTCCCCGGTCGAGACCGCGCCGCCGGTGGCGCACCACAGCGGGGCGTCGACTCCGGCGTCCGGCATCGCCCGCAGGAGGTCGGCGACGAGCGCGGGGCCCGCGGCGGTCGCGGCCGCCGGGTCGGCGGGCCCGTCCAGGGTGAGCAGGCACAGCACGCCGTCGACGGGTTCGGCGGCGCCGCGGGGGGTGCGCAGCAGGGCGCCCAGGCGGGAGCGGTCGGCGGAGCGGTCGACCTCGACCGACTCGGCGCGCAGGCCGCGTTCCCGCAACGCGTCGTACCAGGCCCGCGCCGCGCCACCGGAGCCGGTGCCGGGCTCCAGCAGCACCAGCCACCGGCCGGCGGGCGGGGCGGCCGCCTCGGGTACGGCCACCCACCGGTCGGCGTAGCACAGCGCTTCGAGGGCGGTGCGCTCGTCGCGGCGCCGGCGCCAGCCCTCCAGCGCGGGCAGCAGCGCGCGCACGGGCCCGGGGTCAGTGCCCAGGGCGGCGGCGAGGGACTCGGCGTCGCCGCCGGCGACCGCCGACCAGAGGCGCCGGTCGGCGTGCCCGGCGCCGGACGCGCCGTCCGGGGCGGCGGCGCGCTCGGCGGGCGGCGGCTGGGGCGCCAGCCAGTGGCGGCGGCGCTGGAAGGCGTAGGTGGGCAGGTCGACGACGCTGCCCTCCACGCCGGTGTAGACGGCGGACCAGTCGACGGACGCGCCGTGGGCGTAGGCCTCGGCCAGCGCCGCGGCGAAGCGCGGCCACCCGCCCTCGCCGCGGCGCAGGGAGCCGAGGGCGGCGGCGGGCGTCGCCTCCCGCCCGGCCGCGGCCGCGCGCTCGGCGGCGTCCTCGGCGGTCTGCTCGACCGCCATGGTCAGCACCGGGTGCGGGCTCATCTCCACGAACAGGCCGTGGTCGCTCTCGGCGAGGGCGCGTACGGCGGCGGAGAACTCGACGGGGCGGCGGATGTTGGCGTACCAGTACTCGGCGCCGAGGTCACCCTCGGCGACGGGGCGTCCGGTGACGGTGGAGGGGAAGGCCACGCGCGGCCGCCGGGAGGCGAGGTCGGCGAGGTCGGCCAGGACGGCGGGGCGCAGCGGCTCCATGGCCGCCGAGTGCGAGGCGTAGTCCACGTCGATCATCCGCGCCCGCACACCGGTGTCGGCGGCGCGCTCGGCCGTGCGCCGCACGGCCTCCCGTTCGCCACTGACCACCGTGGAGGCGGGGCCGTTGACCGCGGCGACGCCGATTTGGTCGGGCCAGCCGGCGATGAGCTCGCGCACGCGGTCGGCGGGCAGCGCGATTTGGGCCATCGCGCCGTCGCCGTCCAGGGCGCGCACGGCCCGGCTGCGCAGGGCGGCGACGCGGGCGCCGTCCTCCAGCGAGAGCGCGCCGCAGACGCAGGCGGCCGCGATCTCGCCCTGCGAGTGGCCCACCACGGCGTCCGGCCGAACCCCGCAGGCCGACCACAGCTCGGCCAGGGCAACCATCACCGCCCACAGCACAGGCTGGAGCACATCCACCCGCTCCAGCCCCGGTGCACCGGGTTCGCCGCGCAGCACCGCACCCAGCGACCAGTCCACGTGCGGGCCCAGGGCCACTTCGCACTCGGCGATCCGCCCGGAGAAGATTTCGGAGGCCTCCAGCAGTTCGGCCGCCATCCCCGGCCACTGCCCGCCCTGCCCGGGAAACACGAACACCGTTCTGCCCGGCGGGCCGCCGCGCCCGCGGACCGTGCCGGGCGGGGCCTCGCCGCGCGCCAGCGCCGCCAGCCCGGCGAGGTGGTCGTCGCGGTCGGCGCCGCCGAGGACCGCGGCGCGGTGCTCCAGGTGCGTGCGGGTGGTGGCCAGGGAGTAGGCGACGTCGGCCGCGTCGGCTTCGGGGTGCTCCGCGAGACGGGTGTACAGCCGCTCGGCCTGGGCGCGCAGCGCCTGCGGAGTGTGGCCGGACACCGGCCAGGGCGTGTCCCGGCTCCCGGCGCCGGCGGCGCCGGTTGCGGACGCGGACGCTTCGCGGGTTCCGGTCGCGCGAGCGGTGGTCGCGCGGCGGCCGAACGCGTGCGGGAGCGGGACGTCCTCAGGCGGTTCCTCGACGAGGACGTGGGCGTTGGTGCCGCTGATCCCGAACGACGACACCCCGCCGATCCGCCGGCCCTCCCCCCGCGGCCACCCACGCGGTTCGGCCGAGACCGCCTCGATACCCAGGCCGTCCCAGTCGACCAGCTCCGACACGCCCCCGGACACCCCCGCCAGCGGCGGAACCACACCCCGCCCGAGCACACCCAGCAGCGACACCAACCCCGCCACACCCGCGGCCGCCTGCACATGGGCGATGTTGGCCTTGACCGACCCCACCACCACACCGCCGCAGCGGCCATAGACCGCACCCAGCGCCCCCAGCTCGATCGGATCACCCAGCACCGTCCCCGTACCGTGCCCCTCCACCACACCCACCCGCTCGGCGCGAACGTCCCCGTCCGCCAGCGCCGCACGCATCACCGCCTCCTGGGCAACGCCGCTGGGCGCCGACAACCCGTTGCTCGCCCCATCGGAGTTCACCGCCGACCCCCGCACCACCCCCCACACACGACGACCACCCGCCACCGCATCCGACAACCGCTCCAGCACCACAACACCCGCACCCTCACCGAACCCCGTGCCGTCGGCCTTGGCGCCGAACGACCGGCACCGCCCGTCCCGCGACAACCCGCCCTGGTGCGAGAACTGCACGAACACGCCCGGAGACCCCATCACCGTGACCCCGCCGGCCAGGGCGAGGTCGCATTCGCCCCGGCGCAGCGCCTGCACCGCCTGGTGCAGCGCCACCAGCGACGACGAGCACGCCGTGTCCACCGTGACCGCCGGCCCGCGCAGACCCAGCGTGTAGGCCACACGGCCGGAGACCACACTGGGCATGGAGCCGGTCAGGGCGTAGCCGGCCGTCTCCTCGGCCGCCTGGTACATCCGCGGTCCGTACTCCTGGGCGATGGCGCCCATGAAGGTGCCGGTCGCGCTGTCCCGCAGCACCGTCGGATCGATACCCGCCCGCTCCAGCGCCTCCCACACCGTCTCCAACAACACCCGCTGCTGCGGATCCATCGCCAACGCCTCACG
>NZ_BAAAQI010000036.1:1946-5407 GCF_039531585.1 Streptomonospora arabica | reverse complement strand
TTCGGGCATAAAAAAAGGCGGGGGCGCAACCCGAACAAACGGGCCACACCCCCACCAACAAAAAATGCGGCAGCAACCTACTCTCCCACCCCCACCATGAAGGCAGTACCATCGGCGCAAAGAGACTTAACGACCGGGTTCGAAATGAGACCGGGTGTGACCCTCCCGCTATCACCACCGCAAAACCACACCCCCACACCCACAAGCGCAGAGGAAAACCAACAGCCCCCAACCCACCACACGACAGGCCAGGACAACCAGAACAGCATGCGCGAGCACCCAGCATCCACGGCGGACAAGCCCTCGGCCTATTAGTACCGGTCAGCTCCACCCCTCACAAGGCTTCCACACCCGGCCTATCAACCCAGTCATCACCTGGCGGCCTTACCCCCACCACAGGGCAGGAGACCTCATCTCGAAGCAAGCTTCCCACTTAGATGCTTTCAGCGGTTATCTCTCCCGAACGTAGCCAACCAGCCATGCCCCTGGCGGAACAACTGGCACACCAGCGGTTCGTCCGTCCCGGTCCTCTCGTACTAGGGACAGCCCTCCACAAGTCTCCAACGCGCGCAGCGGATAGGGACCGAACTGTCTCACGACGTTCTAAACCCAGCTCGCGTGCCGCTTTAATGGGCGAACAGCCCAACCCTTGGGACCAACTCCAGCCCCAGGATGCGACGAGCCGACATCGAGGTGCCAAACCATCCCGTCGATACGGACTCTTGGGGAAGATCAGCCTGTTATCCCCGGGGTACCTTTTAGCCGTTGAGCGACGCCGCTTCCACACGCCGGCGCCGGATCACTAGTCCCTGCTTTCGCACCTGCTCGACACGTCCGTCTCACAGTCAAGCTCCCTTGTGCACTTACACTCACCACCTGATTGCCAACCAGGCCGAGGGAACCTTTGGGCGCCTCCGTTACCCTTTAGGAGGCAACCGCCCCAGTTAAACTACCCACCAGACACTGTCCCCGAACCGGATCACGGCCCAAGGTTAGATGCCCGAAACAGCCAGAGTGGTATTTCACCAACGCCTCCACCGCCACTAGCGTGACAGCATCACCGGCTCCCACCTATCCTACACAAACCATCCCAAACACCAATGTCAAGCTATAGTGAAGGTCCCGGGGTCTTTCCGTCCTGCTGCGCGAAACGAGCATCTTTACTCGTACTGCAATTTCACCGGGCCCGCGGTTGAGACAGCGGGGAAGTCGTTACGCCATTCGTGCAGGTCGGAACTTACCCGACAAGGAATTTCGCTACCTTAGGATGGTTATAGTTACCACCGCCGTTTACTGGCGCTTAGATTCCCAGCCTCACACCAAAAGGCGCTAACCAGTCCTCTTAACGTTCCAGC
Organism: Streptomonospora arabica; assembly: GCF_039531585.1. Taxonomy (NCBI): domain Bacteria; kingdom Bacillati; phylum Actinomycetota; class Actinomycetes; order Streptosporangiales; family Nocardiopsidaceae; genus Streptomonospora; species Streptomonospora arabica. The sequence continues at coordinate 4,052 of NZ_BAAAQI010000036.1, read as the reverse complement.
ACCGGGCAGGCGTCAGTCCGTATACAGCGTCTTACGACTTCGCACGGACCTGTGTTTTTAATAAACAGTCGCTTCCCCCTGCTATCTGCGACCCCACCCAGCTCACAGGGAAAACCTGATCACCAGACAGGGCTCCCCTTCTCCCAAAGTTACGGGGACAATTTGCCGAGTTCCTTAACCACGGATCACCCGAACGCCTCGGTATACTCTACCTGACCACCTGCGTCGGTTTCGGGTACTGGCCGCACACGCACTCGCTAGAGGCTTTTCTCGACAGCACGGGATCACTCACTTCACCAAAAACGGCTCGGCATCACGCCTCACCCACAACAGGGCAGGGATTTACCACCACCCCGGGCTACACGCTTACCCCCGGACAACCACCGCCGGGTAGAGCTACCCCACTGCGTCACCCCATCACTTGCCTACACACCCCTCGGGTCCCGGACCCGGACACCGCAGCGACCCGAAGGCCACCACAGCACCGGACACGGTCAGCATCAGGGCTATCAACACGGACGCACGCACACGGGTACGGGAATATCAACCCGTTATCCATCGACTACGCCTGTCGGCCTCGCCTTAGGTCCAGACTCACCCTGGGCGGATTAACCTGCCCCAGGAACCCTTAGTCAATCGGCGCCGGAGTTTCCCACTCCGGTATCGCTACTCATGCCTGCATTCTCACTCGCACGCCCTCCACCACAAGGTCACCCCGCAGCTTCACCGAACGCACGACGCTCCCCTACCGGCCACACCAACGATGCGGCCCCCCAGCTTCGGCGGTGCACTTCAGCCCCGCTACATTATCGGCGCAGAATCACTTGACCAGTGAGCTATTACGCACTCTTTCAAGGATGGCTGCTTCTAAGCCAACCTCCTGGTTGTCTCAGCAACTCCACAACCTTTCCCACTTAGCACACCCTTAGGGGCCTTAGCTGGAGATCTGGGCTGTTTCCCTCTCGACCACGAAGCTTATCCCCCGCAGTCTCACTGCCATGCTCCACTCCACCGGCATTCGGAGTTTATCTGACCTCAGTAACCTGGTCGGGCCCATCAGCCAAACAGTAGCTCTACCTCCGGGGAGCACCACACAACGCTGCACCTAAATGCATTTCGGGGAGAACCAGCTATCACGGAGTTTGATTGGCCTTTCACCCCTACCCACAGCTCATCCCCCAGGTTTTCAACCCTGGTGGGTTCGGGCCTCCACGAAGTCTTACCTCCGCTTCACCCTGGCCATGGGTAGATCACCCCGCTTCGGGTCCACAGCATGCGACTCACACGCCCTCTTCAGACTCGCTTTCGCTACGGCTACCCCACCCGGGTTAACCTCGCCACACACCACGACTCGCAGGCTCATTCTTCAAAAGGCACGCCATCACCCCACACCAAAGCAGAGCTCTGACGGCTTGACAGCACACGGTTTCAGGTACTATTTCACAACCCCTCACCGGGGCACTTTTCACCTTTCCCTCACGGTACTCGTCCACTATCGGTCACCAGGACGTATTCAGGCTTGACAGGTGGTCCTGCCAGATTCACACGGAATTCCTCGGGCTCCGCGCTACTCGGGGACACGCCCAATGAACCATGATGCGCCTTCGCCTACGGGACTCTCACCCACTCCGGCACCGCTTCCCAACGGCTTCGACTAACACACCACAACCCACACCAGGCCGGCAGACCCAGTACAGACGAACCCCACAACCCCACGCACGCAACGACTGCCGCCTTACACACGCACGCGGTTTAGCCACCATCCCCGTTCGCTCACCACTACTCAGGGAATCACTGTTGTTTTCTCTTCCTGCGGGTACTGAGATGTTTCACTTCCCCGCGTCACCACCAACCGCCCTATACATTCAGACGGCGGCAACCCGACACAACTCGGGCTGGGTTCCCCCATTCGGACACCCGCGGATCACAGCTCGGTTGACAGCTCCCCGCGGCCTATCGCGGCCTCCCACGTCCTTCATCGGCGCCTGGTACCAAGGCATCCACCGTATGCCACTCTTGCTTGGCCACCGCAGATACAAGATGCTCGCGCACACTATCCACAAATCAAACCACCAGCCACAAACCCGACCACAACCCCGCACCCGC
>NZ_BAAAQI010000035.1:0-5704 GCF_039531585.1 Streptomonospora arabica | reverse complement strand
AGTCTCTTTGCGCCGATGGTACTGCCTTCATGGTGGGGGTGGGAGAGTAGGTTGCTGCCGCATTTTTTGTTGGTGGGGGTGTGGCCCGTTTGTTCGGGTTGCGCCCCCGCCTTTTTTTATGCCCGAATGCAGAAACGTTCGGTGAGTGAAAGTGAACCCGGAGTATGCGCTCCGGTGCGGCATACACGGATCGGGGCGGGACTCCGCTACGCGGTGCCCCGCCCCGATCGCGCCGGCATCGGCTATCCGTTGAGGCCGGTCCCCCGCTCCAGGCTGAGCAGGCTCTCCTTCCGTGGAATTCCGCCGCCGTAGCCGACCAGCGCGCCGTTGGCGCCGATCACCCGGTGGCACGGCACGAGGATGGAGATCGGGTTGCGGTTGTTGGCCATGCCCACCGCACGCGAGGCGTTCGGCTGCCCGATCGAACGGGCGATTTCGCCGTAAGTGGCGGTCCGCCCGTGCGGGATCGTCGTCAGCGCACTCCAGACGGTGCGCTGGAAGGCGGTCCCCCGCGGAGCCAGCGGCAGGCTGAACTGCCGCAGCTCCCCGGCGAAATAGGCGCCGAGCTGCTCGGCCGCCTCCCGCAGCGCCGCGGGCTCGCGCCGCCACTCGTTCTCGATCTCCTGGGCGAAGCGCTCGTGCGGGCTCATGTACAGCCCCGTGACCGCCTCCCCGTCGCCGATGAGCAGCAGCTCACCCAGCGGGGAGGGCACCAGGTCATACAGGGGTGTCACGCTGCGGGGCTCGGCGAACCGCGCCGGAGCGACGCGCTCGCTTGCGGGCTCGGCCACCTCCAGCGGCAGAGCGTCCTGAATCGTGTTCGGGTCTGCGGTCATCGTCGCTGTCCTCATCGTCGTGTGCCTGCCCCTCCGATCGCGGGGTGGTGGTCGCGGGTGTGCCGTCGGCTCCGCTGGGGCGCGTGCCGGCCGCCCAGAGGTGGTGTGTGGCGTAGGAGCGCCAGGGCCGCCACGCCTGCGCCGACCGGTCGGCGGAGCGCGGGTCGCCGGGCAGCTCGAGGCGCTCCAGCGCCTTGCGCACGCCCAGGTCGGTCCCGAGGAACACATCGGGATCGCCGAGGGCGCGCATGCGGATGTAGTCGGAGGTCCACGGGCCGATGCCGGGCAGCTCGCGCAGCCGGGCGGAGGCCTCGTCGCGGTCGACGCCGGGGTCCAGTTCGATCCGGCCGGACGCCAGCGCCTCGCTCAGCGCGATCAGCGCCTTGGCGCGCCCGGCGGGCATCGGCAGGTCCTCGGGGGAGGCCGCGGCCAGCACCTCCGGGCCGGGGAAGGCCCGGGTCAGACCGCCCTGGGGAAACGCCAGCGGCGTGCCGAAGCGCTCCACCAGCCGACCGGCCACCGTGCGCGCCGCCGCGACCGAGACCTGCTGGCCGATGATGCCGCGTACGGCCATCTCGGCGGCGTCGGCGCTCGCGGGCGCCCGCAGCCCGGGACGCTCGGCGACGATCCCGGCCAGCGGGCCGCCCTCGGCGCCGAGGGCGGCGGCGACCGCGTCGGGGTCGGTGTCCAGGTCCAGCAGCCTCCGGCAGCGGTGCACGGCCGTACCCAGATCCTTCATCAGGTCCAGGCAGAGACGGCACCACACGTGGTCGTCGGTGTCGCCGCGCGAGATGTACACGATCCCGCGGCCGTGCGGGAGGTTGAGCACCCGCCGGTAGCCGCCGTCGACGACCTCCTCGATCCCCGGCACCGCGCGCGCGGCGAGGAAACCGAAGAGGTGGTCGAGGTCGATCGGCGGGCGGAGCGGCAGCCGCACCGTGACAGTGCCGGACTGCTGGGCACCCGACGGCGCCGTGAGCCCCGCGGCGTCCGCGTCCGTGCCGTCGCTGCAGGCGTGCGGCGCTCGCCCCGTGCCCGTACGGCGCAGCAATGAGGGGGCGCGGGCGAACACCTCCCGCACCGTGTCGTTGAACTGGCGGATGCTGGAGAAGCCCGACGCGAACGCGATGTCGCTCATCGGCAGGTCGGTCGTCTCGATCAGCACGCGCGCGGTCTGGGCCCGCTGCGCGCGGGCGATCGCCAGCGGCCCCGCTCCCAGCTCGGCCACGAGCAGCCGGTTGAGCTGGCGTTCGCTGTAGCCGACCCGCTCGGCCAACCCCGCGACCCCGTCGCGGTCGACCGCACCGTCGGAGATCAGCCGCATGGAGCGGCCCACGATGTCGGCGCGCACGTTCCACTCGGGTGACCCGGGCGAAGCGTCGGGCCGGCACCGCTTGCAGGCGCGGAAGTCCGCCCGCTGAGCGGCCGCCGCAGAGGGGAAGAACCGGGTGTTCTCGCGCTTGGGCGTGACTGCGGGGCAGCTCGGCCGGCAGTAGATGCCGGTGCTGGTCACTCCGACATAGAAGACCCCGTCGAAGCGTGCGTCCTTGCTGCGGACCGCCAGGTAGCGCTGGTCGTCGTCCATCACGCATCCATCATCGTGCGCGTACCCGAGCCACGCTAGCGGATTTCAGACATGGAGATCCGGGTGGCCACTGCGGTCGGTCCGGGGCTCCCGGTGCCGGCGCCGGCGCGCGGTCGAGCGCCGCGGGCTGCCGGACGCGCTCGGGCCCGCACCCGCCCGCTCGCGCGCACCGGCGCCGCCGTTCAGGCGGAGTCGCTCGACCTCTCGGCGGCGTCGCCGTGTCTATGCAGGTAGTCGATGAAGATCGGGCGCAGCTGCTCCTGTACGTCGGGGTCCTCGTCGGCGCCCAGGGCATCGTAGAACAGGCCGGACGCCTGGGCGACGCCCGCCTCGCTCGCCTCCAGGTTGCCCGCAGCGGCCTCGGCGGCGGGGAGCATGCCCAGCAGCCGCCAGAAGAAGCGGATGTCCCAGCGATGGCGGGCGAGGGCCACCGCGCGGTCGCGCAGGACCTGCGTCTCCAGGAGTTCCAGCGGCGACTCGTCTTCGCTCATGTCTCCACTCATGCCCGATGGCTACCCGGCCCTCGCGCGTCCAACATGCGGTGACGTACGTTACTGTTCGTTAACGGGTCCACCGGTGGCGGGCGGGCGGCGCTGTGCGCGCCGGCGGTCGCGCGGACCGGGCAATCGGCAGGAGGGACGCACATGGGCGGGTCATCGACCGTGCGGGTCGTCGTCGCCAAACCCGGGCTCGACGGCCACGACCGCGGCGTGAAAGTCGTGGTCAGGGCGCTGCGCGACGCCGGCGTCGAGGTCATCTACACCGGGCTGCGCCAGACGCCGGAGATGGTCGTCAGCGCCGCGCTGGAGGAGGACGCCGACGCGATCGGGCTGTCGGTGCTCTCCGGCGCCCACATGACGATCTTCGGCCGGGTGATGGAGCTGCTGGCCGAGAACGACGCCCGCGACATCACCGTGTTCGGCGGCGGCATCATCCCCGAGGCGGAGGTGCCGGAGCTGGAGGCGATGGGCGTGGCCAAGGTGTTCACTCCCGGCACGCCCACCACCGAGATCAGCGAATGGGTCCGGGAGAACATCAGGCCCCAGCACGCCGGAGCGAGTGGCGCCGCCGGGTGACCGCCGACGCGTCATGACCCCGTCGCGGTGTGAGATCCGCCGGGGAGCACCCTGCGGCGCGGGCCGGGCCGATCCACGGCAGTAAAATGTCTGTTTTGTGTCTCCCTTACGTGCCGACCGGTCCGGTCGGCCCTCCTGCGCCGCGACTCCGCTTCCGCACCCGCCGGCTCCCCGCCCGCGCGGCGGCGACCGCTTCGCGCTAGCGCTCCGGCCGTCGACGCCCGCTTCGGACGCTCCGGCTGTGGCGCGAAGGCCGAGGTAGCGGCGTGGAGACCGGCCCCGAGATCGTCGCCCTGCTCATGACCGCCGCCCTCGCCGCCGGCTGGGTCGACGCCGTCGTGGGCGGCGGCGGGCTGCTGATGCTGCCCGCCATGCTCGTCGCCTTCCCCAACGCCCCCGTGGCGCCGCTGCTGGGCACCAACAAGCTGACCGCGATCATGGGCACGGCCTCGGCCGCCGTCACCTATATCCGCGGTGTGCGCCCCGACCCGCGGATCATGTGGCCGACCGCCGGCCTGGCGCTGCTGGGTGCAGGAGGAGGGGCCGCGCTCGCCGGGTCGGTCTCCTCCGAGGCGCTGCGGCCGACGGTGATGCTCGTGCTCGCGGTCGTGCTGGTCCTCGTCATCGCGCGCCCCGCGATGGGTGCCGTGGCCGATCCCGCACTGCTGACCCGGCGGCGCGTCGTCGTGGCGGTGCTGCTGGCCGGGGGCGGGGTCGGCTTCTACGACGGCCTGATCGGCCCGGGGACGGGAACCTTCTTGATCATGGTACTGACCGCGGTGGTGGGCCTGGACTTCGTGCGCGCCTCCGCGTCGGCGAAGGTGGTCAACACCGCGACGAACCTGGGCGCGCTCGCGGTCTTCGCTTGGAACGGAGACGTGCTGTGGCTGCTGGGGCTGGGCCTGGCGGTGTGCAACGTCGCCGGCGCCCAGATCGGCGCGCGGATGGCGCTGCGCCGGGGAGCGGGGTTCGTCCGGGTGGTGCTGGTGGTCGTCGTGCTCGCGCTTCTGGTGCGCCTCGCCTGGGAGACACTCGCCTGAGACGGCGCCGCGCCCTCGCGCGGGCGGGCGCGCACGGCCTCACACCCGAGCCCGTGGTCTTGTGATCCTGTGTGAATCCGCACACCGGTTCTCATCGGACGACCGGGCGTGAACGGGCTGTTCCGCGATTTCCGGAAGCGGTATGACTGGTCACCGCTGCCCCGGTGTCTGCCGTCAAGCTCAGGGAGGACTAAGCTTCCGCATGTTGCGGTTGGCGTTTCGAGCCCTGTTTCAACGCGGCGGGACCCGTGGCGGTTCCCGCGTTTTCGGTCCGGCCGGCCGCCGCACACCACAGCAGCCAGCTAGTAACAAGGACGGACCCTCGTGGACCTGTTCGAATACCAGGCGAAGCAACTCTTCGCGGAATACGGGGTACCGGTACCCCAGGGGAAGGTGGCGAGCACGGCCGCAGAGGCTCGTGCGATCGCCGAGGAGTTCGCGGCGGCGGGCGCGTCCCGGGTCGTGGTCAAGGCCCAGGTCAAGACGGGCGGCCGCGGCAAGGCCGGCGGTGTGAAGGTGGCCGACGACGCCGCCGACGCCGAGGCCAAGGCCGGGCAGATCCTCGGGATGGACATCAAGGGGCACACCGTGCACCGGGTCCTGATCGAGGAGGCCAGCGACATCGCCGAGGAGTACTACTTCTCCTTCCTGCTGGACCGGGCCAACCGCACCTTCCTCTCGATCTGCTCCGCCGAGGGCGGCGTCGAGATCGAGGAGGTCGCCGCGACCAACCCCGACGCCGTCGCCCAGGTGCCGGTCGACGCCCTGAAGGGCGCGCCCCCCGAGGTCGCCGCCGAGATCGTCGCCAAGGCCAAGCTGCCCGAGGCCGCCGCCCAGGGCGCGGCCGAGGCCATCAGCAAGCTCTGGGACGTGTTCGTCGGCCGCGACGCCACTTTGGTCGAGGTCAACCCCATGATCCTCACCGGCGACGGCCGCGTCGTGGCCCTCGACGGCAAGGTCACCCTGGACGAGAACGCCGACTTCCGCCAGGACCTGGAGAGCCTCGCCTTCGCAGCCGAAGGCGATCCCCTCGAGGTCAAGGCCAAGGAGAAGGGGTTGAACTACGTCAAGCTGGACGGGCAGGTCGGCATCATCGGCAACGGTGCCGGGCTGGTCATGTCCACGCTGGACGTGGTCTCCTACGCCGGTGAGGCCCACGGCGGGGTG
>NZ_BAAAQI010000034.1:0-6737 GCF_039531585.1 Streptomonospora arabica | reverse complement strand
GAAATGTCCGCCACGGCGGGCGCAGGAACCGTCCCACCACCAGCCCGAACCCGCCGCCGCTCTCGCCGGGCCCGCTATCACTCTCGCCGGGCGCCCCACCGGCAGGCACCGGAGCCGATACTCGCCGGGCCCAACAACCCACCGCCCTCGCCGCCCGTCGCACGCCTGACCGACGAGCACCCGGACCGCTGGACGCGGGCTCAACCGTCCGCTTCATTGCTGCCCCGTCGCAGGTTCGACCACCGGACACCCGGTCCGGTGGGCGCGGGGCCCTACCACCCACCGACCTCGCTGCCCTGTCACACGCGCAACCGCCGGGGACCCGATCCGGTGGGCGTGGGTTCAACTGTCCGCCGTATTCGCCGCCCCCGTTACGCGCCCAACCGGCCAACACCCCAACCGCCGAACGCCGAACGCCGACCGAACCACCCGCCGCCCTCGCCGCCCCGTCGCACGCCCAACCGGCCAGCACCCCAACCGCTGACCGCCGACCGAACCATCCGCCGCCCTCGCTGCTCCGTCGCAGGCTCTACCACCGGGCGCCCGAACGCTGATCGCCGACCGAGCTTCCCGCCGCCCTCGCCGCCCGCCGCACGCCCAACCACCGGGCACCCCAGCCGCTGACCGCCGACAGAACCACCCGCCGCCTTCCCTGCCCCGTTGCATGTGCAATCAGCACGCACCGGGAGCGCTGGTCGCGGGCCGAGCCTTCCGCCGCCTTCGCTGCCCCGTCGCACGCGCAACCGGCAAGCACTGGAACCGCCGAAGGCCGACAGAACCACCCGCCGCCCTTGCTGCCCCTTCGCGTGCGCAACCACCGAGGACTGGAGCGGTGATCGCAGGCCGAACCGTCCGCCATCTTTGCCGCTCCCGTAGCATGCCCAACCGGCCAACACCCGGACCGCTGACCGCCGACCGAACCATCCGCCGCCCTCGCCGCCCACCGCACGCTCGTCCGGCGAGCACCCGAACCGCCGAACGCTGACCGAACCACCCACCGCCCTCGCTGCCCCGTCGCAGGCTCGACCGGTGGCCGCGTGCCGAACCGTCCGCCGCCTTTGGTCCTTGCCGCACGCCCAACCGGCCAGCACACGAACCGATGGCCGCCAGCCGAACCACCCGCCGCCTTTGCTGCCTCGTTGCGGCCCCGACCACCGGACACCCGGTCCGGTGGGCGAGGGCCGAACCATCCGCTGCCCGCGTGGGAGTGGCACCGGGGCGATACGGGTCGGAAGGGGACCGGCTACCGGTCGGTCGGCCAACCCTCAACCACTCCTCGGCCAGCCGCCTGCCACCGGCCTCGCCGGGGCCGCCGCCGGGACGGAGTCGGATTCCGACGAATTCATCGAATGACCTGGAAACACGCGGAGCGACACGCGGGGCCGATACGCTTGCCACCTGGAGAACCAGGAGGTCGCGCATGGCCGTCGTTGCCCTCCACTACCGCTTTGACGGACCCAGGCACGCCCCCGTCGTGCTGCTGCTGGCTCCGCCGGGAGCGAAGTGGACGGTGTGGGAGCCCCAGATGCCGGAACTGACGCGTGAACTGCGCGTTCTTCGCGTCAACCACCGCGGCCACGGCCGCTCGCCCGCTCCCGACGGCGACTACTCGATGGACGACCTCGGCGCGGACCTGCTCGCCCTGCTCGACGAGTTCGGCCTGGAACGGCTGTCGGTCGTGGGAGCGGGGGTCGGCGGCATGCTCGCGACCTGGTTGGCCGCCGCCCGGCCGCGGAGCGTGGTGCGGCTCGGCTACGTGGTCGGCACCGCCGCCGTGCCGCCCAGCGGGCCGTGGCGAGGGATGGCGGGCCGCGCCCGCGCCTCAGGCATGGCGGCCGTGGTCGACGAGGCGACCCGGTGCTGGTTCACGCCCGGATTCGCCGAGTACCGCCCCGACGTGGTCAAACGGCTGGCCGAGGAGTTCACCGGGGTGGCGGCGGCGGGCTTCGCGGGCTGGTGCGCCGCGGTGGCCGGGCTCGACCAGCGCCGACTGCTGGCGCAGGTGAGCGCGCCTGCGCTGGTCGTCGCCTCGGCGCACGACCCCCTGCTGCCGCCGGGCCGCAGCCGCGGGCTGGCACGCGGACTGCCCAGCGCCCGGCTGGAGTCGGTCTCGGGCGCGGCCCACCTCGCCGGGATCGAGCGCGCCGACCGGGTCAACGAACTGCTCACCGAGCACCTGGTGTACTGACACCGCCTGCCGCGCTGCCGCTCCTGACAGGTCCCGTCGCTCCCACCGCTCCCCCGGTGCTGCCGATACCACTGGCCCTGCCGGTCCGCGCCGATACCGTCGGCCCTGCCGCTCCTCGCCGGTCCCGCCGCTCCTCACAGGTCGCGCCGCTCCTGCAGCTCCCGCCGCTCCTGCAGCTCCCGCCGGCCCCGGCTGCCTCGCGGTATCCCACGGGTCCGGTATGCCCCATGCCCCCGGCTCGTCTAGTATCGGCGGTGCGAGAGGACGGCCGTGGCGGTGGGACCCGCCACAACCTCCCGGCGTGCGGGCGCCGGGCAACCGCGACGCAGCCGCCGATGGTCCCTACCAGGTGACACACGCGCCGGTAGGAGTGGACCATGCCCGAACGCCCCGAACCCTCCGACGTCTCGGATTACCCGGACTTCCCGGACTTCCGGGACTCCTCCGAGGCCCGCGGACCGGACGCCCGAACCGAGGGCCCCGCCGACACCGCGGAACCCGACGGACCTCCGCCCCCGAGCGAGGCGACAGCCCCCGCCGGCGCGGACGAGCCCGCCAACCCCGGCGAGCCCGCCGCCCCCGCCAACCCCGGCGACCACACCAACCCCACCGACAACACCCACTCGGCGAACGCCTCCGATGCCGCCGCTGCCTCCCGGACCGCCCCGGCCGCGGAAGCGGCGCCCCGCGAGGTCGTCGACCCGGACATCGACCTGCACATCCCCCGCCAGCGGCGCGAGCTTCGCGACGCCCCCTGGTCGGTGCTCGCCGCCGTCGCGCTCGGCGGTGCGCTCGGCGGAGCCGCCCGCAGCGCCCTCGCATCGACGCTGCCGCACGCGGCGGGCGGCGTCCCCTGGGCCACCCTGATCGCCAACGTGTCCGGGTGCCTGCTGATCGGCGTGCTGATGACAACGGTCGCGCGCCTCCCGGCGGACACGGGCCCGTCGCGGCTGCTGCGCCCGTTCGCCGGGGTCGGCGTCCTCGGCGGCTACACCACGTTCTCCGCCCACGTCGGCGACGTGCGGGGCCTGCTGGAGAGCGACGCTCCCGCCGCCGCGCTGGGCTACACCGCCGCGACGCTGCTGGGCGGCCTCGCCGCCGTGTGGGCCGGTGTCGCGCTGACCGAGCGCCTGCTCGACCGCCGCTCGGCGCGAGCGCGAGCGCAGGCGTTCGCGGGCGGACGGGGCAGCGCCCGCGGGGACGCGGAGGCGTCGCCGTGACGATCCTGCTCGCCGCGCTGGGGGCCGCGATCGGCGCCCCGCTGCGCTACCTCACCGACCGGTTCGTCCAGCAGCGCCACGACTCCGCCTTCCCGTGGGGCACGCACGCCGCCAACGCGACGGCCTGCCTGCTGCTGGGACTGGCCGGCGGGCTCGCGCTGCCCGACTGGGCGACCACGCTGCTGGGCACCGGCGTGCTTGGCGCCCTTTCCACCTACTCGACCTTCGGCTACGAGACCTTCGCTCTGCTGCGCGAGCGCGAGCGCTTCCTCGCCTTCGCCAACGTCGCGGCCTCCCTGGCGGCGGGGTTGGGCGCACTGCTGATCGGCCTGGCCGTGGCCGCGTCGCTCACCGGCGGGGGCTGAGCGGGTGAACGCCCCGCGCCCCGCGCGCGATGGCCGATCGAGCGAGCACCGAGCAGGCACACCCGGCCACCGCCGACCACGGCCGCCCGCCACCCGTCCCACGCCACGACCCCGCCAAAGCGGCTCAGAGGATGTCCGGACCCGCCCAGGCGTAGGAGTCGCGCGCCCGCACCTCCGCGAGCTCGTCCTCGGTGAGCACCCGGGGCTCGCCCAGGCTGCGCGCGCGGATGTAGACCCCGCACAGCCACTCCAGCAGCCGCGCGTGCTCGAACGCCTCCACGGGCCCGGCGCCCACGGCCAGGCCGCCGTGGTTGGCCAGCAGCGCGGCGCGCTTGCTCTTGAGCGCCTTGACCAGGTGGTCGGCCAGCTCACCGGTGCCGTAGGTGGCGTACTCGGTGACCGGGATCGCACCGCCCAGGCGCGCGGCGCTGTGGTGGACGGGCGGAAGCTCGGCCAGCGCGGCGGCGACGACCGCCGCGTGGTCGCCGTAGGCCTGCACGACCGCGCCCGCGTCGCTGCTGCGGTAGGCGGCGGTGTGCAGGGTGGTCTCGGCCGCGGGCTCGCGGCGGCCCTCCAGCACACCGGCGTCGATCGACAGCACCGGGCAGTCGGCGGGCTCGACCTTCTCCAGGGGGACCCCCGCGGGCGTGACCGTGACGAGGGAGCCGCTGCGCACGCTGACGCTGCCGCCCTCGTGCCGGGCGAGCCCGCACTCGGCGAGCCGGCGGGCGGTCAGGCACACGTCTCGGCGTTGTTGCTCCAGCAGCATTGGTCCTCGGTCTCGCGCGGGAGGGCAGGATCGGGGCGACAGCGCCCGGCACACTGTTAGGCATGCCTAATCTACGTTAACCCGGGACCGGGTGGTCTTGTCCAGGCCGCCGGGGCGAGGTGCGCCGGAGCGCCGGTGCGGCGGGGAGATGCGGCCTCGTCCACGCGTCGCGAAGAGCGGCCTGCGGGTGGTGCGAATCACGGAATTCTGCCCCGATTCGCTGTATTTGTCCAGCTCAGCTACGGTACTGCGGTTGACGATCGATTTGTGACGACCTTGCAACGGCCGTTTCAGGCCACTCCACTTGGGGAGGAGGGTGCCGTGATCGGACCTGACCTTCGACTACCGGCCAAGCCCTACCTGTCCGAACCCGGATCAGCGGGCGCGGAAAGCAACTACATCGACGGGGCGTGGCGTGCCGCCGACAAGGGCGGAACCCGCAACGTGCTCAACCCCTACGACGCCTCAGTGCTGACCGTCGTCAGCGAGAGCGGCGCCGCCGACGCCGAGACCGCCGTCGCCGCCGCCCGGGCGGCGTTCGACCGCGGCGACTGGGCGCGCCGCCCCGCGGCCGAGCGCGGCGAGATCCTCGGCCGCATCGCCGACCTGCTGCAGCGCGACCGCGACGAGATCGCGCTGATGGAGTCGCTGGACACCGGCAAGACCATCGAGGAGGGCGGCATCGACGTCGACGACGTCACCGCCGTGTTCCGCTACTACGCGGGCCTCGCCGACAAGGACGCCGGCCGCGTCGTGTCCGCGCCCGAGGGCGTCTTCAGCCGGGTCGTCTACGAGCCGGTCGGCGTGTGCGCGATGATCACGCCCTGGAACTACCCCCTGCTGCAGCTCTCATGGAAGATGGCCCCGGCCATCGCCGCCGGCGACACCATGGTGGTCAAGCCCAGCGAGATCACCCCGGTGACCACCTGCAAGCTCGTCGAGCTGTGCACCGAGGCCGGCGTGCCCGCCGGGGTGGCCAACCTGGTGCTGGGCACCGGCGCCGAGGTGGGCTCCGCCCTGGTCGAGCACCGCGACGTCGACCTCGTCTCCTTCACCGGCGGGCTGGCCACCGGCAAGCGGATCATGGCCTCGGCCGCCGCGACGGTGAAGAAGGTCGCCCTGGAGCTGGGCGGCAAGAACCCCAACATCGTCTTCCCCGACGTCGACCTGGACACCGCGGTGGACTACGCCATGATGGCGGCGTTCTTCCACTCCGGCCAGGTCTGCTCCGCCGGCGCGCGCCTCGTCGTGCACGAGGACGTCCACGACGAGTTCGTCGCCGAGCTGTGCCGCCGCGCCGAGCGCGTTCGCCTGGGCTGCGGCCAGCACGAGGGCGTGCAGTGCGGGCCGCTCGTCTCCGCCGAGCACCGGGCCAAGGTCGAGGCCGCCGTCGCCCGCGGCGTCGAGGAAGGCGCCACGCTGGCCGCCGGCGGCCACCGCCCGGACGAGCCCGAGCTGGCCGACGGCTTCTTCTACCGGCCCACCGTCTTCACCGGCTGCCGCGGCGACATGGACATCGTGCAGACCGAGGTCTTCGGCCCCGTCGTCACCGTCGAGACGTTCCGCACCGAGGACGAGGCCATCGCGATCGGCAACGACACCGACTACGGCCTCTCCGGCGCGGTGTGGACCGACGACCCCGGCCGCGGCGAGCGCGTCGCCGCCGGGCTGCGCCACGGCACCGTGTGGATCAACGACTTCGGCCCGTACTTCCCCGGCGCCGAATGGGGCGGTTTCAAGCGCTCCGGAGTCGGCCGCGAACTCGGCCAGGCGGGACTCGACGAGTACCGCGAGGCCAAGCACATCTACCGCAACCTCGCACCCGAACCCCAGCGCTGGTTCGACTGACGCCGCGGGGGCGCCGCGCACCGGCGCCGCGCCCCCGCGCCCGCCCTTCGCAGGGCCGCCCGAGCGCGCGCCGGAAGAGCCGCCGAGCCCACCCGCCGGCAGGCCCCGCGCCTCCCCGTGAAACCGACCGACGCGAAACACCGGCCGACCCGTGCCGTCTACGGGAGCGTGCCGGCCACCGGAAGAAGGAGCTGCCCAGGTGTCCGCAAGCGACAGCGACTCCGTCTACGACTATGTGGTCGTGGGCGGCGGGACCGCGGGCTCGGTGATCGCCAACCGCCTCACCGAGGACCCCGGCACCAGCGTCTGCGTCATCGAAGCCGGCCCCAGCGACCGCGACCAGGAAC
>NZ_BAAAQI010000033.1:0-12620 GCF_039531585.1 Streptomonospora arabica | reverse complement strand
CGCAACACCGACCAGCACAACAACACCGACCAGCACAACGACCCCCCGACCAACTACGGCGAAAAGCACGCCGCCAACACCGTCACCCCTCCGCCCACAGCCGTCGAGATCACCGCCGACGGGCCCACCCACCAACCCGACTACGGCCCCCGCGACCTCCACACCACCAACCAGGACCCGACCGGATCCGAGCCCGACCGGGATACCGCCCTCCCCGACCCTGCCGAGACCCCCGCGCAGGCCACCACCGACGCCCCACCGCTCGCCTACGCCCCACCACCCCCCGCCACCGGCCCCACCAGCACGGGCCCGACCGTCAACACCGCCGCCGGCGGCACAACCTCCGGCAACACCATCGGCAGCAGCGGCCCCGCGAACACCAACAGCAGCACCAGTGGCAACACCAGTTTCGGCAACACCCGCGACTCCAGCGGCGAAACCCCCGCCGACTCCGGCACCGGGCACGCGCAGACCAGCATCACCCCGGACACGACCACCGAGACCCCCGGCACCGGCGGCGGCCCCCCGCCGCCCTCCCCGCCCCCGTACACCAGCGGCGGCGAAACGGATCAGACCTCACGCGACCAGGCGCAGCCCGCGCCCCCTGCGCACCCCGCCGAGCGCACGCCCGACCCCGAGCCGGTCGAGGACCCCCTCCCCCTGCCCGACGACGACGGCCGCGGCGACAAGGACGTCTACGAGCTGACCGACGTCTCCAACAGCCTTCCTGAAGACGGCGGCTCAGGGGACACCACCCGAGCGACGGGCCAGACCACCGATGCTCCGCTCCGGGAATCCGAGCGCCCGGAGCGGGAGGCCACCGACGCCGCGGCGGAGTCCGCCCCCGCTGAGAAGCCGAAGGACGACCACGGGCCCCCGGAGCCCGGCGACCGGGCGGACCACTCCACGGCCCCCGCGGTCACGGATGGCGGCGTTCCGGTGCCCGCCCCACACCCCGGAACCGACGGCGCCGCTCCTCCATCGCTCGCCTCGCACTTCAGCAGCCAACTGAACAGCTCGCAGGACGGTGGCCGAAACAGGCAGCGGTCCCCGGAAACCGGGCAGCGCAGCACCGACGCACCCAACAGCGGCAGCCGGGGCAGGTCCCCGGAGTACCTGCCGCAGCGTCGGCGGCCCGAAGGCGGTGAGCGAGCAGACGACCGCGCCGACGCGAACCGGGACGACCGGCAGCCCGATACACGGCAGCGGACCAGCACCACGCCGCAATCGGAATCGGAGACACGGCCTCCGCTGCCCCGGACGCAGGACACGCGCCCGGAGTCAGAGGACGGACCCTCCCACGGAGACGGCCGCTCCACCCGGCCCCGACCCGCTATCGACGGGTACGGCGAGCGGGGCGCACCCCCCGTCCATCCCGACGAGCCGCTCAGGACCGACGCCGAACCGGCCCGACCGCTCGGATCACCCGACACGGTCGACAGGAACCGACCGAAGAAGTCCGTCCGCTTCGCGGACACGATGAGGGGCCCGGAGTTCCTTCCGCAGAATCGGTGGTCCGAGACACAGCAGGAGTCCGGCACCACGCCCCGATCGCGACCCGAAGCCGGAGTACGGACTCCTCGGCCGCCGGTGGACGACACGTCCGTCCGTGATGCCGACTCTTCCGACACGGAAGAGTGGCGCGCCCCGTCCAAACCCAGCTCCAAGGCTCTCGGCAAACGGCCGGAACAGCCTTACGACCTCGACCGGAACGACCGGAAGCCGAACGAATCCGGCACGTTCCGCGGCTTCAGCGAGGAGCTTGGGGAATCACGGGCGGTGTTCGAACGGCTGAGTGACCGACCGGAAAACGACGATCCCTTGGTCGGCCGAACCGGTCGAGTGTCGGACGCGGAGCCCGGGCGCTCCAACCGGGTCGATCGGCCCGGCCTCCCCAGGCGAAACCGGTCGTCTCGGCCCGGTCCGCCGAGCGCTCCGCCGAGGCGGGTACCGGACCAGGGCGGCACGTACGACCTCGACCACCTGCTCCCGTCGAGTCTGATGGGATCGCACACGATCCGCGCCACCGGGCTGGGCGAGAGCGTCGCCGAGTCGGTGCGGCGCTTCAACGACCACCGGCGCCGACCAGACGGAAGCTCCCGCCGGCACGGCGGCGGGCAGCAGGACGGCACGGCTCCCCGCAGCACCGCGCCGGTCGACGCGATCCGCGCGGAGGTCGACCGGCTGTCGACCCGGGACATGCGCAAGGTGATGGCTCCGCGGTCCTTCAAGTTCCAGGTGCCCGGCGCCGACGGCGGCGGCACCTGGAAGGTCGAGGTCTCGCTGCGCCCGAACGGCCGGTACCGGCCCGTGACCACCCCCGATCCCCGCGGGATCCGGGAGAGCAAGCAGCGGAACCGCATCGCCGAGTCCTCCGGCTCCGCTTCCAGCCGCCAGGTGACGGGCACCAGCGGCGGGACCAAGGGCCCCTCGATCGGCGTCTTCGTCAGCCCGTTCCTTATCACGCCCGTCGACACCGGGTCTGTGGGTGCGCGCCTGACCGGCAGGATCACGGCGGGCTGGCGCAGCCGCCAGGTGTCGTTCTCCGCCAACAACTCGCACGGCGTCCAGTCGACGGAGGAGCTCAAGGGGCCGCTGCACACCTACCGGTCGGACATGCGGCTCGACGTCGGCCTCACACCTCCGGGAGAAGAGCGGATCGGCCTCGGCGAGCAGCACCTCGAAGTCGATGTGCACGTCCCCGGCGGACTCGGCCGGGTGCGCCCGGACGCCCCGCGGACGATCACGTTCGCCGATCCCAACGCGCCCGGCTTCGACCCCGCGCACCAGCCCTTCCCGGGCCCCGGCTTCCGCGGGGCGACCGAGACGCACCCCATCCAAGTCAGCGAACCGTCGTACAGCCCGCCCCCGCGCGACGACGGCACGCCGGCGCCCGGCCGCGGTCGGAAGCTGACCGAATGGACCAACGACCACCTGGGTGTGAGACCGCGCCCGACAAGGGACTATTTCCGCAGCTCGTCGACGCGCCAGGGCATCGCTGAGCAGACCGCCGAGGACAACGCGAACACCCTGGCGACCGACATGTTCCGGGACAACATCGCCAGGACCACGAACGGCCCGCTCCCCCTTTACGTAACGGACCGGTACGGGCGCCCGCGGATCATGTACGTCTGGTCGTTCCCGACCCGCTTCGAGCTCCAGCCGGACCCGCCGAACGTCTACGACCTGAGGTCGGTGAGCGGCTCGACCAAGGGCGTAGCCTCTGGGAAGTCGCAGTCGTCGTTCTTCCGCGTACTCGTGGGCGGCGGCCTGGACATCGCCATCTCGGTGCTGGACTTCATCGCGGGCCGGATATCCCCGGTCCTGGTCGAGGTCACCGGCCAGGTCCAGCGCCACCACGGCGACTCCAGGAACCAGTCGGGCTCGCTGTCCTCGCTGTACTGGGGTTCCGCGGACACCGCTGTGTACCGGGTCTCGCGCAACTACTACGTCCAGTTCGACGGCGAACCCGAGATGCACCGCTTCCAGGGGACGACCTACGAGACGACCACCGTCGGCAATGCGAAACGGCTGCACAGCGCAGAGAACCCCGTGTCGGCGGCGCCCCCGGCCGCAACCGCGAACACGGACACCGCCACTGCGGCCGCGGCCGCCGGACCGAGCACGGCGGCGGGCGCGGACGGCGGGAACAGCCGGAACGCGACCACCGGTACGGGCACCGGAGGCTTGCCCGCGGCCCCCACCCGCACCCCCCGGGCCGAGGGCCGCGAACGGTCGGCCACGCGCGCCGACGACGTGAACAGCGCACCACCGCAGGACGGCGACCGCCGGCCCCCGGTGTTCCGCAGGCCCTCCGCCTACACCTGGGGCGACGGCCAGTACTTCCGGAAGCCGCCGAACAGCGACAGGGCCATCACCGCGAACGAGGGCCTGATCCGCAAGGTCCTGCACGACCTGTCCACCGAGTACGCGGGCGTCGTTCTCCCGGACTTCTCGCGGAACGAGGACGACTTCGCGATCAAGCCCGGACACGAGGACAGCCGCTGGTGGCAGCGCTCCGTCCGGGAGAACCCGCCGATGCGCAGGTCCTACGAGACGGCCCTGGAGAACACCCAGCGCATCGTCGACGCCCTCTCCGAGTCCGGGATGCTCGGCAACGACGGCGACCTCTACAGCCGCGACGGGCTCCTCGTCCCCCTGCTGGAGTCCTCGACGTTCAAAGACAACGTCAAGGCCGTCCGCATCTTCGGCGACCGCGGCGCCGCGCAATACTCGGGGCCCGGCGACCGCGGCGTCGGGCTGGAGTCCAAGAGCGGTTCCACCCTGGGATCCGGCAAGGGGCGCGGCGGCAGCCTGGCGGTCTCACCGCAGGTCGCGGGCAACTTCATGGAAGGGCAGCCCGATGCGCAGGGCCGGCGCGAAGCCGGTCTGTTCCCCAAGCTCAGGGCGACGTTCGGCTTCTCGCGCAACGAGAGCACGGGGCAGGCGGCGAGCGGGTCCGCGGCGAACACGCTGCAGTTCAAGGGCGCCACGGACATGTGGACCAGCCCGTCGACCATCACCGTGCGCACCTACACCGGCGACGACCTCGGCCAGGACTTCGGCGGCCGCTCCCTGCGCGACCGCGGCAAGCAGCTGGGGGCGCCCGAAACCCTCCGGTACGAGTTCGCGACGCCGCGGCTGCCCGACGGCACGACCATCGGCTTCCCCGGCGACGCGGACCCGGCCGTGATCCGGCCTATGGACAGGGGCGACGCCGAGAACCAGATCAAAAGTGCGGGCCGTCCCGGAAACCGGCCGGGACAGGCTCCCTCCTACATCGACCGCCTGCGCAACGCCGGCGCCGCGATCACGGACGTCACCACCGCGTTCCGCGAGGCGGGCCCGGCTCGGACGCCCCTCCGGACGCAGCCTCCCCTCCGGCAGGAGCAGCGGCAGGACGACGCCCGGGACCAGGCCCGCGACCGGGACGGCACCCCCGCCACCGCCGGCCGCGACATCAGTATGACCGAGGCCGCCTACCGCCAGTTCTCCCGAAAAGGCGTCGGCGGCCGCTATCGGTGGGGCCTCGGCGGAAAGGGGTGGGTGGACGGCTACACCCACAAGGTCCGCCACATGGTGCGTGACAGCGCAGCCGGGCGGCACTTCTTCCCCAACTACGCGTCGCCCGCGAACATGGCCGCCCACATCCAGGACGGCGCCCGCGCGAGCACCGACGTCAGCAGCCGACTGCGCTCCCCGCACAACCTGCGCACCACGACCGACACCCGCCCCGAGGTCTCCGGCGTCAAGGCCGAACCGGTGCAGGCGGAGATCATCTCCGAGGACAGCGACGCGCCGCACGACCGCAGCATCACGAACACGCGCACCGCGAGCGCGGGCGTCGGCGGATCGGCCACGGCGCGCATCAACGCCGTGAACGACCCCGCCGGTGCCCCCGCCGGCTCCGGCCAGGGCGGTAGCTCGGTCCCCCAGGGCAGCAGCCAGGCCCCGACGTGGTCCTCCGGCCCGCAGGCGCAGCGGACCTGGGTCTTCAGCTCGAAGGGCCGCTCCAGCGCGGCGTCGCGTTCCAGCTCGACCACGGTCCTGCCCTCCAGCCACCGGGCCTACCTGTTCCAGGCGGCCGGGACCGTCAAGCAGGCGACGGAGTTCGCGCGCAACTGGAGCATCGGCCCCACGATCAACCGCTCCGCCGTCTACTCGGGGTGGCAGGCCACCACGGACAACCTCTACTCCGGTTTCATGCACGCCTGGGGCGCCATCACCCACGGGCTGGTCGACGACGGCCTGCGCGTCGAGCGCAACGGGGACGGAGAGGTCACCGGTCTCGGCCGGACTCCTCTGGAGGGGCCCGCGGTCGACGACGCGGCCGCCGTGCGGATCCGCCCCGGATTCGAGGGGCGCGGCGAGGTGCAGACGCCTCCCGACGCCGGTCCGGCGCTGACCCGGCTCGACCAGAACCTGCGGCGCAGCCACCTCGAGCTCACCCGGAACAGCCGCGAGAAGCTGCGGCAGGCGCTGGTCTCCGACCTAGCGGACCACGCCGCCTCGCGGGGGCCCATCGCGGTCAAGGTCCGGCGGACCGACGTGGGCGGCCTGCGGCCGCACGGGCTGACCCCGGCGGTCGACGCCGTCGTGGATGTGAACGTCACCCGGACTGATACCCGCATCGAGTCCGTCGGCGGGGAGGCGGAGATCCGGCGGAGATACCAGACCAAGACGAGCGACGGGAACATGCAGGGCTCGGCGACCCAGAACACGGCCGGCGTCCAGGGCAACTCCCTGATGTTCCCCACCCAGGCACCACCCGCCGGCGACGGCTCCGGCACCATGCCCGACGGGGCGCGCCCCACGCCCTACAGCACGGTGCACGACAACACGATCTCGTCCGCGCAGGGCGCGGGACGCGCCATCACCGACATCGGGACCCGTTCGACCCACCTCGCGGTCGTTTCTCCCTATGCGCAGGTCAGCCAGGACACGCAGGTCACGCTGCACCTCACGTTCCCCGGCCGCGGGCCGAACGCGTGGGCCCAGGTGGACTCCGGCGTGCGGCACAACGGGGTGACCGGCCGAGGGCCGGGCGGTCGGACCTACGCCACCTACTCCGCCCACTACCTGGAGTTCCGGAGCGGCGAGCCCGATGGAGGCCGGGTGGCGCCCGGGCGCCACCCGGCCCGCTTCCCGGAGGCCGAGGGCCGGCGGCCGGAGGAGCTGTGGCGGGACTGGTCCCCCCACGGCACGAGTGCGGGCGCCGCCTCGCGCGGCTTCGTCGAGGTGATCGAGAACGGCGGCCAAGCGGTCAAGGACCTTGCGCACGTCGGCCTGGCGGCCGCGAACGGGTGGCGCCCGGGAGTCGGCCACAGGGACGGCACCGCCTACACGGACGCGGGAGTGGCGTCGGCGCGCGCCTTCCTCGACGGCGAGTTCGGCCGCGACGCCTACTACGACGGGGTGGACGACAGCCTCACCGACATCGCGCTCGCCTCGTCGTGGAAGGACGCGGTGAGCGGCGCCGACGGCTACCGGCCGCCGGACGTGGGCCGGACCTCGCTCGCACTCAAGGCGGGTGTCCCCCGAGGCGCGGGAGCCCGCGTCCTCGACGTCGCCCACACCGGCTCGATCAGCGGCGCGTCCGGAGCAGAGCACGGGAACGCCGCCCCCGGCTCCCACACCTCGACGCTGAGCAACACCGGTGGGCCGTCCGTCGCCGCCGAGATCTATGCGACCCACGACGGATTCCAGCGGCAGGTGGTCGACTACAACTCGCTGGAAGCGCACTCGGCGTTCAACAGCGGCGGCACCGACACGCCGGTGTTCACCGCGAAGGGGCCGTCCACGGACAAGAGCAACGTCGAGGAGCCGCTGTACCTGGTCGAGTTCGACGTGGACTGGGGGGCCTTCGCGCAGCGGCACGACCGCTCGGGCGAGCCGGCCGGCGACTCGTTCATGGGCACGACCCGCACGCGGCAGACCGGCTGGGTCACCCAGCAGGACGCGCTCGACCTGGGGTTCATCACCCCCGACACGATCCGATCGACCTCCTCCGGGCGCGCGGCCCTCCTCCTCGGGCAAGAGGATTTGCGCGCGGCGGAGGACGCGCTTCTGGAGGCGCGGCAGTCGCTGCTGCCGGCGGCCGCACGGGCCGCCCGGGGCGGCCCCGGCAGCGACGACCACCGCCGCTACCTCAACCTGCTCACGGACTACCGGGGCAGGGTCGACGACTACCGGAACAGCCTGAACTCCTGGCGCGACACCGCCAACGCGGTGCGCGATCTACTGGCTCCGGCGGAGCGGCCGCAGCCGAACGTGCAGACGGACGGCGCGGAGCGGACGGAGACGGCCCCTCCCCCGCGCCTACGGCGCCCGGGCCCGCGGGGGTTGTCCACTATCGCGGAAGCCGGCGAGGGCGGGGAAGTCGAGGGCGCGGCCACCGGTGCCCCGATCGGGCCCGAGGATGCGACCGGCACGGGGGGCGGCGGCCTGCGCCGGCCGACGACCGATCCGGACGGGCCGGACGGGCCGGACGGCCTCCACAGGCCGGGCGGGCCGGACCAGCGGCCGGTGCACGACCGTCCCGAGCAGGACCCGGCGGCGCGGCATCGCGAAGGGGGCCGGGAACAACCCGCCACGTCCCCGACCGAAGAGGCCCCCCGACGGCCGAGTACGGACGACAGCGGGCTACCTCCAAGGGGCGTCGCCGCAGGCGAACCGGAAGGCAGACCGACCGCCGCCACGACCACCGGCCCCAAGACCACCGCGCCGCCGAACCTGCCCACCCGCGAGACCGCATCAGCAGAGGGCACACAATCGCCCAGCGACATGCCGCACAACGACCCAGAACAACACCTCCACGCCCCACCCGACGACCAAAAGCCACAGTCCAGCGACCCCGGGCGCCCGACAGAGTCGAGGCAGGCAGAACAACCCGAGACACGACAGCCCCAGCAGAGCGAGCCGTCCAAGCAGGCCGAGCGGCCTGAACAACCGGAGCAGAGCGAGCGGTCCGAGCAGCCCGGGCAACCGGAGTCCGTGTTCCGGAACGGGGAAGCGGATCGCACTTTCCACCGGCACGGCGGCGCCTCCGATGCGGTGGCCGCCGAGCAGACCGCGGAGAGTGTCGGTACCCGGAGCGGGCGGCCGACGGAGTACGGCGTTCAGGAGCCGCCGCCCTCCCGGGCGAGCGGTCGGACCGGCGACCGCCTGCGGGCCGAGGACGCGCCGGAGGCCGCGTCCGCTGCTCCCGCCGACGATTCCGGGAGAGCGCGCAGCACCGGACCCGAGGAAGGCGGCGAACCGGCCCCCGCCGACGACCCGGATCGGAGCCGGGATGCGGGTGGCCAGGGGAATCAGCAGTCGTCCGGGCGGCCGCAGGAGGACGGGCCGGAACCGGGCCGGACCCCCGGCCCGGACCCGCTGCCCGTGCCGGAGCGGTTCCGCTCGACACCCCCGGCTGCCGCGCCCCGCCCGCCCGCATCCCCCGAGCGGCAGACCGGGCCGTCCGGCCCCCGGACCGCCGCGCCGGTCCCGCCGTCCCCGCGGCAGTCCAGCGGCCAGTCGGAGCCGGAGGTGCAGGCGTCGTCCGACGTGCGGCGGTCCGAATCCACCGGGGCGCAGGAGGCGCAGCCGCAGGGGCGGTCCCCCGGGAACCAGGAGGCCGGGGAGCAGGGACGCCGGCGGCAGACCGCCGGGCGAGGGGCTCAGGACGCCGAAACGCCGCCGGCGCTCTCCGACCTCGCGGCGTTCTTCGACGACGCGCTCAACCCCGGACGCCACCGCGGCGGCTCAACCGGCGGTTAGCACTCCCCGCGATGCGAGACGCAGGAGGGCGCCGACGGCCACGCGCTCCGCTCGCGGGACGGGACGGCTTCCCCGCCGCGGAGCCCCCGCACGAGACCCGCACCGTCCGCCGACCGGGAACCGAACCCGAGGCGCGGAGTCGTCCACGCCTGCTCAGACGCGGGTGAGGCGCTGGACGCCCACGCCGACGCGGCGTCCGGCCGGTGTGTCGCAAGGCGAGTCGGTGATCAGGCAGTCGACTTCGGCGAGGGCGCCGAAGCGCGCCAGCTCCACGTGGCCGATCCGCTCACTCGGGGCAAGCACGACCACGCGGTCCGCGGCGCGCAGCATCATCCGCTTGGCGGCACTCTCGACCGGCGCGCGCGTGGTCAGCCCGCGCTCGGCGCTGACACCGTCGGCCGTGATGAAGGCGACGTCGACCTGGAGGTCCTCCGGCCCGGCGGTCCCGTGTCCGCCGACGGTCGCCCCGGCGCCCGACTGGATGCGCCCGCCGATCAGCAGGACCGTCACGTCCTCGCGCACGATGAGCGCCATCGCGACCGGCATGGAGTTGGTGATCACCGTCAGGTCGCCGCCGGCGGGCAGCGAACGCGCCAACTCCTCGGCGACCGGGCCGGCGTCCAGCAGGACGGTGCCCCTGGAGGGAAGTTCGTCCAGTGCCGCCGCGGCGATCAGCTCCTCCGCGGCGGGAGCCGCGCCGGCGGTGCGGGGCGCGGAGGACCCGTCCGCGGCACAGTCAGTATCGGTCGCGCTGCCTGCGGCAACACTCGTACGTCCAGGCATTACGGCCTCCCGTCCTTCGGTGGAGCACCGACCGGTGGTCGTCGGCGGGCACTCTGCGAATCCGGTGCGGAATCGGTTGACCGTCGACCGCCCACCGGCAACCAACCATTACCACGGGTTACAAACGCCCCACAACAGTTGGAAACGCAAACCGGCCGCGAAGAAAGCGCGGCGCAGCGGAGAACTCCGCCTCGCCCGCGACTGCGGCGATCGGAAGCCGGGAGCAGCGAGCGCCCCTTGCCTTGGCACCGGTACGCCGCGTGATCTGCCCTGTTCCATTGACGGCCGCCCCTTACGCGGGTGGCTGAGCACTGTTTGTCCGGTGCGGATGTCCGACAACGCATCTAGTCAGACCCGGCGCGGCCGACATAGGGTCAGCTACCTCACACGCCCCATCGCCCCACAGGTCACCCCCGCACCGCGCTCCTGTGGCCGGTGCGGCCACACGGCCGCAGGAGGAACGGGACATGCGGCATCGACGCACAGAGCCCCGGCATGAAGAGCGGCCGCCCTCAGGCCTCGCGGATCTGCTGCTGCGCGACGACCTGGCCGGGTTCGCCGTACCGGTCGGCGCCGGGTGGCGGCGTGTCAGCGCCGCCGACTTCCGGCGCGACGTGACGGCGGCGGCCAAGGGTTTCGCGGCCATCGGCCTGGACAGCGGCGACCGGATCGTCCTCGCCTGCAGAACCCGCTACGAGTGGGCGGTACTCGCTTTCGCCGCGTGGGCGATGCGCGGCACCGTGGTCCCCGTCCACCCGCGGCTCGCGCCCACCCGGCTCTGGCACATCCTGCACGACGTCCGCGCGAACATGATCGTCGCCGAGCATCCGCTGCACGGACGGGTGCTCGCCGAAGCGCGCCGCTCGCTTCCCGGCCTCGTCCGCTCGCTGTGGGTCGACAGCCCTCCGCCGGGGGACGCACCGAGCGCGCTCCAGGAGATCACGGCGGCCGGTGTGTACATGGACCCCTCCGCGGTCGCGGAGCGGTCCCGAGCGGTGACCGCCGCGGACGCGGCGGTGATCACCTACCCGGCCCCGTGGTCTCCGTCCGCGGAGCCGCACGGGGTCGTGCTGACCCACGCCAACCTGCTGGCGTCGGCGGCGGGACAGGTCAGAGCCGCGGGAGCGCTGCTGGACAGGATCCCCGACGGAGAGGCCGACACCCTGTTGCACCTCCCGCTGGCGGGGGCCGCCGGCCAGAGCCTGCTGATCGCGTCGCTGATGGCGGGCGTGCGGGTGGCGTTCCCCGCGCCCGCGTCCCACGCGGCGCCGATGCGCCAGACCCGCGCCTACGGGCCGAGCATCGCGATCGCCAGGGGCGCGCACATCGAGCGTGTCTTCGCCCTGGAGCACGCCACGGAGCACGAGCGGCCCGACAAGCAGGGGTGGGACCGCAAAAGCGCCTTCGACGCGGCGGTCGAGCACGCCGTGAAGACCGCCCGCAGCCGCCGGGAGCGCCCGGGCATGCTGGGGCGCGTGTCCCATGCCATGCACGAATGGCTGTATACGCGGGTGCGGGACCGGTTCGGCGGCCGGGCGCGCATGATCGTCTGCTCCGGCGGTGTGAGCGAGCGCGTGGCGGACTTCCTCACCGGCGCGGGCATGCCCGTGGTGCAGGGAACCGGGATCATCGCCGAGGCGGCGGGGCCGATCGCAGTCCGGCTGCCCGGTCTGACGGCCGAAGGCGGCGCCGGGCGCCCTCTGCCGGGGCTGGAACTGCGCGACGGCCTGCGCGGGGAGGTGGCGATCGCCGGGGCGGCGGTGTCACCGGCGTACTGGAACAGACCCGATCCCGCCCGCACGCCCACGCGGCGTGATGACGGTTGGCTGTTCACGGGCCTGACGGGGCGGGTCCACGGCGACGGTTCCGCGTCGCTGACCGGCCGGATCGCCGGTGCCGGGAAGACGCCCGCGGCTCCGGCCCTGCATTCGCCCGCCGAACCGCCCGACCCGCAGCGACCGCTGCCGACGCAGGACGTCCGCGGTCCGCAGGACCGCATCGGGCACTGACCGGGCACTGACCGGGCACTGAGAAGGCTGCTCCGCGTGCCGTTCCGCGCGGACGGCAGGCCGTGGCGACGCCGCAGCGAGGACGGCACACCCCTGCAGCACGTGCGCCCGGTGTCGTTCGGTCAGAAAGAACGCCTGCTCTGGGCGGACGCGCTGATGGGCGTCACACCCGCATATGGCCTACCACACAATGCCACACAGGCGGCTACGAATCACCAAGGACTTCCACATGGGCAGGTGACGGTGTTAACGTCGGCTCCTTGTTGCTGTGATGTCGCGCTGACCGCCCTTTCAGGCGACACCGCTCGGCTGGGTTTCGGGGAGGAGGTTGGGCGAGACCATGCCCCCTTTCGCCCATGACAGCGCGCAATGGGTCCGCGACACCGCCAAATGGGTCCTCGGCATCGAGATCCCCGAGACCGACCCCGCCAAACTCCGCACCCTCGCCGCAACCCACGACGGCCTCATCACCGCCCTCAACGAACTCCGCGACACCATCGACAACACCCGCCGCAAAGCCCGCGCCAACTTCTCCGGAACCGCCGCCGAATACTACAGCGAAGCCAT
>NZ_BAAAQI010000032.1:0-21569 GCF_039531585.1 Streptomonospora arabica | reverse complement strand
GAAATGTCCGCCACGGCGGGCGCAGGAACCGTCCCACCACCAGCCCGAACCCGCCGCCGCTCTCGCCGGGCCCGCTATCACTCTCGCCGGGCGCCCCACCGGCAGGCACCGGAGCCGATACTCGCCGAGCCCAACCACCCACCGCCCTCGCCGCCCGGCCCACGCCTGATCGCCGAGCACCCGGAGCGGTGACCGCAGGCCGAACCGACCGCTGCCCTCGCCGCCCGCCGCACGCCCAACCACCGGGCACCCCAGCCGCTGACCGCCGACAGAACCACCCGCCGCTTTCGCCGCCCCGTTGCATGCGCAATCAGCACGCACCGGGAGCGCTGGTCGCGGGCCCAACCACCCGCCGCCCTCGCCGCCTCGTCGCGCACCCGACCGGCGAACACCCGGTCCGGTAGGCGCGGGCCCTACCACCCGCCGTCCTCGCTGCCCCGTCGCAGGCTCGACCGACCAGCATCCGAACCGGTGACCGCGGGCCAACCACGCACCGCCTTTGCTGCCGCGTCATACGCGCAACCGGCGGGCATCCGGTCCGGTGGGCGCGCGCTGAGCCGTCCGCCGTCTTCGCCGCGCCTGCCGGGTGCGCAACCGGCGAGCACCCGAATCGCTGACCGCCGACCGAACCACTTGCTGCCTTCGCTAACCGTCGCAGGTTCGACCGGCGGGCACCGGGAGCGGTGATCGCGGGCCCGACCATCCGTCGCCTCGTCGCCTCGTTTCGTGAGCTACCGCCGGGCACCCGAATCTATGGGCGCGGGCGGAACCGTCCGCTGCCTTTGCTGCCCCGTCGCACGCGCAACTGCCGGGGACCCGGTCCGGTGGGCGTGGGTTCAACTGTCCGCCGTATTCGCCGCCCCAGTTACGCGCCCAACCGGCCAGCACCCCAACCGCTGACCGCAGGCTGAGTCGTCCGCTGCTTTTGCTGCGTCATTGCAGGCTCGACCGGTGGCCACCCGGATCGCTGGGCGTGGGCCCAACCACCCACCGCCCTCGCCGCCTCGCCGGGTGCGCAGCCGGTGAGCACCCGAACCGCTAGCCGCCGACCGAACCGCCCGCTGCCTGTGCTGCTGTGTCCCACGGGTCAGCAGTGGGTGCCCCTACCGGTGGGCACAAACCTCTTATCTCGCCGTGTCCTGCTCTAACGCGAGAACTCCCGCTAGCATTCGGTCGTCGGCAGGGCGGCGGACCGGGCGGGTGAAGGGCGGCGGTGGAAGTGCGTTTCGACAGCGGGTTGGGTGCGGACGTGCACCTCGACGGCGACCGGCTTGAGATCCGGGAGCAGTCCGGCACGGTGTCTCGCCGCATTGCCGAGCTTGCCGGAGTGGCGATCAGCGGAGGGCGGCTTTCGCGCCAAGGCACGTTGGAGTTTCGCTTCGGCGGCGGCGAATCGGTGCGGGTGCCCTTCGCGCGCAACCAGCGGGCGCAGGCGGCGCAGCTACGCGGCCGGATCCGTCAGATGCTTCGCCCCGCCCCGTCGTCATCGGACCTCGCGGCCTATGGCGCGGAGCTTCAGCAGCGAGTCGACGAGATGCGGCGCCGAAACGCCGAAAGCATCGAACTGCGTCGGCGCACGCTCACGGAACAGCTTGCCCGCGGTGACATCGGCTCGGAAGCCCAGGACGAGTTTGAGCGCTTGGCCGCGCGCTCCAACGAGGACGTCGAACGGGAGTGCGAGCGGCTGATGCAGGAGTTCGAGGAGCTCGTACGCCGCGCCGAAAAGCGCGGCGCCGACGGCGCGTGAGTGAGGCCCTACCTCGGACGTCCGCCGACTCCAATGGGAGAGCGGGGGCGCCCCTGCGCCCGCACTCGCGCCTGCACCGGGGTCGCCGGTGGCTGAAGGTTGCCGCCCGCCAAGAGCCCCGCACTCTCCTACCCGCCGCCTCCCCCCGCCGAAGGACGGCGCGCTCGCATGATGGGTCTGGGGAAGCCGGACGCCCGACGCATGCGCTTGGCGGGCTGCGAATACGCTCGAATGCCGCCGCACAAGCCCGCGGCCACCGATGGCGCGCCGACCGATGGCCGGCGGCTCCGACGGAGCTGTTCCACTCCCCGAGATGCGCCGTCCTCCGGAGCCCTGGCCCCGCCGCTCAACCTCATCCGCTCGGATGCGCGACCTCCCCCGTCCGAACCGCTTCCGGAGCCCGGCTCACGGCAGCGTCAGACCCGAGATCAGGCTCGCGGCCAGCGGGACCACTCCGATGAGGACGAAGGCGGGCAGGAAGCACAGGCCGAGCGGGGCGGCACTGAGTACGCCGAGGCGCTGAGTGCGTGCGAGGGCGCGGACGCGAGCGGTGTCGCGGATCTCGGCGGCGTGGCGTTCGAGGATGGCGGCCACCGGTGCACCGCTCTCGCTCGCCCGTACCAGCGCGCGCCCGATCGCGGCGAACTCCTCGGTATCGGCCGCCGCGGCCCAGGCGGCCCGTGGATCGGCGCCGAGCCGAAGTTGGTCGGCGACCTCGCCGAGTGAGTGCCCCAGTGGCCCCCCGACTGCCGCTGCGACGGCGCCGAGCGCGTTCTCCAGGGCTACGCCGGAGCGAAGCCCCGCAACCAGCAGGTCGACGGCCACGGGAAGACCGGCCAGCATCCGGGCCCGGTCCGCGCGTGAGACGGTGTGCCGGTCCCCGCGTGCGAGGCGCCAGCGCAGGGCCGCCGCGATCGGCAGGCCGACCAGCACCGCCGCCAGCGGGCCCACGACGAACAGCAGCGTCGCCGCCGGCGCGCAGGGCACGCCCCAAAGCAGCATCAGGCGACGAGGGTCTCCATGGGCGCGTTCGGTGCGCTCCGGCTCGGCGGGGCGCAGCCGTCGCAGCCGTCGCAGTGCCCGGCTCCGCGCGGACTCGCCGCGAAGCAGCAGCACCGCGGCCGTGCCCAGTGCCACCACGGAGGTTTCGACCAGACCCATGGCGAGCTCACGCCATCCCGGTTTCGGTGAGCACGCGGCGAGCCATTCTGTGCGTCCAGAACAGACCAGCCGCATCAAGGAGCAGACCGACTACCAGGCACAGCAGACCGACAGGTGTGGTGAACAGGAATGCGAGAGGTGATCCGCCCAAGGCGGTCGCCATCCCGAGGCCCAGCACGGGAAGCACGCTGAGCATCACGGCGGTGGCGCGTGGACCCGCGAGTTGGGCGCCGACCTCGCGTCGCAGCGCCTCGTCCGCCGTCAGCGACTCCGACAGCCGGTCGACGACGTCCGCCAACCCAGCACCCGTGTTCGTCGCCACCCGCCAGCAGGCGGCGAGCTGACCGAGTCCGCCCGAGCCGCGCGCTTTGGCGAGGGCGAGCAGCTCGGGCACCGGGTCCTGCCCGCTCCGGGTAGCCGCGGTAAGCGGAGCAAGCTCGCGCTCGGACTCGGCATCGAGTTCGCCGACCGCCGCGATCACTGCCGTTCCCGGATCGCGTCCCGCACGCAACTCGGCGGCCAAAACCCGGCACAGTTCGACGGCGGCTCCACGCCGTCTGCTCTGCACGCGCCCTGCGGCGAACCGGAGCCGCTCGCGCAGGCGGCTCGCCGGCTGGACCGCGCGCGTTCGGTGCCGGGCTCTGCCGCCGAGTCGGCCACCGAAGGCCTTTAGGGCACGCAACCGGACTACCTCGGTGGCGGGCATCAGTCCGACCGCGACCAGGCCCGCGGCGCCCAACCCCAAAAGCCAGTCCGCCCGCTCGGCCAGCCACTGGGTGGCGGCTGGCACGGGGTCGGAGAGAAGCGCGGCGAGGAGGTGCACCTGCGTCGGTGTGGACAGGGCGACGGATGTATATGTCGACATGCGGACTCCAATCAAGGGTCGCTTGGTGGGCCCGGACCGCTGGTTCGGAAGTGAGTGGCCGGAAGGCAGACATTTCCTCAGTGTGTGGGGGTGCGGGGGTGCGGGGTGAACGGCGGTGGCCGCCCGCCGCCTGTTCTACGGAGAGGCACGCTGAGAGCCCTCGATCTTTTCGGCGCCCGTGACGCTCTCGGCTTCTTCGGCTGGAGGGCCCTGCCAGGTGTCGCCGTTGCGGGCGAGGAGGTCGCGCAGTGCCGCGTGCTCGGTGAGCGTGCCGTCGCGGGCGAAGGAGACCGCCGGGTGCGCCCGCACGGTTCCGGCGGGTTCTCGGCGGAGAACGCACACGTCGGCGACGCGCCGGGTGCCGTCCGGCCCTCGTGCCACATGGACGACCAGCGCGCGCGTGGCGGCAAGTTGGCTGTGGACGGCCTCCCTGCTGAGCCCTGCGGCGCAGGCGAGTGCCTCGATCCGGGCCGGGACGTCGACCGCCGCGTTGGCGTGCAGCGTGCCGCATCCTCCTTCGTGGCCGGTGTTCAAGGCGTTCAGTAGGACGACTGCCTCGGGGCCCCGGACCTCCCCGACGACGAGGCGGTCGGGGCGCATGCGCAGGGCCTGGCGCACCAGGTCGTGCAGGCCGACTTCGCCGGTCCCCTCGATGTTGGGCGGGCGGGCCTGCAACCGCACCACGTGGGGGTGGTCGGGGCGGAGTTCGGCGGAGTCCTCGACCAGCAGCACCCGCTCCGCCGGGTCCGCCAGGGACAACAGTGCCGAGAGGAGGGTGGTCTTCCCTGTACCGGTGCCGCCCGAGATGAGGAACGCCGAGCGTGAGGTGACCAGGCTGCGCAGCAGCCGCGCACCAGCGGAGGGAACCGTGCCGGAGGAGACCAGTTCCGCGAGCGTGAACACGGAGCGGCGCGGCAGCCGCAGCGACAGGCAGACCCCCTCGGGGGACACCGGCGGCAGCACCGCGTGCAGCCGACCGCCGCTTGGCATCCGGGCGTCGACCCACGGCGCGGCGGTGTCGAGGCGGCGACCGGCCTGGGCCGCGAGGCGTTGGGCGAGGCGCCGCAGGGAGGCGTCGTCGGGGAACTGGATGCCGGGTGCGGGCCGCAGGCCGGAGCCGTCGTCGATCCACACCTCCGCGGGGCCGTTGACCAGGATGTCGGTGATCCGCGGGTCGCTGAGCAGGGGGTCGAGCGGGCCCGCACCCGCGATGTCGGCCCGCAGCAGCCGGACGAGAGCCAGCACTTCGGCGTCTCCGAGAACGGATCCCTCGGCACGCACGGCCGCCGCAACGCGGGCGGGAGCGGGGTCTCCGCCTTCGCGCGCCAGCCGTGTGCGCACGGCCGCGAGCAGCCCGGGATCGGCGCCGGCCGGGGACGGCTCGGCCGTCCGCGCGTTCGCGGCGTACCCGGTGTCCATGGGGCGGTCCTTTCGTTCGGGGCGACGAGGGTGCGCGAAGGGGCGGCCCGCATGGCCGACGACCGCCCGGCCCCTCTGGGCGCCCGGATCGGCCGGTCTCGTCTGATCCGCATATTTCGCCGTTTCTGTGATCTTCGGTGCGTCCCCAATTCGGATGGAGACAATGAAGGATCAAAACGTCTGATCCGTACGTTTCCTATGCGAATGCACGGCCATTCGGGGATTCACCCGTTCGGTGGCCCACGGATCGGCTCGTACCTCGGTGCGTCGTGGTTGGTCCGGCGCCGGTCGGTCGGGCCGGGCGCCTCGGGTTCGCGGACGCGGACCGCCGCCGGTTCTTCGGGCCATCCCCGCCCCCGCCCGGCTCAAGGCGCCGGGCCGCGACGGCAGGCGGCGGCCGCGCTCGCTGTGCGGGCGTCGCCTGCGGGTGCGAGGCCGTTGCCTGGGCGTGCGGCTGCGGGGGCAGGACGCTCGCGAGCAGCCGGTCCGCGCAGCCGGCCAGGGGCGAGCCGCGGGTGCCGGCGGGCAGCGTGCCGTTGCGGAGCTTGCGCGAAAGGCCGCGCTCGGCCCGGAAGCGTCCGGCGACGGGAAGGCCGAGGGTGCGGGCGACGTCGGCCGCGGTCACCGCCGAGGAGCCCTCGCGCACGACCAGCCGCACGTCGCCCGCGGTCCGCCGCAGGCGCGGCACCGTCCGGGCGGCCGAGAACACCGCGGGCACCTCGGTCGGCGCCACCAGGAGCACGACGGAGGCGCGGCGCAGCGCCTCGTCGGCCGCCGGATCGGGCGCCCGCGGCAGGTCCGCGACAACGAGGTCCGCGCCGCGGACGGCGCAGTCGAGGACGGCGCGCATGGCGGCGGGCGGAACCGGGGCGGCGGGCCCCTGCTCCCAGGTGACGAGGGCGGCGCCGCGCACGTCCGGCAGCCGGGAGCGCAGCGCCGACCAGTTCAGCCGCCCCTGGCGCGCCACGAGGTCGCCCCAGCGGTCGCCGGGCGCTTCCTCCCGCCCGAGGAGGGCGTCGAGGCCGCTGCCCAGCGGGTCGGCGTCGACGAGTGCGCTCTGCAGTCCCGCGCGCCGCGCCGACAGGGCCAGCGCGAGCGCGAACAGGCTGGCTCCCGCGCCGCCGCGGCCGCCGACGACCGCGACTACGGGCGCACGCCCGGCGCCGGCGTGCGCGGAGTCGGTGAGCAGGCCCGCCAGCCGCGATTCGTCGGCGGGCAGGGAGAGGACCGCCCCGGCGCCGACGCGCAGCGCGGCCTCCCACGCCGCGGAACCGCGCGCGGAGTCGCCGAGTCCGGCGACGAGGACGTGCCGCCGCGGTTCGGGCTCCAGCCGGGCGAGCGCGGGCAGGAGGTCGGCGCCGACCACGACGAGCGGGGCGCGGTCCCATTCGGGCGCCACCTGGGCGGCGTGGTGGGCGACGGTCGCCTCGACCCCGGCCGCGGCCGCCAGGCGGAGGAGGTCGTCGAGCAGGCGCGGGTCCTCGGTGACGAGGAGGGGGCGGGCAGGGGCGGACGGGTCCATGGGGCCTCCCGGTGCGGACTACGCTCACCCCACGCTCGCCGGACGGGATGTCCCGGCGAAAGTCCGATTCCCAGCCTGTGGACAAAGCGCCGTCTGCGCCGCGGTCCCCGCCGGAGGGCGGCGGACGGGAAGGGGCGGCCCGGAGGTGGTACACGCACCACCCCTGTTCGGCGTCCGCGCGCCAGTGCACCGGCGGACGTCGGACCGCGAGCATTGCCGGTATGCGAACGATCCTGCGCCGCCTCGCCGCCGACACCCGCTACACGCTCCTGTGCCTGCCCCTGTCCATCGTCGGCTTCGTCCTGGTGGTGACGGGCCTGGCGCTCGGCGCCGGCCTGCTGCCCATCGTGGCGGGCCTGCCCGTCGCCGCCCTCACCCTGCGCGCCGCCCGCGGCATCGCGATCGTCGACCGTGCATGGCTCACCAACGTGCTGGCCTCTCCGCCGGTGCCGCCGGGGTACCGGTCCCCACCCGCGGGGGCCGGGGCGTGGAGCCGGCTGGTCGACCCGCTGCGCTGTGCACAGAGCTGGTTCGACGCGCTGGGTGCCGTCCTGCGGCTGCCGGTGGCCGTGGCCGGGTTCGCCGTCACGGTCACCTGGTGGTCGCTGGCGCTGGGCGGCCTGCTCTACCCGGTCTACGGCCCTGTGACCACGCGTATCCCGGGCAACACCACGCTCGCTGAGCTGATCGGGCTGGGCGCGGGCTACGGGCCGGCCCTCGCCCTTTATTTCGGCATCGGCGCCGCGGCCGCGCTGACACTGCCTGCGGTGGTGCGCGGCGCCGCCCTGCTGGTGGCGGGGGTGGGACAGGGCCCCGTGGCCGTCGGCGCGCTCCCCGCCTCCTACGGGACCGGCGCGGTCGACGGCCGCCGAGGGCCGACAGCGGAGGGTGCCGGTGTCGGGGCCCCTGCGAGGGCGGTGTCGACCACCGTCCTGGGCTGAGGTCGCGGGTGCGCCGCCCGGACCCGGGCCGGTCCGATGCACCCCGGACCGGCCCGGACCGGACATGACGACGGCCCCCGCCGGGGGGATAGCGGGGGCCGTCTGACGGGTCCGGCTCTGGGGGGGAGAGCCGGGACCGTTCCCGGATAAGTCTCGGTCGCCGGGTGGTGCGCCCGGCGATGTATGGGGCGGCTCAGGGCCGCGCCATCGCCATATCGTCACATAAGCGGGGAAATTGCACCAGAGTCGAACACGGGCATTCGGGTGCGCGCTGAGGGAGGGCGAGGGGGTGCGGCACCTCGGTAATAGGTATAGCACGGGACGCTACCACGGCGAATTGGCGGTCGGCCGATCTTTGACCTTCCGGGGTCTTTTCAGCGGCCGGCCGTCGGCGTACAAAGGAAGGACAAGGTGGATTGGTGATCCACCGAACACGGGAGCCGGGTACCCACGCGTCACCAAGCCGCGGGAGGCTCGTCCAGGTCAGGGAGAAATCCCTGGTCGGACTATGATCAAGCACGCATGATAGCCCGGTCTTTCGTGCTCACGGCGGTGCCCTGACTCCGGCCCACCTGCCGGGCGGGGTACCGCCCTCTTTTTCGCACAGGCCTCAAAGAAGGTCCCGAATCGGGCAAATCGTCGTCTGATTGTCAGGTGAAAGTCGGGTGGCGCACCGGCTCGGCCGAGGGGTGCATGGCGCGGGACGGGCCCGAAGCCCGACCGCGCGGAGCCGCTTCGGCGCCCGCGGAGGCCGCCGGCGGGCCCGCGCGAAGGGAACCGGCGGGCAAGAGTAACCCGATCGAGATATGCGGAGCCCCGCACCGACGGCGATCCGGTGGCCCGGTTGCGCGCACGGCGCGGCGGATCAGCCCCGCTGGAGTGCCTCGCACGTGGCGAGCGAGTCGCGGGCGCCGGCGGCCACGGCGCGGCAGCAGAACACGACCCAAGCGCCGACACCCTCCGGGGTGCCGCTCAGGTAGCCGCGCAGCGCAGGCCCGTACTCCTCGCGCAGCTCCAGGTAGCCGAGCTCGGTCGGCACCAGCGACTTGGGATCGAGCCCGCGCCCGATAAGCGTCAGCCGCTCCGCGGCGCGCGCGACCACCCCGTCACCCCAGCCGAAGGGGCGCAGGGCGGCCAGCTCGCCGTGCACGACCGCGCCGACGACCAGCGCCGGAACCGCAGCTCGCGCGGCCAGCAGGGTGTCCAGGGCGTCGAGCCGCGCCGCGACCTCGCCGGCCCCGGGCGCCGGACCGAGCCCGAGCGGGTCTCCTGCCGGTTCGCCGTCGGCGCGGGGGCGGCCCAGGGCGTCCGCGGCCGCCCCGTCCGCCGCCGCGAGCGCATGCAGGCGGGCGAGGACCTGGCGGGGCGCCTTGGGCCAGGTCTCGGCGAGCAGCCCGAGCTCACCGGAGACGCGCAGCGCACCCTTGACGTGCGGGTCGTCGCTGCGCCCGGCGCGGACCTGCTCCACGTCGGCGTCGGCGCCGTCGAGCACCGCCGAGGCGCGGGCGCCGCGCAGGGCCGACTCCATGGACACGTCGCTGCTGCGCCTGCGCAGGATGCGGTGCCCCAGCAGGCGGTCGACGACGGCGCGGGCCTCGTCGACGGCGGCGCCGACACCCGGGAGGTCGGCCACCGGCTGCAGGGGCTCATCGGGAACTGAACTCACGTCCTCACCCTACTCACCGGTAGGCCGTGGCCGCGTCCGCCCATGGGCCGGGAAGGACCGCCCGTCCCCAGGGGAGACCGTCCGTCCACAGGCCCGGGAGCGGCCCCTTGTATGTTGCGGCCACCACTTGATGAAGTGGGTTCCACCACACGATATGTTCTGTGGACCGGATTAAGTAAGGAGACTTTACAGTGGCTGAGACTCCCCAGGGGCAGGGTCAGGAAACACTGTCCAACCTTCTTCAGGAGTCCCGGAGCTTCCCGCCCCCCGCGGATCTCGCCGCAGACGCGAACGTGCAGGCCGACGCCTACGACGCCGCCTCCGCCGATCGGCTGCGGTTCTGGGAGGACCAGGCCCGCAGGCTGCAATGGGAGCAGCCGTGGAGCAACGTCCTGGACTGGAATCCCCCGTTCGCCGAATGGTTCACGGGCGGCAAGCTCAACGCCGCGGTGAACTGCGTGGACCGGCACGTCGACGCGGGGCGCGGTGAGCGCGTCGCCTTCCACTGGGAGGGCGAACCGGGCGACACCCGCACCATCACCTACGCCGACCTCAAGGACATGGTCTGCCAGGCGGCCAACGCCCTGACCGAGCTCGGGGTCGGCAAGGGCGACCGGGTCGCCATCTACATGCCGATGATCCCGGAGACCGTGGTCGCGATGCTGGCCTGCGCCCGCATCGGCGCCGTCCACATGGTCGTCTTCGGCGGATTCTCCGTCGACGCCCTGGGCACCCGCCTGGACGACAGCGAGGCCAAGCTCGTCGTGACCTCCGACGGCGGCTACCGCCGGGGCAAGCCCAGCTCGCTCAAGCCGGCCGTCGACGAGGCCGTGCGCGACCGCCCCGCCGTCGAGAACGTGCTCGTTGTCCGCCGCACCGGCCAGGACGTCGAGTGGAACGAGGGCCGCGACGTCTGGTGGCACGACATCGTCGACCGCCAGCCCACCGAGCACGCGGCCGAGGCGCACGACTCCGAGCACCCGCTGTACATCATGTACACCAGCGGCACCACGGCCAAGCCCAAGGGCATCCTGCACACCACCGGCGGCTACCTCACGCAGGTCTCCTACACCCATTGGGCGGTCTTCGACCTCAAGCCCGAGACCGACGTCTTCTGGACCGCCGCCGACATCGGCTGGGTCACCGGGCACTCCTACATCGTCTACGGTCCCCTCTCCAACGGGGCGACCTCGGTCATGTACGAGGGCACGCCCGACACACCGCACAAGGGCCGCTTCTGGGAGATCGTGCAGAAGTACGGCGTCACGATCGCCTACATGGCGCCCACCGCCATCCGCACGTTCATGAAGTGGGGCGAGGAGTACCCCGCGCAGTTCGACCTCTCCAGCCTGCGGGTGCTCGGCTCGGTCGGCGAGCCCATCAACCCCGAGGCATACATGTGGTACCGGACCCACATCGGCGGCGGCCGCACGCCGATCGTCGACACCTGGTGGCAGACCGAGACCGGCGCCATCATGGTCACCCCGATGCCCGGCATCACCCACGGCAAGCCCGGTGCCGCCATGCAGCCCATCCCGGGCGTGGACGCCGACGTCGTCGACGAGTCGGGCGAGTCGGTGCCCAGGGGGCAAGGCGGATTCATCGTCATCCGCGAGCCCTGGCCCTCGATGCTGCGCGGCATCTGGGGCGACCCCGAGCGCTACAAGAAGACCTACTGGTCGCGCTTCGACGGGCTGTACTTCCCGGGTGACGGGGCCAAGCGCGACGAGGACGGCGACCTGTGGCTGCTGGGCCGCGTGGACGACGTCATGCTCGTTTCGGGGCACAACATCTCCACGACCGAGGTCGAGTCCGCGCTGGTCGCCCACGCCAATGTCGCCGAGGCCGCCGTCACCGGCGCCAGCGACCCGGTCACCGGCCAGGCGATCGTGGCCTTCGTCATCCTCCGCAGCGAGGCCGGCGAGGGCGGTGCGGGCCTGGTCAAGGAGCTGCGCGAGCATGTCGCCGCGCACCTGGGACCCATCGCCAAGCCGCGCCAGATCCTGGTGGTGCCCGAGCTGCCCAAGACCCGCTCCGGCAAGATCATGCGCCGCCTGCTCAAGGACGTGGCCGAGAACCGCGAGCTCGGCGACGTCTCGACGCTCACCGACGCGCAGTCCATCCAGACGCTCCAGGAGGCGTTCCAGGAGAGCGGCAAGAGCGACGAGTGACCGACGACTACCCGCCGCCTCGGTGGGCAGTGTCCGGGCACGGTGTCGGCGGCCGCATCGAGCGGCCCGCCGGTCCCGGGGACGGACGGGTTCGCGGCCCCACCAGGGCGGCGGATCCGTCCGTCCCCGGCCGCCGCATGCGTAGCGGGGCGCCCCCGCTTCCGCGCGCCACTCCGCCCGCGCCCGCGGGCCCGGGCGGAGTGCCGCGCGGGATGCGAGCGGCGTGTGGGAACGCGTGCGACACCGGATGTGCGAGGATGCTGACGATGTCTGCCGAGTGAAGGGAGCAGTCTCCATGCCCGAGACGCGGTCGGGTGGCCAGGAGCCTGAAGAGTTCGACGCCGCCGAACACTCCCTCGGCGAGCTCGTATCCGAGGCGCGCGGGAGCA
This sequence comes from Streptomonospora arabica, assembly GCF_039531585.1. Taxonomy (NCBI): domain Bacteria; kingdom Bacillati; phylum Actinomycetota; class Actinomycetes; order Streptosporangiales; family Nocardiopsidaceae; genus Streptomonospora; species Streptomonospora arabica. The sequence goes on along the minus strand of NZ_BAAAQI010000032.1, from coordinate 9,688 downwards.
TGACCCGGCTCGTGCGCCTGGAGGTCCAGCTCGCGAAGCTGGAGCTGGCCCGCGACGTCCAGAAGATCGGCATGGGCGCCGGTCTGGCCGTGGTGGCCGCCGTGCTGGCGCACATGTTCCTCATCCTGGTCGCGATCACCGCCGGGCTCGGCATCATGGCGGCGGGGCTGGCGCCGTGGCTCTCCTTCCTCATCGTCACCGTCGTCTTCCTGCTCATCTCGGGGCTCCTCCTCTTCCTCGGCCTGCGCCAGTTCCGCAAGCGCCAGGGCTTCCCGCTCACCGGCGCGGCCGTCGCGAGCACGCTTTCGGTGCTCCGCCGCGACAACCGCGCCTCCAACGGCTGATCCGCCGCGGCACCGGTGTGCGGTGACTGACGAGTCCGCAGTCCTGATCGACGGTCCGTGGACCCACCGGACCGTGAGCGCGGCCGGGACCAGGTTCCACATCGCCGAGGCCGGCGAGGGGCCTCTGGTCCTCCTCCTGCACGGCTTCCCGCAGTTCTGGTGGTCCTGGCACGGCCAGCTGACCGCCCTGGCCGACGCCGGCTACCGCGCCGTCGCCGTCGACCTGCGCGGCCACGGCGCCAGCGACAAGCCGCCGCGCGGTTACGACCTGATCACCCTCGCCTCCGACGCGGCCGGGCTGATCCGCGCGCTCGGCGAGGCCGACGCGGCCGTCGTCGGACACTCCACCGGAGGCATGCTCGGCTGGACGATGGCCGTCTACTTCCCCAAGACGGTGCGCCGCCTGGCGGTGCTGTCGATGCCGCACCCGCGGCGGCTGGCCGCGGGCATGCTCACCCGCGGGCAGGGATGGGCGGGCCGGCACGTGGTCGGCTTCCAGGCGCCGGTCGTGCCCGAGCGCCGCCTCACGGCCGACGGCGCCCAGCAGGTCGCCGACATGCTCCACGCCTGGTCGCGGCCGGGATGGCCCGATCAGGAGACCGAGCGCCACTGCCGCGACGCCTTTCTCATCCCCGGTGTGGCGCACAGCTCCCTGGAGTACCACCGCTGGCTCTTCCGCTCCCAGGTGCGCCCGGACGGGCGCCGCTACATGCGCCGGATGCGGCGACCGGTCACCGTGCCGACCCTGCACATGCACGGTGCGCTCGACCCCGTGATGCTGCCCGAGACCGCCCGCGGCTCCAGCCGCTACGTCGAGGCGCCCTACCGCTGGCGCATGATCGAGGGCGCCGGGCACTTCCCGCACCAGGAGCGGCCCGACCTCTTCGACCCCGCGCTGATCGGGTGGCTGGGCGACCCCGAGCCCGACAGCTGAACCGCACCGCGCGCATGCCGGTTCGCCCGGCCGGACAGGCGGCTTCCGGACCCGGCCTCCGCTTTGGCCGCATGTCCGGGTGCACAATGGGCACAGGCACACATCGGGCACAGCGCAGTCGGCACGGAGATCAGGAGCGGCGAGGATGAGTGACTCCGCAGGCACCAAGCGCGACCGCAACCCGGACGGCAAGGCGCAGAACCAGCGGCCGCGCGACCGCTTCGGGCGCCCCCTGCCGCACGGCGCCGAGGGTGTGCCGCGCATCCCCGACGACGCCGAGTTCACCCCCGACGAAGGCCTGACCAAGGCGCAGCGCCTGCTCGACGAGGGGTACGCCTTCCATGCGCACGAGGTGCTGGAGGCGGTCTGGAAGGCTGCGGACGAGTCCGACCGGGAGCTGTGGCGGGGCCTCGCCCAGATCGCGGTCGGCCTGACCCACGCCCAGCGCGGCAACCGCGTCGGCGCGGCCCGGCTGCTGCGCCGCGGTGCCGAGCGGGTGCTTCCCTACGGCCCCGATGCTCCCGATGGCGTCGACGCCGTCGGGTCCGCCGCCTTCGCGAGGTCCGTCGCCGACCGGTTGGACGCCCTCGACCACATGGAGGGCGAGGACCGCGTCGACACCCCGGAGAACCCCAGCGACCCCGGCTCCGACGCAGGATCGGTGGGCCCGGCCGGACCGGCCGGGCCCGGCGGGCGGGAGACCGCGCAGAGCAGCGACGACCCGACGAGCCCCGTCGGCCCCGACATCGCCGGCGCGGCCGTGGACATCGACACCAGCGCCCTGCGGCTGCGCCGCGGCGAGAGCACGCACTAGGTGCGATGTCCCGGCACGTTGGTAAGGGTCCACCAGCGCTCCGGGGCCAGGCGGCAGCCGACACGCCTGCGGCAGCGGTTGAACAAGAAGAGGGCCTTCTGATCCCGGTGCGGATTGCGACATCTACGCCGATACTCAGCAGGCCCTCGTGTGCTACCGCAACGCCCCGCTGACCCCCGCCGGCAGACTCCGCCTGGCCCGGTGCGTCGAAGAGGACGCCTACGGCCGCCGCCAAGCGGCCGAACGCTTCGGCGTATCACCCGAAACCGCTGATAAAACGGGTCAAGCGCCACCGCGAGGCCGGCCAGGCCGCCATGGGCCACCGCACCAGCCGCCCGGCCACCAGCCCCGACCGCACCCCCGCCGCCGAAGCCGCGATCGTGCGGCTGCGCCGCACCCGCCGACCACCGCCCCGCGGGCGGCCTGCGACCGGGCCACCGGGGCCCCGGTGCGCCGCTGCGAGCGCGAGCACCCCGGGGACCTGGTCCGCATCGACGTCAGGAAACTCGGCCGCATCCCCGACGGCCGCGGGTTCGGCGCTCGCTTGGGTCAGCCGGGCAGCGCCGCTGAGACCACCCGGCGGATCGCGTCGAGGTCGACGTCCTCGGCCAGGGCCGCCTCGTCGGGGTCGCGCCTGTTCGGTTCCTCGGCGCCGAGCAGCGTGCGCATCAGCCGCGGCAGCACGGTACGGGCGAGCAGGTCCTCGGCCAGTGCCGCGCCGTCCCGGTGGTCCATCGCGTACCGCTCGGCGAGATAGGCGCTCAGCCGCTCGTAAGTGGTGGCGAACATGGCGTCGAAGTAGGCCTTGCCGCTGGCGGGCAGCCGCTCTGCCTCGGCGATGCTCAGCCGGCAGGTCCGCGCCTGGGGCTCCCACACCGTCAGCTGCTGGAAGCGCCCGCAGAACAGCGCCACCGCCTCGGCGGGGTCGCCGGCGTAGGCGCCGGGGGTGCCCAACTTGCCCAGGTACAGCTCGCGGACGAGGTCCAGGACCGCGAGGAACAGCTTGTCCTTGCTCTCGAAGTGCGCGTAGAGCGACCGCTTCGACGTCCGGGCGCGCACCGCGACGGTGTCCATCGACGCCCGCTCGTAACCGGTCTCCAGGAACACCTCCTTGGCCGTGAACAGGATGTGGCGGCGCAGCTGCTCCCCCCGCTTCTGCGGTTCGCCTTCTCGCCTCATCGGCTTGCGTCTCCAAAAGTAAACGGTACGGTAGAGTTGACTTTATTCGCGAGTCCCGCTCTGGAAGGGCTGCATGATCGTCATCACCGCTCCCACAGGCAATATCGGCCACCAGGTCCTCGAAAACGTCCTCGCCGACGACCGGCCGGTCCGTGTCATTGTCCGCGACCCGGCCAAGCTTCCCGCCGACGTGCGCGACCGGGCAGAGGTCGTCCAAGGCTCGCACGGCGACCCGGACGTCGCCGCGCGCGCCTTCCAGGGTGCCGACGCCCTCTTCTGGCTGCTGCCGAACAACCTCGGCGCGCCCAGCGTCGAGGCCTCCTACCTCGACTTCACCCGCCCCGCCGCCGCGGCCATGCGCGAGCAGGGTGTCCGGCGCGTCGTAGGCGTCAGCGCCCTGGGCCGCGGCACCGCCTACGCGGACAAGGCCGGGTTCGTGACCGCGTCGCTGGCCATGGACGACATGATCGCCGACACCGGCGTGGACTTCCGCGCCCTGGCCATGCCCGGCTTCATGGACAACCTGCTGCGGCAGGTCCGGGGGATCAAGGAGCAGGGCGCGTTCTACGACACCCTTGCCCCGGACCGCAGGCTGCCCACCGTCGCCACCCGCGAAATCGCCGCCGTGGCCGCCCGCCTGCTGCTCGACGACACGTGGAGCGGCCAGCAGGAGGTTCCGGTGCTCGGTCCCGAGGACCTGTCCAACGACGAGATGGCCGCCATCGCCTCCGAGGTGCTCGAAACGCCCGTGCGGTACCGGCAGATCACCGGTGAGGCGCTCGTGGAGCGGCTCGCCGACCGCGGCGCCTCCGGCCCCATGGCCCACGGCATGGTGGACATGATGGCCGCCAAGGACAACGGCCTGGACCTCGGGGTCACCCGGACACCGCAGCACGCGGTCGAGACCCCGACCACGTTCCGCCGGTGGTGCGAATACGCCCTCAAGCCCGCCGTGCGGGCCGCCTGAGGTCGCGGACCGGCATCACCGCCGCCGAACGCCCGGGCGACGCGCCCGACGCGCTGCCCGCGGCGATCGCGGACGCGGACGCCGGCGCCGGGTCCGCGGGGGCGGCCGATGCGACCCGCCCGGCCGCCGCCCCCCGCGAACCTTCCGGCGTGCGCTGCGACACATCACGGCCGAACCGGTGGCGGCGGGCTTTGCGATGCGGTTTGCTGAACGCATCGGGGTTTCCGCCGCCTTCGCGCGGCGCCGAGCGCTCCGCGGACTCCGTCCGCCGCTCGCCCCCGCCCCGCCCCGCACCACTGCGCGCCGCCAGGGCCGATGCCCGAACCGCGCGCTCCGCGCCTCATTCCTCCCTTTATGCGCGGTTTATCCTTTTCCTTTATTTTAATCCCCATTTTCCCGAAATGTGGAAATCGTGGGTATTCTCCGAGAACATCCGCGTTCTCAGGTCACCGTGTGATCACATATCGCTCCCGCGCAGCCGAACTTCGTGACCCGCACTCACGTTTCGCCATACCGGTGCGTAGAATCCCCGGACACCGTTCACGCCGAATGCGGCGCCAACGGTGTACGGAACCGTGTTGGTGGCACCCGCAGGACCCTGCCGGGCGTGTCGTCGAGCCTGTACACAGGTCTGGGAGGCGACCGCACGACCCCGCGGGGGCCAAAACGTGCCCGTCTCTAGGAGGACGGATTGTCTGGGCTCACCCAAGCCGCCGATGGCGGCCCGGCCCTGGCCTTGGACGGCATGAATTTCACACTGGTCGTCGTGGTGCTGGCGGTCGCGCTCCTCGCGCTCGCCGTCGCCGGCTGGCTGGTACGTGAAGTTCTCGCCGCGGGTCAGGGCACCGAGCGGATGCAGAACATCGCGCGTGCCGTCCAGGAAGGTGCGGCGGCTTATCTCAAACGCCAGTTCCGCACCCTGGTCGTATTCGTCATCGTCATCCCACTCCTGCTGCTGTTGCTGCCGGCGGACGACATGGCGGTGCGGATCGGGCGATCGGTGTTCTTCGCCCTCGGCGCCGGTTTCTCCGCCCTGACCGGCTTCATCGGGATGTGGCTGGCGGTGCGCGGGAACGTCCGCGTCGCAGCGGCCGCCCGCGAAGGCGGTGAAAGCGGGGAGCACTCGGCGATGCGGATCGCCTTCCGCACCGGCGGGGTCGCGGGCATGTTCACCGTCGGCCTGGGGCTGCTCGGAGCGTCCGTCGTCGTTCTCCTGTACCGCGGCGACGCCCCCAACGTGCTGGAGGGCTTCGGCTTCGGCGCCGCGCTGCTCGCGATGTTCATGCGTGTCGGCGGCGGGATCTTCACCAAGGCCGCCGACGTCGGGGCCGACCTGGTCGGCAAGGTCGAGCAGGGAATCCCGGAGGACGACCCCCGCAACGCCGCGACCATCGCGGACAACGTGGGCGACAACGTCGGCGACTGCGCCGGTATGGCCGCCGACCTGTTCGAGTCCTACGCCGTGGTGCTGGTGGCCTCGCTCATCCTCGGCCGCGTCGCGTTCGGCGTCGAAGGCCTGGTCTTCCCGCTGCTGGTGCCCATGATCGGCGTCATCACCGCCATCATCGGCATCTTTATCGTGGCGCCGCGCTCCCGCGACAAGACCGCGATGTCGGCCATCAACCGCGGCTTCTTCATCTCCGCGATCATCTCCGCCGTGCTGGTGACCGTCACGGCCTTCACCTACCTGCCCGCCAGCTTCGCCGGCCTCACCAGCGCGGGCGAGGAGATCCAGGGCCTGCAGGGCGACCCGCGCCTGGTGGCTGTGGGCGCCGTGCTCGTCGGCCTGGTGCTGGCCGCCGCGATCCAGCTGCTGACGGGGTACTTCACCGAGACGAACCGGCGTCCCGTCAAGGACATCGGCGAGAGCTCGGAGACCGGCGCGGCCACGGTGATCCTCTCCGGCGTCTCCGTGGGGCTGGAGTCCGCCGTGTACTCCGCGGTTCTGATCGCCGGCGCCGTCTACGCCGCGTTCGTCATCGGCAGCGCCTCGGTGACGCTGAGCCTGTTCGCGGTCGCTCTGGCCGGCACCGGCCTGCTGACCACCGTCGGCGTCATCGTCGCGATGGACACCTTCGGCCCGGTGGCCGACAACGCCCAGGGCATCGCGGAGATGTCCGGCGACGTCGAAGGCAAGGGCGCCGACGTGCTCACCAGCCTCGACGCCGTGGGCAACACCACCAAGGCCATCACCAAGGGCATCGCCATCGCGACCGCGGTCCTGGCCGCCACCGCCCTGTTCGGCGCGTTCCGCACCGCGGTCGAGGAGGCGCTGAGCGCGGCCGGGCAGGACGCGAGCACGTTCAGCCTCTCCATCGACGAGCCCAACGTGCTGGTCGGCGTCATCCTCGGCGCATCGGTCGTGTTCCTGTTCTCCGGCCTGGCGATCATGGCCGTGGGCCGCGCCGCCGGCCGGGTCGTCGTCGAGGTGCGCAACCAGTTCCGCACCCGGCCGGGCATCATGGACGGCACCGAGAAGCCCGAGTACGCGCGTGTCGTGGACATCTGCACCCGCGACTCGCTGCGTGAGCTGATCACGCCCGGCATGCTGGCGGTGCTCACCCCCATCGCGGTCGGCTTCGCCCTCGGCTACGCCCCGCTGGGCGCCTTCCTCGGCGGCGCCATCGCGGCGGGTGCGCTCATGGCGGTCTTCCTCGCTAACTCCGGCGGCGCCTGGGACAACGCCAAGAAGCTCGTCGAGGACGGCCACCACGGCGGCAAGGGCTCGGTGGCCCACGAGGCGACGGTCATCGGCGACACGGTCGGCGACCCCTTCAAGGACACCGCCGGCCCCGCCATCAACCCGCTGCTCAAGGTGATGAACCTGGTCGCGCTGATCATCGCGCCGAGCGTCGTGATGTTCGCCGACAACTTCTTCCTGCGGACAGGCGTCACGGTGGTCGCGCTCGCTGCGATCGTGGGTGCGATCGTGTGGTCCAAGCGCCGAAGCGGCGACGTCGCCGCCGCCAGCGTCCCCGTGGAGGAGGGCGACAGCGGGCCCGCGGTCGGCTCCGGCGAGGAGGGCGACAGCGGGCGCGCGGTCGCTTCCGGCGAGGAGCCGGACCCGGCGGCCGACAGCGCCGCCGGCAGTGAGGAGAGCGACCGCCGGGAAGAGGCGCGCGCCGCCGACGGCGGCCGCGAGGAGTAGTCGCTCCGGCGTCCCCCAGGGGGCGCGGGAGCCCGGTTCGACATCGCCGGGCTCCCGCGCCCCCTGTGTTCGTCCAAGTCGCCGCAGTGCGGACGGCGGGTGCCCGTGTCGGCGCGGAGGCGGCGACGGGCGGTCGCCGACACCCTCTAGGCTGAGCGGCGAAGGACCGCGCTGGAGGGGATCACCCGTTGTCAGGAATGAAAGGGCTGGCCGTCGTGGTGGGTGCCATGCTCGGTTTCATGGCGCTGATCGCGACCGTGGCCACGGTGCTGTCACCATGACCAGAAGACTGATCGTGCTTCGGCACGCCCAGGCGGAGCCGCTGATCGACGGCTCCGACCACGAGCGCCCTCTGACCGCCGAGGGCCGTGAACAGGCGAGGGCCGCGGGCGCCCACCTGGCGTCGGGCGCGCTGTTCCCCGACCGTGTGATCTGCTCGACCGCGTTTCGCACACGCCAGACTGTGGAGCTCGTCGCCGAGTCGCTCCCGGACTCGCCCCCCGTCGACTTCGAGCGCGACCTCTACGGCGCCGACGTGCCCGCTGCCATGGAGCTGATTTCCCGTACCGCCCCCGAGGTGGGCACGCTGCTGGTGGTGGGGCACAACCCCACCATGGCGCAACTGGTCGGGGCGTTCATGCCGGACGAGCCGCTGGACTCCTTCCCCACCGCGGGCCTTGCGGTGATCGACCTGGAGGTCGAGTGGCTCTACGCCGCCCCCGGCACCGGCGCGGCACGGCTGCTGACCTGAGGGCGGGCCCCGGACACCGCGGACGTCCTCGGCGCCGGCGGAGTGCAGGAGGCGGGGGCGGGAGGAGGTCTTCCGCCCCCGGGCGCCGCGCGGCGACGGGACGGCGCCGCCTCCTCAGCCGGTGGCGGTGAGTTCCAGCAGGCCGGTGGCGACGTCGGTGAGGGTGTCGCCGCGGGCGTCGGGGGCCGCGAACACGTCCCCGTACTCCGCTTCGAGCCGGCTGCACCACCCCGCGAGGCAGCCCGCCCGCTTGGCGCCGTGGCAGTCCCAGGCGTGCACGGCGACCAGGGCGAGGTGTTCGGGCGGGGTCTCCAACGCGGCGGCCGCGGCGCGGTAGACGCCGGGAGCCGGCTTCCACACGCCGGCCTCCTCGGCGGTGACGACCGTGTCGACGAAGCGGTCCAGGCCGGAGGACTCCAGGAAGCCGGTGGTGGCCGCCCTGCTGCCCTGCGTCAGGCACCCCACACGCACACCTGCTTCGTGCAGGCGGCGCATGGCCGGTTCGGCGTCGGGGTGGGCGGGAAGGCGGCCGAAGCCGTGCAGCACGTAGGTGATGCCGTCCTCGGACGCGGTGTTGCCGGATGCCGTGCGCAGCGCCTGGCGGGCGACCTCGGGGAACGGGCGCAGCTCTCCGCTGAGCCCCAGTGCCATGCAGTCGCGCTGAGCGCGCAGGAACCACGGCCGCAGCAGCTCGGCCGGCTGGCCGATATCCACGAAGCGCTCGGCGAGCGGCTCCAGGTCGATCAGGGTCTCCATGACGTCGAACGCGACGGCGTAGGGGTGGTAGGGGTGGACGGCCATGGTGTTCTCCCTCGGTTGCCTGGACGCCGGCACGCATGGTGAGCAGGGCCACAACAGCGGTGCCGACGGACGGACGGCCGCCCCGCCGCCTGCGGCGGTGCCGGTGCCGTCGGCGGCGTCGCCCCTGGGCAGCGGACGGTGCGGCGGATCGCGGGCGAGGAGTGCGGTCGGGTGTCAGGAGTCATCTCGCCGTACCGGGAGGCGGCCAAACATCGCCGGCGGCGGTCCCCCGGGGGTCGAGCGCCGACTCGAGTTGGCGCTCGGCGGCAAGACGGCTATAGTCGGTCGAGCCGCTGCAGAGGGGCGCTTTCGAGCGCCGGTTTGCAGTGCGGCAGCGTTTCCAACGGCCGACGGTCGTCGTTCGACGAGCAGGGCCGCATCCACACGATTTGCCCACTGGGTTCCGTATGACAGGATTAGTCCTGTCCTCGCGGGCGGTGCGGTAATTCCGCGGGTGTTATCGGATTTCCAGATGAATCCACTCGGTTTGGTGGGTTGCACGGATTCTGATAATGTGGAGACACAACAGAACGCGGATGCGAAATCGCGGCCGCCGGGACACGTTTTCCGGAGGGTGCGGTGGGAAATCCGCCGGGAGATTCCGTCTCTTGGGAAGAGCCTGGGCGGGCCCGCAGGGTTGCGGGGCCGGGGCTTGTACCGGATGAGCGGTCGCTTCTTGAGAACTCAACAGCGCGTGTTTATTCTTTGTGCCATAGTTTGTTTTGGCCCCGAGGAGCCACCCCGCCGTCG
>NZ_BAAAQI010000031.1:0-22373 GCF_039531585.1 Streptomonospora arabica | reverse complement strand
ACGGGCTGCGCATCGCCCGCGACATCGCCGCGACCGAGCCCTTCAAGTCCTGGATCACGCGCGAGGTGGCCCCCGGGCCGGCGCTGACCACCGATGAGGAGCTCTCCGAGTACGGCCGCAGGGCCGCGCACACCGTCTATCATCCCGCCGGCACCTGCCGGATGGGGGCCGCCGGCGACCCTGCGGCGGTGGTGGATCCGGAGTTGCGTGTGCGGGGGTTGTCGGGCCTGCGTGTGGCCGATGCGTCGGTGTTTCCGACGATGCCCTCGCCCAACCCGATGGTCACGGTGTTGACCGTGGGCGAACGCGCCGCCGACCTGATCAGGGCCGAGCGGTAGCCCGGCGCCGAAAGCGCTCGGGCACGCGTCCCGAACAAGCGACCAGGCCGCACCGCTAAGGCCGACCGCCGCGGCGCGGCCGATCACAAGGAGCGACCCTTCCGATGAACTCTCCAGCAGAGTCCACCGCACAACCGCATAACGACAGCACCGATCCCCGGATCTCCGTCCGCAACCTGTGGAAGATCTTCGGCAAGAACGCCGGATCGGTGATCGGTACCGACCTCGCGGAACTGGACCGCGAGACCATCCGCAAGCGCACCGGCGCCACCGTCGCCGTGCGCGACATGTCCTTCGACGTGCATCCCGGCGAGACCTTCGTCGTGATGGGCCTGTCCGGTTCGGGCAAGTCCACGCTGGTGCGCTGCATGACGCGGCTGATCGAGCCGACCTCGGGCACCATGAGCCTGGACGGCGAGGACATCGCCGCCTGCTCGCCCCAACGGCTGCGCGAGCTGCGCCGCGGCAAGATGGCCATGGTCTTCCAGCACTTCGGTCTGCTGCCGCACCGCCGCATCATCGACAACGTCGCCTATGGCCTGGAGGTGCGCGGCGCCTCGCGCGCGCAGCGCTACGAGCGCGCCCGCGAGATGATCGAGATGGTCGGCCTGGCCGGCAACGAGGACTCGCGCCCCGGCCAGCTCAGCGGCGGCATGCAGCAGCGGGTCGGCCTGGCCCGCGCACTGGCCGTCGACCCCGAGGTGCTGCTGTTCGACGAGCCCTTCAGCGCCCTGGATCCGCTGATCCGCCGCGACATGCAGGACGAGGTGCTGCGGCTGCAGCGCGAGCTGCACAAGACAGCGGTGTTCATCACCCACGACCTGTCCGAGGCGCTGAAGGTGGGCGACCGCATCGCGATCATGCGCGACGGCGAACTGGTCCAGACGGGCACCCCGGAGGACCTGGTGGGCAGCCCCGCCGACGACTACGTGCGCGACTTCGTCAAGGACGTCTCCCGCACCGCGGTGCTGACCGCGCGCAGCCTGGCGCGCCCCGCCCGGCCCGGCGAGGCCGAGGACGGCCCCGCCGTACCCGCCGACACGGTTGTGGACGGGATCGTCGCGCCGCTCGCCGAGGGGACCGCCCCCGTACGCGTCACCGGTGCCGACGACACCGTCCTGGGCTATGTGGGCCGCGAGGACGTGCTTCGGCTGATCGCCGGGGACCGCTCCGCGGACGCCGCCACGGCGGCCGGCGGGCAGCCGGAGTCCGGTCGGCCCGGCGGGGCGCCCGGCGACCCGGTAGGGGCGTGACCATGACCACGGCACGTCCCGCTCCCTCCGCACCGGCGGAAACCGCCGCCCCGTCCCCGTCCGGCCGAGCGCCCGCCGGCGGCGCCGCCCGCCGCTCCCGCGGCACCGCCTGGCTCGCCAACCGCTGGGTGCAGGCGGCCGCCGCGCTCGCCGTGCTGGCGGCCGGCTACGCCGTCGCCCGCGCCCTCGGCACGCCCGCGTGGCTGGGCACCTTCCCCGACGCGACCGGCCAGTGGCTGATCGCCCGGCTGGACGGCGTCTACACCTGGATCGTCGCCAACCGCAACTCCAGCCCGCTGTTCCTCTACGGCCTCAACTACGTCTCGGTGGGCCTGGGCTCGGCGGTCGTCCTGGTCAACCAGGCGCTGGTCCTGCTGACCTGGCCCGGCGTGGTCTTCCTGGGCACCCTGGCCGCCTGGCGCGTCGCCGGGTGGCGGGTGGCGCTGCTGGTGCTGGCCACCTTCGCCGTCTTCGCGCTCATCGGGCTGTGGAACGAGGCGATGACCACGCTCGCGCTGATCACGACCTCGGTGCTGATCGCGCTGATCATCGGCATTCCGCTGGGAATCCTCGCCGGTCGCAGCGACGGCTTCCACCGGGCCGTCCGCCCGGTGCTGGACTTCCTGCAGATCATGCCGGCCTTCGCGTACCTGATGCCGATGCTGCTGCTGTTCGGCATCGGCAACCCGGCCGCGGCGGTGGCGACGTTCGTCTACGCCGTACCGCCCGCGGTGCGCATCACCGCGCTGGCCATCCGCAACGTGGACGCCGGCGCGGTCGAGGCCACCACGTCACTGGGCTCCACCCCCTGGCAGATCCTGACCAAGGTGCAGCTGCCCATGGCCAAGCGGACCATCCTGCTCGGCGTCAACCAGACCATCATGCTGGCGGTGTCCATGGTCGTCATCGCCTCGGTGATCGGCGCCGGCGGGCTGGGCGACGCGATCTACCAGGCGCTGTCGAAGGTCAACGTGGGCCAGGCGGTCGAGGCCGGCGCCGCGATCGTGCTCATGGCCATCGCGCTGGACCGGGTGACCGGCGCCGCGGGCGACGGGACCCGCACTCCCGTGCTGCCCCCAGCCTGGCGCCGGTGGGCGCCCGCGGTCGGCCTGGCCGCCGCGGCCGCCGTCGTCGCCGCCGCGCGGCTGGCCGGGATCGAGGGCTGGCCGCCCGCCTGGTCGGTCAGCGTCTCCGGCCCGATCAACACTGCGCAGCAGGCCGTGCAGTCGGCCATCGGCGACGCCACGGGCGCGTTCGGCGACCTGCTGCTGGTCGGCGTGCTCAACCCGCTCAGCGCGCTGCTCACCGGAGCGCCGTGGTGGCTGGTCGTGCTGGTCGCCGCCGCGCTGGGCGCCATCTTCGGCGGGTGGCGGATCGCCGCCACCGCGGGAGCGGCCGTCCTCGCGACCGGCCTGCTGGGGGTGTGGGAGAACAGCATGGACACCCTCTCCCAGGTGCTCGTCGCGGCCGCGGTGACACTGGCCGTCGGCGTGGCGGTGGGCATCCTGGCCGCACGCAGCGACGTGCTCGCCGCGATCCTGCGCCCGGTGCTCGACGCCATGCAGACCCTGCCGCCGTTCGTCTACCTCATCCCCGCGGTCGCGCTGTTCAGCGTCGGCCGGGTGCCGGCGCTGGCCGCCTCGGTGGTCTTCGCGCTGCCGCCCGTCATCAGGCTGGTCAACGACGGCATCCGCGGAGTCTCGGCCCCCGCGGTGGAGGCCGCCGTCTCCCAGGGCTCGACCGGCGGGCAGCTGCTGACCAAGGTGCAGCTGCCGCTGGCCCGGTCGTCGCTCCTGCTGGCCGTGAACCAGGGGATCATGATGGTCCTGTCCATGGTCGTCATGGGTGCCCTGGTCGGTGCCGGCTCGCTCGGCTACGACGTCGTGTTCGGGCTGAAGCAGAACCAGCTCGGCCTCGGCCTGACCTCGGGCCTGGCCATCGTGTGCCTGGGAATCTTCCTCGACCGCGTCACTCAGGGAAGGAGGAGCCATGCGTGAGCGCAACCCCGACCGGCGCCGCTCCACGGTGGTGGCGGCCCTCGCCGCGCTGTGCGCGGTGGTGCTGCTGTCCTCGTGCGCGGTGCGCACGACGTCCATGCTGCGCGACCCCAACACCGTGCGCATCGCGCTCAACGGCTGGGTGGGCTACGAGGCCAGTGCCGCCGTCCTGTCCTACCTGCTGGAACACGAGATGGGATACCAGACGCAGCTCATGCGCATCGACGAACAGCCCTCCTGGCAGGCCATGGACCAGGGCGCGGTCGACGTGATCGTGGAGAACTGGGGCCACGAGGACCTGATGGAACTGTACGGGCCCGAGGGCAACGGCACCGTCGTCGACGGCGGACCCAACGGCAACAAGGGCACTTTGGGCTGGTACGTACCCGAGTACCTCGTCGAGGAGTACCCCGACATCGACACGGTCGAGGGCATCAAGAAGCACGCCGAGATCTTCGCGACCTCCGAGACCGGCGACAAGGGCCAGTTCCTCGGCGGAGACCCCGGGTTCGTGACTCAGGACCAGGGGATGATCAACCACTTCGACCTGAACCTGGAGATCGTCTACGCGGGCTCCGAGGCCGCCCAGATCACCGAGGTGCGCGAGCGCTACAAGGCGCGCGAGCCGGTCCTGTTCTACTTCTACGAGCCGCAGTGGCTCTTCGAGGAGCTGGACCTGGTCCATGTCGACTTCCCCGACTACCACGAAGGGTGCGACGCCGACCTCAAGGACGTGGCCTGCGACTATCCGTCCTACGACCTGAACAAGATCTTCCGCAAGGGCTTCGCCGAGGAGGGCGGCCCGGCCTACCGCATGCTGGACAACTGGCAGTGGACCAACTCCCAGCAGAACGCGGTGGCGCGGATGATCGCCCAGGAGGGGATGGACCCCGACGAGGCCGCCGAGAAGTGGGTCCGCGCGAACCCCGACGTATGGCAGGACTGGATTCCGGCCGAGGCGCAGGGGTAGCCGACACGGACCCCCGCGCGTCCGCGCCCGCGCCCGCGTCGCCGACCGGGCGAGCCGGGCCGCCGCACGAACGGGGGCGGGAGGTGCCGCGGCACCTCCCGCCCCCGTCGACGTCTCCCGGCACCGGCTCCTCCGCCGCCGGCACTTACGGGCCCCGGCTACGGGCATCGGCCCGCCTCCGTCGCCGTTCAGCGCTCGTAGCGGCGGCGCCGGCTGACCCAGTAGACGTTCAGGCCCGCGGCGATCGCGCCCGCCGTCAGCACGATGGTCAGTGGGGCGGAGCCGAGCACGACGGCGGCCAGCACGGCGCCCGCTACCAGCACCGCCAGCCCGAAGACCGCCAGGATCAGGCGGAACAGCAAAGGGCTGGCCGGGCGGTCGTGGCTGCCCATCGGGCCCTTCAGCACACCCCGGCGCCGCTTGCGCTTGCCATCACGGTCTCGTCGCATAATCGGCCGCTCATGTTAGCGGGAGGTCCCGTCCGCTCTCCGGCCGCCCCGCCCCGAACCCGGCGGGGCCGGGACCGGCAGAGGGGCCGGACGAGCGGACGGGCCGGACGCACGCCTCAGGGCACGGCCAAGAACCACAGCCGCACGTGCCCCCGGCGCCGCGGAGAACCACAGCCACGCCCCTCAGGGCGCCGCGGAGAAGCGCAGCCGCACGTGCCCCCGGCGCCGCGGAGAACCACAGCCACGCCCCTCAGGGCGCCGCGGAGAAGCGCAGGAACGCCCCCACGCCGTCCTGCGCGTCGCCCGGGTCCGGAAGCCGGGAGAACGACGCGCTCGTGGCCTGCGCTGCCCGCAGCAGCAGCGAGCCCGCGGGCGCCTCGAACGCCTCGGCCGGGTCGGTGAGGCGGGCGCGGTCGTCGGAAACCTCCAGCGGGTCGGTGGCCGACGCCCACAGGTTGCGCTCGCCGGTGCGGTCGCCGGAGATCATCAGGCGGCCCACCTGGCCCGAACGCAGCGCCTCACACGTGGCGCTCATCCCCTGGACGGCCCGGCCCTCGCGGCCGAGGTCCTGCTTGAAGTCCTCCATCAGACCCGACCGCAGCGCGACGGCGGTCCGGCGCAGCCCTTCCTCCACCGACTTGCGCAGCTCGGCGATCGCGTCCGGGTCGCCCCGGCCGCCGCCCGAGATCTCGATCAGCATCTCGGCCGTGCGGTGGCTGAGGTGCTCGCGCACCTTGCCCAGAGCGCGCTCGTCGCCGCCGACGAACACGGCGGCCGCCTGCACGTCCTTGACCGCCTCCTCGACGTCGTGGGCGACCTCGGCGGCGTTGGCGAACCACACCTCCTCGGTGTGGCGCTGGTGGTGCTTCTGCCGCCAGCCGCCGGTGGGGACCTTGTTGATGTGCAGGGTCGCCCCGCTGGTGTGGCGCTCCTCGGAGAGGTCACCGTAGGCGGGGTAGGCGTAGATGTCGGCGCCCTCCCGGTCGACGGCCACCACCACGTAGGGCAGTCCGTCGTCGAGGTCGCAGACCAGCTCGACCGGCTCGGGCACCGGCATCAGCGCCGCGCGGTCCTGCGGAGGCGGTCCCGAGAGGGTGTACGCCGCGATCAGCTCGCCGCCCGAGGCGAACAGCGCCTCGCCCTGCGGCCCCGGTATGCCGTCGATCCCGCCTGCCGCGGAGTCGAGTGCCTCCAGCGTCGCCTCGTCGGCGCCGCTCTCCGCCAGCTCCTTGCGGAGCCCGCGCCAGCGCAGTCCGATCCGGTGCGCCGCGTCCTCCGCGGTGTGCGTGGTGTCCAGGTAGACCGAGGCGACCGGACCGGGCGCACGGTACAGCGGTTCCAGAAATCGCAGATCCATGATGGCTGGGCCGCAGCCGGACGGCCCGTCGTCACCTCCCGACGTTGCTGTGCTGCAAGGTGCAACGCGGGCGCCGTCGGCGTCCGCCGAAGCGCCCTGTCTGCGCCACTGCCCGAGCCCGCCGGACGCATGCGGCGAGGCGGGCACTCATTGCGTCCGTGCCCAGGCGTCGGCGCAGGTGGGCCGCTCGCCCTGGGCGCTCGGCGCCGTTTGCCCGGGTGCGGCGGCGGGTAGCCGCGAAGATCAACCGGAAACCACGACGATCGGCTGTGGAGGTGCCCGATGGAACGCGGCAGCGACAAGCACGGCCCCAAGCTCGACGACGAGCTGGAGAGCGAGATCCAGGGCATGCTCAAGGGCAACAAGCCCACGCGCGCCGAGGAGGAGCGCGAACCCGAACCCGTCGTCACCGACGAGGGCGAGTCGGCCACCGACCCCGCGGCCATGGACCCGGACGCCGAACTCCCCGAGGACGAGAGGCGCAACAGCTAGCCGCCGCGGGCCGGGGCCGGGCGAACCGCGCCCCGGCCCTCGCACCCCAACCCGCCACCTAGTCGTCGCCGAGGGCCTGCGGCAGGGGGGCGCGGTGCGTCTGCCGGAGGGTCTCCATGTCGATGCTGAACCCGCCGTCGGGGTAGGTGAACGTCAGCGACGCGCCGCCGACCGTGCCGATCTCCGCGGCGGGCACGCCGTGCTTGCGGCACATGCGGGCGAACGCCTCCTCGTCCTCGGGATCGGCCACGACGACGGCGCGGGCGCCTGACTCGCTGAACAGGGCGGTGAAGGCGTCGTCGACGTGCACCGAGCACCCGATCCCGCCGCGCAGCGCCGACTCCGCCAACGCCACGGCCAGCCCGCCGTCGGAGAGGTCGTGGGCCGCCGCGAGCAGCTGCTCGTCGGCGGCCTCCGCCAGCAGGCGGGCCAGAGCCTCCTCGGCGTCCAGGTCCACCCGCGGAGGCAGCCCGCCGAGGTGGCCGTGGACGGCCTCGGCCCACACCGAACCGCCGACCTCCTCGGCGGTGGTGCCCAGCAGCAGGATGCGCGCTCCCGAGCCGTGCCGCGGGAACGCGGTGTTCAGCCGCGTGTGCACGTCGTCGATCACGCCCAGCACGCCGATGACCGGCGTGGGGTTGATGGCGGCCTCGCCGGTCTGGTTGTAGAAGCTGACGTTGCCGCCGGTGACCGGCGTCCCCATGCGCAGGCACGCGTCGGCCAGGCCCCGGGTGGACTCGGCGAACTGCCACATCACGCCCGGGTCCTCCGGCGAGCCGAAGTTCAGGCAGTTGGTGACGGCCAGCGGGCGGGCGCCGGAGGCGGCGACGTTGCGGTAGGCCTCGGCGAAGGCGGCCTGGGTGCCCGCGTAGGGGTCCAGGCGGGTGTAGCGGCCGTTTCCGTCGGTGGCCAGCGCGACTCCGCGGGTGCCATCGTCGCCCACGCGGATCATGCCGGCGTCGTGCGGGGCCGAGAGCACCGTGTCGCCCCTGACGTAGCTGTCGTACTGCTCGGTGACCCACGACGGGTCGCACACGCCCGGCGCCGACAGCACGGTGAGCACCTGCTCGCGCAGCTCGTCGTCGTCGCCGGGGCGCTCCAGGGACTCCGGGATGTCGGCCTGCAGCGCGTCCTGCTCGGCGGGGCGGGCATAGGGGCGCTCGTATACCGGGCCCTCGTCGGAGGCGGTGCGCGGCGGCATGTCGACCACGGTCTCGCCGTTCCAGGTCATCACCAGGCGGCCGCCGCGCTCGGCCTCCTCGGGCGTGACGTCGGTGACCTCGCCGATGACACTCGCCTGGATGTCCCACTTGCGGCAGGTGTCCATGAACGCGTCCAGGCTGGCGGGCTCCACGACCGCCATCATGCGCTCCTGCGACTCGCTCATCAGGATCTCCTCCGGCGTGAGCGTGGAGTCGCGCAGCGGCACCCGGTCCAGTTCGATGCGCATGCCGCCGGTACCCCCGGCGGCCAGCTCGGTGGTGGCGCACGAGACGCCCGCCGCCCCGAGGTCCTGGATGCCCACGACCAGCCCGTCGCGGAACAGCTCCAGGCTGCACTCGATCAGCAGCTTCTCCAAGAACGGGTCGCCCACCTGCACGCTGGGCCGCTTGGCGTGGCTCTCGTCGTCGAAGGTGGCGCTGGCCAGCACCGATGCTCCGCCGATGCCGTCGGGGCCGGTCGTGGCGCCGAACAGCACCACCTTGTTCCCGGGGCCCGGAGCCTGGGCGAGCTTGATGTCCTCGTGGCGCATCACGCCCACGCACAGCGCGTTGACCAGCGGGTTGCCCGCGTAGCCCGCGCCGAAGCCGAGCTCGCCGCCGATGTTGGGCAGGCCCAGGCAGTTGCCGTAGAAGGAGATGCCCGAGACCACGCCGGGCAGGACGCGGCGGGTGTCGGGGGCGTCCAGCGGGCCGAAGCGCAGCGCGTCCATAACGGCCACCGGCCGGGCGCCCATGGTGAGGATGTCGCGGACGATGCCGCCCACGCCGGTGGCCGCGCCCTGGTGCGGCTCGACGTAGGAGGGGTGGTTGTGCGACTCGATCTTGAAGGTGACCGCGTTGCCGTCGCCGACGTCGACCACGCCGGCGTTCTCGCCCATGCCGACCAGCAGCGCGTCGCCGGCCGGCGCCTTCTCGCCGAACTGGCGCAGGTGGACCTTGGAGCTCTTGTAGGAGCAGTGCTCGCTCCACATCACCGAGTAGATCGCCAACTCGGCGGCGGTGGGGCGGCGGTCCAGGATGGTGCGGATGCGCGCGTACTCGTCGTCGGCCACGCCCAGCTCGGCGTAGGGCTGGGGGGTCTCGGGGGCGGCCTTCGCGGCGGCGACGGTGTCCGGTTGCGGTTGTTCGGGCATGCGGTGCTTTCCGTTCAGGGCGTGCTGGGCGGGGCGGCGGCGGATCGGGCGCGGCGGGCCGTCGGCGGGGCGGGCGGTTCGGTCAGGAGTCCGGCTCCTGGGCGTGCATCAGCATCAGGCCCGCGCTGGCGTCGGGCGCGTTCACCGGGGTGGCGGTGATCAGCACCTGGCCGTCGGTGAGGTAGCTCTCGCCGAGCGGGACCTCATCGGGGTCCTGCTCGTTATTGGGCAGGACGCGCGCCCAGCCGTTGTCCAGCAGGTGCTTGAAGACCTTGTCGATCGCGGCGTCGCTCGCCTTGTCGGAGTCCTGCTTGTGCTCGCCGTCCTTCAGGGTGACGCCGACGATGCGCACGCACTCCACGTCGGGGCACTGCTCGCCGAAGTCGGTGTAGCCGGCCCCCTTGGGCGCATCGCCGAGCGCGTCCATCCCGGGGGCCGCCACCGGCGACGCGGCGTTGCCCGGGGCCGGGGTCTGCCCGCCCGCCTGGCCGGAGTCGGCGCTGTCGAGGGCGTCGAACAGGCCGATGGCCCCCGTGGCGACCAGACCCACGGTCAGCACGGCGACGAGCACGACCATGGTCGGTCTCGCCCGCAGCCGGTTCATGATGCGCATACCGTCCCCCTGGGTGTCGCGTCAGCGGTCGTCAGCCGGTCGCGGCGGCGGCCGCGGGGCCGGTCTCGGCCAGGTGCGCGAGGAGGGACGTGAAGAAGCCGAGTCCGTCGGTCGACGCGCCGGTCAGCTCCTCCACGGCGTGTTCGGGGTGGGGCATCAGGCCGACGACGTTGCCGTGCTCGTTGCTGATCCCCGCGATACCGCGCCGGGCGCCGTTGGGGGCCTCGCCCACGTAGCGCGCGACCACCCGGCCCGAGCGCTCCAGCTCG
The DNA here is from genome assembly GCF_039531585.1 of Streptomonospora arabica. NCBI lineage: Bacteria > Bacillati > Actinomycetota > Actinomycetes > Streptosporangiales > Nocardiopsidaceae > Streptomonospora > Streptomonospora arabica. The sequence goes on along the minus strand of NZ_BAAAQI010000031.1, from coordinate 12,279 downwards.
TCCAGTGTCGCCTCGTCGGCGACGAAGCTGCCCTCGCCGCTCTTGAGGACGATGCAGACCTCCTCGCCCTCGGTGTAGCGGTTGGTCCAGGCCGTGGCGGCGGACTCGATCCGTACCCGCTGATCGCGGTTGATGAACCGCAGCGACCGGTTGCGGGTGAGCGCGCCGGGCAGCAGGTGGCTCTCGCACAGGATCTGGAACCCGTTGCAGATGCCCAGCACCGGCAGGGAGCCCTCGCGGGCGGCGGGCACCAGTTCGGTCATCACCGGGGCGAACCGGGCGATGGCGCCGCAGCGCAGGTAGTCCCCGTAGGAGAAGCCGCCGGGCAGGACGACGGCGTCGACCCCCCGCAGGTCGGAGTTGTCGTGCCAGAGCGACACGGGCTCGGCGCCGGCGAGGCGGACGGCGCGGGCGGCGTCCCTGTCGTCGAGGGAGCCGGGGAAGGTGACGACGCCCACACGGGCTGCCATGGACACTCTCCGGGGTTCGGTCGGTGGAGCCGGGCGCCGTGTTCGGCCGGGCGGCTACCGGCGCTTCCGTCCCCGAGGTTACCTGCTGGCCTCGGCCCGCGGTTCAGCGCAGGACAGGCTCCAGCCGGCTCCACTCGCCGGGCTCGGGCGGCCCCGGCCGGCACTCGCTGAACCGCTTGCGCATCCGGACCCGCGTGGTTCCGTCGGGATCGGCGTCGACGGAGACGTCCTCCATGACATGGCGCATCATAAGAATGCCCCTGCCCGACTCGGCTTCGAGGTCTGGCAGGGGCACCCGGGCCGGATTGAATCCGGGCCCGGTGTGGGCCACCTCCACCACGCACATGTCGGTGCGGATCCGCACCGCGACCCGGTAGCCCGACGAGGGCGCACCGTGGTCGACGGCGTTGGCGCAGGCCTCGGAGGAGGCGAGGAGAATGGGGAATCGGCAGTCGGCGCAAACACCGGTGGTGCGCAGCGCCTCACCGAGGAAGTCCCGCATCACGGCAACGGTGTACGCCTGTCGGGGAAGCGCAATCGAGAAATTCACTTCCATCGCAAGCCCTCACGACCGGTAGGCACATTGTGGAACCTTCCCGGGGCGGGGGCCGCGAAACGGACATGGACGCGAGTTGGCCGGATGCGGCAGGTGACGTGGCGATTCCACTCGGCGAGCAATCCTGGGCAGTGGGCTCCGGAGAATTCGGGTCACCACCGGCGTGCCGACTGGACGTGTCCTATAACACAGTGGGATTGGCGCGCCCTATTCCACGCGCAGCGAGAAGTCCTCGATAACGGGATTGGCGAGCAGGGTCTCGGCCATGCGCCGCACCTCGGCGAGTTCGGCCTCGCCGGCCTCGCCGTCGATTTCTACCTCGAAGCGCTTGCCCTGCCGGACCTCCCGGACGCCGGAGAAGCCGAGCCGGTCGCTGGCGCCGACGATGGCCTGGCCCTGGGGGTCCAGGATCTCGGGCTTGAGCATGACGTCAACCACGACGCGGGCCACGGGGTCCTCCACTGATCGGTCGGCGGCGAGTTCGAAGATGTCGATGAGACCGCTTCCGCGGTTAGCGGGGCGGTGGCAGCAGAAAGCGTACGGCACGAAGAACCGCCGTGCGGGCCGCTCCGGCGGCGTCTACGCTGGAAGGAGGTGGAAGCGCCCACCTACCGACCCCGCCTTCACAGCAGGCGCACCGCGGCGGGGTCCGTTCCCGCCCGCCGCCTTCGTCCCGGACGACGAGGCCGCGCGCGGCGTTCCCGCCCACGGGGCCGCTCGCGACGGAGGGCGGGGAGCGGACTCGCAGGGAAGCCGCACCAGGCGTGACGCGCTGCGGCCTTTACCTTACGTTGACCGGTTGCGGATGCCGTTCGGCCGTTTCCGTGACCAGTATCACCCGGTCCGCAGGCATCACCCGAGAGGCTCGCGTGCGTCTAACAAAGCAGTAACAAGGCCGGTCGTCCCATAGGGGGAGATTTGACGACCATCGAACTGGAGCGTAGGAGCGGAGCCGACCAGCCCAACGAGGAGCTCGACTTCGCCACCGCCGTCACCCCGTACGCCGATCAGCTTTACCCCACGGCGCTGCGCATGACCCGCAACTCCGCCGACGCGGAGGACCTGGTGCAGGAGACCTTCGCGAAGGCCTTCGCGAACTTTCACCAGTTCAAGGCGGGCACCAACCTGCGCGCGTGGCTGTACCGCATCCTGACCAACACGTTCATCAACGGCTACCGCAAGAAGCAGCGGGAGCCCCGCCAGGACTCCACCGACGAGATCAAGGACTGGCAGCTCGCCGCCGCCGACACCCACGCCTCCACGGGATCGCGCTCGGCCGAGTCGGAGGTGCTGGAGCGCCTGCCCGACTCCGCCATCCGGCACGCGCTCGCCGCGCTGCCTGAGGACTTCCGGCTCGTCGTCTACCTCATCGACGTCGAGGGCTTCACCTACAAGGAGGTCGCGGCCCGCATGGACACGCCCTTGGGCACCGTGATGTCCCGTCTGCACCGCGCACGCCGCCAGCTTCGCGAGCACCTGGGCGACTACGCCCGGGAGCGCGGCGTCCGCGCCGCGGCCTGACCCGGCCGCACACCGGCCGGCACGGCCGCGTCCCTCGGCGGCCCAGGCAGCCGCTGCCCCGCACGCGGCCCCGCCCCGTCGGCCGGATCCGCATCCGCGGCGCCGCCCCCGGCGGAAGGCGCGACCCGCGAACCACGTTCCGTAACCGGACTCCCATCGGCTGTAACCCATCCGACGATCCGCTGAGCGGTCTACCGAAGCGCCGCCGCCCGACCGGGTCAGCGGCGCCCGCCGCGGGACGGCCGCTCGCCCTCCGCCCCGCCTCTGGTCAGCGAGAGCCGGGCCCCGCCTGTCCCGATCCACATCGGCACCTTGGCCAGGCAGCCGACGAGGAAGAAACCGAGCACGCCCGCCACCAGCACGGCGATGCCCGCCAGCCCGACGGTCGCGCCGCGGTCGCCGAGATAGTCGTCCAGGCCGAAGCCGACGGCCGTCCCGAGGATCCCGGCGAAGGCGGCCAGACCCGGAATCCAGCCGTAGCGGTGGATCGCGAGCCCGCCCAGGACGAAGGCGGCGAGCAGCGGCACGAGGATTCCCAAAGCCAGCACGGCGGCGGCGGCGCCGAGCACCGTCCACACCGCGGTCCACCACGGGCTCTCCGCGGGCACGCGGCCGTCCATGGTCCCGCCGGCGACCAGTCCGATCGCTCCGAGCGCCAGGGCGGTCGCCAACGAGATCCAGATGGCGGCCTTGAGCCACCGGGTCCAGCGCTCCATGAAGGAGAAGCCGAACCGGTAGGGATTGCGGTCCTCGGGCATGACGGGATGTTAGCCGCCCCCTGCCCGGGCCCGGCGGCGGGAGCGGACCGAGCGCGCGCCCGCCGGGACGGCCAGCGCGGTGTTCCGCGGACGTGGGCGCGCCCGGGCCGGTCGGCACCCGGTCGCCCTCCGGATCTGCCACCGTCACCGTGTGTGACCGGACGGGGACCCGGGCGGCACCCCGGCCGCGCCCTCCCGGCGGCCCGCCGGGATCTTCGGACAACCTTGCTTTTGGTAGGAAGGCCTGGTAGTTGCGCTTTGCGGCTTCTCGGTCATCATGGAGCGGCGGATGAAAGTCGGCGCTGGGCCCTTGCGCGGCCAGCGGTGAGTTCTGTCACGATGTCGGTAGGGCTGTCCGCTGGAACCCGTTACCCCGGGTAAGCGGCAGAGATCCGGCCGACGTAGTGGTACCCCGCGAAACCGGCCCCGAGAACCCCAAGGAGCGACTGGTGTCGGACAACACCGCGCACGGAGAACCCGAGCTCGTCCAGCTCTTGACCCCCGAGGGAGAGCTGCGCGACCACCCCGACTACCCGCTGCAGATCAGCGCCGAGGAGATCCGCGGACTCTACCGCGACCTCGTCCTGGTGCGCCGCGTCGACACCGAGGCCGTCGCGCTCCAGCGCCAGGGCGAACTGGGCCTGTGGGCCTCGCTGCTGGGCCAGGAGGCCGCCCAGGTCGGCTCGGCCCGCGCGCTGCGGCCGCAGGACATGGCCTTCCCCTCCTACCGCGAACACGGCGTCGCGTGGGTGCGCGGGGTCGCGCCCAAGGAGCTGCTGGGGCTGTACCGCGGTGTGACGAACGGAGGCTGGACGCCCGAGCAGCACGGCCTCCAGCTGTACACGATCGTCATCGGCAGCCAGACCCTGCACGCCACCGGCTACGCGATGGGCGTCCAGCGCGACGGCGCCACCGGCGAGGACGGAACGGCCGTCATCGTCTACTTCGGCGACGGAGCCACCAGCCAGGGCGACACCAGCGAGGCGTTCAACTTCGCCGCCGTCAACAACGCCCCGGTCGTGTTCTTCTGCCAGAACAACCAGTGGGCCATCTCCGAGCCGTCGGACCGCCAGACGCGCGTCCCGATCTACCGCCGCGCCGCGGGGTTCGGATTCCCCGGCGTGCGCATCGACGGCAACGACGTGCTCGCCTCCCTGGCGGTCACCCGCAAGGCCATGCAGCAGGCCCGCGAAGGCCAGGGCCCGATGCTGATCGAGGCGTTCACCTACCGCATGGGCGCCCACACCACCAACGACGACCCGACGCGCTACCGCGTGGCCGCCGAGCTGGAGGAGTGGAAGGCCAAGGACCCCATCCTGCGGCTGCGCACCCACATGGCGTCCGCGGGCATCGCCGGCGACGAGTTCTTCACCGGCGTCGAGGACGAGGCCGACCGGCTGGGCGAGCGCCTGCGCGCGGAGTGCCGGTCCCTGCCCGACCCCGACCCGCTGGACATCTTCCACGAGGTCTACGCCGAGCCCAACACCCAGCTCGACCTGCAGCGGGCCGAGTTCGCCGACTATCTGGCGTCGTTCGAGGACGCCGGCGCCGAGGGAGGGCGGTGACCATGAGCGTCAACCTCACGATCGGAAAGGCGATCAACGCCGGCCTGCGCCGCGCGATGGAGTCCGACCCCAAGGTCCTGGTCATGGGCGAGGACGTGGGCCGCCTGGGCGGCGTGTTCCGCGTGACCGACCAGCTGCACAAGGACTTCGGCGCCGACCGGGTCATCGACACCCCCCTGGCCGAGTCCGGCATCGTCGGCACCGCCATCGGCCTGGCCCTGCGCGGTTACCGCCCGGTCTGCGAGATCCAGTTCGACGGCTTCTTCTTCCCGGCCACCAACCAGACCTTCACCCAGCTCGCGAAGCTGCGCCGCCGCTCGGCCGGCGCGCTGAACGTGCCCGTCGTGCTGCGCATCCCCTACGGCGGCGGCATCGGCGCGGTCGAGCACCACAGCGAGTCGCCCGAGGCCTATTTCGCCCACACGGCGGGCCTGCGCGTGGTCACGGTCGCCAACGCCGTCGACGCCTACTGGATGATCCAGCAGGCGGTCTCCTCCCCCGACCCCGTGGTGTTCTTCGAGCCCAAGCGGCGCTACTACGACAAGGCCGACGTCGACACCGACGCCTCCGTCGACTCGGCCGCGCCGATGGGCTCCGCGCGCGTGGCGCGGGAGGGCGGCGACCTTACCCTGCTGGCCTACGGGCCCATGGTCAAGACCGCCCTGCAGGCGGCCGCGGCCGACACCGACCACTCCATCGAGGTGGTCGACCTGCGCTCGCTCGCGCCGGTGGACTACCCGACCGTCGAGGAGTCGGTGCGCCGCACCGGCCGGCTGGTCATCGCGCACGAGGCCCCGGTCACCGGCGGCATCGGCGGCGAGATCGCGGCCCGGATCACCGAGTCCTGCTTCTACCACCTGGAGGCCCCCGTCATCCGCGTCGGCGCCTTCGACACCCCTTACCCGCAGTCCCGCCTTGAGGAGCACTATCTGCCCGACCTGGACCGGATCCTCGACGGCGTCGACCGCGCGTTCGCGTACTAGAGGGGATCGGGAGACAACGTGAACCAGGTGAACACCGAACAGGCCGGCGGCGTGCGCGAGTTCCGGCTGCCGGACGTGGGCGAAGGACTTGTCGACGCCGAGCTGCTGCAGTGGTACGTGCAGCCCGGCGACGAGGTGCAGGTCAACCAGATGATCTGCGAGGTCGAGACCGCCAAGGCGGCCGTGGAGCTGCCCAGCCCGTACGCGGGCACGGTGCGCGAGCTGCTGGTGGAGGCCGAGAGCACGGTCGACGTGGGCACCCCCATCATCACGATCGACACCGGCGGCGGCTCGGCGGGCGATTCCGCCGGGACGTCTGATGCGGCGGGCGAGCAGGCCGAGGAGCGGGAGAAGCCGCTGGTCGGCTACGGCGAGCGCGCGGCGTCGACGACGCGCCGCCCGCGCCGCAGGCGGGCGGAGGCGGCGGCGGGCGGCGATGCCGCACCGCCGACGGCGCCGAACGGCCGGGCGGCCGCGCCCGGCGCGCGCACCGAGCAGGTCCAGCAGGCCGACCGGGCGGCGCCGGGAACCGCGGGAGGCTCCGCGGGCGGCGGAGCACAGGTGCGCGCGCTGGCCAAGCCCCCGGTGCGCAAGCTCGCCAAGGACCTCGGCGTCGACCTCGGGTCGGTCACCCCCACCGGACCGGGCGGCGTCGTCACCCGCGAGGACGTCCGCCGCGGCGCGGACGTGCCCACCGGAGGAGCCGCGGCACCCGCCGTCCGGCCCGAGGCACCCGAGCAGGAGGCCGGCCCGCAGGCCGCCGCCGCGCCGGCAGCCGACTCCGGGGCGCGCGAGGAGCGCATCCCGGTTAAGGGCGTGCGCAAGCACACCGCGGCGGCCATGGTCCGCAGCGCGTTCAGTGCGCCGCACGTGACCGAGTTCCTGCAGGTGGACGTCACCGAGGCGATCGAGACCGTCGCGCAGCTGCGTGAGCGCCCCGAGTTCGCGGGTCTCAAGGTCTCGCCCCTGCTGCTTGTGGCGCGGGCGCTGCTCACGGCCGTGCGGCGGCACCCCGAGGTGAACGCCTCCTGGGACGACGAGACCCAGGAGATCGTGCGCAAGCACTACGTGAACCTGGGGATCGCGGCGGCCACGGACCGGGGGCTGGTGGTGCCCAACATCAAGGACGCCCACACCAAGCCGCTGCCGGAGCTGGCGCGGGAGCTGCAGACCCTCGCCGAGACCGCCCGCGCGGGCGAGGCCACCCCGGCCGACCTCGGCGGCGGCACGATCACCATCACGAACGTGGGGGTGTTCGGTGTCGACGCGGGAACGCCGATCATCAACCCGGGCGAGGCCGCGATCCTGGCGTTCGGACAGATCCGCGACATGCCGTGGGTCCACGGCGGGGAGCTGGCGGTCCGCAAGGTGACGACCCTGTCGCTGTCCTTCGACCACAGGCTTGTGGACGGCGAACTGGGCTCGAAGGTTCTGCGGGACGTCGGCGCGATGCTGGAAGACCCCAAGACCACGGCGCTGATCTGGGGCTGACGCGCGAAGGCGCGAGCTGAGCGGGGCGGGAGGGCGCACCCTCCCGCCCCGCCGCACGTCCGGCCGCGGGGCGCAGACCTGCGGCGGCTCACTCAGAGTGCTCCGGCCGCGCCGCGATCGCCTTTCGCTGCGCGCGGAGCGCTCCGCGAGGTGTCCCGCTCACCAGAGCGTGGCCAGCCACGCCGCGACGACCGCCAGCGCGATGAGCACGGCGTTGAGCCCGGTCTCGCGCACCTCGCCGCGCACGAGGTGCAGACCGGTCGCCAGCACCTGGAGGACGGCGAACCCGGCAGCCGCCGCCACCGCCAGGAAGGGCGCGATGCCGGTCAGCGGGGGCAGGACCAGACCGGCGACGCCGAGCACCTCCACGGCGCCGATGCAGCGGACCAGCCACATCGGGATCGTGTCGACCCAGCCCATCATCGGCTCCAGCCGCTCCCGGCTCTGTACCGCCTTCTTTCCGCCTGCGTAGAGATAGAAGACTCCCAGAAGCGCGGCGACGTAGGCGAACTCCATGACGGCCCCGCCGCTGTGGTCGTGGTCCCGTGCGTGCTGGGGCGGGCGGCGGCTATGCGACGGCCCGGCCGAGGAAGTCGCGGACGCGGGCCGCGACCGTGTCGAGATCGGATTCGAGTGCGAAGTGCCCCGCGTCGAGAAGGTGGATCTCGGCGTCGGCAAGGTCGTCGCGAAACGCGCGGGCGCCGTCGGGACCGAAGATCTCGTCGTTGGCCCCCCACACGGCCAGCAGCGGCACCCGGCTCTCGCGGAAGTACTCGTGCACGCGCGGATAGAGGGCGACGTTGGTGGCGTAGTCGCGGAACAGGCGCAGTTGGATCGCGTCGTTGCCGGGGCGCTGGATCAGAGCGTGGTCGTGGGTCCAGGTATCGGGGCTGACGAGGCTGGGGTCGGAAACGCCGTGCAGGTACTGCCAGCGGATCGCGTCCAGGCCGAGGGCGCCGCGCAGGGCGGTCTCGTTGCCCGGGCCGGGATCGGCCGCATACGCCCAGATCGGTGCCCAGAACGACTCCACGAAGCCGGCTTCGTAGGCGTTGCCGTTCTGGCTGATGATCGCGGTGACCCGCTCGGGCCGGGCCAGGGCGAGCCGCCAGCCGATGGGCGCACCGTAGTCCTGCACGTAGATCGCGAACCTCTCCACATCCAGCGCGTCCAGCAGGCCCTCGGTGATGGAGGCCAGCGCGTCGAAGCTGTACTCGAACTCGTCGACCGGCGGTGTGTCCGACTGGCCGAATCCGAGATGGTCCGGGGCGATGACGTGATAGCGGTCGGCCAGTGCCGGGATGAGCTCGCGGAACATGTGTGAGCTGGTCGGATAGCCGTGCAGCAGCAGCACGGTCGGCGCCTGGTCCGGTCCGGCCTCCCGGTAGAAGACCCGATGGCCGTCGACTGTCGCGGTTCGGTGGTGCACCACGTTCATTCTAACCCCATCGAAAGATTTAACAGGTTAAATCGACGAAGGCGACTGTAGGCCGCCGTGCTAACCTTGTCAATGAGTTGTTACTGGTTAGATTGGTGGGTGGTGATGGTCGAGGACGGTGAGCTGCTGCTCGCGCTCCTCAACACCAGGCCGATACGGGACGGCGTCGAAAACGACGAACTCTCCGACGACGGATGCGCCCGAAGGTGGTCCCAGGCGCGCGGCGGCACCGGGACGACGGCCGAGCTTCGACGGCTGCGGCATCTCCGAGAGCACCTGACCGATGTGGTGCTGGGTCGAGCGCCCGTGACGGTGCTGGCCGAGGCGCTTGAGGGCGTCCATCAGCGTCCCCGGCTCAGCGAGGCCGGCCTGAGCTGGGAGCTCGTCACCGAACCCGACATGCGCCTGCCGGCGCGCGTGGTGTTGGCCTGGGCCCGGGTGGACGAGAACCTGCCGGGGCGCCTGCGCCCGTGCGGCAACGACGAGTGCCGGCTGTTCCTCCTGGACCAAAGCAAGGCCAACAGGGCCCGCTGGTGCTCGATGGCGACCTGCGGCAACCGCATGAAGGCCCGACGGCACTACGAACGCAGTCGAAGCCGTGTCCCGGCCGGACCGGGTGATCGGCAGGGCGAGCCCGGATGAACCGCGGGCCGCGGCACGGGTCGGGGAAAGCCTGTTCGACACACGCAGGGCCGTGTGCTGCGGGGGGCAGGCCGTCACCGACATCCCGGCCGTCGCGTAAATATGCGTTTCGCATATAATCGCGCTATGGAGTCAGCACTGGAAGCGGCCGTCAACGAGTGGCACGCGAGCGTCAACGACGGTGACCCGGAGCGTTCAGCCAGTGCGGTCGGCGATCCGGTCGTCGTCTTGGGGCCGAAGGGCGCCGGTCCGATCACGCCTGCGCAGTTCGCGGAGTGGGTGGAGCGCTCGGGGATCACGCTGGCCCCGCGGTCGTGGCATCCGGTCAGTGAGCGCCTCATGGTCGTGGAGGAGGACGCCGCCTGGCCTCAGAGCACGGCCCCGACACGAGTGGCGACGGTGTTCCGGGTCGCCGGCGACAAGGTGACCGCATCGCTCCGGCTGCCCGATCTCGCGTCGGCGCTGGAGCTCGCCTACATCTGCCGCGAAATGGCGGCCACCGAGTGAGCGCCCCCGGGCCCGGGGAGGTCCTGTTCGCGTTCGTCCGGCACTGGTCACGCAGGTCGTCGGCCGGCGACGCCGCTGCCGCCGAGCAGGGGCGGCTGGTCCTCGCCACCGAGGCCGTCGACTCCCTGAACCGCCGTGGGGCAGCGGCGACGGTCAACGCCGTCGCCCGCGAGATCGGCATCGACCAGAGCGGAGCGTCGCGGTTGATAAGGACCGCGGCGGAAGCGGGGTACCTCACGATGCGGGGATCGCCGACCGACGGCCGCCGGCGCCAGGCGAACGTCACCCCCTCGGGCCACAGCCTGCTGGAGCAGGCTCACGCCTGGCAGGAGCGGGTCTTCGACCGGCTGACCGAAGGCTGGACCGAGCAGCAGCGCCGCGACTTCCAGCAGGCCATGACGGCCCTGATCGACCGGTCCTACGCGCTGGACGCCTGACACCCTCGCGCCCCGCGCCCTCGTTGGCGAAACTGAGTGGATGGAGTACGTCGGCCACGTGCCCGCGCCGCCGCTCGACCGGTTCGTCGACGACGTCTACTGCCTGACGGGGGTGCCGCGCCACCGCTGGATGACCGTCCCGCCGATGCCCTCGGCGCACCTGTTCGTCAACCTCAGCGGGCCCGTCCGCCTGCGGGACTCCGACCCCTCGGTACCGCCGGCGGTGTTCGCCGACGGATGGTTCATGGGCGTGTGGACCAGGCGCTTCCACTTCGAGTACCCCGCACGCGTGCGGCTCGTCGGGGTGCACTTCAAGCCTTGGGGCATGTCGCCGTTCGTCGACCTGCCGGCGGCGGAGCTGCGCGACCGATGGGTTCCGCTCGACGCCGTCTGGCAGCGGTCGTGGGACCGGATCCGCAACCGGGTCGGCGACACCGCGCCGGCCACCGAGGCGCTGCGGGTGCTGGAGGAGGAGCTGCGGTCGCGGCTCGCCGAGGAGCCGCCGCGCGGCCTCGACCTGGTCCGCCACGCCGGAGGGCGGCTGGAGGCCTCCCACGGCGCGCTCTCGGTCGGAGCACTGACCGATGCCGCCGGTGTGAGCGGCAACCACCTGGCCACGCAGTTCAAGGCTCAGATCGGGGTGACCCCCAAGCGGATGGCGCGGATCTACCGCTTTGCGCGGCTGATCGTGTCCGTGGACGCCCTGCGTCCGGTCGACTGGTCGGAGCTCGCCCAAACGGCGGGCTACTTCGACCGCGCCCACTTCAGCAGGGAGTTCACGGACTTCACCGGCCACACCCCGGCGGCGTACCTGGCCCTGCGGCGCCGGTTCCCACCCGAGAAGGGGTTCCCACCGGACAACGGCCCGATGCCCGCCGATTGATTTCTTACAAGCCCGGAGCCCCCCGGCAGCGGCAGGATCGGAGTAAACGCGCGAGAGAGTCGGGAGAACCTGTGGGCACGGTAATCATGCACAACGTGGTTTCGGTGGACGGCTTCATCGCCGACGAGGACGACGGCGTCGGCCCGCTCCACGAGTGGTACTTCAACGGGGACACCCCGATCACCGAAGGCGACGACCAGCACGACCATTCCGGAACGGGAACCGCCTTCAAGGTCTCACGTGCGTCGGCGGAGTACGTCCGGCCTATGTGGGAGTCGATCGGCGTGATCGTGATGGGCCGCCGCCTCTTCGACCAGGTGAACGGCTGGGAGGGTCGGCCGCCCACCGGCGACCACGTGGTCGTGGTGTCCCACCGCCCCAAGCCGGAGGCTGGCACCCGGAGGCGTCGTACCACTTCGTCGACGACGTGGCGGCCGCGATCGACAAGGCCCAGGAGCTCGCCGATGAGCGCACCATCTCCGTCGCCGCCGGGGATGTGGGCGGCCAGATTTTCGCGGCCGGCCTCGTGGACGAGGTGGCGATGGACGTGGTGCCCGTGGTGTTCGGGTCGGGCAGGCGCTACTTCGGCGGCATTCGCGGGCAGCACCTGCTGGAGGAGCCCCACGTGGTCGTCCAGGGCGACCGGGTGCTGCACCTGAAGTTCGCGGTGCGCCGCCGGACCGACTAGGAGGTCGTGTCGGCCGGGGTGGGCGGGACCGGCGGTCCCGCCCCCCGCTCTGCCGCTTCGTCTCGGGGCGGACGTCTGCCGGCGCCTCAGAGGTCGCCGGTTCTCAGCGCGGTGACGAAGGCCTGCCACTCGTCAGCGGGGAAGGCCAGATGCCCCAGATCACGGTGCCGCGTGTCCCGCACCAGCGTCCGCGCCCCCTCAGTGACTGTTGGGTATGCGGGTGATTACGCGGATCGGGTGGCAGGGCGATTGCTCCAGCGTGCGCTCTGACCAGCCAGCCGTGTCGCCATCAGGCGGATCATCGCGATCTTGACCATGGTCTCGGAGTTGCCGGTCAGACGCT
>NZ_BAAAQI010000030.1:0-32183 GCF_039531585.1 Streptomonospora arabica | reverse complement strand
AGGCGGCGTCGGAGAGGTCGGAGGGGTAGCATCGGGCACCAGCGGCCCCGGAATCGTTGCATTGGCACACACCACGCGATCATTCCGGGGCTGCGTCATGTTCGGGCATCCGGCATGGCTGGTCACCGAACGCCGCTATCCGCATATCCAACAGTCACTTAGTCGGAGTTCATCGCGCCGTCGCTTCCGGCTTGCCGTCCGCCGCTCGGGCTGCGGGCTGGCGCCCGGTCCCGAGCGTCCGGACGGCCGCCGGGGCCGCAACACTGCACGCCGCCTGGACCGCATCCGCCCCACCGGGGTCGCGCCGTCGCCGGAGAACGGCCAGCCAGAGCGCCGACAAACCCGCACCGGAGCCGCCCATTGGGCGCTGGCGGGTCCCCGAGGCACTCGGTCGCGCGACCCTGTCTGTCTTGGGTGGCGGGCACCGGCGCGACCGAGCACCTCGGACCGGGGCCGTGGTTGCCGAACACCGTGGTTGCGGGGAGTCTGGGCTGAGGCAGGAGCGAGCGTTTCCCGCCGCCGTGGTTGCTCGCCACCTACCTCCCGCCGCCCAGGTCACCCGGAGTCGAGTGACAGCAGTAGTGAGCAACGTGGGCACACGCCGCCCGATCGTGGTGGACCCGGGTGGACGCTGATCCCAGCTCAGCACGCCCCCGACCTCACCCCGGCACGCCGCGCTCCGCTTCGCGGGTGTATGAGGGACTGTGCATGCGGTCGGCGGTTGCGGTGGGCCGGGCCGGGGCGCACGAGAGCCTTCTGACCGTCGGTGCCGATGTAGCGAGTCACACCGGGATCAGAAGGCCCCTCCCGCTTCAACCGTCATGCCGGGCGCGTCGGCTGTCGGCGACGTGTCGGGACGTCACGTCTCGGTGCCGCTTCGCGGCTCGGGCACAGCGCCCAGCTGCTGCATCAGTGACTGGACGTCGATGTACTCACGTTCGCGGTACAGCTTCCCCTCGCTGACCTCGACCACGTTGCAGAACACCATCTCGATCCGGCGGCCCGTGGGCTGGAGCCCGTTGAACTCGCCCTGGTGAGTGCCGCGGACCCGGAGCTCGAAGACGGACACCTGCGGAGTCGGGGTCCAGCTGTGCATGACTTCGAGAGAGGCGTCGGGAAACGCGCTGGTGTAGCCCTCGGCGATGGCGACGGAGTCGTCCGCGCTTCGCTCCACCCCGTCAGAACCGGTAAAGACGTAGTCGGGGTGCATGAGCGCGCGAAGCCGCTCGTAGTCGTGCCTCATGGCCGCGTCGAACATGTCCTGGTGGATCGCCGCGGCCGTGGATGTGGGTGTCGGCGTCGACATGTGGCTCACCCCCTTCACGTAGAGCCACGCTCGCTCCCTACCCCCCGCATCAGGCGGCAGCCACGCCGACAATCGATTTTGCGGGGATATGTACGGAAAACAGCCGGTGATTGTCGTCCCGCCCACGCCGCCCCACCCCGCCCCGCCCCGGCCCCCGCTGCACTCGGCGGTGTGCGGCCGAGGTGCCATCCCGCCCTGGGGCACCGGGCGACTCGGCCGCCGATCGATTCGCCGACGTGTCGACATGGCGGTTTGCCGCGGACGGTGCCGGAGGCGGGCGGGGCCGTCGCCACCTCGGCCGCGGGCCGCGGGCCGCGCCGAAGGCCGCCGCGGGCGCATCCGGCGCGGTCCTTCAGCGGGACCGGCGGGTGTTGAGGCGGGCCGCCTGGCGGGTCAGGTAGTCGCGTTCGGCGAGGTTGGGTGCCTTCCGGGCCGCTTCGGCGTACAACCGCGCCGCCGTCGCCGTGTCTCCGTCGCGCTCGTGGAGGTAGGCCGCCACCGCGGCGTGGCGGGGCAGCGTGTCGTCCAGTGCCGCAAGCGCCGCCAGTCCGGCGCGCGGGCCGCGGGCCTCGCCCACGGCCACCGCGCGGTTGAGCCGGACGATCGGGCTGTCGGTCAGGCGCGCGAGCTCGTCGTACCACTCGACGATCTGCACCCAGTCGGTCTCCTCGGCGGTAGGGGCGTCAGCGTGGAGTGCCGCGATGGCGGCCTGGGCCTGGAACTCGCCGAGTCGGTCGCGGGCGAGGGCCGCCTGCAGGATCGCGACCCCCTCGGCGATCGACCCGGTGTCCCACCGGCCGCGGTCCTGCTCGGCGAGCGGCACCAGGCAGCCGTCGGACGCGATCCGGGCGGCGCGCCGGGCGTGGTGGAGCAGCATGAGGGCGAGCAGCCCCGCCACCTCGGGATGGTCGAACGCGGCCGCGAGCCGCCGGGTGATCCGGATGGCCTCGGCGGCGAGGTCGACGTCGCCGGAGTAGCCCTCGTTGAAGACCAGGTAGAGGACGCGCAGCACGGTGGCGACGTCGCCGGGCCGGTCGAACCGCACGCCGGAGACCGTGCGCTTGGCGCGGCTGATGCGCTGCGCCATGGTCGCCTCGGGCACCAGGTAGGCACGGGCGATCTGGCGGGTGGTCAGCCCGCCGACGGCGCGCAGCGTGAGTGCGACCGCCGACGACGGCGTCAGTGAGGGGTGGGCGCACAGGAAGTAGAGCTGGAGCGTGTCGTCCACTGCGGCCGCGGGCCCGGGCGCCGGCTCCTCGTCGACGAGGTCCTCGCGCCGGCGGCGGGCGCTGTCCGCGCGGGTAGCGTCGAGGAACCGGTTCCAGGCCACGGTGACCAGCCAGCCCTTCGGGTCCCGCGGCGGGTCGGGCTGCCAGACGCGGACCGCCTCGACCAGAGCGTCCTGCACGGCGTCCTCGGCCGCCGCGAAGCCGGCTCCGCGGCGGACGAGGATTCCGAGCACGCTCGGTGTGAGGCTTCGGATCAGGGCCTCGTTCATCCGAGGTCACTCCGTGGTCGTGGGGTGCGAGGTCAGGAACGGGCGCACCTCGAGCCACTCGTGGATCGGCTTTCCGCCCGCGCCGGGCGCGGCCGACAGTTCCCCGGCCAGCTCGACGGCGCGCTCATAGCTGTCGACGTCGATCACCATCCAGCCGGCGATGAGGTCCTTGGTCTCGGCGAAGGGGCCGTCGGTGACCGGCGGGCGCCCTTCGCCGTCGTACCGGACGAACATCCCCTCGGGGGCGAGCGCCTGGCCGTCGACGAACTCGCCGGTCCCCTCCAGCCGGTCTGCGAAGTCCTGCATGTACTGCATGTGCGCCGAGATCTCCTCCGGCGTCCACTGGTCCATGGGAACGTCGTTGACCGAAGCCGGAGCGCCTCGGTAGTGCTTGAGCAGCAAGTACTTGGCCATCGTGTCTCTCCCCGGTTCTGGTGCGACCCATTGTCGCCGCGTTCACCCCGGGGACGGAGTCGGTCGCGGATTCTCGACATCGCGCCGGAGATTTTTTTGCCCGCGGACGGGCCGCCGTCGTCGAAGCGCCGTAGGGCCCGGCGGAACGCCGCACCGCCGCCTTCGAGCGGGACGGCGTTCCGCACGGCCGCCGATCGATTCGGCGACGTGTCGACATGGCGGCTTGTCGCGCGTGGCGGTCCGCGGTCCCGGCACGAGCCCCCGTGGACGGCCGGAAGAGGGGTCTGCCTCAGCCGTCGCCCTGGATCATGGCGAGGGTGAGGACGCCCCCTCCGATCCCCCAGCCTCCGTCGGGTACCTCCTCGATGAGGACCATCGTGGTGGGCCGGGCCCGCTCGCCGTAGATCTCGGCGTAGAGGTCGGTGGTGCGGTGGACGATGCGCTCCTTCTCCTCCGCGCTCAGGGATCCGGCGGGGACCTTGAAGTTCGCGTACGGCACTGCGTGCTCTCCTTCCGCTGGGGTTCGCCGTCGCGCTCCCGCGATGGCGCTGCGCTGCCTCGGCGGCTGCGCTCAGACGATGCCGCCGTTGGCCCGGACCACCTGGCCGTTGATCCAGTGCCCCCGCGGGCCGGCGAGGAAGGCGGCGACCTCGGCGATGTCCGCGGGCGTGCCGAGCCGCTCCAGCGGCGGCCGGGCGGCGAGCCGGGCGACGGTCTCGTCGTCCTTTCCGTCCAGGAACAGATCGGTGGCGGTCGGGCCGGGGGCGATGGCGTTGACGGTGACGTCCCTGCCGCGCAGCTCGCGCGCCAGGACCATCGTCAGCGCCTCGACCGCCCCCTTGCTGGCGCTGTAGGCGCCGTACTCGGGAAAGGCGAGGCCGACCACCGAGGTCGAGAACGTGATGAGCGCGCCGCCGCTCCGCAGGCGCCGCGCGGCCTGCTGCGCGACGACGAACGTGCCGCGGATGTTGGTGCGGTGCAGGTCGTCCAGGACGTCGAGGTCCAGGTCGGCGACGCTCGACAGGGCGAACCGGGCCGCGGCGTGCACCACGGCGTCCACACCGCCGAACGCGGTCTCGGCCGCGTCGAAGAGTTCCGAGACGTCGGTCTCGTCGGCGACGTCGGCCGCAACGGCGATCGCCTGCCCGCCGGCCTTCCGCACCGACGCGACCGCCTCGTCGGCGAGCTCGCTGGACGACGAGTAAGCGGCGGCGACGGCGAAGCCGTCGGCGGCGAGGCGGCCCGCGATCTCGCGGCCGATACCGCGCGAGCCTCCGGTCACGACGGCGACCCTGGGTTGTGACCCGGTCATGGTGCTACTCCGTTCTTGCGGCGACACCACGAGCCTGGAGCGCCCGGCGGCGGGTAGCCAGTAGGCCCTTCCCCCTGGGGACGGCGTCCCCTGGCTGCCGCCGCGGAGAGGGCGGAGACTGAAAGCATGAACCTGGTTGAACTGGGAGCGTTCCTGAAGTCGCGGCGCGATCGGATCCGCCCTCCCGACGTCGGCCTGCCCGAGGGGCCGCGGCGCCGGGTCCCCGGCCTGCGCCGCGACGAGGTCGCGCGGCTGGCCGGCGCCTCGGTGGACTACTACACGGAGCTGGAGCGCGGCAGCGGCGCACAGCCCTCCGAGCAGATGGTGGCCGCGTTCGCCCGCGCGCTGCGGCTGACATGGGACGAGCGCGACCACCTGTACCACCTGGCGGGGCGGCCGGTCCCGCCCGCGGGCGGTCCGGCGTCGCACGTCCACCCCGGCATGCTGGACCTCCTCGACCGGCTCGCCGGCACACCCGCCCAGGTCATCACCGACCTGCACGTCACGCTCGTGCAGAACCCCCTCGCCGTCGCGCTGCTCGGCGCGGCCCCCGAACCGTCGGAGCCGCAAGCGAGCTTCGTCTACCGCTGGTTCGCCGACCCCGCGGCGCGCTCCCTGTACCCGGACGAGGACCACGCGCACCAGTCCCGGACGTTCGTCGCCGACCTGCGCGCCGCCGTCGCACGCCGGGGCGGGCGCGACGAGGAGGCCGCCCGGCTGGTGGCCGAGCTGCGGAACCGGAGCCCGGAGTTCGTCGCGCTGTGGGACCGGCACGAGGTCGCCGTCCGCCGCAACGACCGCAAGCGCATCGTCCACGCGGAGCTGGGCGTCGTCGAGGTCAACTGCCTCAACCTGGTCAGTGAGGACGGCCGCCAGCGCCTTCTGTGGTTCACTCCGGCGATCGGTACCGGCGCCGCGGAGCAGCTCGAACTGCTCTCCGTCCTCGGCACCCAGGGACTCGTCGACCGGCGGACCTGAGATGCGCGCGGCCCCCTGCCGGCACACGGCAGGGGGCCGTCGGTCTCAGGGGTGCGGGACCGCCGGCGCTAGCCGCCCTGGCCGCCGCAGCCGAGGCAGTCGGTGCTGAACACGGTCTCGCCCCCGACCTTTCCGGTGAACTCGCCCTGGACACCGTTGGTGAAGTCGGTGTCGCCGCTGTCGAAGGAGCCGGTGAACGCGACGTCGGCCCCCTGCTGTGTCGTCCCGCTGCAGTCCGCCGAGAACTTGCCTTCCTGGGCCTCCTCGACCTGGCAGTCGAGCTCCCCCTCGATGGGGAAGCCCGCTGACGCGAACGCGTCCTCGGCGGCGATGCGCAGCCCTTCGGCCGCGACCCCGCCGAAGAGCGCCTCCCGCTGTTCGGGGGTGCAGCCGACAAGCGCCGCCCCGACCGCCAGGGCCGCGACGGCCGTAGCCGCAATCCCATTCCGCATGCGTCCCGTTCCCGAGCTCATCATGGGCACAGCGTATTCGGAAAAGCCGCTTGCGCCAGGAGACCAGGTCACCCGGCCAGCTGCGCGGACATGAACCGGGCCCGCTCCGCCACCGGCGCTCGGGGCAGCTCGACCAGGTCGTAGCCGTACTCCGTGTAGGCGTCGACCATCGCGGCGTGGGTGCGCTCGGCTTCGTCGGGGGACTGGCGGCGTTCGGTGTCGGTCCGGTAGATCTCCGGCCACGGCGGGGCGATGAAGACCGTGCGGTGATAGCGGAAGCGGCGGGCGGCCGCGTGCACGTGCTCGGGCACCGGGCGGCCCGCGACGCGCAGGTATCCGGCGACGTCGACGACACCCCGGTCGAACAGCACGGTCGCGCCGAGTGCCGCCGCGAGGCCGTGCGCGCGTATCTCCCAGGACAGCATCACCTCGGCGAACAGGTCCGGGTCCCTCCAGGGCAGGGCGCGGCCGCCGATTGCGGTCTGGTCGCGGATGACGGCGCGGCCCACCTCCGGCGAGGAGGCGAACCCCAGCGCGCCGAGGTGCTCGATCAGCGTGCTCTTGCCTGAGCCGGGTCCGCCGGTGATGACGACGGAGCGTTCGGGGCCGGTGGTCATGTGGTCCTATCTCCGTTCCGGGCGTGCCGATCCCGTGATCGGCGTGCTCCTGCGGGGGTCTCGTTCGGACGTGCGGGTGTCGGCCTGTCGGCATGCGGATGTGTCGCCGTGTCGCCGTTTCGCCCCGGCCGGTCGGCCGCGCGCTGCCACGGCGCTTCCCGGCGCGGGCGCGGACGGGCGGATCGGGCGGATGTCGACGTGGTGACATGACGACCCCGGCCGATCCGTCGTCGCGTGTCCCGGCGGCCGGTCGCCCCCGCTCGCGGAGCGGGAGTCGCCATGTCGATGCGGCGACGTGGAGACGCGCGCCGCCCGCCGTCCTGCCCCGCGCTCCGGGGGGTCGGGGACACCTCCGCGGGCGCCCTCAGCGCGGCAGTGTGTCGCTCCTGCTCTGCAGGAACGCCTGCTCGGCGGCGTTGTCCGTGCGGGCGCGCGCCGCGGCGTAGGCCTCGGCGGCCTCGCCGGTGCGGCCGAGGCGGCGGAGGAGATCGGCCCGGACCGCGTGGAAGATGTGGTGCCCGCCGAGGTCGAGGCCGTCGACGACATCCAGGGCCGCCGCCGGTCCCCGGGT
The DNA here is from genome assembly GCF_039531585.1 of Streptomonospora arabica. Lineage (NCBI taxonomy): Bacteria > Bacillati > Actinomycetota > Actinomycetes > Streptosporangiales > Nocardiopsidaceae > Streptomonospora > Streptomonospora arabica. The sequence goes on along the minus strand of NZ_BAAAQI010000030.1, from coordinate 25,035 downwards.
CTCGGCGAGCGCCGCCGCGCGGTGCAGGGCGACGATCGGCGTCGGCGTGAGGGCGTAGAGCCGGTCGTACAGCTGCACGATCTGCTCCCAGTCGGTGGCGGCGGCGGTTGCGGCGTCGCTGTGCACGGCGCTGATCGCCGCCTGGACCTGGTACGGCCCCGGAGCCCCGCGGCGCAGGCAGCGGCGCACCAGCGCCTGGCCCTCGGCGATGAGGGCGGCGTCCCACCGGCCGCGGTCCTGCTCGGACAGCGGCACCAGGGAGCCGTCGGCGGCGGTGCGCGCGGGCCGGCGCGACTCGGTGAGCAGCATCAGCGCCAACAGGCCCCACACCTCGGGTTCGTCGGGCATCAGCTCGGCCAGCAGCCGGCCCAGGCGCACCGCCTCGGCGCAGAGGTCGTCGCGGACGAGCTCCGGCCCGGAGGTCGCCGCGTAGCCCTCGTTGAAGATGAGGTAGACGACGGCCAGCACGTGGCGCAGCCGGTCCGGCAGGTCGGCGTCGCGGGGTACACGATAGGGGATGCGCGCGTCCCTGATCTTGCTCTTGGCCCTGACCAGCCGTTGGGCCATCGTGGCCTCGGGCACCAGGAAAGCGCGGGCGATCTCGGCCGTGGTCAGGCCGCCCAGCAGCCGCAGCGCGAGGGCGACCCGCGCGTTCGGCGAGAGCGCGGGGTGGCAGCAGACGAAGACCAGGCGCAGGCGGTCGTCGTGCACGGGACCCTCCTCGGGCGGCCCGTCGGGGTCGTGCAGCAGGGCCGCCTGCGCGTGCCGCTGCGCCCGCAGCGCGTCGCTGCGCAGCCGGTCAACGGCGCGGTTGCGGGCGGTGGTGATGATCCAGCCGGCCGGCCGCGGCGGCAGGCCCCGCGCGGGCCAGTGCCGCAGCGCGGCGGCGAAGGCCTCCTGGACCGCCTCCTCGGCGAGGTCGATGTCGCCGAAGCGGCGGACCAGGACGGCTACCGCGCGGGCGTGCTCCTCGCGGAAGACGCGCTCGACCTCCGCGGGTGAGACCGCCGGACCGCGGGTACTCACCCGCAGCTTCCCCCCTGCATCGGCCGGACCTCGATCGGCAGCGTCGTGGCGCGGGCCAGTTTGCGGCCCCACTCCAGCGCGGAGTCCAGGTCGTCGGCCGCGACGACGGTGAACCCGCCGATGTGCTCCTTGCCCTCCGCGAAGGGACCGTCGGTCATGGTCGCCTCGTCGCCCCGGGCCCGCACCACCGTGGCGGTGGACGCCTCGTGCAGGCCTCCGGCGAACACCCAGGCGCCGGCGTCGCGCATCTCCTGGTCGACCGCCGCCACCTCGCGCATGATCGGGTCGAGCACGTCGGGCTCCGGGGCGGGTCCGTCGGGCTGGTAGATGCTGAGCAGGTAGTGGGCCATGACGCTCCTCCTCGGGCTTCGGGGCCGGTCCTCGTTCCGGCCTCTCACCCCCTACACGATCAGGGTGCCCGCGGATCGACACCGCGCCCGGAAATCCGCGGGAGGAATCCGCGCGAGCGGCCCGGGACGCGCCGCCGGACGCGGAGGCGGCGCCGCCGAACCGGGCCCGCCGGCCCGTCGACCTGCCGATACGCCGACTCGTCGCCGTATCCCCATGTCGACAGGGAACCCCGCCGCGCCGGTACTGCGAACCCCTCCGCCGCGGGGACGGCACCGCGCTCGCCCGCCCCGCGTCCGCGTGCCGCCCGGCGCTCAGCCGTGCAGGGCGACCCGCGCCTCGACCCCGTCCGGCCAGGTGAGGACGGCACCCCCCGCCTCGATCCGCACCCGCGGCCGCGGCGCGGCCGCCGCCTCGGCGCCCAGCCGCACCAGGCAGGCCATGACCTCGCCGGGTGCGACGTCGGCGCACACCCAGGGCACCGCGGTCTCCCCCTCCAGCGGGCCGGCGTCGCCCAGGTGCTCGGTGCCCGACACGAGCCCGGGGTGGTCCGTCAGCGCCTCAACCGAGGTTGCGGGTCCGTGTTCGCGCAGGACCGGCCAGCCGCCCACACGCAGCCGCCACCCGCGGCCGTCCGGCGCCGGCTCGTCGCCGACGCGTACGAGGCGCACCTCGTCCGGGCCGCGCACCGCGGACCAGACCTCCAGTGTCGGGCCCGGACGCGCTGTTCCCGGCCGGCCCGACCCGTGGTCGCGGCCGGTGTCCTGCGAGGGGTCGATCCAGTGCGCCCGCCAGCGCGAACCGGCCGTGGCGACCGCGCCCTCGTGGAACACCCCGAGCGCGGTGAAGCCGGTGCGGTGCGTGGCCGCGCCGGAGGAGTCGAGGACCGCGACGCTGTTGTCCAACGGGGCGTCGAGGGTGCCTCCCACCAGCGGCGGGACGGTGGCAGACGAGTAGCCCAGGCGTGCGTACAACGGAGAGTCGGTGAGCACGTCGCCTTCGCGCGCGTGGTCCGTCCCGTGGTTGACGATGCGCGCGATGCCGTCGCGGGGGTCGGTGCCGATGATCCAGCCCGGCGCCCGCACGGTGCGCTGGAGGCCGCCGTCCTCCGCCGGAAGCGGTTCCTCGCGGGCCGTCCACACCGGGTGGTCGGGTGGCAGGACCAGGCCGAAGAACCCTTTGGCCGCCCAGTAGGGCGAACCGCCTCCCGAGTAGGTCTGCCTCATCGCCGGCCAGGCGCGGTGCCAGCCCAGCGACAGCAGGCCGCCGTCGAGGGCGCCGTTGTCGTGGAAGTGCCGCAGGATTCCCGAGGCGGCACGGCGGATGCGCCCGGGCGCAAGCGCGGTCGCGCCGCTCCAGGCGCCGCCCCACAGCGGGGCCGCGGCCGCCATGCGGTAGATCAGGCTGCGGCCCTGGAGCACCGGGGAGCCGTCGGCGCCGATCAGCCCGATGTAGTCGTCCAGGAACCGCGACAGGTCCCGGCGCCAGCCATCGACCAGTTCCGCGCGGGGCCGCTCGGCCGCGAGGGACGCCCACACCAGCGGGTAGAAGTGCAGCGCCCAGCCGCAGTAGTAGTCGTAGGAGCGCTCCTGGCCGTCGGAGTACCAGCCGTCGGCGCGGGCCAGGCCGGCGTGTACCGCCAGGCCGGCGTCGATGTCGGCGCGGCTCCACCGGCCTCCGGCCGAGCGGAGGAACTCCTCGGCCATGACCTGGAACCACACCCAGTTGATGGGCGGGTAGGACTCGCCCACCACCGCCGACATCCACTCCAGCACCCGGTCGCGCTCCTGCCGGCGCATCCGGTCCCACAGCCAGGGCCGGGTCAGCATGAGCACCAGGGCGACCGAGGCCGCCTCGACCTTCGCCTGGCCCAGCTCGTCGGGCCGGGGCCAGCGCTCGGCGCTGTCCGGATCGGTTCCGGCGGCGAGGCCGCGGCGGTACCAGTCCAGGAACCCGTGCGGGTCCTCGCCGCCGTGGCCCGCGACGAGGAACCCGGCGAGCAGGAAGGTGCGGGCGAAGCCTTCGAGCCCGTCGCTGGCGGCGCCGCTCGAACTGGCGGGGCCCGGCAGGTCGATGCGGGCGTGGCGGGGCGAGGCGTAGGGGCGGACGCTCAGCAGCAGGTTCTCGGCGACGGCGACCCAGTGGGCGCGGGTCCAGCCGGTGTAGGGGGAGAGGTCCGGGTCCTCGGGCGGGAGCCGTCCGGCGGGGGCGCTCATGCGGTCACTCCGTAGGTGTCCGGCGTGATCGGGTGCTCGGCGGGCCGCCCGGTGCGGTACCGGTCGAGCTCGTCGAGGGCGGCGACGGCCATGCGCTCGGTCTCGGAGTCCAGGGAGCCGGCGATGTGCGGTGTGATCACGACGTTCTCGCAGTCGTAGAGCACGGAGTCGTCGGGCAGCGGTTCGGGCTCGGTCACGTCGAGCACCGCGTAGAGGCGGCCCGAACGGCACTCCCGTTCCAGCGCGGCCGTGTCCACGAGCCCCCCGCGCGCGGTGTTGATCAGCGTCGCCCCGTCGGGCAGCAGCGCCAGGGCCGCGGCGTCGATCATCCGGCGGGTGGCCGGCAGCAGCGGGGCGTGCAGGCTGAGAACGTCGGCCCGCGGGTAGGCCTCCCGGGCCGTCGTGAGGCGGGCGCCGAAGGCGGCGACCTCGTCGCCGTCGGCGTAGGGGTCGACGACCAGGACGTCGAGGTCGAACGGTTCGAGCAGCCGCCCCAACAGGCGCCCGACCCGGGACCAGCCGACCAGGCAGACGGTCCTGCCGCGGTTGGACAGCGGGCCGCGGGCGGAGGCGTAGGACCACTGCGACCGGAAGGCCCGTGCGTCGCGCGCCAAGAACGGAACGCGCTTTCCGCAGGCGAGGATCATCGCCAGCGTGTACTCCGCGACGGGGATCGCGTTGGCCGAGGCCGCCGTGGTCACCCGGATGCCCCGGTCGAGCAGCGCGGGCGGCACGTGCCCGCGCACACTGCCGGCGGCGTGCAGGACGGCGCGCAGCCGCGGCGCGCGGGCGAGCACCTCGTCGGTGATGGGCGGGCAGCCCCAGGACGTCAGCAACACCTCGCAGCCGGCGAGCCGCTCGCGGGCTCCCGGCTGGTCGAAGGAGTCGATCCGCAGGGGTTCGCCCAGCTCGGCGGACTCCCGCAGGCGGGCGAGAACGGTCGGGGTGAACTGGAGGTCGAAGGTCCGCCGGTCCATGGCCAGCAGCGTGCGCGGTCGGTCGCCCGGTCCGCCGCCGGGACGCGGGGGGTCGTTAGCGGTCTGGTCGCCAAGGCTCATCAGTGCCTGCCATCTGCTTGTGCCGTGCGTCCGGTCGCCTGTCCGACGTCGTGGTCATTGCCGGATCTTGACTGTGGCATAGACCATACTTAATGTGGAAAGCGCATTCCATACGGAATGTACACCATCGCCGAGCGGGCCCGCCTTCGTCGGTCCCACACGAGGAGGAGTGATGGGCGCCGTCTCAGCACCCGCCGCACCGCAGAGGCGGCCGGCCCGGGACTGGACCGGGCTGGCGTTCGTGGCCCCGTTCCTGCTGGTCTTCGGAATCGGAGTGGTGGCGCCGCTGGTCTACGCCTCCGGCCTGAGCCTGTACCGGGACCAGCTGATCGGCGGCCGGTCCTTCGTCGGCCTGGAGAACTACGTCGACGTCGCCACCGACCCGCGGTTCCTCGACGGCATCGGCCGGGTCGGGCTGTTCCTGGCCGTCCAGGTGCCGATCATGATCGGGCTCGCCCTGCTCGTCGCGCTCGTGCTCGACTCGGGGCGCGTGCGCGGCATGCGGTTCATGCGCCTCAGCATCTTCATGCCCTACGCCGTCCCCTCGGTCGTGGCGGCGCTGATGTGGGGGTTCATCTACGGAGACCAGTTCGGACTGGTCGGTCAGCTGAACGACGCCACCGGACTCTCGCTGGCCGGCCCCCTGTCGCAGACGTGGGTGCTACCCGCCATCGGCAACGTGGTCACCTGGGAGTTCGTCGGCTACAACATGCTGATCCTCTACGCGGCGCTGCGCGCGGTCCCCGAAGAGCTCTACGAGGCGGCCGACATCGACGGCGCGGGCGAGGTCCGCAAGGCGTTCAGCGTCAAGCTCCCCGCGCTGCGCCCCGCCCTGTGGGTGGCGACGCTGTTCTCGATCATCGGCAGCTTCCAGCTCTTCAACGAGCCCAACGTGCTGCAGTCGCTCGCGCCGGGCTCCATCAGCACGCACTTCACCCCGAACATGTACGCCTACCAGCTGGCCTTCAACGCCAACCAGGTCACCTACTCCGCAGCGGTCGCCGTCGTGCTCGGGCTGATCACGGTCGTGGTCGCCTACGCGGCCCAGCGGATGACCGCGCGCCGGGAGACCCGATGAGCAACACGGCCACCACCCCCTCAGCCACCGCGGGCGGGCCGGCGCCCGCGCCCGACGCGCCCGGGCCGCCGCGTGCGCGCCGCCCCTCGCGCGGGCCGCGGAAGCCGCGCACCAACCCGGTCCTGCAGGCGCTCATGGTCCTCATGGTCGCCTACACGCTGCTGCCGCTCTACTGGCTCACGGTCAACGCGACCAAGTCCAACGGCGAGCTGTTCCGGTCCAACGGGCTGTGGCTGGGCTCGGAGATCTCCCTGTGGGACAACATCGTCGCCACCGTGACCTACCAGGACGGCATCTACCTCACGTGGCTGTTCAACACGGCGCTGTACTCGGTGGTCGGCGCCGTGGGCGCGACGGTCATCTGCGCCTGGGGCGGCTACGCGCTGGCCAAGTTCGACTTCCCGACCAAGCGCCTGGTGCGGGCGGTCGTCTTCGGCGCGATCACCATCCCCGCGACGGCGCTGGCGGTGCCGACCTTCCTGCTCTTCGCCGAGCTGGGGATCACCAACACCCGCTTGGCGATCATCGTTCCGGCCCTGGTCAGCCCCTTCGGGCTCTACCTGATGACCGTGTTCGCCGCCGACTCCGTGCCCGACTCGCTACTGGACGCGGCGAAGATCGACGGCGCGAACGCCTGGACGACGTTCTGGCGCGTGTCCTTCCGGCTGATGGCCCCCGGATTCGCGACGGTGCTGCTGTTCAACCTCGTGCACACCTGGAACAACTACTTCCTGCCGCTCATCATGCTCAACGACCCGTCCCTGTATCCGCTCACCGTGGGCCTGAACCAGCTCAACAGCCAGGTCACCACCGGGGCCAATCTCGAACCCGTCTACAACGTCGTCCTCACCGGATCCCTGCTGGCGATCATTCCGCTGATCGCCTCCTTCCTGTTCCTCCAGCGGTTCTGGCAGTCCGGCCTTGCCGCGGGGAGCGTCAAGCAGTAACCCCATCGCGAAGGATTGACCCATGCGCCTGTCCAGAAGAGTGCTGTTGACCGCTGCCCCCGGCCTCTGCCTCGCCCTGATCGCCACGGGCTGCGGCGGCGGAGGCGCAGGCGGCGGCTCCGCGTCCTCCGCCGACCGCTCCGCCGAGATCGAGGCCGCGCTCGAGGAGGGCGGCAAGCTGACCGTGTGGACGTGGAGCACGAAGTTCGACGACGCGGTGGCCGCGTTCGAGGAGGAGTATCCCGGCGTCGACGTCGAGATCGTCAACGCGGGCCAGTCGGCCGACCAGTACACGGCCCTGCAGAACGCGATCAGCTCCGGCGAGAACATCCCCGACGTCGCCATGATCGAGTACTTCGCGCTGCCGGAGCTGGCGCTGTCGGAGCAGCTCGTGAGCATCGACGAATGGGGGCTGGGCGGTCTCGAGGACCGGTTCACCCCGTCCTCGTGGCGCCAGATGACCTACGGCGACGCCACCTACGGCCTGCCCAACAACACCGGGCCGCTGATCATGCTCTACAACACGAGGGTCTTCGAGGAGGCCGGCGTCGAGGAGCCCCCGGCGACCTGGGAGGAGTACGCCGCGGCCGCCGAGAAGATCAAGAAGGAGATGCCGGATTCCCGCATCGCCTCCATCGACCCCGGCGACGCCGGCGGCCTCGACAGCCTCATCTGGCAGGGCGGCGGCCGCCCGTTCCAGCACGAGGGCGAGAGCGTCACCGTGGACTTCACCGGCGAGGACACGCAGAAGGTCAACGACTACTGGAGCGACCTGGTCAGCCGCGACCTGGTCGCCGCCGAGCCCGGCTGGACCGACGAGTGGTGGCGCAGCCTCGGCGACGGCTCACTGGCCACGTGGACCACCGGCGCCTGGGCGCTGGGCAACATCTCCAGCACGCTCACCGACAACGCCGGCGACTTCCGCGTCGCGCCGGCCCCCGTGTGGGACGCCGACGACCCGCAGAACGCCGAGAACGGCGGGTCGGGATTCTCGGTCGTGGAGGGAAGCGACGACACCGCCCTGGCGATGGGCTTTCTGAAGTGGTTCTCCCTCAACGAGGCCTCGGTCGACGCCCAGCTCGACGCCGGATCCTTCCCGGCGCAGTCGGCGCCGCTGGAGGACCCCGAGTGGCTGTCCAAGGAGTTCGAGTACTTCGGCGGCCAGCAGGCCAACAAGGTCCTCGCCGAGGCCTCCGGCCAGGTGTCCGAGGGCTGGCAGTACCTTCCTTACCAGGTCTATGCCAACTCGGTCTTCGGCGACTCCGTCGGCTCGGCAATCAGCGGGGGCGGCTCCGTCCAGGGCGGCGCTGAGAAGTGGGGAGAGCAGCTCCGGTCCTATGGCGAGGACCAGGGTTTCGACGTCCGCTGAACGCGCACGACGCGCCGGCTCCGGCCGGCCGGGGAAAGGGCGGGAGCCGTGGATACGCCGAGCAGTTCCACTCCGGTCACGCTTGAGGACGTCGCCCGGCGCGCCGGGGTCTCGCCCTCCACGGCCTCTCGCGCCCTGAACGGCAGCTCGCGCAAGGTCCGCGGCGAGTACCAGGTCCGGGTGCACGCCGCGGCCGTCGAGCTGGGCTACATCGCCAACACCGCCGCCCAGGCGGTGGCCCGCGGGCGCAGCGAGCACCTCGCGATGGTGGTCAACGGCATCAACGACGACTACTTCTCCCCTGTCGCCGCGGGCGTGCTCAAGGCCGCCGAGGCGGCCGACCGAATGGTCACCATGATCTCCAGCCGCAACAGCGCGCAGCAGGCCGCCCAGGTGGTGTCCGCGCTGCGCAGCCAGCGGCCCCGAGCGATCATCCTGGCCGGCGGCCGCTCGGTGGCCAGCACCCGGTGGGAGGAGCGGCTCGTCGAGGAGCTCGCCGCGTTCCAGGAGGAGGGCGGCCGCGTGGTCGCCATCAGCGAGGAGGGCATGCCCTTCGACACGGTCTCCCTCGACAACGTGGCGGCCGCCGCCGACCTCGCCGGCGCGATGGCCGGCCTCGGGTACCGCAGGGTGACCATCCTGGGCGGTCCGGCCGACGCGCGCACCGCCCACGACCGCGTGCGGGGGTTCGTCGCGGGCCTGGCCGAGCACGGCGTCGAGGTGCCGCCGTCGGAGGTCCTCCACTGCGGGTTCGACCGCGACGGCGGCTACTCCGCCGCGGGCGAGTGCCTGCGGCGGAGGGTGCCCGCGGAGCTGGTCCTGGCGATCAGCGACACGGTCGCGGTCGGTGCCATAGCGCGCTTCCGCGAGGCGGGCATGTCGCTTCCCGCGGACATGTCGGTGGCGGGCATCGACGACGTGACCGTGCTGCGCGACGTCGCGCCGGCGCTGACCACGGTCCGGCTGCCCTGGCCGGAGGCCGGGCGCGCCGCGCTCGACCTGGCGCTGCGGCCCACCGAGGCGGAGCCCCGCCTGGTGCGCATGACCGGACACGTGGTGCTGCGCGAGAGCACGCCGGGGATCGGCGGGGGGTGACTCACCGGGCGGAGCGCCGGGCGCGGTCGGCGGCGGCGACCGGAAGGGCACCGGTCCCGCCGCCGCGGTGAATCACGCCCGGAATGAATTCGGCACGGAATTCCCGGGCGCGGTTGCGGGCGGGTTTCGCCCGATCCGCCGTATTTACATCGGATTTTCGGTGTGGCAGCATCGAACGCGTCGGAAAAACGCCTATTCGGATCATCCCCTACTCCTCATCGAAGGAGTGTCCATGCGACCTTTCCGAATTCTCCTCGTATCCGTGCTGCTGGGGCTGGCCGCGCCGCTCGCGGCGGTCGCGCCGGCCCAGGCGGAACCGGTGTCCGTCACCAACGGCACGCAGTTCACCGACACCTCGGGAAACCCGGTGCACGCGCACGGCGGCGGAATCCTCGACGTCGGCGACTATTACTACTGGTTCGGCGAGAACCGCGGCGGCGGCAGCCAATTCACCTATGTCTCCGCCTATCGCTCGACGGACCTGAAGAACTGGGAGTTCCGCAACCACATCCTGACCCGGCAGTCGGATCCCGAGCTGCAGACCGCCAACATCGAGCGCCCCAAGGTCGTCTACAACGCCCGCACCGACCAGTACGTTATGTGGGCGCACAAGGAGAACGGCCACGACTACAGCGAGGCGCGAGCGGCCGTCGCCGTATCCGACACCGTCGACGGCGACTACCGGTGGCTGGGCAGCTTCCGGCCGCTCGGCCACATGTCCCGCGACATCACGGTGTTCGTCGACGACGACGGCACCGGATACATGATCTCCGCCGCGCGTGACAACTACGACCTGCACATATACCGGCTCAGCCCGGACTACACCGAGGTCGAGGAGCTGGTGGCCAACCCCTGGCCGGGCGGCCACCGCGAGGCCCCGGCCATGTTCCAGCGCAACGGCGTCTACTACCTCGTCACCTCCGGGGCCACCGGCTGGGACCCCAACCAGCAGCAGTACGCCACCGCGAGCTGCATCGAATGCGAGTGGAGCGGCTGGTCCGACCTCGGCAACGCCACCGGCTACGACTCCCAGACCACGTTCGTGCTCCCCGTCGAGGGCTCCGAGACGACGTCTTACCTCTACATGGGCGACCGCTGGGCGGGCGCCGACGGCGGGACCCCCAACGAGTCCGAGTACGTGTGGCTGCCGCTGGAGTTCCCGGGCCGACGCACCGTGGCGATGGACTACCACTCCCGCATCAGCATCGACACCGCCACGGGCCGGGTGGACGGGCTCGGCGGCTCCTTCGGCGAGCTGGTCGCACGCCACAGCGGCAAGTGCCTGGACGTGGTCAACGGGTCGGAGTCCGCGGGCGCCGAGCTCGTCCAGTACGCGTGCCACGGCGGAGGCAACCAGCAGTGGTCGATCGAGGACACCGGATCGGGGTACTCGCGGATCACGGCCATGCACAGCGGTCTGTGCCTGGACACCGAGGGCGGGTCGGCGGAGGCCGGGGCCGTCGCGGTCCAGGCCGCGTGCGACGGCTCCGATAGCCAGCAGTGGTCGGTCGAGGACGCCGGCGGCGGCTACTCCCGGATCGTCGGCCGCGGCAGCGGGCTGTGCCTGGACGTCGGCGACGAGTCGACCGAGGACAGCGCCCGGGTGATCCAGTGGACCTGCACCGGCGGCGCCAACCAGCAGTGGTCGCGCACCTGACCGGGCGCACCCGACCGCGCACGTGCGGCGGCGGGGTGCGGCAGGGCGGAGGGACCGCCTGCCGCACCCCGGACACCGCGCTCAGAGCGCCCCGCCGGCGCCGGTCCCGGCGACATGTCGACTCGACATGTCGACTCGGGGACAAAGCGCCGGGTCGCCACGGCGACAAGGCGACCGCGGCGCCTGGTCAGTCCTGCGACCGCTCCTTGGCCACCAGCGTCAGCACGTCGTAGGTGGCCACCGGGTCGCCCTCGGCGTTGTCGACCACGGCGTCCCAGCGGACCTCGCCGTAGTCGGCGTTGGCGCGCGGGGTGATCTGCTTGGCGGTGAGGGTGACGGCGATGGAGTCGCCCGCCTTCACCGGGGTGAGGAAGCGCAGGTTGTCCACCCCGAAGTTCGCCAGCACCGGGCCCGGCGCGGGGTCGACGAACAGGCCCGCGGCAAGGGAGACCACCAGGTAGCCGTGCGCGACGATCCCGCCGAACAGCGGGTTCGCTGCGGCCGCCTCGGGGTCGGTGTGGGCGTAGAAGGTGTCGCCGGTGAGCTCGGCGAAGCGGCCGATGTCCTCCAGGCTGACCGTGCGCCGACCGGAGGCCACGGTGTCGCCGATACGCAGCTCGGCCAGGCTCTTGCGGAACGGGTGGACGCCGGCGTCGCGTCGACGCGCGCCCGGCGTCCAGCGCCCGGTGACCGCGGTGGCCGTGTCAGGGGACGCCTGCACCGCCGTGCGCTGCATGTGGTGCACGACGCTGCGGATACCGCCGAGCTCCTCGCCGCCGCCGGCGCGCCCGGGCCCGCCGTGCACGAGTACGGGCAGCGGTGCGCCGTGGCCGGTGGACTCCCCGGCGTCGTCGCGGTCGAGCACGAGGATCCGGCCGTGCCAGGGCGCCATTCCCGCCACGAGCTCGCGGGCGGCCCCGGGGTCGGCGGTGACCACCGAGGCGACCAGGCTGCCGCGGCCGCGTGCGGCCAGGTCGACCGCGTCCTGCGTCGTCCGGTAGCCGATCACCGTGCTGACCGGACCGAACGCCTCGACCTCATGCGGTTCGGCCGCGCCGCTCCCGGCCCGCAGCAGCAGCGGCGGCACGAACGCGCCCCGCTGCGGATCGGCGCCGACCGGGGAGCAGCGCTCGGGGTCGCCGACGACCGCCTCGGCCGAACCCAGCAGCCGGTGGACCGCCGCGCGCACCTCGGTGCGCCGGTCGAGCGCCACGAGCGGCCCCATGGTGGTCCCCTCCTGTGCCGGATCGCCCACGACGACGGACTCCAGCCGCTCCCCCACGGCGGCGACGACCTCGTCGGCGAGGTGCTCGGGCACGATCGCGCGCCGGATGGCCGTGCACTTCTGGCCGGTCTTGACGGTCATCTCGGTGACGAGCTGGTCGGCGAAGAGCGCGAACTCCGGGTCCTGCGGTGTGACGTCGGGGCCCAGGACCGAGCAGTTGAGCGAGTCGGCCTCGACGCCGAGCCGCACGCCGCCGTGCACGACGGCCGGATGGGCGCGCAGCTTCGCGCCGGTCTCGGCGGAGCCGGTGAAGGCGACCGAGTCCTGAGGCCCGAGGCGGTCGAGCAGGCCGGAGGGAGGTCCCGCGAGCAGCTGGAGCGCGCCCTCGGGCAGCAGCCCCGACTCGACGATGCGCCGCACCACCAGTTCGGTGAGGTAGGCGGTCTGGCTCGCGGGCTTGACGATGCTGGGCACGCCCGCCAGGAAGGCGGGGGCGAACTTCTCCAGCATGCCCCACACCGGGAAGTTGAAGGCGTTGATCTGCACGGCCACGCCCGGCCGGGAGGTGTAGACGTGCTGGCCGACGAAGGTGCCGCCGCGGCCGAGGCGCTCGGCCGCTCCGTCGGGCAGCACCGTGTCGTCGGGCAGCTCGCGGGTGCCCTTGCTCGCATAGCTGAAGAGGGCGCCGATACCGCCGTCGACGTCGAAGGCGTTGTCGCGCCGGGTGGCCCCGGTGCGGTGCGAGAGCGCGTGGAACTCCGCGGTGAGGCCGTTGAGGTGCTTGGCCAGGCTCTTCAGGGCCGCGGCGCGCTCATGGAAGGTGAGCCCGCGCAGCGCCGGCCCGCCGACGCGGCGGCCGTAGTCGAGCATGCCGGCCACGTCGGGCCCGGTTCGCGACAGGCGGGCGACGGTCTCGCCGGTGGTCGCGTCGGCCAGCGGCATGCCCTCGTCGGGGGCGCGGTACCAGGCGCCCTGAGCGTAGCTCTCCAGTAGTGCGGTCACGGCTGGATACCTCCATTGCGCCCTCGGCCTGCGTGGTGGCAGAATATTACAGACCGAACGGTCAGTAAATGATCCGGGAGGAGCCCATGACGGCACCCGCGGAGGCGGACGAGGAGCGGCTCAACGCCGAGTTCGAGGCGGTCATCGCGCGCCAGGAGCGCATCGAGCCCCGCGACTGGATGCCCGAGGGCTACCGCAAGACCCTCGTCCGCCAGATCGCCCAGCACGCGCACTCCGAGATCATCGGCATGCAGCCCGAAGGGGCGTGGATCTCGCGCGCGCCGTCGCTGCGCCGCAAGGCCATCCTGCTCGCCAAGGTCCAGGACGAGGCCGGGCACGGCCTGTACCTGTACTCCGCGGCCGAGACGCTGGGCGTCGACCGCGCCGAGCTGACCCGCCGGCTGATCTCCGGTGCGCAGAAGTACTCCTCGATCTTCAACTACCCCACACCCGACTACGCCGACGTGGGCACCATCGGCTGGCTCGTCGACGGCGCGGCCATCTGCAACCAGGTACCGCTGTGCCGCAGCTCCTACGGCCCCTACAGCCGGGCGATGATCCGCATCTGCAAGGAGGAGTCCTTCCACCAGCGCCAGGGCTACGAGCTGCTGCTGACGATGATGCGCGGCACCGGTGAGCAGCGGGCCCTGGTGCAGGACTCCGTCGACCGGTGGTGGTGGCCCTCGCTGATGATGTTCGGCCCGCCCGACGCCGACTCCCCCAACACCGCGCAGTCCATGCACTGGGGCATCAAGCGCCACACCAACGACGAGCTGCGCCAGCGCTTCGTCGACATGACGGTTCCGCAGGCCGATGCCCTGGGTGTGCGCCTGCCCGACCCCGATCTCGCCTGGAACCCCGAGCGCGGCCACTACGACTTCGGGCAGCCCGACTGGGCGGAGTTCACCCGCGTCATCAAGGGCGACGGGCCCTGCAACGCCGAGCGGATCGCCCACCGCCGCCGCGCACACGAGGACGGCGCCTGGGTGCGCGAGGCCGCGACCGCGTTCGCGGCGCGCGGGCCCGCCCGCGCCGGCACCGATGGAGGCGAGGACTGATGGACGCAGCGACCCCCGACGCCGACTGGCCGCTCTACGAGGTGTTCGTGCGCGGCAAGCGCGGCCTCAACCACGTGCACGCCGGATCCCTGCACGCGGCCGACGACGAGATGGCGCTGCGCCGCGCCCGCGACGTCTACACCCGCCGCAACGAGGGGGTGAGCGTGTGGGTGGTGCGCTCCGCGCTCATCACCGCGTCCAGCCCCGACGAGAAGGACCCGATGTTCGCCCCCAGCGGCGACAAGGTCTACCGCCACCCCACCTTCTACGCCGTCCCCGACGACGTGCCGCACATGTGAGGCCGCAGATGACGCACCCGTTCGCCGCCGACGCCGACGAGCAGTCGGTCTACGCGGGCCTGGTCGACGTCGACGGCGACGCCTCCCAGTGGGCGTTCGGCACCGGCTTCGACGACCCGCTGGCCGGCGTCGACACCGCCGTGCCCGCAGACGTCGACCGCGGCGACCTCGCCGCCTACTGCCTGATGCTCGGCGACGACGCGCTCGTGCTGGCGCAGCGGCTGGCCGAGTGGTGCAGCCGCGCGCCCGAGCTGGAGGAGGACGTCGCGCTGGCCAACGTCTCCCTCGACCTGCTGGGCCAGGCGCGGCTGCTGCTGGCCCGCGCCGCCGCGGCCGACCCCGGCGCCGTGCCGCCGCTGCCGCCCGACTCGCCGGTGCCGGCCGAGGACGCGCTCGCCTACTTCCGCGACGCCGGCGGCTTCCGCAACGTCGCGCTGGCGGAGATCCCCAACGGGGACTTCGCGCAGTCGACGCTGCGGCTGCTGCTGTTTTCCGTGTGGCGGCTCGCCCTGCTGGAGCGCCTGCGCGGCTCGGCCGACCCCGTGCTGGCCGCCGTCGCCGGCAAGGGCGTGGCCGAGGTCGCCTACCACCGCGACTACGCCGCCCGGTGGGCGGTGACCCTCGCGCAGGGCACCGCGGAGTCGCGCCGGCGGATCCTGGAGGGCGTCGGCGCGGTCTGGCCGCACGCCGCAGAGCTGTTCGCCGTCCACCCGGTGGAGCGCCGCATGGCCGAGTGCGGCGTCGCCGCCGCACCGGACGCGCTGCTCGCCGACTGCGAACCGGTGCTGGAGGAGGTGCTCGCGGCCGCGGACCTGCCCCGACCCGCCACCGCCGGCCCCGCCCAGGCGCGCGGGCGCGCCGGAAGCCACACCCCGGCGCTGTCCGGGCTCCTCGCCGAGATGCAGTCGCTGGCCCGCGAGCACCCCGGGGGCACCTGGTGAGCGCCGGGGCGGAGGGGGCCGCCGCCCGCACCCGGCACCGGGACGAACGCCATCGGGCCGGCGGGTCCGGCCGGGCCGAGCGGGCCGCGGCCGACCGGCGGCGCGCGTGGGAGGCGGCGGAGTCGGTCGCCGACCCGGAGCTGCCCATGCTGACGCTGGCCGACCTGGGAGTACTCGGCGAGGTCGAGGCCGACGGCGACGGCGGCGCGGTCGTTTCCGTCACCCCCACCTACTCGGGCTGCCCGGCGATGGGCGCCATCCGCGCCGACCTGGACCGCGCGCTGCGCGCCGCCGGGTTCACCCGCGTTGAGCTGCGTACGGTGCTCCACCCGCCGTGGAGCACGGACCGGATCACCGAGCGGGGCCGCCGCCTGCTCGCCGAGCACGGCGTCTCGCCGCCGGGCCCGGCCCCCGAACGCGACGGGCCCGTACCGCTGTCGCTGGTCCCGCGCCGCCGCGCCCTGCACTGCCCCCGATGCGGCTCCGACTCCGCCGAGCTGACCTCCGAGTTCGGCTCGACGGCCTGCAAGGCCCTCTACCGCTGCACCGCGTGTGCGGAACCCTTCGAGCACATGAAGGAGATCTGAGTGACCGCCACCTCGACCGAGCCGCGGCGGCGTACGGCCCCGGCCTTCCACAGCCTGCGCGTCGCCTCGGTCGAACCGCTGTGCCCGGACGCGGCGGCCGTCACCTTCGAGGTGCCGCCCGAGCTGGCCGCCGACTTCGCCTTCCGCCCCGGCCAGTCCCTGACGCTGCGCCGGCGGGTCGGCGGCCGGGAGCACCGGCGCCACTACTCGATCTGCGCGCCCGCGGGCGGCCCTCTGCGCATCGGCGTGCGCGAGGTCCCCGACGGACTGTTCTCCTCCTGGCTGGTGCACGAGGTGGCCCCCGGTGACGAGATCGAGGCCGCCGCCCCCTCCGGCTCGTTCTGCGCCGACCCCGCCGAGGGCGGGCGCCACCTGTTCGTGGCCGCCGGGTCGGGCATCACGCCGGTGCTGTCGATCGCCGCGTCGGTGCTGCAGGGGCACCCCGGCGCCGAGGCGACCCTGGTCTACGGCAACCGCACCTCGCGCACCGCCATGTTCGCCGAGGAGCTCGCCGACCTGAAGAACCGCTTTCCCGACCGCTTCCAGCTCGTCCACGTTCTCTCCCGCGAGCCCCGCGACGCCGACCTGCTGTCCGGTCGGCTGGAGCCCGACCGGCTGCGGCGGCTGCTGGAGGCGCTGGTTCCGCTGCGCGGCACCGACGACGTGTGGCTGTGCGGCCCCTACGGCATGACCGAGGGTGCGCGCAGCGTCCTGGCGGACGCCGGAATGCCCGCTGAGCGGGTGCACCGGGAGCTGTTCCACGTCGACGCGCCTCCTCCGCCGCCGCGCCGCACCGAGGCGGCGGCCCCGTCGGCGGGCACCCTGACGTTCGTGCTCGACGGGCGCAGCAGCAGCGCGCCGATGCCGGCCGGCGCGAGCGTCCTCGACTCCGCCCAGGCCTCGCGCGCAGACCTCCCCTTCGCCTGCCGCGGCGGCGTGTGCGGCACGTGCCGGGCCAGGGTCACCGCCGGCGAGGTGGAGATGCGGCGCAACTTCGCGCTGGAGGACGCCGAGGTGGCAGAGGGGTTCGTGCTGACCTGCCAGTCGCACCCGACCACCGCCGAGGTCGCGGTCGACTACGACGCCTGAGACGGCGCCGAGGACGCCCGGGAGACGGCGAAGGACGCGGGCCACGACCGCTGCGGCGGGCGTCCGGTCGGCATCTCCCCCGGGTCCCGCACACGCCTTTGAACACTGCGCCGGCAGCGGCGGCGCCCTCGCGGTTGAGCCGCCGGAGCACGCCGGCGGTGGCCCCGGCCCGGGTGGGCCCCGCGCGCGGCGGGCGGACACCCGCGTGTGAACGTTCCGTCACACACGGTGTCGGGCTACCGTGTCGTCGGACGTCTTCTGAGGTCAACGCCTTTCGCTGACGCCTGAGGCCGGTGTCCTGTCGGCGCCAGACCGGTGCCCCGGCGCCGAGGAGCCGGTTCGGGCCCAGGCGAGCCGCGCGACGCAGCCGGGTCGCGCAAGCGCCTTGACGCTTCCGGGAAACGCTCTTTACAGTAATTTTACCTTCGGGTTGAGAGCCGGTCGCAGTAGGAACCGACGCCCTTCGGGGCGGCGTACCGGGGGTGGGGCCGCCGGGTTTCCGAAGCGCCGCAAGGCGCAGAGTTCAGGAGGTCGATGATGGCAGGTCCCCGCGCGGCCGGTCCGCGCAGATCCCGTCCGTTCCTCGCCGCGTGCTCGGCGACGGTCGGTGCCCTGGTGCTGCCGCTCATGGTGGCGGCCGCCCCGACCGCCGCGGCGGCTCCCCGCTGCGACTCCACCGAGGACTGCCTGGAGCAGATGACTCTGGAGGAGAAGGCGGGCCAGATGACGCAGGTGAACCACACCCACGTCATGGACGACAAAGAGGCGATCGCCGAGTACGGCATCGGCTCGCTGCTCTCCGGCGGCGGAGCGGGCCCGGGGGGCGAGCCCGGCGGAACCGCCTCCGAATGGGCCGACATGTACGACGAGTACCAGCGCGCCGCTCTGGAAAGCCGCCTGGGGATCCCGCTGATCTACGGCGTCGACGCGGTGCACGGCCACAGCAACGTCGAAGGCGCCACCGTCTTCCCGCACAACATCGGCATGGGCGCCACGCGCAACCCCTGGCTGGTGCGCCGCGCGCAAAAGGTCACGCGCAAGGAGGTCCTGGCCACCGGCATCGACTGGAACTTCGCACCCGCGGTGAGCGTGCCGCGCGACGACCGCTGGGGCCGCACCTACGAGGGCTTCGGCGAGGTCCCCCACCTCGCGAGCGTCATGGGCTACGCCTCGATCTCGGGGCTGCAGGGCCACGGCCGCGGCGTGGGACCCGACGGCGTCGCGGCCACCGCCAAGCACTACGTCGCCGACGGCGGCACCACGTGGGGCACCGGCGAAGGCGACTACATGATCGACCAGGGCGACGCGCGGATGAGCGAGCGCGAGCTGCGCCGCATCCACCTGCGCCCCTACCGCGCGGCCGTCCGCGCCGACGCGGCCTCGGTGATGGTGTCCTTCAGCAGCTGGAACGGGCTGAAGATGCACCAGCACGAGTACCTCGTCGACGACGTGCTCAAGGGCGAGCTCGGCTTCGACGGCGTGGTGGTCTCCGACTGGGCCGGCGTTCGGCAGGTCGAGGGCGACTCCTACGCCGAGAAGGTGCGCAAGTCGATCAACGCCGGGCTCGACATGATCATGGTCCCCGACGACTACGAGCAGAACATCGAGGCGATCGTCAGCGAGGTGCGCGCCGGCCGCATCAGCGAGAAGCGCATCGACGACGCGGTCCGCCGCATCCTCGACCTCAAGTTCGACCAGGAGCTGTTCGACAAGCCGTTCGCCGACCGCGGCCACCTCGACGACGTCGGCTCCGCCAAGCACCGCGCGGTCGCGCGCGAGGCGGTGGCGCAGTCGCAGGTGCTGCTGAAGGACGACGGCGTGCTGCCGCTTTCGCGCAACTCCGGCAAGGACATCGTGGTGGGCGGCAAGACCGCCGACAACCTCGGCTACCAGCTCGGCGGATGGTCGATCAGCTGGCAGGGCAGCGGCGGCGACATCACCGAGGGCACCACCTTCTGGGAGGCGGTGCAGCAGGAGACCGAGGGCACCGACACCGACGTGCGGTTCGTCGGAACCGACACCGGCCAGGACTTCTCCGGCGACATCGGCATCTGGGTCGGCGGCGAGACCCCCTACGCCGAGGGCTTCGGCGACGACGCCGACCTGGCGCTCAGCGAGGCCGACAGCAAGCAGCTCAGCGACATCTGCGCCAAGACCGACGTGTGCATCGCCATGCTGGTCTCGGGCCGCCCGCTGATCATCAACGAGGAGCTCAAGACCGCGGACGCCTTCGTCGCGTCCTGGCTGCCGGGCAGTGAGGGCGCGGGCATGACCGACGTCCTCTTCGGCCACGAGCGCTTCCGCGGACGCCTCCCCGTGACCTGGCCGTCCTCGGTCGACCAGGAGCCCATCAACCGGGGCGACGGCCAGAAGCCCCTCTTCCGCCTGGGCCACGGACTGCGCCGCTGACACCGGCTGCGAACGCGGCCGCGCCGGAGACGCCCACCGGCGCGGCCGCGCGCATGCGGGGGGACGGGGCGGGCGGCGGGAGCCGGCGCCCGGTCGGGCGGACGCGGCGGCCGCGGGTCGCCGGAAAATCCCTTGCGCCGCCGGTCGGCCGGTGCGAACCTGATCGGCGCGGGCGCGCTGCACCCGCGGCAGACGACCCCGACACCCCGGAGGCGACTTTCCCGATGCGCATGACCGACGGAACCGCGACTGCACAGCTCGTTTCGTCGGCGTACCGCCGGGAGGTCCCGTGTCCCACTCGATCGTCTGCTCCGAACTCTCCTTCGAATGGCCTGACGGCACCGCCGTCTTCTCGGGGCTGAACGCCTCCTTCGACAGCGGGCGCACCGGCCTGATCGGGCTGAACGGCTCGGGCAAGTCCACGCTGCTCAAGCTCATCACCGGCCGGCTCGCGCCCGCCTCGGGCGGCATCCGCGTGGACGGCGACATCGGCCACCTCGACCAGCGCCTCACTCTCGACACCGGCCAGACGGTCGCCGAGCTGCTCGGCATTGACCGCATCCGTGCGGCGCTGCGGGCGATCGAGCTTGGCGACGCCGCCGAAGCCAACTTCACCGCCGTCGGCGACGACTGGGACATCGAGGAGCGCGCGGCCGCCGAACTGGAGCGGTTCGGCATCGCTTTGACAGGCGCCGAACCGCTGGACCGCACCGTCGCCTCTCTCTCCGGCGGCGAAGCGGTGCTGACCGCCCTCGCCGGGCTCATCCTGCGCCGCCCCGCGGTGACCCTGCTGGACGAGCCGACCAACAACCTCGACGGCCGGGCGCGCGCACTGCTCTACCAGGCGGTCGAGGCCTGGCGCGGCGTGCTCGTGGTCGTCAGCCACGACCGCGAACTGCTGGAGCGCGTCGACCGCATCGCCGAGTTGCGCGAGGGCAAAATCCGGGTCTGGGGCGGCAACTACTCGGCCTACACCGAGCAGCTCGCCGCCGAGCAGGAGGCCGCCCAGCGCGCAGTCCGCACCGCCGAGGGCGGCGTCCGCCGCGAGAAGCGCCAGCTCATCGAGGCCCGGACCAAGCTGGACCGCCGGGAGCGCTACGGGCGCAAGATGAACGAGACCAAGCGCGAGCCGAAGGTCGTGATGGGCCAGCGCAAGAGGGACGCCCAGGTCTCGGCGGGCAAGCACCGCATCATGCAGACGGGGAAGGTGGAGGAGGCCGAACAGGCGCTCGCCGAGTCGGAGTCGGCCGTGCGCGACGACGACCGCATCCGCATCCGGCTCCCCGACACCGAGGTCCCCGCCGGCCGCTCCGTGCTGGAGCTGGACGCTCCGCAGGGCCGGATCAGCGTGCGCGGGCCCGAGCGGATCGCGCTGACCGGCGACAACGGCACCGGTAAGACCACGCTGCTGCAGGCCGTCGCCGGTTCGGGCGCCCACCCGGTGGTCGCCGTGGCCCGCGTCGCCGACCGCGTCGGCTACCTGCCCCAGCGCCTTGACCTCCTCGACGACCGGATGAGCGTGCTGGAGAACGTGCGCGCGGCGGCGCCGTCGGCGCCGCCGCAGCGGGTGCGGGCCGACCTGGCACGCTTCCTGATCCGCGGCGACCGGGTGGAGGACCGGGCGGGCGTCCTCTCGGGCGGCGAGCGCTTCCGCGTCACGCTGGCCTGCCTCCTGCTGGCCGACCCGCCGCCCCAGCTGCTCCTCCTGGACGAGCCGACCAACAACCTCGACCTGCACAGCGTGGACCGGCTGACCGAGGCGCTGGCGGCCTACCGGGGCGCGCTGATCGTGGCCGGTCACGACACCGCGTTCCTCGCCGGGCTCGGCATCACCCGCTGGTGGCGTCTGGAGCGCGGTGGCGCCCCGGTCGAGTCCGGTCCTCCGGCGGCCGCGGGCGGATGACCGCGGCCCCGTTCCCGCCGTGCCGGGCGGGTGGGAGGTCGACGAGTCGACAGAGCGCCGAATCTCCCTGTCGGTGTGTCGGTGTGTCGGTGTGTCGGTGTGTCGGTGTGTCGGTGTGTCGGTGTGTCGGCAGGAGGTGCCCTCGGGCGGGCTTCAGGGGTCCGGCCCGCACGGTGCCGCATCCGGCGGCCGCGGGAGTCCGTGATCTTACTTAGACAGTTGAGTTAAGTAAGTCACGTCGCTTATAGTTGCCATGGCGCCACAGGGGGAAGCCGTCCGGCCGGCCGGTACGTCCACACGTTCCGGGTCCTCGACCCGAGACGACGTCCACCTTGGGAAGAGCTATGCGAACACGTCTGGCCCTGACCGCCTCGGCGGTCTTCACCCTCCTCTTGTCCTTCATCGTCGCCGTCCACCCGGCCAACGCCGAAGCCGGCTTCCAGATCCAGGACGGCCGCCTCGTCGACGCCAACGGCAACGACTTCGTGATGCGCGGCGTCAACCACCCGCACGCCTGGTACGCGGGCGAAACCGAGTCGTTCGCCGAGATCGGCTCGCTCGGCGCCAACGCGGTCCGCGTCGTCCTCAGCAACGGCGTCCGGTGGACCCGCAACGACGCCGCCGACGTCGCCGACGTGATCAGCGAGTGCAAGGCCAACAAGCTCGTCTGCGTGCTGGAGGTGCACGACACCACCGGCTACGGCGAGGAGAGCGCCGCCTCCTCCCTGGACCAGGCCGTCGACTACTGGATCGACATCCAGAGCGCGCTGGAGGGCCAGGAGGCCTACACGATCCTGAACATCGGCAACGAGCCCTACGGCAACCAGGGCTACGAGCCGTGGGCCTCCGACACCTCCGACGCCGTCAACCGCCTGCGCGACGCCGGCTTCGACCACACGATCATGGTCGACGCGCCCAACTGGGGGCAGGACTGGACCCACACCATGCGCGACAACGCCGCGCAGGTGTTCGAGAGCGACCCGCACCGCAACGTCCTCTTCGACATCCACATGTACGGGGTCTACGAGCAGGCGTCGACGATCCAGGACTACCTGGGCCACTTCGTCGACAGCGGCCTGCCCATCGTCGTCGGCGAGTTCGGCCACGACCACAGCGACGGCAACCCCGACGAGGACGCCATCCTGGCCACCGCCGAGCAGCACGGCCTGGGCTACCTCGGCTGGTCCTACAGCGGCAACGGCGGCGGCGTCGAGTACCTGGACCTGACGAACGACTTCGACCCGAACAGCCTGACGTCCTGGGGCGAGCGGCTGTTCAACGGGGAGAACGGGATCGTCGCCACGGCCGAGACCGCCAGCGTCTACGGACCGACCGGGCCCGACCCGGACCCGACCCCCGACCCCACGCCCACCGGCGAGCCCACGCCGGATCCCGGTGACGGATGCACCGCCGAGTACACGGTGCAGAACGAGTGGTCCGACGGCTTCGTCGCCGGAGTGGACGTCACCGCCCAGGAGGACCTGCAGGGCTGGGAGGTCTCCTGGAGCTACGAAGACGGCCAGACCGTCTCCAGCGCCTGGAACGCCGAGGTCAGCGCCGACGGTTCGCAGGTGACCGCGAGCAACGTGTCCTACAACGGCACTCTCTCCTCCGGGCAGACGGCCTCGTTCGGGCTCCAGGGCACCCACGACGGGACCAACTCCGCGCCCGAGCTCACCTGCTCCGCGGGCTAGAGCCGGCGTAGGGGGCGGATCCCACCGCGTCCGGCGGCGGCCCCCGCTATGGGAGCGCTTCCAAACCAGTGGGAGCCGTCGCCGGGCCCCACCTCAGGGCGCCGCATCCGGCCGTGCCCGTCCGGATGCGGTGCCCTCGGCGCGCGCCCGCGCACGCAGGGGAGGCGTCCTCCCATGCCCAGTCGCCGGCTCGCCGAATCACCGTGTCACCGTGTCACCGTGTCGACATGTCCTTATGCGGACATGGCGCCCGCCCCCGCCCCGCTCTCGACCGGGTCTAGCCTGGTTCGCCATGACAAGCAGACGAATCCGCTCCTTCGCCGCAGGTGTGCTGATCGCCAACAGCGCTCCGCACCTCGCCACCGCCGTCGCCGGGCGCCGGCACCTCACGCCCCTCGCCGGCCGAGAGTCGGGCCCGGTCGTCAACGGTGTCTGGGCGGGCCTCAACATCGCCGCCGGCGTGCTGCTGCTGCGCCGCAAGCGCTCCGCGGCACCCGCCGCGCGCTGGGACGGCGACCTGGTCGCGTTCGAGGCCGGCTACCTCGGCTTCGCGCTGTGGATGGCGGGCTCGGAGGCGGCGCTACGCACGAACTGGGAGCCGGCGACCGAACTGCAGGAGCGGCGCGGAGGCGGGCACGGCGCATAAGGGCCGGGGCGCCTCGCTGCCCGTGCGCTTGCGGCCGGGTACGCGGGACGTGAACATGAAGCGGACGTGCATGCGAGAAGGAGGCCGCGAGTGCGGCCCCCTCCCTGTGCGTCACGCGTCCCGCGCGCCGGGGGTTCGGGTGCTCAGACTTCCCGGCCGGCCTTGAGAGCGCCGGCCACGCTCACCACGCGCCGGGCCTGGACCTGGGCGGCGGTGCGCGTCACATCGTCGACCGGGCTGTTGCCCTGGGCGTCGACGTGCGAGGTGCCGTAGGGGTTGCCGTCGGCGAACTTGCTCGGGTCGGTGTAGCCGGGGGGCACGATGATCCCGCCGAAGTGGTAGAAGGTGTGCGACAGCGCCAGCAGGGTGGACTCCTGGCCGCCGTGCAGCGTGGCCGTGGACGTGAAGCCGCTGTAGACCTTGTCGGCGAGCAGGCCCTGCTGCCACTGCGGACCGAGCTGATCGATGAACTGCTTGAGCTGCGCGGTGATGTTGCCGTAGCGGGTGGGCGAGCCGAAGACGACCGCGTCGGCCCAGACGACGTCGTCCGAGGTGGCCTCCGCAACGTCCTTGGTGGCCTCGGCGTTGGCGGCCCACGCGGGGTTGGCGGCGATCGCCTCGGCCGGCGCCAGCTCGGCCACCTTGCGCAGGCGGACCTCGGCGCCCTCCTTCTCGGCCGTCTCCTGGATCTCACGGGCGATGGTGAAACCGGTGCCGGTGGAGGAGTAGTAGATGATGCTCAGCTTCACGGGCTCGCTCATTGGGTGTCCTTCCGAGAACTGTGCGACAAGATTGCTTTCCTGGAAAGATAATGCATGCGTATCTACTTGGCCAACCCTGCGCCGCCTCTGTGGTGAGAGCCACTCTGGGGGGAGCGTGCGCGTGCCGATCGCGGCGCCGCGCGTGGAAGCGCGGTCGGCCGGGCCCGGTACAGCCGCCGTGGGCCACGGGGGACAGCACGCGGGTCCCGCCGTTAATGCCGGCGCAGGAAGTGGCCTACGTCACTCCCCGCCCGAGTTGGCATCAGTCGACCGGACGGCTAGAGTGGGTCGGGTCGCCTGATGGAGCACCGGTTTCCGGTGCGACTGGGCGGCGCTCTCCCTCGGTCGCAGCGAACACCGCACGGTGGGCGTGACCGCATCTCACTCCGGTGCTCCGTAGAGCGCTATCGGCATTCGGCAGGATTCGATCGGATCTTCTCCGTTCTGCTGCTGCGCTCGGAAGCGGAAACCGTGAACGGGAATGCAGGAATCGCTTGACCCGCCGATTTGGTGGGTTCGCGAAAGCCCTGCTAACGTGGAGACACAACAGAACGCGGATGCGAAATCGCGGCCGCCGGGACACGTTTTCCGGAGGGTGCGGTGGGAAATCCGCCGGGAGATTCCGTC
>NZ_BAAAQI010000029.1:0-40580 GCF_039531585.1 Streptomonospora arabica | reverse complement strand
CTGGCCCGGTTCCGCCAGTGGATCGAAGCCGTCATCGACACCCTCAAGGGCCAACTCGGCCTGGAGTCCCACGGCGGGCGCACCCCGGCCGGAGTCTATGCCCGCACCGGACAGCGGCTGCTGGCCCTGGCTGCGGCGATCCGCCACAACTGGGAGACCGACGCACCCGTCAAACGGTCGCTGATCGCCTACGACCACTGAAGACATCGGACTCACTCATCTAGGAGTGCGGCGTGCGGAGTCCTTGCGCGTCTTCGCTATGGGCAGGCGCGCACCACCGGCCGTTCGGGGGCGGGGTGGAACCGAGGGGCGCTCGCCGGGGCCGTGGCGCGTGGTCCGTAGGATGACCGGACCTACGGTGCCGCGCTTTTCAGGAGGACCCATGGCCGCCTTGCCACCGCACCGGAACCGCCCGTGAGAGCTGCGCCCCGCGCCGCACCGCGGGACCGCTGGCTGTGGTGGCTGCTGGTCACCGTGGTCGCCTCCCAGACCACGCTCAACCTGTGCCGCCCGCTGATCTCCTACCGGTCCGTCGCACTGGGCGCCGACGCGTTCGCGGTCGGCCTGATCACGGCGGCGTTCGCGATCCTTCCGCTGGTCGTCGCGGTCCCCCTGGGGCGGCTCAGCGACCGCCTCCGGCGCACCGCCTGGATCGTGGCCGCGGGCATCGTGCTGATGGCGCTGGCTCCGCTGCTGCTGGCCGGGTCCCAGCGGTTGGCGACCGTCGCCGCGGGCAGCGCCGTCCTGGGGCTCGGGCACCTCACCTTCATGGTCGCCGCGCAGCGGCTCGTCGCCCAGCGGTCGGCCGAAGCACGGCTCGACCGCAACTTCGGCCTGCTCACGGCGTCGGCGGCTCTCGGCCAGCTGGTGGGGCCGCTCCTCACCAGCCTACTGCTCGCCGACGCCTCCTCCGACGCCGGCCTGGAGTCCGCCACCCAGCGGGCCCTGCTCGTGGCGGCGCTGACCGCGGCGCTGGGACTGCCGGCGGTCCTCGGACTCTGGTCGGCCACCCGGCCGCGGACCGGGGACGGAGGCTCCGCGCCGCTGCCGATCGCGAACCTGCTGCGCCGGCCCGGCGTGCCCACCGGCCTGTTCACCAGCCTCGCGCTGCTGGCGGCGGTGGACCTGCTGACCGCCTACCTGCCGCTCATCGCCGAACAGCGCGGGATCACCCCGGCGGTCGTCGGAGCCCTCCTGGCGACCCGCGCGGCCGCGTCGATCCTGTCGCGCCTGCTGGTGGACCGGCTGGTACAGCGCTGGTCCCGCCGCCTGCTGATCATGGCCAGCACGCTCGGTTCCGCCGCCGCTCTCAGCGCCGTGGCGCTGCCGGTGTCGGGGACCGCGGCCATGGGGATCGCGCTCGCCCTCGGCGGCTTCCTCCTGGGCCTCGGCCAGCCGCTGACCATGACCATGGTCGTGCGCGCCGTCCCGCCCGAGACGCGCGGCACCGCCCTGTCCCTGCGCCTGTGGGGCAACCGCCTCGGCCAGGTCGCGATCCCCGCGGCCGCGGCCACCGTGGCGGGAGCCGCCGGCGCGGCCGGTGCCCTCTGGTTCGTCAGCGCCGTCCTCCTCGCGGCCACCAAGGCCGTCCACGGCTCCGCCGGCAGGCAACCGTGAGCCGGCCCCCGCCCAGGCGGTGAACACAGCGGCCCCCGCCTCGCCTGAAGACGCCCGATAGAACGCCGACCCCCACCCACCCCACCCACCCCGCCCACCACCCGCCGCAGCCCCACACCCCCGGCCGCTGACCGTCAGTGAGGAGGCTCCGACCACGGCCCTGCATCGGATCCCGTGCGGTCGGAGCGCTCTGCAAGGCCCTCGGCGGCGCCGCCCGCCGAAACCGGGCCCGGCGGGCCGTCCGGTGCGGCCCCGGTGCGCCCCGGCGGGGTGACGACCGCGTCCGGGCCGACCTCCCAGGCATGCGAGCCGAACCAGCCGCTGTCGGCCCGGTGCTCTTCCCCGGCCACGGGCTCCGCACCGTCCGGTTCGTCGCCCGCTCCCTGATACCGATCTGCGGCGGATGAGTTCGGCGCTTCCTCGTCGCGATCGGCTGCCGAGTCTTGGTCGGAGGGGACGGGCGGGCTGCCGCTCGGGTCAGCCGCTCCCGGCCCACCGTCTCGGTCGCAGTCAGCGGCCCGCAGATACCGGGCGACGTCGCCGCGTCCGGCCTCTTCGAGGAGCCTGGCGAGATCGTCGGTGAAGGCCGTGCGCGCGTCGGGATCGTCCTCTCCAGCAAGCAGGTCTAGGAATCTCTGGGCGGTGCCCCTGGGGCCCGCGTCGCTGCCGTCCTGCCGGTCGTTCACCGTGCCGACGGACGCGGCATTCGGGCCGGTTCCGCCTTCATCGCCGGTGAAACGGTCGAACATCGGAGGGCTGTGGTCCATTTCCTCCGGCCGCGGAGCCGGGTCCCACGGCGGTTCGGAGACGCTGGCACTCGGGACGCCGCCAGCCAGGTCGAGGTAGAGCCGCGGGATCTCGGTGCCGCCGACCGCGGCCGCGAGACGCGACAGGGTGCCGATCTCGCTCACCGTGTCATGGAGGTTCTCAGGGTCGCGGGCAAGCCACCACAGCACCGCCTGGCCGGGGTCGGAGAGCATATCGCTCTTCAGATACCGCCGCAGGCTGCGTTCGGCGGTGCGTTCGAGTCCGCGGATCTCCTCGTCTTTGCGGAGGTCGCGGATCCGCTGGAGACGCTCGGCGTCGTCCTCGCGCAGCTCCAGCCTCACCTCGTCCGCCCATACCTCGATTCCCGACTCGCGGTCGCGGTGCACCTGGCCCAATTCGGCGGCGAGTCGATGGCGCGTCAGCTCATGATCCTCGGGCGCCTCCTGGGAGGTGAGGGCAGCGGACATCTCCACGATCAGGCTCTTGGCGCGGCCGTCGGTGCCTGGGCCCGTGTCGCGCACAGAGCGCCAGCTGACGACCGCCGACAGCAGCACCTCGTACTCCGGGTGCGAGCTGGGCAGCCCCACTTTCGCCAAGTGCGTCCGCCGCGGCGTGACCGGCTCTTCCGCGACAGGGCGCCGGGCCGGTTCATCCCGTTCGGCGGCCCATGTCACCCCCGTCGGCGGTTGCCGACGCGAGTGGCCGCCGCCGACACCGTGCATCAGCAGCACAGCGGCTCCCGCCAGCGCGAACAGCAGGGCGACCCACAGCAGGGCCCACCAGCCCATCAGTGCTCCGACTCCGGCCGTCACCGCAGACGCGACCAGTCCGGCGGCACCCCATACGCGTCCGTCCACTGTCATCGCCCGGCCTCCCCAGCACTACCGCCGGTGCCGCGGGATGGCCGGGGACGGCGCCCCCGTGCAGCATCCAGTTTCGCGGACACGCGCTCGTACACCCGTCGCGGCGCGTCCTCCGGTGACGCGTCGCATTTCCGGCTCCAGCGCACGGCGGTGGCGGCGAGCGTCTGCCAGCGTTCCGCATCCACCGCAGCGCCTACGAGGCTGACGATCGGTTGCGGCAGTGGCGGTGCGCCCGCCCGCTCGACGTTCCGCACGCACTCGTCGAGCCACCGCACCGTGTGACGGCGCACCTCTTCGGCGTCGGCGGCCATCGCGGCGGCGAGGGCGGCGCGCTCGCGGTCGCCCGTCCCGGGCCGGTCCGCATCGTGTGCGGACAGCAGCTCCGGGGCGGTCGCCTCCCAAAGCAGATCGCGGTCCGCCTGGCGACGCTGATGCATGCGCTCCACCAGCACATCCAGCAGTGTCCGGTACACCTCGCCGGTCCTGTCTTCGCGGATCAGTTCGGCAACGGCTTCCCGCGCGGCCGCGGCGACGTCCTCGGCGGAGTTGTTCGAGAGATGTCGCAGGCGAACGATCGCCTGTCGCGGGTGCGAAGGGGCCAGGATCCGCTGGCAGACCTGGATGAGCGGGTGCGCGAAGGGGGAAGGAAGCTTGGGGAGGCTGGCCCATTCGCGGATGCGGCTGCGCGCCATCGGCGCCGCGGCCTCGTCGGTCAGGAGCACCTGCAGGACGCCGAGTGCGAGGCCGGGGCCCGCCTTCGGCTGCGCGACCCCGGTCCAGGTGAACACGGCGTCGAGCAGGCGGCGGGGTCCGCGGGTCCGCAGCTCCTGTTCGGCGAATCGTTCCACGAGCGTGGCCACTGCGGCGTGATCCAGCGTCGTACTCCCCGCGCGTGCCTGCTTGTCGCACGCGAGCACCCACGTCCCGAACGCGTCGCGCATGTCGGGGAAGTCGTCCCAGAAACGGCTGCGCAGCGCTGCCGCGTCGTCCGCGCGCCCGAAATCCACCCTGCGGTCGGGGGAGACAGAGACCGCGCGGTCCCTGAGTTGCTGGGTGAAGCCGCGCCGCGCCAGCGACGGCGAGGACGTTCGTTCAGCTCCGTCTGCACGCGGCATCAGCAGCTCGACCGCATCGAAGACCGCATCGGCGGGGCAGCCCTCGAGCATCGCGGCGGCGAGAAGGACGGCGCGCTGGCGCAGGTTCGTGCACCCGTTGATGCGCTTGCCTGCCGTGTCGTCCCGGTGCTTGATCTCGTTCACGGCTCGATCGAGGCGGGAAGCGTGGTCGGACCGGGAAGGGGAGCCGGCCCGCTTCTCGTCGTCCGCCACGCGCTTCGCGAGGTACGCGATCTCCCGCGCTGCGCAGGACGCGAGCCAGGTGTGCGCGTCGTCGCTCAGCGGCGAGGACGCGACGGTGGAGCCGTAGTACACCAGGTGGCGGTTGAGGAGTGCCGTGGAGTCAGGGCGCTCGATCTCCTCCAGGTGGTATTGATGCCGCAGCTGCGGCTCGTCGCGCTCGGAGCACACGACGACGAGCAGTCCGCCCTGCTTGGCCACCGCCTCGCGGTAATAGGGGAGTTCGTCGACGACCTCGCGAGCGACGGAGCTTTCCACCCGTGTCAGTTCCAGAAGCAGGTGCTTGTGCTCTTCCAAGGCGGTCGTGTCGAGATACGGGTCGCCGTCCCCGTCAGGGAGCAGCCGGATCGACGGAGGCGTACCGGATGCACCCGCGAGCAGCCGGATCGCCGCAGTCCTGCGGCCGCTGCCCGGGCGGCCCGACAAGACCACGGCCCCGCGTTCCGCCAAGCCCCGCTCTGCTTCGATGAAGCGGTGCGGAGGGACGAACACCTTCCGTACGTGCCCGGTCTCGTCGCGATTCACGATTCCTACGACGCGTCTGCGGGGCCGGCGCCGGTCGCGTAGTTCCTGAGCTATTTGCAGGTAGGTGTTGATTTGATTGCCGTCGCCGGTGTGCATCGGAGCGTCGGCCCCGACGGCGACGGTGCGGGCGTCGCCCGCGATCGTGCCGACCTCGCCTGACGGGGGCGGGCCGGTGGTCGGGGGAGTGGTCACCGGCCCACCCCTCCATCCTCTCCCTGCTCCTGGCTGCGGCCGCGTTCTGCGGACCCGCCCCGGTCGGCGCGGGCGCGCCGACTGCCATCGACGTCGTCGTTGTACTGGTCGCCGTCGCCCGTGTGCACCGGCCCGCTCGCGCCTGTGACCAGGGTCCGGACTCCGCCGTCGATGTTCCCGACCCCGCCGTAGCGGTTCCCGCTGTGGTCCCCTGTGTGCAGGCCGCTGTGCACCGTGCCGGCCTGGACCCCGCCGCCGGAGACCGAACCCGCCTGGTTCGCGGTGGAGCCCCGGTCGGCCGATGCGGCCTGTGCCGCTTCCGCGGCGCCGCGGGCCTCGGGAGCTCCCGACTCCCCGTCGTCGACCGGTCCTTCCGGATCCGGTTCCGACTTCCCCGCGGAGGCGCCGCTCACCGGCCATTCACCGGTCAGAGTGGAGGGCCGCGGAATATAGACATAGGCTTCACTGCGGTACTCCTTTTCCGCGATCTCGGCCCGGACGGGACTGAAGTGGCGCGGGTTCAGGGCCGCATACTCGCTCAGCACAGCGTCCTCGTACACACGGCGGGAGACGATGGTGCTGAGCAGCGTGATGTCGGGGACGGACTGGCTCAGCCCGGCGCGAACCGGCGGGGAGTCCAGCAGCCGGTGCACCTCCGTCATCGGGTTGCCCACCCCGTCCAGATGGTCGGCACCGCCGCTGTCGTGCAGCGGTCCGACCTCGACGGCGGCGCGCAGGCGCAGCCGCAGGTCCCGGTCGCGAGCGGCGAGCGGACCCTGCATCTGCTCCAGGGTGTCCTGCAGGTAGGCGAAGAACGGATGGATCAGCAGCGGCAGGTACTCGGGGGCGATGCCCAGCGCGAAGCCGTCCCCGGTGCCCTGCGGGAACCTGGCGTCGTTCCACTGGTCGGCCATGCCGGCCCTGTGGAAGGCCTCCTCCAGCGCGGAGCGGACCGAGCCGCTGATCAGGCGCTGGTCCAATGAGGAGGCGCGGCTGTAGCGCTCAGCGTCCACCGCCAGGATTGCCTGGTACGGCGGCAGCATCGGGCTTTGCGCCGGTGCGGCGCGGCGGAGATCATCAGGCATGGCCGATCGTTCCCTTCGGTCGACGCCGGGTCGGCCGGGACCCAACCGGAGCGGCTCCGGTCCCGCGCACCGACCTTCACAGGCTGGTCCGCGCTACTGTGTTCGAGACCGGACACTGGGCGCCGAATGCGGTGCGGGCTGCGTCACACCGCGCCTTCCGCGATCTCCCGGAGGCGGCCCACGTCCAGGATCGCCACGAAGCGGCGCCCCGTTCGCACCACGCCGATCGATCTCAGGCGGGCGAACTCGGCGGCCACCGATGTGCGGGACAGGCCCACCGAGTCGCCCAGTTCGCGCTGCGACAGCCCCAGCCGGATCGTCACCGCATGCCGACCTCCGTGTCCGGCGGGAGCGGGATCGACGTCGTGTCCGATGAGCGCGACCGTACGGAGCAGCATCGCCGCAAGGCGCTGGGCGGACGGCAGAGTCGCCATCTCCGCTCGCAAGGCCTCGCTCTCGGCCTGCCGGGTAACCACGTGCTGCCACAGAGCGCCCTCGGTGCCCATCTCCCGCGCCAGCGCCCGGAACCTGTCGCTGCTGAGGACCCGCGTGAGGCACGCGCCGCCCGCGGCCACGACGGTAGCGGTGCGAGGCAGACCCGACAGCGCCGAAAGCTCGCCCAATGCCTCACCTGGCCCCCGCAGCGCCAGCAGCACCTGTTCACCGTCGGGGCGCACTGTGGTGATCTTGACCGTTCCCGAGGCGAGCAGGAACACGGCGGTGTCGCGATCGCCCTGGCTGATGATGGTCTGCCCGTCGCTGTAGCGGCGGGTGGCGCCCGCTTGAAGGAGCTTGCGCCACGCGTCGTCCGGCAACCGGCCGCCGAAGCCCTGTCTGGTCAATCCGTTCCCCCTCCGCGCGTCCGGGGACTTCCGTCGGAAGCGTTCCCGTGGCGCGGTGGCGCGGTCACGGTGCGTTGGTGGGTGGCCGGATCCGGACGTGGCGGCCGGTCCGCGGTGGTCGGGGGACTGGGCGGCACGGGGAGCGGGTGGTGTCGGTGGGGTTCCGGCTGTGCCGCGTGCCGGCAGGTGCCGCTCGGCGGCTCGGGGAGGCGGCGGACCGCTTCACGGCCTCGGCGGGAGTAGCCTCCTTGCCGGTGCCGGAGGAGTCCCGCCGGCGCATCCGCGGCGGACGGCGGCCGCGCTCGTGCGGCGAGCTTCCCGCCGTCCGCGCCGGAGCGCGCGCACCGGGGACCGGCCCGGCCCGCCCGCAACCGTCTCCGCGTCTTACCAGGGAGCGCACATGGCCACCGTGTACGGCACCGCCGTGGACATCACCACCGAGGACGGCGTCGCCGACGCCTACCTCGCCCACCCCGACGACGGCGGCACCCATCCCGGCGTCCTGCTCTACATGGACGCGTTCGGGCTGCGCGCTCAGCTCAAGCGGATGGCGACCCGCCTGGCCGCGGCCGGCTACACGGTGCTGGTGCCCAACGTCTACTACCGCCACGGGCGCTCGCCGGTCGTCGAGATTCCGGAGTTCATCGACCCCTCCAACCGCCCGGAGATCTTCGAGAGGCTCGGTCCGATCATGCAGTCGCTCACGCCCGAGCAGGTGGTGCGCGACGCCGGCGCCTACCTGGACCGCCTGGCCGAGGTCCCCCAGGCCACCGCCGGGCCGGCGGGCGTCGTCGGCTACTGCATGGGCGCGATCCTGTCCCTGCGCACGGCCGCCACCCACGCCGATCGAGTGGCCGCGGCGGCCGGATTCCACGGCGCCAACCTGGCCCCCGACGCTCCTGACGGCCCGCACCTGCTTGCCGACCGCATCACGGCCGAGCTGTACTTCGGCCACGCCGACAAGGACCACGCGATGCCGCCCGAGCAGATCGACCGCCTCGACCGGGCCCTGACCGCGGCGGGCGTGTGCTTCACGTCCGAGGTCTACGAGGGCGCGCAGCACGGCTACACCCAGGCCGACACCGCCGCATACGACGAGGCGGCGACCGAGCGCCACTGGAAGGCGCTGCTGGACCTGTTCGGCCGCACCCTCTGAGCGCCCGCTCCCCGCGGCGCCCGCCCCCGGCGGCGCCCGCCCCGGGACCCCGCGCGCCGAGTAGCCGGCGTGCGTGTGCGTCCCGGGGCGGCCGTGTGCCGTCCGCGGCGTGCCGCGGGAGGGGCCGGCCCCGGCGCGACCGGCCGCCCCGCACCGCCGCGTGTTCCGGGTAGGGGAGTGGAGGAGGCGCCCAGCCCGTCCACCCCGGCTCCGGGGCAGGCCAGAGCGCTTTCCAAAACATTCCGGAAATTGAGCCGCGAAAGTTCTGGAAAGCGGCCGAAATTTTTCATTACCATGGAATCGCTTTCAAGCCTGATTCCGGCCCGTGCAACGCACATCCACCCCTACCGGGAGTCAGCATGCGCCTACACACACCCGGCCGCCGCCCTCGCGGCGGTGCCGCGGGCGGGTCGGAACGGCGTACATCCCCCAATCCGGTGCGAACCGGCGGGTACGCGGCCCGGCGCGCCCTTGGCCGCCGGGCCGCCGCTCTCGGCTGCGCGCCATCCCATGGAGGTCCGAATGCGCTTCCGCCGATACGGGCCGCGGGCCTGGGCGGGCGCGGCCTGCGTCACCGCCCTGACCCTGGCCGCCACCCTCACGCCCCAGGCCGGCGCCCTCGCCGACGAGGACGACGGCGCCGACTGCCCGGTGCCCGATCCGGGGCAGACGTCCGAGGCCCTGCTGCCCGACCCCTTCACGAAGCTGGACGGCACCCGGATCAGCACCACGTCCGAATGGCGGTGCCGCCGCGCCGAGATCAAGGAGCTGGCGGAGAGCTCCGTCTACGGCCAGAAGCCCGCGCCGCCGGACAGCGTCAGCGGCACCGTCTCCGGCTCCGGCATCACCGTGAACGTGACCGACCAGGGCCGCAGCACCAGCTTCTCGGCCGGCGTCGACCTGCCGAGCGGCTCCGGCCCGTTCCCCGCCGTCGTCGTCCTCGGCGGGCTCGGAGCCGACACCCAGACGATCACGTCCTCCGGCGCCGCCGTAATCGACTTCGACCCCTTCGCGGTCGGCGCCGAGGGCACCTCGCGAAACAGCAAGCAGGGCGCGTTCTACGACCTCTACGGCTCCTCCAGCGGCACTGGGCTGCTGATGGCCTGGTCCTGGGGCATCAGCCGGATCATCGACGTCATCGAGCAGTCCGGCGGCAGCGTCCTGCGCGCCGACGGCACCGGTGTCACCGGCTGCTCCCGGTTCGGCAAGGGCGCCTTCGTGGCCGGCGCGTTCGACCAGCGCATCGACCTGACCATGCCCGTAGAGTCGGGCACCGCCGGCGTCCCCGCCTTCCGCTCGGTCGCCCAGGAGGACGGCGCGCAGCCGCTGAGCAGCGCCTACGGTGAGCAGCCCTGGCTGGGCGACGCTTTCAGCTCCTACACCGGCAACCCGGCCGCCCTTCCCGTGGACACGCACGAGATCGTGGGCATGGTCGCGCCGCGGGGCCTGCTCATCATGGAGAACCCGCACGTGGACTGGCTGGGCGCCACGTCCGGCAGCGTGGCCGCCCTGGGCGGGCGCGAGGTCTACCGGGCGCTCGGGGCAGGGGAGAACATCTCCTACATATCCGACGTCCAGGACGGCACCCACTGCGCCACCAGGTCGCAATGGCAGGGCCCGATGCGGCAGAGCATCGAGCGGTTCCTGCTGGACTCGGGCAGCGCGCCGGGCGCGTTCCGGATCTCGCCCAGCGAGTCCGGCGACCTCTCCGCCTGGCGGAACTGGCAGACGCCGACACTCACCGACGACGGCGGCGACCCCGGCGACGGGGGAGACCCGGGAGACGGGGGAGACGACCCCGGTGACGGCGGCGATCCGGGCGGCAGCGGCACCTGCACCGCCGCCTACCAGACGGTCAACTCCTGGTCCGGCGGCTACCAGGGCGAGGTGACGGTGCGCAACGACACCCCCGGTGCACTCGACGGCTGGAGCGTCGACATGTCCCTGGCGCCCGGGCAGTCCCTCAGCAACATCTGGAACGGCGAGAGCTCCGGCACCAGCGGCGACATCACGGTGACCAACACGCAGTGGAACGGCGCACTCCCCGCCGACGGCAGCGTCACCTTCGGTTTCGTCGCCTCCGGCTCGACCACCGAACCCAGCGGCCTCAGCTGCTCCGGTTCCTGACCGGCTGCGACCGCGACGGCGGAGTCCCGACTCGGCGCCGCACCGGCCGCCGGGGCGGGACCCCGGTTCGCACCCGCCCGCGGCTACCGGGCGGGTGCGCGCCGGGCCGCCGACACCCCTGCGACCGCGCCCCAGAACAGCACCGCGACACCGGTGAGCACGGCGGCGACCGCCGGATAGCCGGTGTCCGCCGCCAGCCAGGCGGCGCCGACCGGCCCGGCGAGGCCCACGGCGCCCCACCCGCTGAACACCAGCCCGTAGGCGGCGCCGAACCTGTCGGCGGGCACGGCTTCGGCGACCGCCATCGGCGTGAGGACCGAGACGGCGCCGTACTGGGCGCCCAGGACCCCCAGCGCCGCGAGCGTGCCGCCGGGACCGTCGGCCAGGGCCAGCGTCAGGCACGCCCCGACGAGCACTGCCGCCGCGGCGTGCAGGGCCGGGACATGGCCGATCCGGTCGGCGATCGGCCCCGCGGCCAGCCGCCCGGCGAAGTTGCCCGCGTTGAGCAGGGCCACCGCCGCCACCGCGAGCTCCGGCGCCCCGGCGAATCCGCCCGCGTGCCCGAACGCGACCAGCGCCGGCGCACTGCCCAGCCAGAACATCGCCCACGCCGCGAGGATCGGTCGGCTGTAGGGGCGCAGCGCCGGGGGCCGCGGCGCGCCCGGTGCTCGCGGCGGCGCGGAGCGGGCCGGCGGCACCGCTCCGGGCAGCAGGGCGCTCGCGCACGCCGTCAGGCAGCCGAGCAGGACCGCGAGGGCCGCGAACATCCCGGTGCGCCCCACCGTCTCCAGCAGGACGCCGACGACCGGGGCCAGCACGACCGCGCCGGCGGCGTAGGCGCTGACCACCACCGCCACCGCACTCCCGCGCCTGGTCGCGGAGGTCCCGGCGACGCGGACGGCGGTGGCGTAGCCGAGTCCCGTCGATCCGCCCAGCACGACGCCGAAGCCGAGCACGAGGACCGGCAGCGACACCGCCAGCCCGG
Source organism: Streptomonospora arabica (assembly GCF_039531585.1). Lineage (NCBI taxonomy): Bacteria > Bacillati > Actinomycetota > Actinomycetes > Streptosporangiales > Nocardiopsidaceae > Streptomonospora > Streptomonospora arabica. Next base: position 29,065 of record NZ_BAAAQI010000029.1, on the reverse strand, counting down.
CCGTCGCCAAGCCCACGACCACCCCCGCGCCGACGGCCAGGGCGAGCCGCCGCGGCGCCACCGCGTCGGCGACCCGCCCGCCCGCGAGCACGCCGGCGGTGAAGGACGCCAGGCCGACGGCATAGGCCAGGCTCAGCTGCGGGCCCGGCACGCCCAGCTCGGCGGAGAGCGTGCGGCTGAAGGCGTCCCAGAGGAACAGCGGGCCGACCGCGAAATCGAGCAGCACCGCTCCGGCCAACGCCCGCCGCGCCGGGCTCACCACGTCCCACAACCCATCCGTCGCTCCGGCCCGCCGCTCCCAGTCTCGGAGCCGCCGTCCCAGGCCGCAAGGATGCCGCCGCGCGGCGTCCGGAGAACAGGCCGGCCCCGGCCGAGTCCGGGTGGAGAGGTGAGAGGCCCGCGCGGATGGTCGGCCACCGTCGGCGGCGGTGTCCGCGGGGCGCCGCCCGCGGACCGCCCACCGCGGCCGGCCGGCGCGCGGTCTGGAGACGAAGGACACATTCCCGGGGGGTACGCGGGCGTTTAGCGCGCGGTTCCCGCGGTCGCGGCGCCGGAGAAGGCACGGCACACGGGCCCCGGACCGCTGCGGCCCGCGGCCCCAGGCGACCGCCCGGCGGCCGCCGCTGTGGCGGCCGGTCCGTCCGTTCCGCGCAGGTCGGAGCGGGTGCGGGGTGGTTCCGGGGTGCCGGTGCGGGCGGTGCGCCCGGCGCCCGGCGAGAAGGCACCGGTGCCCTTCTGCGGCCGCCGGCCGCTCCGAGCGGCGCCGCCCCTCCGGTGCAGCCCGGACACTCCGGATGCGAAGAACCGCGCGGGGGGAATACCTGATGCTGTAGGTTGTTCTACTGAGCGATCGTGCGTTTTCGTTGTACGAATTTGACTTCGTGTATTGCGCTCGCAGTCTTCAACGCGAGTGATCCTGCAGCCAGGGATGGTGGGTGGGCGCTCTGAAAGCGATCGCGGATCCGGAAAATCGGATTCGACCCGTCGACCTGCCAGGAGGCAGTCATGGCTCAGGGAACAGTCAAGTGGTTCAACGGCGAAAAAGGCTTCGGCTTCATCAGCCAGGATGAGGGCGGCCCGGACGTCTTCGTCCACTACAGCAACATCGACGGCAGCGGCTTCCGCAACCTCGATGAGAACCAGCGCGTCGAGTTCGACGTCACGCAGGGCCCCAAGGGCCCGCAGGCCGAGCGCGTCCGCGCGGTGTAGTGGCGGCGCGGCCCCGGTAGACCGGACGCTCCGCGCCATCCAGCACTGACACTGCCCCCGCCGTCCGCGGCGGGGGCAGTCGTCGTTTCACCGGGCCGCCGCACCGCTTCGCGCTCTGCGCGGGGGCGGCGGCACGGTCAGCCGGACTCGGGGGCGAACGGCTGGAACAGCTCCACCGCGTTGCCGGCCGGGTCCTCCACGAGGACCTGCGTGCCGCCGCGGCCGGTGACGACGTCGCCGCGGAACCGCACCCCGGCGGAGCGCAGCGTTTCGACCACCGCGGCGAGGTCCTCGACCCGCAGCTGGATGCGGTTCCACCCGCCGGGCCGGGGCGTTCGGCCGTCGGGCACCGGCTGGGCCGCACCGCCCGGACCGGACGCGGCGCTGGCCAGCAGCCGCAGGTCCCCGCGCGCGAGTACCGCGAAGCCGGGCCCCGGCCTGGCCTCCACGGTGAACCCCAGGTGCAGGCGGTAGAACTCGACGGCGGCGTCGACGTCGTCGACGATGTAGCGCACGTGGACCGTCGCCATGGCGACCCCCTCCCACTCGCAGCCGCGGAGCGCGCGACGGTCACGCACCTACCCGGCCTGTGCTCAGGCGAACCGGCGGCGGTGGGTGATCCTCCGCCCGCTCCCGCCCCCTCGCCCGCCTTCCCCGCCGCCCCCGCCCGCGGGAACCGCGGAGGACGCGGCGTGCGACGGCTCCCCTCGTGCATCCGCTGCGGTGCCGCGGGCGCGCACGGGTGCGGGCATTGCGCGGAGCCCCGGTGACGCCTACGCTCATTAGAGGACGGAACGTGCTCTAAGATTCGGCGAGTCCCGGCGGGGCCGCTCGCGGCCACCGGCGCGGTGCTCCCGCCGGGCGAGACCCCTCGCCGAGGTGGCGTCCGCCCCCGCGGGGGAGTTCGGGGCCGCGAGGGCGCCCGAGCCGGACGACCTCCCGACCGAGGAGTGGATGATGACGACCCCGCAGCAGGACCGCGCCACGCAGGGGGGCGAGCCGCGGCGCGCCGCCGGGCAGGCTGCCGGGCAGCAGCGGCCGCGCCCCGCTCCGCGGGACGGCGCGCGCGGCGGGCGCGGTGACGTGCCGGGTGGGGTCCGGCCGCTGAGCGCCTTCGGCGCCGCCGATCTCGACAGCGCCGGCGGCAAGGGGGCCAACCTCGGCGCGCTGCTGCAGGCCGGATACCCGGTGCCCGACGGGTTCGTGGTCACCACCGCCGCCTACGCCCGGGTGCTGGAACGCGGCGGCCTGGCCGACCGCATCGCGGCCCGCCTCGCTGAGGCGCAGACCGCCGACGGGGTGGACGCCGCGGCGGCCGGGGCCGCCGTCCGCGCGGAGATCGCCGCCGCGCAGGTCCCCGCCGAGCTGCGCGCGGCCGTTACCGCCGCCTACTCCGCCCTCGGCGGCGGCCCGGTGGCTGTGCGGTCCAGCGCGACCGCGGAGGACCTGCCCGGCGCCGCATTCGCGGGGCAGCAGGACACCTACCTCAACGTCGCCGGCGCCGACGCGGTCGTCGACGCGGTCCGCGACTGCTGGGCGTCGCTGTGGACCGACCGCGCCATCGCCTACCGGCACCGCCTGGGTCTGGAGTCCGCGCAGGTGCGCATCGCGGTGGTGGTGCAGGCCATGGCCGAGGCCGAGGCCGCCGGGGTCATGTTCACGGCGAACCCGGTCACCGGGTCCCGGGAGGAGCTGGTGGTCGACGCCAGCCCCGGCCTGGGCGAAGCCGTGGTCTCCGGCGCGGTCACCCCCGACCACTACGTCCTGGACCCCGGCGGCGCCGTCCGCACCTTCAGGCCCGGCCGCCGCGAGGTCGTCGTCCGTGCGGCGCAGGGCGGCGGGACCGTCGAGGAAGCCGGGACGGGGGCCGCCGACGGCCGGCGGAGCCTGCCGCAGGAGGCGCTCACCGAGCTCGCCGCCCTGGGGGCCTCGGTGGCCGGCTTCTTCGGCCGCCCGCAGGACACGGAATGGGCCTACGCCGACGGCCGGATCGTGCTCCTGCAGTCGCGGCCGCTCACCGCGCTGCCGCCGGCCCCCGTCCGGATGAACCGCTTCCAGCGCTTCATGGCACCCACCCTCTACGAGATGTTCACCGTGCGCCCCTACCCGCTGGACGTGACGGCCTGGATCCTGCCCGGCCCCGGGCGCATGGTGCAGGAGATGATGACCGAGCTGCCCGGCGCTCGCCTGGACTTCGCGGCCATACTGCCCGAGGTGGACGGCGTGGTCGACCGCTTCGCCCCGCCCGCGCCCCGGCCCACGTGGCGCACGCTCACCGCCCCGGTCCGCCTGGCCTCGCGGATCCGCCGCTACGACCCCGCCGCCTGGCGCGGCGATCCCCGGCTCGCGGAGTTCGAGCGGCGCGTGGCCGACCTGGAGTCCGACCGCCTCGCGGACCTCGCTTGGCGCGACCTGATGCGGATCCCGCACCGCGTGGCCGCCGCGGTGGATCTGGCCACCGCCCTCCGGGTGGACTACCTGCCGGCCGCCGGACTGGCGCTGGTCCGGCTGCGGCTGGCGCTGCGCCGCCTCGGCCTGAGCGCACTCTTCGCCGACCTGGTCGCGGGCTCGCGCACCCGCACGACGGACTGCAACCTCGCGCTGAACGAGCTGGCCCGGCGGGTCGACGCCGATCCCGTGCTGGCCTCGTCGTTCGCCGCCGGAGATCCGCAGGCCCTGGTGGAGCGCGTGCGCGAGGCCCCGGAGTTCGCCGGGTTCCGGGAGGCGCTGGACGGCTTCCTGGCGGAGTACGGCCACCGCGAGACGGCGAGCGCGCTGCTGCTCTCTGCCCCGACCTGGATCGACGCCCCCGCGGTCGTCCTCGGCGCCGTCCAGGGCCTCGTCGGCGGCGGCGCGGACCCGCGCCCCGTCGATCCGCCGCGCCGGGCCGTGGAACAGGTGCTCGACCACCCGCGCCTGCGCGACCGGCCGCGCGCCCGAGCGCGGATGCGGCGGCGCGTGGAGGCCGCCCGCACCGGAACAGCGTTCCGGGAGGACACCCACTTCGAGTTCACCCGGGTGCTGCCCGTGCTGCGGCGCGCGGTGCTGGAGGCGGGCCGGCGCCTGGCCGCGGCGGGGGTCCTGCCCGCGCCCGAGGACGTGTGGCATCTGCGCCTGGAGGAGCTGGAGCGGCTGGACGCGCCGGAGCGTGTCGCCGCCGACAGGGCCGGGGCGCTGCGCGAGCGCGTGCGGCTGCGTGCGGCGCGCCGCTCGGAGTACGCCGGGGCGCCCATGATCGCGGCGACCACGCTGTTCCCCGACTCCGCGGACCCCGGCGACGCCCTGGCGACGGGCACGCCCGGCGGAGGCGGCCGGGCGACCGGCAGGGTCCGGGTCGTCCTCGACGGTGACGCGTTCGGGAGCCTGCAGGCGGGGGAGATCCTGGTCTGCCCCTACACCAACCCGTCATGGACGCCGCTGTTCCAGCGCGCCGGCGGGGTCGTGGTCGACACCGGAGGGCCCGCCTCCCACGCCGCGATCGTGGCCCGGGAGTACGGCATACCGGCGGTGCTCGGCACCGGCTCGGGGACCGCGGCGCTGGCCGACGGGCAGGCGGTGGCGGTGGACGGCGACCGCGGCCGCGTGACGGCGGCCGGCGGGCGGGAGTCGCCGTGACGGTGCTCCGGCGCCGGTGCCGCACGCGCCCGGCTGAGCGGCGGGCGCGCGGGTGCGGCGCCCGGGGGCCGGTATGCGAGCCGCCGCCCGCGGCGCGCCGCGACGCCGGGGCATGGTGCAGGATGGCGGTGATCCGGCCCCACAGGCCGACCGCGCCGTCCCGCACGGAAGGAGCGAGGAGCATGGAGTCCGCGGCCTCCGGCACCGACCACCGCAGGCGCCCGCGGCGCCGCGGCGCCGCGCTGCACGACGCGATCGTCCAGGCGGTCGTGGCCGAACTGGCGGAGGTCGGCTACGCGGGACTCACCATGGAGGGCGTCGCCGAACGGGCCCAGGCGAGCAAGGGCTCGCTGTACCGCCGCTGGCCCGGGAAGCTGCAACTGGTGATGGACACCGCCTACCACCTTCTGCCCGAGCCCGCCGACGTCGCCGACACCGGCACCCTGCGCGGCGACCTGCTCGCGATGCTGCGCCTGGTCAACGACAACCTCGCCGGCCCTGCGGGCCAGGCGATGCGCGGAGTGATCAGTGAGGTGCTCCAGGACGACACCCGCGCGGCGCAGGTGCGCGCCCGCGCCCGCGGCACCAGCGTCGCCGCTGTGCGCGAGGTGGTCCGGCGCGCCGACGCCCGCGGCGAGATCGACGGCCGGGCGGTGACGGAGCGCCAGCTGGAGACCGGCCACGCCCTGTTGCGCTACCACTTCCTGTCCCACGGCGGCCCCGTCGCCGACGAGGTCGTCACCGGCATCGTGGACGAGGTCCTGCTCCCCCTGTTCCGGGCCCGGTAGCGTCCGCGCGTCCGCACCTCCGGCGGGGTCATCGGGCCGGCCGGCGTCGCCGCGCGCACGGGTGCGCCGCCGTGGGAGCGCCGGGACCACGCGCACCGGCGCGCCCGCCTGGCAGGTCTCGGCGCCGGTCGGCCACGGCTTCGCGCGAGGGCGGCCGGTGCGGCCCGCATCCGCCGCTGCGGGACCCCTGTGCCAGGGGTGCGCCGGAACGACCACGACGGCGGACCGATGAGGACCGGTGCGCATCCGGCGCGGCTTCGCCACGGTGAGCGGCGCGCCGCTCCCGCCGAGCGCGGCCACCGCCCCCGTGCTGATGGGGCGCGCGGTTTGTGCTCGTGCCGGGCCTGTCACCGGCGCGGGCGCTGCGCGGCCCCCTTTGTGGACGGGCGGGGGCGTCTCGTCTTTCTTCGCTTGTTGTGCGCTTTGCGGAGTCGCTGCATGGTGGTGGCGGCTCGGTTCGCCGGGTCGGCGGTGCCGCCACGGGGCGGCTGGTGTCCTCTGTGGCGTGTCACCAGGTGACGGGCACCGTGGCGGGGCCGCCGTCGGTCTGGCCGCGGACCCAGACCAGCTCCTCTACCGCGGCTCCCAGCCGGAGGCCGGGCAGGCGCCGGGCGAGGGAGGCCAGCGCCGCCCCGAGCTCGATCCGGGCCGGCGCCGCACCGAGGCAGTGGTGCGGACCGCGGCCGAAGGACAGGTGCGGGCTCGCGGACCGCCGCTCCGGCAGGAAGCGGTCCGGGTCGGAGAAGTGCGCCGGATCGCGGTTGGCCGCCTCCAGCCGGACCAGGACCGCGTCTCCCGCCGCGATCGCGACGCCGTCCAGTTCGAGGTCGGTGTGGGCCCAGCGCGGGAACGGCTCGGCGATCACCCCGGCCTCCAGGCGCAGGATTTCCTCCACGACGGCGGCCACCTCCTCGGCCCCGGCATCGGCGAGCCCGGCCAGCCGCCCCTCGGTGAGGAGCTGGATCACGCCGACGGAGATGGCGTTGCGGGTCGTCTGGTAGCCCGCGGCGACGAGGGTGGTGGCCATCGCGGTGAGCTCTTCGCCGCTGAGCCGGCCGTCGTCGGCGTCGCGTACCGAGATCAGGGCGCTGAGCAGGTCGTCTCCGAGATCCTCGCGTTTGGCGGCGACCAGCCCGGAGGCGTAGCCGGTGAGGTCGTCCCACGCCTTCATCGCCGCGGCCGCCTGCTCCTCGTCGTCCAGGGAGAAGAAGTCCACGGAGCCGGCCGCCTCGGCCAGCGCGCTGAAGCGCTCGCGCTCCCCGATCTCCACGCCGATCAGTTCGCCGATCACCGCCAGCGACAGCGGGGATGCCAGTCCCGCGACGAGGTCCGCGGGCGGGCCGGCGTCGGCGAACGCGTCGACGTGCGCGGCGGCCAGCTCCTCGATGCGCGGACGCACGGCCGCGACGCTGCGGGGCGTGAAGGCCTTGGCGACCAGTCGGCGCAGGCGGGTGTGGGCATCGCCGTCCTGAAACAGCGTGTCGTTTCCGGGTTCGGCGGCGCCGGACGGGGTCATCCCCAGCCGCGGGTCGGCCAGCGCCGCGGCCACGGCCTCGTAGGAGGTGACCAGCCACGCGCGCCGCCCGTCGGGGGCGGTCACCCGGGCGACGGGCTCGCTGCGGCGCAGCTCGGCGTAGGCAGGCGGCGGGTCCAGCGGGCGGGGCCGGTCGAAGGGCAGCCTGCGGTCGGTGTCAGACATGGCAAAAGCCTCTCTGGTGACGGCACGGGTGATAGGCGGGCGCGCTCGGCGATGCCGCGGCACCGCCGCACCGCCGCACGCGTTGGGGATTCTGGCGCCGGTCCCCGGCGGGGCGCGGCGCACGGGAGGTGGGCCGGCCGGGGCCTGCCGCGAGCGGCGGCGGGAGGCTCCGGCCCGCGCCCCGAGGACCGCAGGAGGTGTCCCGCGCACGGTTCGCGGGATCACACCCGCTCCCGCAGCAGGGCCACGACCTGCCGGAACACCTCGGCCTGGGCGGCGGGCAGCTCACGCGAGAGCGCGTCCAGCCACCGGCCGTGCTCGCTGTCGTCGAGGCTCGCGACCATGGCCGAGGCCAGCTCGCCGGGCAGATGGGCGGCCAGGTCGCGGGCGAGCGCGGCGACGCGGGGGTCGTCGGTGTCGGCCTCGGCGATCTCGTCCAGCCGCGTGTAGATCGCACGCGTCCGCTCGGCCGCCTCGGGCTCGGCGAGCAGGCGGAACAGGTCACCGAGCGCGGCCCGGTCGGCGGGGTCGGCGCCGGTGTCGACGACCCCCAGGAACCCGCGGTCGAACTCGGCGAAGTCCGAACCGCTCGCGGGCAGCCCGCGCAGCACCTCCGCCATCCGGGGCGACACCGCGGAGTCCGGACCCAGGTCCGCCTCCTGCAGCAGCTCCGCCAGCCGCTCCCGCTTGGCCGCGATCGCCCGCTGCTGGCGCGCCAGGTCGGCGTCCAGCTCCGCGAGCACCTCCCGCAGCTCACGGCCGCGGTCGTCGGCCAGGACGTCGCGGATCTCGTCCAGGGACAGGCCCAACTCGGTCAGGCGGCGGATGCGGGCGAGGGCGACCGCGTCGCGCAGGCGGTACTCCCGGTAGCCGTTGGACAGCCGCTCGGGCTCGGGAAGGATTCCCTGGTGGTGGTAGTGCCGCACGGTCCGGGTGGACACCCCGACCAGCGCGGCGAGCTCGCCGATTCGCATGCGTCCATTAGAGGCGTTGACGCCGCGTCAAGGTCAACGCGCGACGCGGCCGGGGGAGGGAGGCGGGCGCGCCGCCGCCCCGCGGCGGCCGGCAGCGCCTGCCGGCCGCCGCGGCATGAGCCAGGCGGGAGAACCGGTTGGACGCCCGCCCGCGGGTGCGGCAGGCTCGGCGGATGGTCTCTCCCGAGGTGCCCGCCCCGTACCGCCGTCTCGACTTCAACGGCCCGCTCTCCGGCGAGCGCGCCGGCCGGTTGATCCGCTCGCTCGGCCCCCTGGCCGGCTGCCGGGTTGTCGACCTCGGCTGCGGGTGGGCGGAGCTGCTGCTGCGTACGCTGGAGGCCGAGCCCGCGGCTACAGGGGCGGGGGTCGACCTCGACACGGACCTCGTCGCACGCGGCCGGGCCAACGCCGCGGCGCGCGGCCTGGCCGACCGCGTCGAGCTGACCGCAGGCGACGCGGCGGCGTGGACCGGCCCGCCGGCGGATGCGGTGTTCAACGTCGGCGCCGCCCACGTGTGGGGCGGCGAGCCCGAGGCCCACACGGGCAACGCGCTCGCCGCGGTCAGCCGACTGCTGCGGCCCGGCGGGCGGCTGCTGTTCGGCGAGTGCTTCTGGCTGCGGGAGCCGACCGCCGCCGAGCTGTCGGCGATGCCGGTCCCGCCGGGCCAGTACCGTACGCTGCCCGACCTGGTCGACCTCGCCCTCGCGCACGGGTTCCGGCTGCTCGCGCTCTCCCAGGCGAGCCTGGACGAGTGGGACGACTTCGAGTCCGGCCATGCGCGCAGGTGGGAGGACTGGCTCGGGGAGAACTCCGCCTCACCCGACGCGAGCGAGGTCCGGGAGAAGGCGGACTCCCACCTCAGGGCCCGGCTGCACAGCATGCGCGAGACGGTGGGGTTCGCCTACCTCACCCTCGTGCGGGTCTGAGTCTCGGACGGGCCGGGCGTGGAAGGGGCGGTGGCCAGCTCGGCCGATGCCGATGCAAGGCCGCCGACCAGAAAATCTACATCGTAAAGGCGATGGCTTCGCACTCGGGTGAACACAGACGCGATCCGGTCACGGATCACCCGCACCTGCATTTCGACGTCCCCACCTCCACAAGGCCGTGTCCGATGAACGCCTTGACGAGAGCGCGGTCGGGGTTCGCGCAGAGCACCGGTTTTGGCCCCGGCCGAAGAGGTCTCCCGTCCCGCGTGGTCGAGGAGGTCTGCGAGATGCACGCGCACGACCGGGGCTTCACCGACGCCTTCATGACGGCGTTCCCCGACGCGATGGACTTCGCCGGCGACCGCGAACGCGCGCTGAGGTCGATCGCCGAGCTGGCCCGCCGCGCCAAGGACGCCGGCCTCCTGCGCCGCGACTTCGTGCTGGACGACCTGGTCCTCGTGCTCATGGCCAACCGGGGCGTCCACGCCGCTTCGGCCGCCGGGCGGGTCGCGGCCTCCCGCCGCTTCGCCGCGCTCGCGATCGAGGCGTTCCGCGCCTCCCCTGATCACGCGCCGCTGCCGCCGGCGACCCGGTTGGCGCCCGCGCCGCCCCGCGCGTAGGCCGGCTCGCAAGGTGTCGTCGCGCGATCGCGCGGCCGGATGTCGATCCCGCGGTGTGGGCCGCGGCCCATAGCGCAGGGCGAGCCTGGCGAACCGGATGGCCGGCGTGTGATCGCCCCGGTGCGTGTGTTCACCGGAGACCTCGCCTGTGCGCGGCCCGTATGCCGGGCAGTCCCCGACCGACCGGGGCTTCTCGGACCGGGCCTCGCCGCAGCCGTCCGGGAAGCGTCCGTCGCGCCTCAGGGGAGTGCCGGGTCGGCTCGGCGGGCACTCCGGGTCCGGTCGGCGGGGCGGTCGTTCCTGCGCCGACGCCCTTTGTACTGTGCGGCCCTATTTCGGTCGTCGTATTCGGGTCGAAAAGAGGGGTTGACGTGGACCGGGTTCAACTTTAGTGTCATATGTCGCGATGCGAATTAGAAATTTCGCAATACGAAATACAGATAATTCCCGATATCTGGTCGCCCTCCATTCGCCGACCACTTAGCGCTGCCCTGCCTTCGGTCGATTCCCCAATCTCGCCTCCCGGGGCCACGGGGCGCCGTCCCGTCCGCCGGCCCCCGCATTCCCCCGAGGTTTCGGGCTCTGATCCGCGCGCCTAAGACCAGTCAACCGACGCGGTGCTGACACCGCTCGGCTCCCCGAGAGGACTGGACAGTTGGAAGAAGCGATCACGGACCGGCCGGTCGTCGCTCTGGTCGGATTCGTCGCCGTAATCGTCGTCCTGCTTTTCCTTATCGCCCGGTACAAATGGCACGTGTTCGCCGCGCTCCTGGTGCCGATCGTGCTGCTGGGTTTCGCGCCCACCATCGACCGGACCGTCTTCATCGAGGCGTTCGAGAAGGGGTTCGGCAGCACCATCCAGTCGATCGCGGTCGTCATCGTCCTCGGGACCCTGATCGCCGAAGCCCTTCGCAACACCGGCGCCGTCGAGCGCATCACGCGCTCCATGCTGCGCCTGGTGGGCAAGCGCAACATGTCGCTGGCGCTCACCCTCGCCGGCTTCGTCATCGGGCTGGCGGTCTTCTCCGACGTCGGCTACGTCATCCTGAACCCGCTGGTCCACGTGGCCGCGCTGGAGACCGGCGTCACCATGAGCGCCATGGCCACCGGCCTGGTCGGCGCCATGCAGCTGACCCACGCCGTCGTGCCGCCGACGCCGGGGCCGCTGGCCGCGGCGGCGGTGGTCGAGGCCGACATCGGGGTGATCATCCTCTACGGGTCCGTGGTCACCCTCTTCGGCTCGCTCATGGGGTGGCTGTACGCGCGCCTGGTCGGCCCGCGCATCACCTCGCCTCCGTCCGAGGAGTACCGCGGCCGGGGAATCGACGCCGACAGCGAGCGGCGGCTACCCCCGCTCGGCTGGTCCTACGCCCCCATCCTGGTCCCCCTGGCGCTGATCGGCGGGAGCAGCGCCGCCGACTTCGCGCTGTCGGAGGACAACCCGGTCCACGGCCTGGCCGTGTTCCTGGGCTGGCCCGTCTTCGCCCTCGGCGTCGGCGTCGTGCTCGCCTATGTGCTGGCGTGGCGGTCCGGCAGCATCGAGGACTCCCGCACGCTGCGCGAGACCTGGGTGGAGAACGCCCTCAAGGGGTCGGCGATGATCATCATGGTCACCGGTCTGGGCGGTGCGCTCAGCGAGCTGCTGCAGGCCACACCGACGGTCGACGTCATCGCCGAGAACACGCTGGACCTCGGTATCCCCTCGATCCTGCTGCCGTTCATCCTGGGCGTCCTCGCCAACGTGATCACCGGCTCGACCACGGTCGGCGTGATCACCGCGTCCTCCCTCACCGCGCCGATGCTGCCCACGCTCGGCCTGTCGCCGGAGGCGGCCATGCTCTCCGCCGCGAGCGGGTCGGTGATCATCAAGTACTTCAACTCCAGCTACTTCTGGGTCTGCACGACGCTGTCGGGCATGTCCCTGCGCGCCGCGCTGCTCTCCTACGGGGGCGTGACCCTGGTCGGAGGGGCCTCGTCCATGGTGGCCGTGGTGATCCTCTGGAGCCTCGGGCTGATCTGAGGCGCCACCGGGCGCCCGGGGCACGGCCTGTGCCCCGGGCGCCCCGCCGGTCGCACCGGGGCGCTACCCGGAGGTGTCGGCCAGATACTCCGCCGCAGCCGTGACGCCGCCGGGGCGGTGGGCCGTGCCGGTCAGCCGCAGCCCCGCTTCGATCGCGCCCAGCGTGCCGAGCAGCCCCGGCTCGTTGAGGTGGCCCAGGTGGCCGATGCGGAAGACGCGGCCCCGCAGCCTGCCCAGCCCGGCGCCGAGCGAGACGTCGAAGCGCTCCAGGATCGCCGCGCGGAGCTTGTCGGCGTCGTCCCCCTCGGGCATCGCCACCGCGGTGAGGACCGGGCTGTACTCCTCGGGCACCCGGCACACCAGCTCCAGGTCCCACGCCTCGACAGCGGCGCGGGTGGCCGCCGCGAGCCGGCGGTGCCGGGCGAAGACCTGTTCCAGGCCCTCCTCGTGCAGCATCGCCACGGCCTCGCGCAGCCCGTAGAGCAGGTTGGTCGCCGGCGTGTAGGGGAAGTAGCCCCCGGCGTTGGACTCCAGCATCGGCGCCCAGTTCCAGTAGGAGCGGGCGAACCCGGCCGACTCCGACGCCCGCCGGGCCTTGGCGCTGATGCCGTGGAAGGACAGCCCCGGCGGCAGCATCAGGCCCTTCTGCGAGGAGCCGATCGTGACGTCGGCGCCCCACTCGTCGTGCCGGTAGTCCACCGACCCCAGCGAGGAGATGGTGTCGACGAGCAGCAGCGCGGGGTGCCCGGCGCGGTCCATGGCCGCGCGGACCTCGGGGATCCGGCTGACGACCCCGGTGGAGGTCTCGCTGTGGACCACGGCGACGGCCGTGATCCGGTGGCCGGGGTCGGCGCTCAGCCGCTCCTCGACCACCGCCGGGTCGACGCCGCTGCGCCAGTCGCCGGGGACGAACTCGACGTCGAGCCCGAGGTCGCGCGCGAGGTTCGCCCACAGGGTGCCGAACTGGCCGGACTCGAACATCAGGACCCGGTCGCCCGGCGAGAGGGTGTTCACCAGGGCCGCCTCCCACGCCCCTGTGCCGGAGGACGGGTAGATGACGGCGTCGGCCCCGGTTTTCAGCACCGACTTCAGCTTGTCCAGGGCGTCGAGCCCGAGGTCGGCGAACTCCGGGCCGCGGTGGTCGATGGTCGGGTAGCTGATGGCGCGCAGCACCCGGTCGGGGACGTTCGTAGGTCCCGGGATCTGCAGGAAATGACGGCCGCTTGACATGCCCCTCCATTTTTCCGCATTCCGGAATTCACTTACCGAATTGTGGAATCGTGGTTTTCGCTGTCCGTTCTTCAGGCAACGGAGCTTTCCGAAACCTGGCGTCAGTGTACGTTCGTGGTTTCGCATTACAAACTCTTGATATCGCCATATGGAAGTGCCTAGGGTCGAGGCGCCCCTCTCTCCGGAGCGTGGAAGGTGGAGTGCTGCCGTGGCCGAAACCCCGGAAACGATGACGCCGGAACGCGGAAACAGCGATGATCTCGAAGCGGAACTGCGCCGGGCCGTCAGCGGGGAGGTGCGGTTCGACGCCTACACGCGCCACATGTACGCCACCGACGCCAGCATGTACCAGATCACCCCGGTCGGCGTGGTCGCGCCCCGCGACGCCGACGACGTCGCCGCCGTCGTGGAGACCGCCCGCCGGTTCGCGACACCGGTACTGCCCCGGGGCGCGGGCACCAGCCACTGCGGGCAGACCGTGGGCGAGGCGGTGGTGCTCGACTTCTCCCGCCACATGAACCGGGTCCTGGAGATCAGCCCCGAGCAGCGCCGGGCCCGCGTGCAGCCCGGACTCGTCCAGGACGAGCTGAACGCCGCGGCCGCCCCGCACGGCATGTTCTTCGCCCCCGACACCTCGACCGGCAACCGCGCGACCCTCGGCGGGATGATCGGCAACAACTCCTGCGGGTCCCGCTCCGCCGCCTACGGCATGACGATCGACCACGTGCACACCCTCGACGCGGTCCTGGCCGACGGCGCACGCGTGCGCCTGGGCCCCGCCGCGGCGGGCGTCGTCGAGGCCAAGGCGGCGCAGAGCGACCTCGAAGGACGCATCTACCGCGAGCTTCCCGCACTCGCCGAACGCAGCCGGGCGGCCGTCGACGCCTGCCCGCAGACCTTCTGGCGCCGAGCGGGGGGCTACCGCCTGGACCGGCTGGCCCACGGGCCCTTCGACCTCGCCGCGTTCACCGCGGGCTCGGAGGGGACGCTCTCGGTGGTCACCGAGGCGGAGGTCGCGCTGACTCCCAAACCCTCCGCAACGGTCATGGTGATCGGGCACTTCGCCTCCACCGCCGAGGCCATCGCGGCCACCGACGACGCCATGGCCGCGGGCGGCGCCGCCATCGAGCTGGTGGACGGCTTCATCCTGGACCTGTCCCGAAGGTCGCCCGAGCACCGCCATCTGGCCGCCCGGCTGGAGGGGGAGCCCGCCGCGCTGCTGTTCGTGGAGTTCTACGCCGACGAGGCCGCCGAAGCCGACGCGGGCGCGGTGCGGCTGGAGACGCTGTGGCGCGCCGGCGGGCACGGCTACGCCGTGGTCCGCGCCGCGACGGCCGAGCAGCAGAAGCCGTTCCGGGCCCTGCGCAAGGCCGGGCTCGGCCTGCTGATGGCGGCCGGCCGGCCCGAGGAGCGCTCCATCGCCTTCGTGGAGGACACGGCGGTGCCCCCGGAGCACCTGGCCGAGTACACCGCCCGCTTCGCCGAGATCCTCGACCGCCACGGCCTGCGCGCGGGCTTCTACGGGCACGCGTCGGCCGGATGCCTGCACGTGCGCCCGTTCATGGACCTCAGCCGGCCCGAGCAGGTGGTCACGATGCGCGCGGTCGCCGAGGAGGTCTGCGACCTGGCCCTTTCCTACGGCGGGGTGAACTCCAGCGAGCACGGCGACGGGCTGGCGCGCAGCGAGTTCAACGAGCGGATCTTCGGTCCCGAGCTCTACCAGGCGATGCGCGAGGCCAAGGCCGCCTTCGACCCCGACCGCCTGCTCAACCCGGGCAAGATCGTGGACGCTCCCGCGATGACGGAGAACCTCCGCACGCCGAACCTGCCCACCGCGGTCGACGTGCCGACGCGCTTCGACTTCAGCGGGCACGGCGGCATGCGCGGCGCGGCCGACCGGTGCATGCGCATCGGGGCCTGCCGCAAGCCCGCCGGGTCGGGCGGCACCATGTGCCCCTCGTTCATGGCCACGCGCGACGAGGAGCACTCGACCCGCGGGCGCGCGAACGCCCTGGTCAAGGCGCTGTCAGAGCCCGACCCCCGCGCCGCGCTGGCCGGCGAGCGCCTCCACGAGGTCCTGGACCTCTGCCTGGAGTGCAAGGCGTGCAAGAACGAGTGCCCGATGTCGGTCGACATGGCCACGTTCAAGAGCGAGTCGCTGGCGGCTTACCACAGCGAGCACGGGACACCGCTGCGGACGCGGGTATTCGGCATGATCCGCCGGCTCAACTCCTGGGGCTCCGCGGCCGCCCCGCTGTCGAACCTGCCCGGGCGGATCACGCCCCTGCGTGCGCTCATGCACCGCCTCCTGGGCATCGACCGCCGCCGGCCGCTGCCGGCGTTCCGGCGCGACAACCTGATCCGCTGGTTCCGGCGCCGGGACCGGCGCCGGCCCCGGCGCAGTGCCGCGGCCGCGCGGCCCGCCGGCGAGGCGGTCTTCCTCGCCGACTCCTTCACCAGCTTCACCGAGCCGCACATCGGAAAGGCGGCCGTGGAGCTGCTGGAGGCGGCGGGCTGGCGGATCCGGATGGAGCCGGACCTGTGCTGCGGCCGCGCGCAGATCTCCAAGGGCCTGCTCGACGACGCGAAGAGGACGGCGGCCGGCCTCGTCGACCGGCTCGCCGGCGACGCCGAGCGGGGCGCCGTCGTCGTCGGCTGCGAGCCCTCGTGCGTGGCCACCCTCCACGACGAGCACGGCCGGCTCGTGGGAGGAGGCCGCGCCGCCGCCGTCGGCGCCCAGGCCCGCCTGGTGGAGGACCTGCTCGCCGACGCGCTCGACGACGGGCGCCTGCGGATAAGTGAGGCGAAGGGCGACGGAGGCGACGGAGCGCCCGCGGAGCTGCTGTTCCACGGGCACTGCCACCAGAAGGCGGCGTTCGGCACCGACGCGAGCATGCGCCTGCTGCGGCACCTGCCCGGCGCGGCGGTGCGCGAACTCGACGCCGGCTGCTGCGGAATGGCGGGGTCCTTCGGGTTCGAGGCCGAGCACTACGACCTGTCCATGTCCATCGGCGCACAGCGCCTCTTCCCGGCCATCGACGCCGCTCCCCGGGCGGAGGTCTGCGCGACCGGGGTCTCCTGCCGCCAGCAGATCGCCCACGGCACCGGCCGCCGGGCGCGCCACCCGGTGGAGCTGCTGCACGAGGCGGTCTTCGGGCCGGGCACCGGCGCAGCCCGCGAGGCGGGTGCGGAGAGGTGACGCGGGCGCACCGCCGGAGCCCGCTCGGCCTTCGCCGGCCCGCATGAGGCCCGCCGCGCGCACAGCCGGGGGCGCCGCGGCCGGGACGGGGCGGCGGCCGGGTTGGCGGCCGAGGCGGGCCCTGGCACTATGGGGAAACGGAACCTGACTCCGAGAATGGCCGGGGGAGTCGTTCCGGGTGTCGTGTTCGGCCGAGGCGGGAGCGGCGCGGTGAACGACAGCGACCAGGGCGCGGTGCGCGCCGCGCGGCCCAAGCGGGCCGACGCCCGGCGCAACGAGAAGACGCTGCTCGACGCGGCCGCCGCGGTCTTCGTCGCCTCAGGCGTGGACGCCCCGGTCCGCGACATCGCGGCCAAGGCCGGTGTCGGGGTCGGCACGATCTACCGGCACTTCCCGACCCGCGCGGACCTCATCATCGCCGTCTACCGGCACCAGGTCGAGGCCTGCGCCGAGGCGGGGCCGACGCTGCTGGAGACGAGCGCGACGCCCTACGAGGCGCTCCGGCGGTGGATCGACCTCTTCGTCGACTTCCTGGTCACCAAGCACGGACTGGCCGCCGTCCTGCAGTCCGACGACGCGGGATTCGACGCGCTGCACTCCTATTTCCTCGACCGCCTCGTGCCGGTGTGCGGCCGGCTGCTCGACGCCGCCGCGGAATCCGGCGAGATCCGGCCCGACCTGGAGGCCTACGGGCTCATGCGGGGCGTCGGCAACCTCTGCATCGGCGCCGACCACGACCCCCGCTACGACGCGCGCCGCCTCGTGGGACTCCTCGTCGAGGGACTGCGCCGACCGGACTGACCGCTCCGGGGCCCGGCCGCGCGCCGCACCGGGCGCTTCGCGTCCGGTCCCGGCCTGCGCGGGGGCCGAGCGCCCGCCGGGTCGGTGCCCGGTGCGACCCCCGGGCTGCGCCGGCCGCGCCATCCGGCGACGCGACCGCCGCCATCGGGGCGCGGGTGCGCCCTGCGCTGAACGCGCTGCGCCTCCGCGGCTCGGGGGCGCTCGACGGGCCGTGCGCGCCGGGGCCGTGCTCCGCTGCCACGCCCGACGGCCGCCGCGCCTGCTCTGCCTGCTCTCCGAGACGGTGAGCGGGCTGAACGCGCAAGAACGGAAACCATGCTCTGCCCCGGTCGCGAGCGTGCGCCCCGCACGGCACGGACGTGCCCTGCGACTCGCGGGAGCCGCCGGCGCGAGAGCGCCCGTGGCGGACGGGCGAGCGCGGGCGGCGCCGTGCAGGCCGCACCGCTTAACCCGCCGCGGTCCGCCCGCCGCCCGCGTCCCTAGACCCGTTCAGCAGCGCCGGTCCGCGGCGGCCGCGCCGCGGGGTTGGACGCCGGGATGCCGCAATCGCTAGCATCGGAGGCGCCGCCGCACTGACGATCAATGTTCAAAGTGTCAGTGCGTGCAGGACGTCAGGGTGTGGCGACGGCCGACCGCCGCGATCCGCACCGACCCGCTCGCCGGAGGAAGCACACCATGCCGGAGATCCTCTTCGTGATGACCGGAGTCGACCACTGGACGCTGGACGACGGTACCCGCCACCCCACCGGCTTCTGGGCCGAGGAGGCCGTCGCCCCGTACGAGGCCTTCACGGCGGCCGGGCACCGGATCACCGTCGCCACCCCGGGCGGGGTCGTCCCGACCGTGGACCGGGGCAGCCTCGCACCCGGGGCCAACGGCGGCCAGGAGGGCGCCGACCGAATGAGCGCCGCCCTTGAGGCCATGACCGAGCTCCGGCACCCGATCAAGCTGGAGGAAGCGGACCTCGCCGACTACGACGCGGTCTACTACCCCGGCGGCCACGGCCCGATGGAGGACCTGGCGGTCGACGCCGACTCCGGTGCGCTGCTCACGCACGCGCTGGAGAGCGGCAAGCCGCTCGGCGTGGTCTGCCACGGCCCCGCCGCGCTGCTCGCCGCGACGGGGGCCGACGGCTCCAACGCCTTCGCCGGCTACGAGGTCGCCGCGTTCACCGACGAGGAGGAGCGCCAAGGCGGCCTCGCCGACAAGGCCCGGTGGCTCCTGCAGGACCGGCTGACCCGGGCCGGTGTGCGGGTGCGCGAGGGCGAGCCCTGGGCGCCGAACGTGGTGGTCGACCGCACGCTGGTGACCGGCCAGAACCCGGCCTCCTCGGCTCCGCTCGCCCGAGAGATGCTCGACAGGCTGGCCTGAGCCGATGGGCACCGACCGGCTCGACGAGGTCCTCGACGCCGCCTACACCTGTCTGACCAGGTACGGCGCGCGGCGCACCACGATGGACGACATCGCCTCGCAGATGGGCGTGTCCCGGTCGGCGGTCTACCAGTACGTCCGGGGCAAGGACGAGGCCTTCCGGCTGCTGGCCGAACGCCTCCATCAGGAGGCGCTCGGCCGGGCCCGGGACGCGGCGGCCGACGCCGGCGCGCCGGCGGCCGAGCGCATCCGGGGCGTGCTGGCCGCCAAGCTCGACCTGGCGTTCCGGGTCGGCGGGGCCTCGCCGCACACCGCCGAACTGCTGGACGAGCGGAACCGGCTGTTCGGAGGGATCTGCGGCACGTTCTCCGCCTCGCTGCACGACCTGCTCACCGACCTGTTCACGCGCGCCGGCACCGTCGAGGGGGTCCCGCCAGATCAGGCGGCCCGGATGTGCCTGGCGCTGGCCGCCGGCCTGGAGACCGCGCGCGAGGGCGAGGCCCTGGTGGGGCCGGCGACCGCCGCCCTCGTCGGCGGCCTGCTCGACGAGCGCCGCGCGCCGCGCTGAGCCCTCTCCGCGCCGAGGCCCCTCAGCCGCCCTCCGCCTCGCGGCGGATGCGCTCGAACTGCGCGCCCATGGCCTCGGCCAGCGCCTGTGCCCCCGACAGCGGGCGGACCATGACCCTGAGGTCGTCGATCCGGCCGTCCTCGTCGACGTGCAGGAAGTCGCAGCCCTCGACCCTCGTGTCGCCGACCCTGGCGGTGAACAGCAGGCCGAGGTCGCGGCCGTCGGCGTCCGCGATCTCGCGCACGTAGCGGAAGTCCTCGAACACGCGCGCCGCACCGCGCAGAATCGCGGCGGTGATCGCCCTGCCCGAGTAGGGCTTGAAGGCGACCGGGCTGGTGAAGACGACGTCCTCGGCCAGCATCGCCTCGATCGCCTGGTGGTCGTCGGCCTCGACGGCCCTGCGGAACGCGTGCATGCCGCCTCCGTTGTGCGTGGTCGGACAGGTGCGGCGGATTCGGCCGCTTCGGAACGGCGGTAGCCGGCCGGCGTGTCAGCGGCCGCCGTCGGCGGGCAGCGGCAGCAGGCCGGGACGTTTTGCGCTGCGGCCGTCGCCCGACGAGCGTCCGCGCAGCCGGCGCAGCAGCCAGGGGCCGAGGAAGGCCGCCGCCCAGGCCGCTTCGGCCCCGGCGCGCCGCCACGGCTCCAGGGCGGGCAGCGGCGGCAGCGGATCGGCCCAGGAGCCGTCGCTGCCCGGGACGCCGAGCGCGTGCGCGGTCGCCGCCGCGATACGGGCGTGGCCCAGCGGCGCGGCGTGGATGCGGTCGGCGCTCCACAGCCGCGGGTCGGTGGTGACCGGGTAGGGGAAGGTGTCGACCAGCACGGCGCCGCGGCGGTCGGCCATGGTGCGGAGGCGGTCGTTGAAGTCCAGCACGCGGGGACGCAGGTGCCGAACCAGAGGGGCGAGGCTGCTGACGTCGGGGAAGGTGAAGGTGACCGTGGTCGCGCCCGAGTCGGTGAACGCGGCCAGCATCGCGTCCAGCTCCGCGGCGGTGGCGGCCGCGTCGTAGCCCGGCCGGACCAGGTCGTTCATGCCCGCCATGACCGTGACCAGGTCCGGCGCGAGCGCGAGCGCGGGAGCGGTCTGCTCGGCCCGGACGCCTGCGGCCCGCCGCCCGCGGACGGCGAGGTTGGCGTAGGTGAACCCGGGTTCCTGCGCGGCGAGCGCTTCGGCGAGGCGGTCGGCCCAGCCCCGGTAGCCGGTCGTCTCGTCGCCGTCGTTGAGGCCCTCGGTCTGGCTGTCGCCGACCGCGACGTATCTGCGGTATCCGCGGTATCCCATCCGGGCAGCCCCTCAGTCCGGCTCGGCGCCGGTGCCGGCGGTGGAGGGGGTGCGGCGCCCGAGCACGTCCAGCACCCGTTCGCCCCAGCGCGGGTACTCCCGCTCGAACTCCGGGCCCCGCCGGAGAGTCAGGTGGGGGCCCACGCGCTCGGCGCGGGCCAGGTGGTCCTCCTCGCTGCGGCCGCCCGGAAGCCGGTTGCGCAGCCGCTCGTAGCGGGTGATCTTCCCCCGTGCCCACACCATGCGCTCGGCGGCCGCCTCCCGTACGGCCCCGACGTCGCCGGTGTCCACCGCCGGCACCTGGACCAGGAGCTCCTCGCGGACGGCGCCGGGACGCGGCGGGGCGGAGGTGAACGCGTACAGGGCGCGCCGCCCGGATGCGGTGAGGGAGAACAGCCGCTTGTCGGGACGCTTCTCCTGCTCGACCGTGCGCGCCTGGAGCAGGCCCTCGGCAGCCATCCGCTCCAGTTCCCGACAGAGCCGCTGGGGCGTGGCCATCCAGAAGTCGGCCACCGAGGCGTCGAAGCTCCTGGCCAGGTCGTAGCCGGACGCCTCCCCCTCGAGCAGGGCGGCCATCACCGCGTTGCGAAGTGCCATGGGCCGATACTAAACGGGTTGGTTAGTCACATGCGCGAGTACTTCCCCCTGCATCGCGCGCCGAGGGGCGGCCCCGTCCCCGAAGGAGTGTTCAGGGCCGTTGGCCGGGGGCCTCGGGCGCGGGGCGGGCCGGGCGGGCGGGGCGGCGTGCCGACGTCGCGTGGTCGAACAGGGCGGCCAGTTCGTCGGCGTAGCCGGAGAGGTCGAGGTCGGGCTCGGACTGCAGCAGGAACGGGATGCCGTCGACGGCGCGCTGCACCGTCGCGGCCATGACGAAGGTGTCGAACTCCCGGAACAGGCCGGCCCGCTGGCCGCGGCCGAGCATGTCCTCGATGGCCCCGAGCACGCCGCGCTCGGTGCCGGCGTTGTAGGTGCGTTCGGCGCCGGGGTCGTCCTGGAGGTGGATGAGCAGCAGCGCCCGCATCTCGGTCCGGTGGGCGTCGACGAACTCCACGACCGCGCGGATGTAGGTCAGCAGTTCGCCGCGCGGGTCGGCGGCGCCGGCTATGCGGTCGGCGACGTGGGCCCCGATCATCCCGTGGACGTGCAGGACCGCGGCCCGCAGCAGCTCCCGCCGGTGCGCGAAGTGGTACGAGATCAGCCGCGTACTGCTGAGCCCGCCCCGCTCGGCGATCCGGGCGAAGGTGGCCTGCTGGAGTCCCAGCGCGGCGATGGTCTCGATCGTCGCCGCGACGATCTGGCGGCGGCGCTCCTCAGGCGGCAGCCGCCGGTTCGCACGCTCGGGCATCTCCCCCCACTTCCCTCGGCGGCGCGGTCGCCGAAGTATCCTCCCAGCGGCTCAGCGGGTACATTGGCGTCCCACGCTTATTACTTAGTTGAGTAACAACTGTACGGAGGAGAGCCGTGGAGAACACGGGGGACCCGCCGGACGCCGACCGCAGCCCCGGTCGCGGCAGGCTCAAGGCGGCATGGGCACTGGTGGTCCTGGCGCCGCTCAGCGCGGAGGTGACCTTCAGCGGCGTCGGCATGCCCCTGCTCTGGGTCATCCTTCCGCTGCTGGTGCCGATGTACGGCGCGGGCGTGCTGCTGATCCGGGAGCTGGTGGCGCGCGCGGGCGCCGGCTGGCCCGGCCTGCTGGTGATGGGCGCGGCCTACGAACTGGTGGAGGACGGGATCGGCCTTCAGGCGCTGACCAGCCCGAACCTCTACAACGCCGCGGAATGGGGCCCGCGGGTGCTCGGCTTCAACACGACGTACTGGGAGAGCCAGCTCGGCTACCACATGGTCTTCAGCGTCCTCGTCCCCGTCGTGCTGACCGACCTGCTGTTCCCGCGGTTCGCGGGCCGGCCGCTGCTGCGCCGGGGCGGGCTGATCGGCGCCGGGGTCGCGGCGGTCGCCGGGGTCGCGCTGCTGCGCCTCCTCATCGCCGGGGTGGAGGACCCGGGATACCAGGTACCGCTGCCGGTGCTCGCCGGACTGCTGCTCGCCGTGGCCGCCCTCGCGGTGATCGCACTGCGCATCGTCCCGCGCATGGGGCGGGGGCGTCCCGGCACGGTGCCGCCGACCGAGACGGGCCCTGCGCGTGCCCCCGGCCTCGTCGCGGCGTGCCTGCTGCCGGGTGCGGCCGTACTCGTCTTCCTCGGGCTGCTGGTGCCGCCCGGGCATCCGCCGACCGGCCCGGCCGTCGGCGGCGGGTGGGTGGTGGCGGCCATGGCCGGCGCCGCCGCCGTGGCGGCCGCCGCGGCTTGGCGTATCGCCACCTGGACGCGGACGGCGGGCTTCACCCATCGGCACCGGGTGGCCGTGATCGGCGGCGCACTGGTGGGCCACACGCTGTTCGTCGTCCTCAGCGCCCTGGTTTTCGAGGAGGGCACCGGCGCGGTGTTCCCCGCCGCCGTCGGGACGGCGGTGATGGCCGCGACCGCTGCCGCACTCATCTGGCTCGCCCGCCACCCCCGCCACCTTCGCCACCGCGCCGAAGCGGCCTGAAGCGCCGCGCGCCGCGACCGGGGCGGGCCGCCCCTCTGCTTCGGGGCGTCGCCTGCGCCTGCCGGTTGCGCGGGGACGGCGTCCGGACCGCGTATGGCGCCGAGACGGCGGTCGGCGGGCTCGATCCGGGCGCCGGCGCCTCCTCAGGGCGCCCCCTCAGGGCGCCGCGTCGGAGGGGGCGCCGGCGAGGTGGTCGGAGGTGTCGCCGTACTCCTGCTGCAGGGCTTCGAGCCTGGCGGTCAGCTCTGCCGCGACACCGGCGTAGGCCGGGTCGGCGTAGCGGTTGCGCAGCTCGTCGGGGTCCTCCTCCAGGTCGAACAGCTCCCACTCGGGTTCGCGGCGCTCCTCGGCGGCGCCCGGCCGGCCCGAGCCGTGGCCGGGGTAGTGGATCAACTTGTGCGTGCGGGTGCGGACCCCATAGCACGCCGCGACGTTGTGGTTCACGTCCAGGTGCTCGAAGTAGCGGTAGTAGACGGCGTCGCGCCAGTCGCCGGGCCGCTCTCCGCGCAGCAGCGGGGCCAGGCTGCGGCCCTGCATCCGCGGGTGCGGTCCGACTCCGGCCAGGTCCAGGATCGTGGGGGCGTAGTCGACGTTGGCGACCAGGTCGCCGCGGCTGCTGCCCGCGGGGGTGACGCCCGGGTGGCGCACGACCAGCGGGATCCGCAGCGCGGGCTCGTACATGAACCGCTTGTCGAACCATCCGTGCTCACCCAGGAAGAAGCCGTGGTCGGAGGTGTAGACGACCACGGTGTCCTCGGCGAGCCCGGCGACGTCCAGGTAGTGCAGGACCCGCCCGACGTTCTCGTCCAGGGCGGCGACCACGCGCAGGTAGTCCTTGATGTAGCGCTGGTAGCGCCACTCGAACTCCGCGTCCTCGGTGAGCCCTTCGGGGACCGGCGCCTTGAGGTCCTCCGCGGTGAGGTCGGACATGCGCATGCGCGCCTCGCGGGCGGCCGAGGCCCGGCCGGAGAGGTCGTCGTGCAGGGTCGCCGGAGCGGGGATGTCCACGTCCGCGTAGAGGCGGCGGTGCCGATCGGCCGGTTCGAACGCCCGGTGGGGCGCCTTGTGCTGGACCAGCAGGCAGAAGGGGCGGTCGGCCTCGCGCCGGTCGAGCCAGGTCAGGCCGAGGTCGGTGATGATGTCGGTGACGTAGCCGGAGTAGGTCCGCTCGCCCGCGGCGGTGAGGAAGGCCGGGTCGCGGTAGCAGCCGTGCTCGGGCAGGACCTCCCAGTAGTCGAAGCCGCGGGGGTCGTGCCCGGGCCCGTGGCCCAGGTGCCACTTGCCGACGATGGCGGTCTGGTAGCCGGCCTGCTGCAGCATCTCGGGAAAGGAGGGCTGGTCGGCGCGGAACCTCTGCCCGGGCTGCTCCAGCGTGGTCATGCCGTGGACGTGGCTGTAGGTGCCGGTGAGCAGCGTCGCCCGTGCGGGCGAGCAGATCGCGTTGGTGCAGAAGGCGTTGTCGAAGCGCATGCCCTCGGCGGCGAGGCGGTCGACGGCGGGTGTCCGGTTGATCGCGCTGCCGTAGGCGCCGATCGCCGGGGCCGCGTGGTCGTCGGTCATGATCACCAGGATGTTGGGACGTCCGTTCGGCACGCGGTGCTTCCTTCCGGGCGGGGCGAGCGCGGCGGGTCGGGGGTGGGCGTGGCGCCGGGAGCGCCGCGCGGGGCGCGGGCGCGCAGGTCAAGCCTCTCAAGGGCTTCCGGCCGCGCCCCCGGCGGGCCCGGGCCGCGGGGCCGCGGGCCGCCGGACGCCGCGCCGCTGAGCAGCTGAAAGGGCAGTCAGGTATATTTCGCCATAACCGGACATGCGGCCCCGGACCGGGGCGGCCGCGCCGGTGAGGGCCGTGGCCGACGAGCGCCGGATCCGGTGCTCGGGGGTGCCTCCCCTCCGGCTGTCGTAGGAAGGTCGTGTGGAGCGCAAGCACCTCGAGTACTTTCTCGCCATCGCGAGCCACGGGAGTTTCACCGGCGCCGCGAACGCGCTGCGGATCGCGCAGCCGTCGCTGTCCTATGCCATAGGCGTCCTGGAGCGCGAGGTGGGGGCTCCGCTGTTCCGCCGCATCGGCCGGGGCGTGGTGCTGACCCCCGTGGGCGAGGCCCTGCTCAGCCCCGCCCGGCAGGTGCTGCACGACTTCATGCGCGTGCAGACCGCGGCGCAGCGGGTCTCGGGCCTGGTGTCCGGCCGCCTCGACATCGCCGCGGTCACCACCCTGGCCGTCGACCCGCTGGCGGCGTTCGTCGGCGAGTTCCGAAGCCGGCACCCCGGAGTGGAGTTCCGCATCCTGGATGCGGAGAACGCCGCCGCGATCGTCGACTCCGTGCGGCGCGGGCGGTGCGAGGTGGGGCTCACCGCACACGGTGTCGCGACCGCGGGAATGCGGGTGCTCGACCTTCCCCAGCAGGAGGTCCTGGCCGTGCTCCCGCCCTCGGCGGACCGCCCCGCGGACCCGATGCCGCTGCAGAAGCTCGCCGAGCTCGACCTCGTCACCACGCCCAGCGGCACCACCACGAGAAGCGCGCTGGACAGCGCGCTGGCGCTGAGCGGGACCCCGCCCCGCATCGCGGTCGAGACCACGCACCGCGCCGCGATCGTCCCCCTGGTGCTGGCGGGCGCCGGCGCGACCCTGCTGCCGCACCGGCTCGCGATGGAGGCGGCCCGCGGCGGTGCCGTGGTCGTCAGCGTCGCACCGCCGCTGGCGCGCCGGGGCCATCTCGTCTGGCCGCCCGAACCCCTCTCGCCCGCCGCCCAGGCCTTCGTCGACCTCGTCTCGGGTTGGGAGCCCGGCGGCGACGAGGGCCCGGGACCGATGGAGGGCGCCCTTCCCGGCTGAGGCGGGCGCCGCGCGGCACGCGCCCTTCCGGCACGGGCCGCGCGGCGCCGCGGCGCCCGTCAGTCGTGGGCCGCCCGGAACCTCTCGCGTCCGCTCTCGCTGTCGACGTCGCTGCACTGGTCGTCGCCGAGGTCGAGGCGCACCCGGTCCAACCGCCCGGTGAACTCGTTGTCGAGGGTCGGGTAGTCGTCCGTCACGGGCGAGGCGCGGTCGACGCCGAGGTCGAAGGTCTCGTCGAAGGCGAAGTAGTAGGGGATCGTGGCGTCCACCCGGCCTTCGGCGGCCTTCTCCCCGTCGACCAGCAGAGTCACGGACCCGCCGCGGCCGACGCCCCCGCCGTCGTAGTCGAACTCCATGCGCACCTCGTGCTCGCCGCGGGAGAGCCGCTCCTGCGCCGACACGGTGTGCACCTGCAGCCCGAAGTAGTTGTAGGCGTAGCGCAGGCATCCCTCGTGGACGTACAGCGACCATCCGCCGAAGCGCCCGCCCTGCGCGACGATCACGCCCTCGCCCCCGCCGGGCGGTGCCTCGACGACCGCCGTGATGGTGTGCGACCGGTTCTTCACGTTGGGCGCGGTCTCCTCCGTGAGCCGCAGCCCCGCGCCCGAGAACGTGACCGTGCTGCGGTCGCCGAACAGGTCGAGCCGGCCCGCCTCGCGCGGGTTCTCCCGTTCCGTCATCCGGTCGTCCAGCGGGAACACGTTGAACCGGGCGGCTTCGACGAGGAACAGCTGCTGCAGCTCGCGCAGCTTGCCGGGGTGCTCCGCCGAGATGTCGCGGGCCTGGGTCCAGTCGACGTTGGTGTCGTAGAGCTCCCACACGTCGTCGTCGAAGTAGCGGCGACCGGACTGCACCATCTCCCACGGCGTGCCGTGCCGGGTGACCGCCATCCACCCGTCGCGGTAGATGCCGCGGTTGCCGACCATCTCGAAGTACTGGATGCGGTGCCGGTCGGGCGCCTGGGCGTCGTTGAAGGTGTAGAGCATGCTGGTGCCCTCGATCGGCTGCTGGCCGATCCCGTCGACCGTGGCGGGGTGCGGGATCCCGGCCGCCTCGAGGACGGTCGGCAGCACGTCGATCACGTGGTGGAACTGGTTGCGCAGCCCGCCGCGCTCGCTGATCCCGTTCGGCCAGTGCACGATCATTCCGTCGCGCGTTCCGCCGAAGTGCGAGGCGACCTGCTTGGTCCACTGGTAGGGGGTGTTCATCGCCAGCGCCCATCCGACGGGGTAGTGGGCGTGCGTCGTCTCGTCGCCGAGCGCGTCGGCGTGGGCGTTGATGAACTCCGCGCTGTCGGGGATCCCGCTGGCGAAGCGGTGCTCGTTGAGCGTGCCGCCCAGGCCGCCCTCGGCCGAGGCCCCGTTGTCGCCGAGGATGTAGATGAACAGCGTGTCGTCCAGGACGCCCTGCTCCTCCAGGGCGTCCATCAGGCGCCCGACCTGGACGTCGGTGTGCTCGGCGAAGCCGGCGTAGAGCTCCATCAGCGAGGCCGCGGACCGGCGCTCCTCGTCGGACAGCTCGTCCCAGTGCGGCACGCCCTCGGCCCACGGCGCCAGTTCGGCGTCCTGGGGCACCACGCCCAGCTCCTTCTGGCGCTGCAGCGTGATCTCGCGCTGGCGGTCCCAGCCGTGGTCGAACCGGCCCCGGTACTTGTCGCGGTACTGCCTGGGCACGTGGTAGGGCGCGTGCGTGGCGCCGAACGGCAGGTAGGTGAAGAACGGGACGTCGGGATTGAGGCTGCGCTGCGTGCCGATCCACTCGATCGCCTGGTCGACGAGGTCCTCGGAGAGGTGGTAGCCGTCCTCCGGCCGCTTCGACGGCTCGATCGGCGAGGTCCCGTCGAAGAGGACCGGGTACCAGTGGTTCATCTCGGCGCACACGAACCCGTAGAACTTCTCGAAGCCCTCGCCGGTGGGCCAGCGGTCGAACGGCCCGGCCGGGCTCACGTCGCGTGCCGGGGTCTGGTGCCACTTGCCGAAGGCACCGGTGTTGTAGCCGTTGGCCCGCAGGGTCTGCGCGATCGTCGCGGCGCTGCGCGGGCGGATGCCGCTGTAGCCCGGCGCCGCGCTGGCCATCTCGGTGGTGACTCCCATGCCGACCGAGTGGTGGTTGCGCCCGGTCAGCAGCGCCTGGCGGGTCGGCGAGCAGATCGCGGTGACGTGGAACCGGTTGTAGCGCAGGCCGTTCTCCGCGAGCCGGTCCGCGGTCGGGGTCTCACACGGGCCGCCGAAGGCGCTGGGCGCTCCGAAGCCCATGTCGTCGACGAGGACGAGCACCACGTTGGGCGCTCCGCGGGGCGGGCGCAGCGGTTGGGCCGGCTGGAAGGACGGGTCCTGGTCGCGGGCATCGAGCGAGGTGGCCGGAGCGTGCCGCCCGTCCGCGATCGGCAGGTTGTACCGCTCGGGCTGCGAGCTGCTCATGGGTGTCTCCTTCACGTATCCGCAGGGGATGGTGCGTACCGGTGCTTCGGGCGGTGCGGAGCGCTGAATCGGTTCCTATCCCGCGCATCCGTTCCAGGAGCGAAGAAGTCGCGCACGTGGACGCTTCATGCCATTCCCTGGCGGACGCGGTTCCGGTTTCCACCTCGTTTCCGGGAGCGAAGTGCCGCGCTCCCGTTCTGCCGTCGACGCACGCCTGGCCGGGTTTCCGTGTTGAATGATGGTCGACCCGCGGAGCCGAGTCAACGGGCGGCAGGAAACGAGCGATACCGATAACTGCTCGTACGTATAGAATGATTCTATCTCCGGAGCCGAAACAGCGCGCGGAGCGCACGGCGCCGGGGCGTCGCGGCGCTCCCCGGCGGGCGCCACGCCGACGCCCCCACGCGCCGCCGCCGGCGCGTCGCAACCCGTTGAGCTGCTTCGATGTTCTGCCATCCGCGTCTCCTGCGAACACCTCGCGCGGGGGTTCGCGGCCCGCTTCCGGCGGCCGGCGCATGCGGCGCCGGAACGCGCCGAACACCGGCGCCGATACCCGCCGCATGGGATTCCCCATCTCCGGACGGCTTGATCCGCCGCACTTCCGCTGGTTGTATACATATTCGGCCGGTGCCGGAGAAAGCAGAAAAGGGCAAGGTTTCGCGGCCGCTTTTCGGGATCCGGGCGCCTGCCGGGCCGGAAGGCCGCGGGCCCCTCCGGGAAAGCCCCGGTCGCGAGCGGAAACGGCGGCCGTCCGCCCGCAACCGCTTCCCGCACGCCTGCGGGCGCGACGAGGACGAGACGGGCACAACGCCCGAAAGGAGCTCCACGTGTCTTCAGCGGATTCCGTCTACGACTATGTGGTCGTGGGCGGCGGGACCGCGGGCTCGGTGATCGCCAACCGCCTCACCGAGGACCCCGGCACCAGCGTCTGCGTCATCGAAGCCGGCCCCAGCGACCGCGACCAGGAAC
>NZ_BAAAQI010000028.1:0-41336 GCF_039531585.1 Streptomonospora arabica | reverse complement strand
ACGTGGTCGTCCAGGTGGACATAGAGTGCGGTGAGAAGGGCGTCGAGGTTTGTCTTCACACACTGATCTTCGGCGCCCTTCGCCATGCCCGCAGCCGGTTCGGGAAACTCCCATCAACGATCTAGCGCGCGCCCGGGCGGATCCGTCCGCGGCGAGCGGCCCACGCGGGTGCGGCCGGCGCCCGCTGCGCAGGGCGCCGGCCGGGAGCATTGGTCAGAGCTCGGACTCCAGCAGGGCGCCCAGCTCCTCGACCGACTCGGCGCTGCTGAGGAAGACGAGCTCGTCGCCGCCGCGCAGCGGCGTCTGCGGGTCGGGCGTGTGCACCCGGCCCTCGCGCACCAGCGCCACCAGCACGATGCCCTCCGGCAGGGCCGGCGCCAGTCCGCCCAGCGGCCGCCCCGCGTGCGGGGAGTCGGCGGGCAGCGTGAACTCCAGCAGGTCGGTCTCGGGCAGCGAGAGCGCGCTCAGCGCCTCCCCGGGATCCTCCCCGTCCTCGCCCTCCTCGACCAGCGCCGCCATCATCCGCGGCGGCGACACGGCGACGTCGACCCCCCACGCCTCGGTGAACAGCCACTCGTTGCGCGGGTCGTTGATGCGCGCGATGACCCGGCCGACGCCGAACTCGGTCTTGGCCAGCAGCGACACCACCAGGTTGACCTTGTCGTCGCCGCTGGCGGCGACCACGGCGTCGAAGCCGTCCAGCCGTGCGTCCTCCAGCGAGGCCAGCTCGCAGGCGTCGGCCAGCAGCCATTCCGCCCGCGGCAGCTCGTCCACGCCGATGGAGCGGGAGTCGCGGTCGATCAGCAGCACCTCGTGTCCGCTGTCGCTCAGCTCGGCGGCGATGGAGCGCCCGACGCTGCCCGCTCCGGCGATGGCGACACGCATCCTAGTCTCCCTGCCTGTCGTCGGCGCCCTCGCCGAGGCGCGCCTGGATCCGGTCGATGTCGGCGGAGCGGGTCAGCACGTGCAGCACGTCGCCCGCCTGCAGCGTCTCGTCGCCCCGGGGCAGCAGGATGTGCCCGGCCCGCACCAGGTAGGCCACCCGCAGCGGGAACGCGCCCTCCAGCTGCTCGACCCGGCGGCCCACCCACGGCGCGGCCAGCGGGGCCTCGGTCATCACCAGGCTGCCCGACGGGTCGCGCCACAGCGGGCCGACGTCCAGGCCGGGGGAGCCGGGCACCAGGCGGCGCAGGATGGTGTCGGCGGTCCAGTGCACGGTGCCCACTGTGGGGATGCCGAGCCGCTGGTAGACGGCGGCGCGGCGCGGGTCGTAGATGCGCGCCACGACGTTCTCGACGCCGAAGGTCTCGCGTGCGACCCGTGCGGTGATGATGTTGGAGTTGTCGCCGCTGCTGACCGCGGCGAAGGCGGAGGCCGTCTCGATGCCCGCCGCCACGAGCACGTCGCGGTCCTGGCCGGCGCCGCGCACGGCGGCCTTGGCGGTGGCCGGCCGCAGTCTGCGGAACGCGTCGGGGGCCTGGTCGATCACTGCGACCGTGTGGCCGCGGTCCTCCAGCGTGTGCGCGAGCGTCGACCCCACCCGCCCGCATCCCAAGATCACGATGTGCACTGCCAACTCGCTCCTGCCCTAGCTCACGGGTCGGGCACGGCCGCCGCCCGGCCCCTGGGCGACGGTATACCCATCGCGCGGCCCGCGGGCGCCGCGGTCGCGCGCGCCGCGCAGCTCGCAGGGCCCCGTCCGGTCCGCGCGCTCGGCTAGAGTGGCCCGAAGATGGGCGGTGGCGCTGCGTGGGGGGTCACCCGCGCGAAGCCCGAACTCACCCGTCACCCACCCGTCTCTCCCGGAGGTCGTCTGCGTTGAGCCCTGCCCGAAATCCGAACGCCGCCGTGCGCGCCTCCGCGTCCGGCCTCGTCGGCACCGAACTGGAGCTGCGCGTCGAGGGCGTCGCCCACGGCGGGTGGTGCGTGGCGCGCCACGACGAGCGCGTCGTCTTCGTACGCCACACCCTGCCCGGCGAGCTGGTGCGCGCCCGGATCACCGAGGAGGCCTCGCGGTTCCTGCGCGCCGACGCCGTGGAGGTGCTGGAGGCCTCGCCCGACCGCGTCGAGGCGCCGTGCCCGTTCGCCGGTCCCGGCAGGTGCGGGGGCTGCGACTGGCAGCACGCGTCGCTGGAGGCCCAGCGCAGGCTCAAGGGGCTGGTCGTCTCCGAGCAGCTGAGCCGCATCGCCAAGATCGACCGCGACGTCGAGGTGGAGGAGCTGCCCGGCGCGCCCGACGGCCTGGGCTGGCGGACCCGCGTACGCTTCGCCGTCGACTCCGCGGGCCGTGCGGGGCTGCGGCGGCACCGCTCCCACGAGATCGAGCCCGTCGACCACTGCCGCATCGCCCACCCCCGCGTCGACGCGCTCGGTGTCGCCGAGCTGGAGTGGCCCAAGGTGCGCGAGGTCGAGGCGGTGGCCTCTGCCGGCACGCGCGACACCGCGCTGGTGGTCACCCCCGAAGGCGCCAAGCTGCCCCCGCTGCCCGAGCCCAAGGCCTCGGCGGCGCTGCTGCGGCGCTTCCGCAACGGCCGGGTGCAGCAGGTGCGGGGGCGCCGCCACATCCGCGAGAACGCGGGCGGGCGCGAGTTCCGTGTCAGCGCCGCCGGGTTCTGGCAGGTGCACACGTCGGCGGCGGAGGTGCTGTCGGAGGCGGTCGTCGAGGCGCTGGCCCCCGAGCCGGGCGAGACCGGGCTCGACCTCTACTGCGGCGCCGGACTGTTCACCGCCGCGCTGGCCGAGTCGGTGGGCTCCGAGGGGCGCGTCCTGGGTGTCGAGAGCGACGCCGAGGCGGTCCGCGACGCCCGCCACAACCTGCGCGACATGCCGTGGGCGCGCGTCGAGCACGCCGACACCGCCGCGCAGCTGCGGGAGTGGGTGGACATGCGGGTCGACTTCGCGGTCCTGGACCCGCCGCGCGCCGGCGCGGGCCCGGTGGTCGCGCGGCAGCTCTCCGAGCTGCGCAACCGCAGGGTGGCCTATGTCTCCTGCGACCCGGCGACGCTGGCCCGCGACCTGGCGGCGTTCGTTGAGGAGGGCTACGAGCTGACCGGGCTGCGCGCGTTCGACTCCTTCCCCATGACCCACCACGTGGAGTGCCTGGCGGTGCTGCGCCGCGACTGAGCGCCGCAGGTCGAAGCGCTCCGGTGAGCCGGCCCGGCGCGGGCGTGCGTCGATTATGCGTCGATTATGCGTCGAGCGCGTGCGCGCGGCGCGTCCGCACGGCGCCGAAGCGGCGCCGGTACTTCGTGCGTTGCGGTTCGGCCTTTGCGGCCGCCGGCACGAGAATGGTCCCCATGCGCTTGAGGATCTTCACCGAACCGCAGCAGGGTGCGACGTACGAGACGCAGCTGGCGGTCGCAAAGGCAACCGAGGACCTGGGGTTCGAGGCCTTCTTCAGGTCCGACCACTATCTGCGGATGGGCGGCGGGAACGGCCTGCCCGGGCCGACCGACTCCTGGGTCACCCTCGCCGGACTGGCGCGCGAGACCTCCCGCGTGCGCCTGGGAACGCTGATGAGCGCGGCCACCTTCCGCCACCCCGGCCCCCTCGCCATCTCGGTGGCCCAGGTCGACCGGATGAGCAACGGCCGTGTGGAGTTCGGCTTCGGCGCCGGGTGGTTCGAGCCGGAGCACGCGGCCTACGGCATCCCCTTCCCCGCCTCGGCGCGGGAGCGGTTCGACCGCTACGAGGAGCAGTTGGACGTCATCACCGGGCTGTGGGCCACGCCGGTGGGCGAGACGTTCCGCTACGAGGGGCGGCACTACCGCTTCGGCGAAGGACCCGCGCTGCCCAAGCCCCAGCAGGCTCCGCGCCCGCCGGTGCTCATCGGCGGTACCGGGCGCATCCGCACCCCGCGGCTGGCGGCAGCGCACGCCGACGAGTACAACGTGGCCTTCGCCTCGATCGAGGACACCGCGGCGGCCTTCGACCGGGTGCGCTCGGCGGTGAAGGCGGCCGGCCGCGCCGATGCGATGACCTACTCCGCGGTCCAGGTGGTCTGCTGCGGCCGCGACGAGGCCGAGGTGGAGCACCGGGCGGCGGCGATCGGGCGCGCGCCCGAGGAGCTGCGCCGCAACGGGCTGGCGGGCAGCCCGGCTGAGATCGTCGAGAAGCTCGGCCGGTTCACCGAGATCGGCGCCGAGCGGATGTACCTGCAGGTGCTCGACCTGTCCGACCTCGACCACCTGGAACTGCTCGCCTCGCAGGTCTCCCGGCAGCTGCAGTAGTCCGGCCGGGGGCGATCCGTCCTCAGCCCGCAGGAGGAGCGGTGCCCTCGGGACCCCGGGGCCCCTCCTCGGCGGGCGCCGCAGCGTCGGCTTCGGGCCGCTCCGTCCGCGCCGGCGGCACCGGCCCAGGCGTTCGCGCCGCGGCGGAGCGGCGGCGCCGGGCGCGGGAGTCCAGCGCAAGCCCGGCCGCGAGCATCGCCGCGCCCAGCGGGATGGTCCAGTAGGGCGATCCGGCGGAGGCGACCTCGACGGCGCCGGGCGAGAGCAGCGTGATGATCCCCCAGACGATCAGCGCACTGCCGCAGAGGACGAAGATGGCCAGGTCGCGCAGTGAGCGCATCGCGGGGGCTCCTCGGGTGGGGGTGGGCTCGTGAGCGCGCACGGTGCGGACTCCGCTCGCGGCGGCCGGTGTCGGGTCCGCGCACCGGCCCGGTGTGTACCGGCTCTAAGACGCGCCGCACCCGGGGCGGGGTTCCCGGTCCGGCCCCGGCCTTTCGCGCCACGTTAACTTGATGTCGAGATACCGCTCGGATACCTTGATATCGAGATAAAAATGAGGCGGTGGGAATCAGGGACGGACCGGCCGCCCTGCGCGCGCAGCAGTGCCGCGTGCCGGCGCCCGTACGCGCGCGGCGCGGAGGGCCGGGCCGACATCGCTGGTAGAACGGGAAAAACCGGCGTGCCGTGGGGTGGTGCCGCAGGCGCACTCAGGGCCATCTCGATTAGGGCAGCCTCAGTGATGTCCCGGCCCCTGCGTTACGGCAGGATGCCGGGAGAAAGTGGCGAGATCAGGAGGCAAACACCGTGTCCGCGAACAGCTTCGGCAGCCGTGACACGCTCCGCGTTGGCGAAGAGTCGTATGAGATCTTCCGTTTGGACGCCGTCGACGGCGCCGAGCGGCTCCCCTACAGCCTGAAGGTGCTGCTGGAGAACCTGCTGCGCACCGAGGACGGCGCGAACGTCACCGCCGAGCACATCCGGGCCGTGGGCCAGTGGGACCCGCAGGCCCAGCCCACCCAGGAGATCCAGTTCACCCCCGCGCGGGTGATCATGCAGGACTTCACCGGTGTGCCCTGCGTGGTGGACCTGGCGACCATGCGCGAGGCCGTCGGCGACCTCGGCGGCGACCCCGGCAAGATCAACCCGCTGGCTCCGGCGGAGCTGGTCATCGACCACTCCGTGGTGGTCGACATCTTCGGCCGCCCCGACGCCTTCGAGCGCAACGTCGAGATCGAGTACGAGCGCAACCGCGAGCGCTACCAGTTCCTGCGCTGGGGCCAGACCGCCTTCGACGAGTTCAAGGTGGTCCCGCCCGGCACCGGCATCGTGCACCAGGCCAACATCGAGCACCTGGCCCGCGTGGCCATGGTCCGCAACGGCCAGGTCTACCCCGACACCTGTGTGGGCACCGACTCCCACACGACCATGCAGAACGGCCTGGGCATCCTCGGCTGGGGCGTGGGCGGCATCGAGGCCGAGGCCGCCATGCTCGGCCAGCCGATCTCCATGCTCATCCCGCGGGTCGTCGGCTTCAAGCTGACCGGCACCCTGCGGCCCGGAACCACGGCCACCGACCTCGTGCTCACCGTCACCGAGATGCTGCGCGAGCACGGCGTGGTCGGCAAGTTCGTGGAGTTCTACGGCGACGGCGTGGCCTCGGTCCCGCTGGCCAACCGCGCCACCATCGGCAACATGAGCCCGGAGTTCGGCTCCACCGCGGCGATGTTCCCCATCGACGAGGAGACCATCCGGTACATGACGCTGACCGGCCGGCCGGAGGCGCAGACCCGCCTGGTCGAGGCCTACGCCAAGGAGCAGGGCCTCTGGCACGACCCCTCCCGCGAGCCGGCCTACTCCGAGTACCTGGAGCTGGACCTGGGCGACGTCGTACCCTCCATCGCCGGCCCGAAGCGGCCCCAGGACCGCATCGCGCTGTCGGCGGCCAAGCCCACCTGGCGCCACGACGTGCAGAACTACGTCATCAGCCCGGTCGACGAGGCCTCCGACGAGTCCTTCCCGGCCTCCGACGCCCCGGCCCGGCCCGTCAACGGCCAGCGCCCCAGCAACCCGGTGTCGGTCACCCTGGCCGACGGCACCCGGACCGAGCTGGACCACGGCAGCGTGGTGATCGCCGCGATCACCTCCTGCACCAACACCTCCAACCCCTCGGTCATGCTCGGCGCCGCCCTGCTGGCCAAGAACGCGGTGGAGAAGGGCCTGACCCGCAAGCCGTGGGTCAAGACCTCGCTTGCCCCCGGCTCCAAGGTCGTCACCGACTACTACGAGCGCTCGGGGCTGACTCCGTACCTGGACAAGCTCGGGTTCAACCTGGTCGGCTACGGCTGCACCACCTGCATCGGCAACTCCGGCCCGCTGCCCGAGGAGATCTCCAAGGCGGTCCAGGACAACGACCTCGCGGTCACCTCGGTGCTCTCCGGCAACCGCAACTTCGAGGGCCGGATCAACCCCGACGTCAAGATGAACTACCTGGCCTCCCCGCCGCTGGTGGTGGCCTACGCCCTGGCCGGCTCGATGGACATCGACATCACCACCGAGCCGCTGGGCACCGGATCCGACGGCGAGCCGGTCTACCTGGCCGACGTCTGGCCCGCGCCCGAGGAGATCGAAGAGGTCATGCGCTCGGCGATCGCCTCGGACATGTACGAGAGCGCCTACTCCGACGTGTTCGCCGGCGACGAGCGGTGGCGGTCGCTGCCCACACCCACCGGCGACACCTTCGAGTGGGACACCGACTCCACCTACGTGCGCAAGCCGCCGTACTTCGACGGGATGGGCGCCGCCCCGGAGGCGGTCACCGACATCGCCGGCGCCCGGGTGCTGGCCAAGCTCGGCGACTCGGTCACCACCGACCACATCTCGCCGGCCGGCGCCATCAAGCCCGACAGCCCGGCGGGCCGGTACCTCAAGGACCACGGCGTCCAGCGCAAGGACTTCAACTCCTACGGTTCGCGGCGCGGCAACCACGAGGTGATGATCCGCGGGACCTTCGCCAACATCCGCCTGCGCAACCTGATCGCGCCGGGCACCGAGGGCGGCTACACCCGCGACTTCACCCAGGCCGAGGACCCCGCCGACGCGCCCGTCGCCTTCATCTACGACGCGGCGCAGAACTACGCCGCCCAGGGCACCCCGCTGGTGGTGCTGGGCGGCAAGGAGTACGGTTCGGGCTCCTCGCGCGACTGGGCGGCCAAGGGCACGAGCCTGCTGGGCGTGCGCGCGGTCATCGCCCGCTCCTACGAGCGCATCCACCGCTCCAACCTGATCGGGATGGGGGTGCTGCCCCTGCAGTTCCCGCAGGGGCAGTCGGCCGACTCGCTCGGGCTCACCGGCGAGGAGGCCTTCACCATCACCGGCATCACCGAGCTGAACGAGGGCCGGGTGCCGTCGACGGTCAAGGTCGCCACCGACACCGGGATCGAGTTCGACGCCGACGTGCGCATCGACACGCCCGGCGAGGCGGACTACTACCGCAACGGCGGCATCCTGCAGTACGTGCTGCGGCAGCTCATCAGCGAGTAGGGCCGTGAACGAGCAGCCGGGCGCGTAAAGCGCGTAGGAGCCGGTCGAGGAGGACTCGGCCGGCGAACACCCGGCCGGGGATGGCAGGGCGGGCGGTAGGGGCGCTCCGCCCGGCGGCAGCCGGCGGGGCGCACCGGGACGCCCGCGGGGCCGCCGACCGTCGCAGACGGGCGGCGGCCCCACGTGTGCGCGGGAGCCGCAGCGGGCCGGCGGGGGTGGGGCCGAGGGCCGCAGGCCCGCGGGTCGGGGGTGCGGCGGCGTCCGTCCGGCGGTCCTGCGGTGTGATCCGGCGCATCCGCCTTGCGCGATCCGGAGACACCGATAATGTCGTCCAAGCAGCGGAGAAGTCGGCGGGAAGGACGGCATGAGCGAGGGCGGCACCGGGGACAGCGATCGCTTCGCCGGTCGGTACCGGCTCATCGAACCGCTGGGGCGCGGCGGGTTCGGCGAGGTCTTCCTCGCAGAGGCGCCCGACGGCGCGCGGGCGGCGGTCAAGCTGCTGCACGCGACGTGGGCGGGCGACGGCGACATGCGCCGCCGCTTCGCCGCCGAGGTGGAGCAGGCGCGCAGGGTGAGCGGCTTCTGCGTGGCCGCGATCCTCGGCGCCGACCCCGGCGCCGAGCAGCCCTGGATCGCCACGGAGTACATCGACGGGCCGACCCTGGAAGCCGACGTGCGCGCGAACGGCCCGCGGCGCGGCGCCGACCTGCACCGGCTGGCCGTGGCCACCGCCACCGCCCTGGCCGCCATCCATGGCGCGGGCGTCGTGCACCGCGATCTCAAGCCCGACAACATCCTGCTGGCCGGCGACGGTCCGCGGGTCATCGACTTCGGCATCGCCCGCGCGATCGAGGCCACGTCGATGACCGCCAGCGGCATCGTCGGCACGATCGGCTACATGGCCCCCGAGCAGCTCGAAGGGGCCAGGCTCACCCCCGCCGTGGACGTGTTCGCCTGGGGTGCGGCGATGGTCTACGCGGCGACCGGGCGCGAGGCGTTCGCCGCGCCCACCCAGGCGGCCCGGACCACACGCGTGCTCACCGGCGAGCCCGACACCGGCGACCTCGGCGAACCGCTGTTGCCCGTCGTGCTCGCGTGCCTGGACAAGGACCCCGCCCGCCGCCCCGAGGCGCGCGGACTGCTGGACATGCTGCTGGGCACGTCCGTGCCGGGGGCGGCGGGGGAGCGGGCGCAGCGGACCGGCGCCGAGCGCGCGCCTGCGCCGCCCGAGGAGGCCACACGGGTGGAGGCGGACGCGGCCGCGCGGGCCGGGGGAGTGGCCGCTGCGCAGGCGGAGGCGGCCACGCGCGTGGGGAGCGAGGAGCGCACGCGGGTCGAGGGCGCCCGGGACGGCGCGACCCGGGTGGAGACCGCGCGCGCCGAGGCCGCGCACGCGGCACCGGCCCAGGGCGCCGGCCGAGGCGGGGGCGGACCGGAAGGCCTGGAAGAGCCGGACGGGTCCGGAGAGCCGGCAAGGCCGGTGGGGCGCGAAAGGCCGGAGGAGAGATCCGGCACACTGCTCTACACCGGCCTCGCCCCGGGCGGCACGCGCGCGGCACCCGCCGGCGGGGCCCCGCAAGCACCCGGTTCGCCTTCGCAGCCCGGACCGTCGAGCCCGGCGGGCGCCTCGCACGGTCCGCCTTCCCCGGTCCCGGCTGCTCCGGTGCCGCCTGCTCCGGCTTCCGGTTCCGCCGCTTCCGACTCCGACGTGTTCGGCGATCAGAACCCCGCGCCTCCGGCCCGTCCGCCCGGCCGTACGGGCGCCACCGTCGACCTCGACCGCGGCGGGTTCGAGGGGGTGCCGCCGTACTGGTTCGCCGGGCACCGCTGCACCGACCCCGGGGCGCTCGCCGCCGCCATGCAGACCGACTGGACGGCCGCGGTCGGCGTCTTCAGCGATGAGCAGGAGCGCGCCGCGCTGCAGGCGTGGATGGTCGACGACGTCGGCGACACGTCCACCGACCGCTCGATCTTCCGCCGCCGCCCCGAAGACGCCAACCGCGCCGTCGCCTGGTTCGTCGCCCAGCAGCGCCCGGATCTGCCGCCGGTGTTCCGCGGCCGACCCGCCGGCTTCGCCGACCTGCGCGAGCGCTTCGCCCGGATCAGGCCGGCGTTCACCGGCGCGCCGGCGGACAACGAACTGCTGCTCCTGGCCCGCCCGGAGGTGCTGCGCCTGCTGGCCCTGCACGATGCCCCGGGATCGGCTGACCTGCGCCGACTGGCCGATGGCCTCGCGGCTGCCGAGCGGGCCGCGAGCGGCTTCCGCCGCCGGCTGGAGGACGCGGTGCCGCGCCTGGCGCAGCACGCCGCCGTCGACTCCGCGCTCATCCTCTCCCTCCTGCTGGACCCCGACCGCCCGATGCGCCCGGACGCGGGCGGCCACGCGGAGGTGGAGGAGTGGTACGCCGCGCTGTGGGGCGCGGTCGCGCGCGAGCAGGACCCGGCCGCCCGAGCGGGTATCGCCGCGACCGTCGCTTCGCTGACGGGTGCGGCCCGCGAAAGCGGTGTGCGTACTGCCGAGTGGAGGTCGGCGCTCGCCGAGGCCGACCGGGAGCGTGAGGCGGCCGCGGCACGCTGGACCCGCGAAACCCGGCTGCATCGCGCCAAGGCGTGGATCGGCCGCAGTCCGCTGGTGGTACTCGTGCTGGCCGCGGCGGTCATCGTCCTGGAGGTCGCCGTGTCACTGGAGGCTCCCGACTCCTACGACGCGGTCGGCCTGGGCGTCGTCGTGCTGGGAACCTGGCTCCTGTCGCGGATCGTCGCCTGGACCGTCGGGCTGTTCAGCGGTCCCCGGGAGGGCTTCCCCACGGCGGTTCAGGCGGCCCAGGCGCGCTTCCACCAGCTACGCGACCACACCGAACGACTCGGCCAGGGCCTCGAACGCATCCGCGCCGAGCTCCAGTCGGTGCGCAGCGCCTGCCACCTGTAACAGCCGAGCCGACCGCACCGGCGGTGGCTCGGTCTGACGGTGTGGGTGGTGGGTGTTCGCCGGTTGCGGGGGCGGCGAGGGTCGTGGGTGGTGGGGTCTGCGGTCGTCGGTTCGGGTGTTCGCGGGTTGGGCGGGCGTCGGGGGCGGCGAGGGCGCCGGGTGGTGGGGCCTGTGGTGATCGGTTGAGGGTGTGCGCCGGTTGCGCGGGAGACGGGGGAGGCGAAGGCGGTGGGTGGTGGCGCCTGCGTGGACCGGTTCGGGTGCTTGTCGGTTGGGCGGGCGTCGGGGGAGGCGAAGGCGGTGGGTGGTGGCGCCTGCGTGGACCGGTTGGGGTGGTCGCGGGTTGGGCGGGCGTCGCGGGGGCGGCGAGGGCTGTGGGTGGTGGGGTCTGCGGTCACCACATAGGCAAGAGCGCGCCAGCGCCAGACTGCCGTCATCGGCCGCTGAGGGCAGATTCGGTGGGGCGGATTGGATATTTGGGATGGGCACGTGACCGAAATGGCGACGAATCCGCCCTAAGCCTTATGGCGGCGCACTGGTGTGCCGCAGCCGCCCTTCGAGCGGGGTGATATGAGTTCGAGTGTCCGGAATGCGCCCCACCTAGAAGGCCCTGGGTCGACCTCGGTGGCGACGAGATGCCTCTGATGCACCTCTCAGGGGCCTCTGAGCGCTGGTTTGCGCGGTCTCGTCGCCGTAGGGGTGTCTGTGGCGACTGCAGTATTGGGCAAATCGGGCAAATGGTCACGCGGTTTTTCGTATTGCGGAATGTTGGCGGTGTGAGGGCGTCGCCATGCTGGTTGGATTCGGCTCGTGCGTGCTGCGGGGAGGTTCTGTAGGTCGGTATGACCGAATTGCCTGAATCTGTGCGGTGTGCGGAAACCGGGATCGGTCCAACCGACGGGGGCGTGGCCGCAGCGCTGTCCCTCGCCCGCACTTACTGCTCTCCGTCGTGCGGCCCGCCGCCGGAGATCGGAACTGGTGGTCGCCGGGGCCTGGCCAACGGGTGGCGTTGCTGCCTCGTCGGGTGTGCAACCGCGTGACATCGGTACCGGTGGTCGCGGGGCGCGGTCATCGGTGCTGTTGCTGCTCTTGGTTGTGCGGGCCGCCGGGCGCCGGCAGCGGTGGTCGTGGGGCGCGGTCATCGGTGCTGTTGCTGCTCCTCGTCGTGCGGCCCGCCGCCGGGCGCCGGTACCCGTGGTCGCTGGGCACCGGGCTCGGCTGGCCTTCGGCAGGCGACGACGAGCGGCGCCGGGCCTGGCTGAGTCCGGCTCGGCGCCGCTGGTCACCGCCGTGGAGAAGCCGCTAAAGCTCCACCTTCATCGGCTCGCCGCTGGGCTCGGGCATGCCGCCGGCCGGTTCGAGGCTGATGCCCAGTTGCTCGGCCGGGCCCAGGTCGCCGGCCATGCCCGAGTACATGCCGTCGCCCGAGCGCTCCAGCATCCCGGCCGAGCGCATCCCGGAGTCGTCGACGTACCACATCTGATAGCCCATGCCCTCGGGAGTGGGCGGCAGGCCCTTGACCATGATCATCACCATGTCGCTGCTCTCGGAGGTGAACACCGTCGCCTCCGCCCCGCTATGGGTGACCGGCTGCTCCTCCATGTGGGTGTCGGATGCGGCCAGCAGCGCCTCGACCTTGGCGGTGTGCTCGTTCATCTCCTGCATGCGCTGGCCCATCACCAGCACCGCGCCTCCCAGTACCAGGGCGATCACCGCGCAGGCGGCCGACATCAGCCACGGCAACCGCTCCCGCAGGCGCCGGCGGCTGGCCATGTCGACCACCCGAGCGTCGCCCGCGCCCTCGCGGCCTCCTTGGTCGCCCCGACCCTCTCGGCCACCCCGGCCACTTCGGTCACCCTGTCCAACTCGACCCTCTCGGCCCTCTCGGCCCTCCTGGTCCGCGTGTCCCCCTCGGACGTCCTCACCGGCTCCCGCCGTCGTGCCCTCCGCCGCCGTCGTGCCCTCAGCACGCGCACGACGCCCACGGCCCACTGGCTCCGCAGAGCGCTCAACGTCCTCCATGCCACCCGCGGCCTCCCGGCTCTCGCGGGTGCCGGTGCCGTCGGACGCGCCGGCGCCTCCTCCCGCTCCGGGAGGCGCGGACGGCCGGCAGTCCTCCGTCTCCGGCGGAAGCCGGCGCACGTTGGGCACCGCCGCGCGCAGCCGCTCCCACACGGCCTGAGGAGGCCGCTCGGCCTGGGCGTAGGCCAGGCGCACCGTTGTGGCGTGGAACTCGGCGAGGTCGCGGCGGCAGTCGGCGCACTCCTCGATATGGGTCCGCGCGCGTTCGCGCTCCTCACCGCTCAGGGCGTCGACCGCGTACGCCGCGGTCAGCCCGTGCACGTCGCGCTCCGGCAGGCTCACACCATCACCCCCAGGCAGTCGCGCAGCCGGATGAGCCCGTCGCGCAGTCGGCCCTTCACCGTGGTCAGCGGCACCCCCAGCAGTTCAGCCGCCTCGCGCTGGGTGTAGCCGGTGTAGTAGGTCAACCGCACCGTCTCGCGCTGCATGTCGGTCAGCCGGCGCAGGCACCGGCGCACCTTCTCCCGTTCCAGGCGGTGCTCCACCTGCTCGGCCACGTCGTCGGGAGGGGAGGACTCCGGGACCATGCGCCCGGCGACCTCCATGCGGGCCGTGGCCGACTGCTCGGAGCGCACCCGGTCCACGGCGCGGCGGTGGGCCAGCGTCAGCACCCACGCGCGCACTCCGCCCCGCTCGGGGTCGAAGCGCGCGGACAGTCGCCACAGTTCGGTGAACACCTCCTGCGTGACCTCCTCCGCCTGGGCGCGGTCCAGCATGACGCGGCGGACGAGACCGAAGACGGGGCCGGCCAGCTCGCGGTAGACCGCCTCGAAGGCGTCGAGCTCGCCCAACGCGGTGCGCTGCAGCAACCCGACCAGCCGGTGCTCGCCGTCGGGACCGTCCCGGCCGCTCACCTCGCCTTCGGGCCCCTGCGCGCGGCGCGGCGGCTGCGCCGGTATCGCCTGCTCCACCCGTGTCACCGTCCTCGGTTCCGGCACGTCTCGTCGTGTTCCCTCCTGCATTCGGAGTCGCGGCGGCGGAGGCGACCCCGGTGCCCGACCCGCGCGAACGCTGTTACCTCTTCGTTATCGAACGGGTCGTCTCCCCACCGGTAGCAGCTCCGAAGCAGGGGCGTGTCCGATCATCAAAACACCTCGGCGGCAGAACCGGCAGGCGCCCAGCCGCCGCCGGAGCGCCCCCGCCCGCTCGTCGGCGCGCTGTGCGGCCTGATCGCCGCAGGCGCGGCCCTGGGTACGGCCGAGATCGCCGGTGCCCTGGTCCGCCCCCAGGCGACCCCGCTGATCGCGGTCGGCCAGGCCGTCATCGACCTCACCCCGCAGGCGCTGCGGGAGTTCGCGATCGCTGCGGTGGGCGAGGCCGACCGGCCGCTGCTCGTCGCCGGCACCGCGGTGCTGCTCGCGCTCTTCGCGGCCGCGATCGGCGTCGGAGCGCTGCGGCGCGCGTGGGTCGGCGACGCCGGGATCGCCGCGCTGGCCGTGATCGCCGGGGCCGCCGCCCTGACCCGGCCGGAGGCGGACGCAGTCTACGCGCTGCCCTCGGTGGCCGGGGGAGTGGTGGCGCTGATCCTGCTGCGTGTGCTGGTGCGTGCCGCTCCGCCACAGAGCCCGTCCGCGCCCGGTGCAGCGCAGCCGGGCGGGCAGGACGCGGTCGCCGCCGAGGGGCTCGCCGCCGATACGGCCGGAGCGCGGGACGCCGACGAGGACGCGGAGCCCGCGGCCGCAGACGCCTCTGCCGACACCGCCGCCGGCGCGTACTCCCTGTCCGAAGCCGGCACTCCGACCGGCGCCGACACTCCGCCCTCCGCGGGTGCCCAGGCAGCCCCCGCGCCTGCCGACAGCGGCCCGACAGCCGCGCCGACCGCGGCTCCGGGCGGGTTCGACCGCCGCAGGTTCGTCCTGCTGGCCGGCTCGGCGGCCCTGCTCTCGGCGGGCGCCGGGACCGGCGGCCGGTGGTACGCCACCGCGCAGGCCGGTGTCGAAGCGAGCCGCGAGGCGGTCCGGCTGCCCCGCCCCGACTCCCCGGCTCCGCCGCTGCCCGATGGAGCCGAACTCGACGTCGACGGGCTCAGCTCCTTCTTCACGCCCAACGGCGACTTCTACCGCGTCGACACCGCCCTGTCGATCCCGCGCATCGACGCCACGAGCTGGCGGCTGCGCATCCACGGCCGCGGCGCGAGCGAGCGCGAGTACACCTACGCCGACCTGCTGGAGCGCACCGACCTGGTCGAGCGCGACGTCACCCTGGCCTGCGTCTCCAACCCGGTGGGCGGCTCCTACGTCGGCAACGCGCGCTGGATCGGCGTGCCGTTGGCCGCACTGCTGCGCGAGGCGGGCGTCCGCCCGCCCGGCGAGGGCGGCCGGGCCGA
Organism: Streptomonospora arabica; assembly: GCF_039531585.1. Taxonomy (NCBI): domain Bacteria; kingdom Bacillati; phylum Actinomycetota; class Actinomycetes; order Streptosporangiales; family Nocardiopsidaceae; genus Streptomonospora; species Streptomonospora arabica. The sequence continues at coordinate 26,230 of NZ_BAAAQI010000028.1, read as the reverse complement.
CCAGCTCGTCTCACGCTCCACGGACGGCATGACGATCGGCACCCCCGTCGAGGCGGTGATGGACGGCCGCGACGCCATGCTGGCCATCGGCATGAACGGCCGGCCGCTGCCCGCCGACCACGGGTTCCCCGCCCGGGTCGTGGTGCCCGGCCTCTACGGCTACGTCTCGGCGTGCAAGTGGATCGAGGAGATGGAGCTGACCACCTTCGACGCCTTCGACGCCTACTGGGTGCCGCGCGGCTGGGCGCAGCGGGCGCCGATCAAGACCCAGTCGCGCATCGGCACCCCGCGCGCGGGCGCTGAGGTGGCCGCCGGAACAGTGCCCGTCGCCGGCGTGGCCTGGGCGCAGAACGTCGGTGTGGACCGGGTCGAGGTCCGCGTGGACGACGGCCCGTGGCAGCCGGCGCGCCTGGCCGCAGAGGACACCGCCGACACCTGGCGCCAGTGGGTCCTGGACTGGGACGCCGAGCCCGGCGAGCACCGGATCAGCGTGCGCGCCTCCGACCGGTCGGGCCATACCCAGACCGCCGACGAGGCGCGGCCCGCCCCCGACGGCGCCACCGGCTACCACACCGTCGACGTGACCGTCTCCTAGGACGGCCTCCCCACGAACTCCGCGGGGCCGCCCGGCCCCGCGGCCCGGCCCCGCCGTGTCCTGCGGCGGCGCCACCATGTGATCGAACGAGTACGAGGAGACACCCATGTCCACCGGACCCCTCAGCACCCTGCGCCGCCTGGTCGCCGCCGGAGCCATCGGCCTGGCCGCGATTCTCTCGTTGGCCGCCTGCAACGGCGGCTCGGGCGGCGGCGACGAGGTCAGCGCCGAACAGGACGGCGGCGGCGAGGAGAGCATGCAGGACGAGGGCGCGGAAGAGGGCATGCAGGACGAGGGAGGCGGCGAGAGCATGGAGGACGGCGGAGAGGAGGACATGGGTGGTGAGGAGTCCATGGACGAGGGCTCCGGCGACGGCATGGGCGGCGAGGACTCCGCCGACGAGGGCTCCGGCGACGGCATGGACGAGGGGGAGTCCATGGGCGGCGACGAGGGCATGCAGGACGAAGGCGGGGACATGCAGGACGACCGGTAGCCCGCACGGGCCCGCGGCGCAGGCAGCGGGCCCGCCGCCGCGGTTCCTGGCCGCCGCCGGTACGGAGGGTTAGACTCGCCGCGTCGCCGACATGCGCCGATCGGCCGGAATACGCGGCCGACGGCATCGGCGCGGGGCGTCCCACTTCGAGGAGGAGCCGGATGCACACGCGGAACGTGGGCACGCTGCGGCGCTTGGTCGCCGCGGGAGCCATCGGCCTGGCCGCCGTCTTCTCGCTCGCCGCCTGCAACGACGACTCGGGCGGCGACGGCGAGGACTCCCAGCAGCAGGAGGAGGGCGAAGGCGGCGAGGGCGAGGGCGAGGACGGCGGCGAGGACGGCGAGAACGAGGACGGCGAGGACGGCGGCGGGTACTAGACGGCAGGCAAAGGGTTCGCGTCAAGACCGGAACCCCGCTCACGGGTTGCCGTGGGCTGCCGAACAGGCCGAACCTGGACGGCAGTGCCTACATGTGTGGGAGGCTCCGGCGTCCCTCGCCGCGCTCGGGGCGCTCCACCCTGACCACCGGATCAGCGCGTGCGTGCCGGGTCAGGGGTTGTGTACGACCACGTCGGCGTGCTCGCGCGGCCGGTGGCCGGCGTAGAACGCCTCCTCCTGGCGCGCCCACATCGAACGGTAGGGGGCGTAGGCGGCGGCGTCGGCGCGCCGGTCCAGTCGCGCCTGGCGAACGTCGTGCGGTGCGTGCACCCAGGCCAGCAGCGACAGGAACGGGCGCAGCTCCCGGCCGCCCGACCCGCAGCCCTCGATGACCAGCAGCCCCTCGACGGGCGTCCGCTGCCACGGCCCCGGCGCGCCGCGCTCCCAGTCGTAGCGCCGCCAGCGCGGGTCCTCACCGCGCGCAAGCGGCTCCAGGATCCACTCGCGCACGAGCGGCACCGACGCCTCCAAACCCTGCCAGCCGGGATAGACGTCGTCCATGTGCAGCAGGGGGCAGCCGATGTGGGCGGCGACGCGTCCGGCGAGCTCGGTCTTGCCCGCTCCCGACCGGCCTTCCACGGCCATCACCCGGCGGCCTCCGGCCCGCGCCTGCGCGTCGCTCAGCATCGCGGCCAGGGTGCGGACCCAGTCGTCGCCGGCTGTGCTCAGCGCGGGCGCGCAGCGGCCGGGGCCCGGCTCCCGCGCTGAATTCAAGTCTTGTAAGCTCCCTTTCACCAGCAGCGCCTGCGTTCAGCACCTGAGGAGAGGGCCCGTGACCGACGTCGAGGTGACACCCGGCTCCCAGGCGGCGCTGCGGCGGGCCAACCAGCAGCGCGTCGTGGACGCGCTGAGCAGCGGAGGGACCCTGACCCAGGCCGAACTCGCCCGGGGCACCGGACTCTCGCCGGCCAGCGTCTCCAACATCGTACGCAACCTGCGCGCGGCGGGCACCGTCTCGGTGCGCGAGACCTCCTCCAACGGCCGCCGGGCCCGGGCGGTCACGCTGATCCGCCCGCCCGGCGCCGTCGTCGCGCTGGACTTCACCCTGGACCGCCTCACCGCCGCCCTGGGCGACAGCCAGGGTTCGGTGCTGGCCCGCGAGAGCATCGCCTACGACACCGGCGCCGAGCCCGAGCGCGCCGTGCGGCGGGCGGTGTGGCTGGTCGAGACGCTGCTGACGCGCCTGCGGGTGGACCACGCGACCATCGCCGCCGCCACCGCCTCCGTGCCCGGCCCCGTCGACCTCGGTACCGGCGAGATCGGCGCCATCACCTGCATGCCGAGGTGGGCCGGGTTCCGCCCGGCCCAGGCGCTGTCGGCGCGGCTGCGCGTGCCGGTCCAGGCGGAGAACGACGCCAACCTGTGCGCGCTGGCCGAAATGCGCGGCGGCGCCGCCGCGGGCTGCGAGCACCTCATCTACGTGCACATCAGCGAAGGCGTGGGCGCCGGTATCGTCGTGAACGGTCGGCTCTTCCGCGGCGCCGGCGGCACGGCGGGCGAGATCGGGCACATCGGCCTGGACGAACGCGGGCAGGTGTGCCGCTGCGGAAACCGCGGGTGCCTGGAGACCGTGCTGGGCTCGCCCTACCTGCTGGGGATGCTCCCCCAGCAGGGCGAGCAGACGCCCGCGAACGTCTCGCAACTGGTCGCCGCCGCCGAGGAGGGCGACCCGGGGTGCCGCAGGGTGGTGGCCGAGGCCGGCGCCGCGCTCGGGCGCGGGCTGGGCGTGCTGGCCAACACGTTCAACCCGGAGCTGGTGGTGCTGGGCGGCGAGCTGATGGAGGCCGGCGAGGCGCTGCTGGAGCCGGTGCGCCGTTCGCTGGAGCTGGGAACGCTGGGCAGCGCGCTCTCGCAGATGGGCATCGTGCGCGGTGACCTGGGCGATGATGCGGCCCTGCGGGGCGCGCTGCTGCTGGCGGCCGCCGCGGCCGCGGAGACCTGACCGTAAAATCGCAGCACGGTTCACCGACCTTCACTTTTCGGGCATCATGGCTCTGACCTGCGGTTTTTCTGGCTTCAGCGGTTGAATGAACTGTCTGTGACACTTCGGTTATGTGTTCAAGGCTTGACGCCAACACGCGGAGGGGTTTGACTTCACCGCATTGGTCCACCGAGTGATCCGGCGCACAACTGCGCTGGATGTCCCCCACGCAATCCGGCTCGGGGACCGCAAGAGGAGGTCAACCCGTTGAATAAGCGAAGCGGATTCATGTTCCGCGCCGCGGTCGGGGCGGCAGCGGCACTGTCCCTGCTCGCGACCGGCTGCGGCGCCACCACCACCGGCGCCTCGGACGAAGGCGGCACAGCGAGCGTGGAGGAGGGCTTCAAGGTCGGACTGCTCCTGCCGGAGACCAAGACGGCGCGGTACGAGGAGTTCGACAAGCCGTACTTCCAGGAGTCGCTCAAGGAGATCTGCGAGAAGTGCGAGCTTCTCTACCAGAACGCCGACCAGGAGACCTCCAAGCAGCAGTCCCAGGCTGAGGCGATGCTGACCTCGGGCGTGGACGTGCTCGTGCTCGACGCGGTCGACGCCGAGTCCGCCTCGGGCATCGTCAAGAACGCCAAGAGCCAGGGCGTTCCGGTCGTCGCCTACGACCGCCTGGCCCAGGGCGGCGTGGACTACTACGTCTCCTTCGACAACCGCCGCGTGGGCGAGGTGCAGGGCCAGTCGCTGCTCCAGGCGCTCGACGAGGAGGGCGCCGGCGAGGACGCCAAGATCGTGATGATCAACGGCTCGCCGACCGACCCCAACGCCGCCCTGTTCAAGAAGGGCGCGCACGACGTCCTGGACGGCCAGGTCGAGATCGCCGCCGAGTACGACACCCCGGAGTGGAACCCCGACGAGGCGCAGACCGAGATGGAGCAGGCCATCACCTCCGTCGGCGCTGACGAGATCGACGGGGTCTACGTCGCCAACGACGGCATGGCCGCGGGCGTCGTGGCCGCGCTGAAGAGCGCCGGCGTCGACGACCTGCCCCCCATCACGGGTCAGGACGCCGAGATCGCAGGTATCCAGCGCCTGGTCAGCGGCGAGCAGTACATGACCGTCTACAAGGCCATCCGGCCCGAGGCCCGCATCGCCGCCGAGATGGCGGTGGCCGCGGCCACCGGCGAGAAGTACCAGGGCGGCGACGACTACGGCCTGACCAAGGTCAAGGACGGCGACGGCAAGGAGGTCAAGTCCGTGCTGATCGAGCCGGTGCCGGTGACCGTCGACGAGATCGAGGACACCGTGATCTCCGACGGCTTCTACACCGTCGACGAGATCTGCACGCAGCGGTTCGCCGACAGCGACTTCTGCAAGAGCATCGACGAGCAGTAGCGCGTACGCCGCGCGAAGGACGGGCGCCGGTCCGCTAACCGGCGCCCGTCTTGAGAACGGGACCACACGAGACACGCGACTCCCGTCGTGGGCGCAGCCTAAAGGACGCGACATTGAGTAGACCAGTCCTGGAACTGTCCGGGATATCCAAGAGCTTCGGCGCTGTACAGGCGCTCAACCAGGTGGACCTTTCGGTCCGCCCGGGGGAGGTCGTCGCCCTCCTGGGTGACAACGGCGCGGGCAAATCCACCCTCGTCAAAGTGATCGCCGGGGTGAACCCCGCCGACAGCGGCGACATCCTCTGGGAGGGCAAGCCGGTCGAGATCGGCCGGCCCGCCGACGCCCAGCGCCTGGGGATCGCGACGATCTACCAGGACCTCGCGTTGTGCGACAACCTGGACATCGTCGCCAACCTGTTCCTGGGCGTCGAGAAGACCGCCTTCGGCGCCCTCGACGAGGTCGAGATGGAGCGGCGGGCACTGAAGCTGCTCGACTCCCTCTCGGTCAAGATGCCCAGCCTCCGGGTGCCCGTCGCCTCCCTCTCCGGCGGGCAGCGGCAGATCATCGCGATCGCCCGTTCGCTGCTGGGCGAGCCGAAGGTCGTGCTGCTGGACGAGCCCACCGCCGCGCTGGGCGTGGCCCAGACCGCCCAGGTGCTCGACCTGATCGAGCGCCTGCGCGACCGGGGACTCGGCGTCCTCATCATCAGCCACAACATGGCCGACGTCCGCGCGGTCGCCGACCGGGCCGCGGTGCTGCGCCTGGGACGCAACGCCGGCGACTTCGGCGTCGAGGACACCAGCTACGAGGAGATCGTGGCGGCCATCACCGGCGCGTCCGACAACCCGGTCTCCCGCCGCGCTTCTGCGACCCGGACGGAGGAAGCGTGATGGCACAGCAAGCACCCGCCTCCAGTGACGCCGGAACCGGCAAGGACCCCGCGTTCGATCAGGACCCGCGGCTGATCGTCACCCGCACCAGCCCCGCGAGCCTGCTGGCCGCGATCAAGCGCCGGATCCGCGGCGGCGAGCTCGGCCCGCTGCCGGTGATCGTCGGCCTCATCCTCATCTGCATCGTCTTCCAGCTGATGCACGAGCGGTTCCTCTCGCCGCAGAACCTCTCCAACCTGACGGTCCAGATCGCCGGTGTGGGCCTGATGACCACGGGCGTCATCATGGTGCTGCTGCTGGGCGAGATCGACCTGTCGATCGGCTCGGTGGCCGGCGCCTCGGCGGCGGTCCTGGCCGTGCTGGCGGTGCGGATGGGCGTGTCGGAATGGCTCGCCATCGCCGCCGCGGCCGCCACCGGCCTGGTCATCGGCATCCTGCACGGCACCATGTTCGCGAAGGTCGGCGTGCCGGCGTTCGTCGTCACCCTGGCGGGCCTCCTGGGCTGGCAGGGGGTGCAGCTGCAGCTGCTGGGCAGCGACGGCACGATCAACATCAGCGACAGCGGTCCCATCGCCGCTCTCACCCACACGTTCTTCGTGCCGGCCTTCGGCTGGGGCATCGCGGCCGTGGCGGTGGGCGCGTTCGTGGTCTTCACCCTCTACGGGGAGCGCCGCCGCGCGGCCGCCGGTCTCGTCGCCATGTCGCCGCTGGAGATCGCGGTGCGCAGCCTCGCCCTGGCCGTCCCGGTCTTCGGCGCGGTCTACGTGCTCAACCAGTACAAGGGCGTGCCCCTGGCGTTCCTGATCTTCGTCGGGTTCGTGGTCGCCTTCGACCTGATGCTGCGCAAGACCCGCTACGGGCGCATGGTCTTTGCGGTCGGCGGCGGCGCCGAAGCGGCCCGCCGCGCCGGCATCAACGTCGACCGGGTGCGGATCTCGGTGTTCGCCCTGGCCTCGATGCTCTCGGCCATGGGCGGCATCATGCTGGTCTCGCGCTCCTTCTCGGCCAGCCTGGACACCGCTGCCGGCGAGGAGCTGATGATGGGCATCGCCGCCGCGGTCATCGGCGGAACCAGCCTCTTCGGCGGTCGCGGCAACGCCTACTCCGCCCTGCTGGGCGGACTGGTGCTGGGCGCCATCACCTCGGGCCTGTACCTGCTGCAGATGGGCACCCCGGTGCGGTTCATGATCACCGCCCTGGTGCTGCTGATCGCCGTCACCCTCGACGCGATGTCGCGCCGCAGCCGCCGCGCGCACGCACGAGGAGGCTGATCGACCCCCGCGTGCGCACTCCCGGCGCACGCATCCCCGGCCGCCCCGTCCCTCTCCCACCCCCGGTGCGGTGCGGCCGCCCCCGGCGCCCCCAGAGCCCCTCCCCTCTGGGGGCGCCGCCCTGTGCAGGGGCGGAGCCGGAAGAGGTCCCATGGCCCTACCCCTCAGTTCCGATCGGACAAAGGGGGATATAGCGTCGGCCTCCTATGCCCGAACTCTCCTTCCTTCTGGTAGCGGGCACGGCCGTGCTGCTGGGCGCCGTCGTGCAGTCCAGCGTCGGCCTGGGGCTGGGCCTGCTGGCCGCGCCCGTGGTGGCGCTGCTGGAGCCCTCCCTGATGCCGGGGGCGATGCTGATCGCCACCTGTGTACTGCCCGCGTTCACGGTGGCGGTGGAATGGCGCGGCATCGACCGGCACGGGCTGTTCTGGGCCGTCGTGGGGCGCACCCCCGGCTCGCTGGCCGGGGTGTGGCTCGTGGCCACCGCGGACCCCGAGGTGATCGCGGGCGGGGTGGGCGCGATGGTGCTGGTCGCGGTGGCCCTGTCGGTCCGCGAGGTGCGGGTGCGCATCCGGCGCCGGTCGCTGCTGGCCGCCGGACTGGTGTCCGGGTTCACGGGCACCGCGACCTCCATCGGCGGGCCGCCCGTCGCGCTGCTCTACCAGCACGAGAGCGCGAGCCGCATCCGCGGCACCCTGGGCGCCTACTTCCTCGTCAGCGCCCTGATGTCGCTGGGCATGCTGGCCGCGGGCGGCGAACTGCACGCCGACGAGGCCGCCGCAGGACTGTGGCTGATGCCCTTCGTGGTGGTCGGGTTCCTGGTCGGGCGCCCGCTGTGCCGCGTCGTCGACGCGGGCCGCATGCGGACCGCCCTGCTCGCGGTGGTCACCGTCTCCGGCGCCGTGCTGCTGGTGCAGTCGGTGCTGGGGTAGGTTCGGGGCGATGAGCGCCCCACGCAGCCCGGAGGACGCACAGGAGCCCCGGGAGCCCGAGGAGGCCGGCCCCGGCGGCAGGCCCGCCCGGCGCCCCGGCAAGGAGGAGCTCGCGGCCGCCCGCGGCGCCGTGATCCCCGACATCCTCGCGCCCGGCCTGGACATCCTCTTCTGCGGCATCAACCCCGGCCTCTACTCCGGCTGGAGCGGCCACCACTTCGCCCGCCCCGGCAACCGGTTCTGGCCCGCGCTGCACCGGGCCGGCCTCACCCCCCGGCGGCTGCGCCCCGACGAGCAGGACCTGCTCCCGCAATGGGGGCTGGGGATCACCAACCTGGCCGCCCGGACCACCGCGCGCGCCGACGAGCTGAGCGCCGAAGAGCTGCGGGCGGGCGCCGCCGACCTGGAGCGCACGCTGCGCGTGCACCGGCCCGGGGCGCTGGCGGTGCTGGGGGTGACCGCCTTCCGCCAGGCGTTCGGCGACCCGGCGGCCCGGATCGGCCCGCGCCCGGAGCCGATCGCCGGTACGCCGGTGTGGGTGCTGCCCAACCCCAGCGGCCTCAACGCCCATTGGAGCACCGACGGCATCGCGGCCGAGATGCGCCGGGTGGCCGCGGCCGCGCGGACGGGTGGCGGGTTCGGTTAACACGTGCATCGAGCGGCTCATAGACTCGGTGCAACCGAGCAGGATGGGCGTGCCGGGCGCGCAGGAGGCACCGCTGTGCCGGACACGCCGGACGAGGGGACTGACGAGACGTTGACGCAACTCGACTCGCTGCGCAATCCGGAGGACCTGAAGCGGCTACCGGCGGAGAACCTGCCGCGGCTTGCCGCCGAGATCCGGGAGTTCCTCATCACCGAGGTCACCCGCACCGGAGGCCACCTGGGTCCCAACCTGGGCGTCGTCGAGCTCACCCTCGCGCTGCACCGGGTCTTCGACTCGCCGCGCGACCCGGTCCTCTTCGACACCGGCCACCAGTCCTACGTCCACAAGATCCTCACCGGCCGCCGGGACTTCTCCAAGCTGCGCAGCCAGGGCGGGCTGTCGGGATACCCCTCGCGGGAGGAGTCCGAGCACGACTTCATCGAGAACTCCCACGCCTCCACGGTCCTGTCCTACGCCGACGGCCTGGCCAAGGCCAACGTCATCCAGCGCCGCTCCGACCGCACCGTGGTGGCCGTGGTGGGCGACGGCGCCCTCACCGGCGGCATGGCCTGGGAGGCGCTGAACAACATCGCGTCCGCCCCCGACCGCCGGGTGGTCATCGTCGTCAACGACAACGGCCGCTCCTACTCGCCGACCACCGGCGGCCTGGCCGACCACCTCGCGTCCCTGCGCATGACCCAGGGCTACGAGCAGGCCCTCGATCTGGCCAAGACCGCGCTGAACCGGGCGCCGGTGGTGGGCCAGCCGCTGTACGAGGCGCTGCACGGGCTGAAGAAGGGCCTCAAGGACGCCATCCAGCCGCAGATGATGTTCGAGGACCTCGGCCTCAAGTACCTCGGCCCCATCGACGGCCACGACGAGCAGGCGGTGGAGAAGGCGCTGCGCCGCGCGCGCGACTTCGGCGGCCCGGTGATCGTGCACTGCCTGACCCAGAAGGGCAAGGGCCACGCCCCCGCCGAGAACCACGAGGAGGACCAGTTCCACGCCATCGGCGCGGCCAAGCCCGCGCCGGCGACGGGGGAGCAGCCCGCGCCCGCACCGCAGAAGTGGACCAAGGTCTTCAGCCGGGAGATGGTCGCCCTCGGCGCCGAACGGTCCGACCTCGTGGGAATCACCGCCGCGATGCTGCACCCCACGGGCCTGGCGCCCTTCGCCGAGGCCTATCCCGACCGCTGCTTCGACGTCGGCATCGCCGAGCAGCACGCCGCGACTTCGGCCACCGCGCTGGCCATGGGCGGGCTGCACCCCGTCGTCGCGGTCTACGCCACCTTCCTCAACCGCTGCTTCGACCAGGTTCTGATGGACGCCGCCCTGCACCGCCAGGGCGTGACCTTCTGCCTGGACCGCTCCGGGGTCACCGGCCCCGACGGCGCCAGCCACCACGGCATGTGGGACCTGTCCATCCTGCAGGTGGTGCCCGGGCTGCGGCTGGCCGTGCCGCGCGACGCGCCCCGGCTGCGCGAGCAGCTTCGCGAGGCCGTCGACGTCGACGACGCACCTACCGTGCTGCGCTACCCCACCGGCGCGGTGGCGCCCGAGATCGAGGCGGTTGGGCGCACCGGCTCGATGGACGTGCTGCGCCGGGCCACCCGCGGCGGCCAGAGCGAGGACCTGCTGCTCGTCGCCGTGGGACCCATGGCCCAGACCTGCTGCGAGGTCGCCGACCGCATGGCCGACCAGGGCATCGGCGTCACCGTGGTCGACCCCCGCTGGGTGAAGCCGCTCGACCCGGTGCTCGTCGAGGAGGCCGCCCGCCACCGGGTGGTCGCGGTGGTCGAGGACAACGGCCGTGTGGGCGCCGTGGGCGACGCCGTGGCACGCGCGCTGCGCGACGCCGAACTGGACATCCCGGTGCGCACCTTCGGCATCGAGCAGGAGTTCCTGCACCACGCCAAGCGCGACGACATCCTCGCCGAGCTGGGCCTGACCCCCCAGAGCCTGGCCCGAAAGCTCACCGAGACCGTCTCGCGCCAGTCCGACCGGCGGGCCGCCGAGGAGACCGCGAGCAAGTAGCGGTCCCGCGCTCCTTCACGGGAGGGCCGCACCGCCGCCCGCCGCTCCCGGCCCCCTCCCGGTTCCCGACGCCGGGCGCCGGGCCCCGTCCCAGGCGGCGCCCGGCGGCCCGACCGGCGCCCGGCGCGGCGCCGGAACCGCCGTGCCGGCGATGCGGCGCGATGCCGGGGCTATGGGTCAGAATGGGGCCATGACCACTCCCGAGCCCCTGCGGGTGGCGGTGATCGGCGCCGGCCCCGCCGGTATCTACGCCGCGGACGCGCTCACCAGGCAGAGCCGTGAAGAGGTGGCGGTCGACATCGTCGACCGGCTGCCCACCCCCTACGGTCTGGTGCGCTACGGTGTCGCGCCCGACCACCTCAAGATCAAAGGTGTGGCCCGGTCCCTGCGCGAGGTGCTGGAGCGCCCCGGCGTGCGGTTCGTGGGCGGCGTGGAGTTCGGGCGCCACCTCACCCGCGAGGGCCTGGCGCGCGCCTACCACGCGGTCGTCTTCGCCACCGGCGCCAGCGTCGACCGCCGGATGGGCGTTCCCGGCGAGGACCTGCCGGGCAGCGTGGCGGCCACCGACTTCGTCAACTGGTACTGCGGCCACCCCGACTCCGAGGTCGAGTCCTTCCTGCTCGACTCCGAGGAGGTCGCGGTGGTCGGGGCGGGCAACGTCGCCCTGGACGTCGTGCGCATCCTGGCCAAGAGCGCCGACGAGCTGCACCGCACCGACGTCCCCCAGCCCATGCTCGATGTGCTGGCCGCCAGCAAGATCCGGCGCATCGCCCTGCTGGCCCGGCGCGGCCCGCTGCAGGCCAAGTTCACCGCGCCCGAGCTGCGCGACCTCGGCAGGCTCGACAACGCCGAGGTGCGGGTGCGGCCCGAGCAGGTCGACGTCGATCCCAACGGCAGTGCCGTGCTCGGTGCCGCGCGCGCGGCGCGCACCAACCTCAAGATCCTGTCCGAGTGGGCCGCGCGTCCCGCCCGCGACCTCCCCCGCAGCATCGAGCTGCGGTTCTGGGCGCGCCCGGTCGCGGTGCTGGGCGGCGAGCGCACCGCCGGCCTGCAGGTGGAGGAGACCGAGCTGGACGGCGAGGGGCGCCTGCGCGGCACCGGCGCCTTCGACACGGTCGAGGCCGGCATGGTCTTCCGGTCGATCGGCTACGCGGGTATCCCCTTGCCGGGGGTGCCCTTCGACGAGGACACGCGCACCGTCCCGCACAGCGAGGGCCGGGTGCTGGGCACCGACGGCGGGGTGCGCCCGGGCGACTACGTCGCTGGGTGGGTCAAGCGCGGCGCCACCGGCGTGATCGGCACCAACAAGTCCGACGCGGCCGCCACGGTGCGCAGCCTGCTCGACGACGCCGGCGAGCTGCGCGCCGCCGCCCCCTCCGGCGGGCTGGAGCCGGTCGAGGACGTACTGCGGGGCAGCGGCGCCGAGGTCGCCTACTACGGCGACTGGCTGAGCATCGACGCCGCCGAGGCCGAGCTCGGCGCCGCCCTGGGCCGCGGCGAGCGTGTCAAGCTGCGCAGCTGGTCGGACATGTACGGCGCCATCGGCCGCTGAGGCGCCCGGCAGGCCCCGCGCGGGAGCGCCTCAGCGGATCTCGGAATCGGGCGCGGCATAGGTGTTGCAGGCGCCGAGGGTGTCCTGGTGGGCGCCGCTGTCGAACCAGTGGCGGCGGTTGCCGCCCGAGCCGTGGGTGTCCAGGTCGTTGCCGCCGGCGATGAACGCGCCGACCCGGTCGATCTCGTCGTCGCCGACACCCTCCAGCCCCCGCATGGCGACGCCGGACAGGCACTCGGCCTGCAGCTCCGTGCGGCGCAGCGCCTCCATCCGCGCCTCTTCGTCGGGCGCCTCGCGCTCCAGGGCGTAGCTGACGTCGAGGATGCCGGCGAGCTGCTGCACATGGTGCCCGTACTCGTGGGCCAGCAGCTGGCTCCACACGCCGACCTGGTCGGTCTGCGGCACCTGCGCGGCCAGCTTGGTCACGTTGGGGAGCACGACGGTGACGGCCATCGGCTCGCCCTCGTAGTAGGCCAGGGTCATGCCCTGGCGGCCGGACCCCGCGTCGGGGTTGGTGCGGGTGACCCGGAACTCCGGCTCGACGGAGCGCAGGCCCAGCTCCTCCAGCCGCGGCCGCCACAGCTCGGTCAGGCACCCCGAGAGCGTGCCGCTGAAGGCGCGCCAGGAGTCGGCGGAATCGGGGTCGAGCGCGGGCAGGGAGCACGCCACCGGCTCGGGGGCGGGCAGGTCGTAGGCCGGGTGGTCGGTCACGTCCACCTCGACCGCGGCGGGGCGGGCGGCGAACTCCTCGCTGGTGTGGCGGGCGGGGTCCGCGGCCGCCGGTGCGGGCTGCGGCTGCTGTGCCGGGGGAGCCAGCACCACCAGCAGCACGCACACCGTGAAGGTGGTCACCGAGGTGAGCGCGGCGGCGGCCACGGCCACCCACACGACCGGTGTGCGGTCGGGGCGCGGCGGCGGGCCGTTCGCGGCCCACGCGGCGGCGGGCCAGGCGGTCGCGCCGGGCGCCGCGGCGCCCGGCGCGGCCTGCGGGGATCGGGGGACGGTCGGCGCAGAAGGGCTGCCGGGCCCCGGCAGGCGTTCGCCGTCAGGGGTGGGCTCCACGGGGGGACTCTTCTCGGTTGTGCGGCTATGCGGCTGTGCGAGGGGGGCAAGCGTGACCAACAACCCTAATCGGGCGCACAGCGGAGCGTAGCGTACAACCCCGCGCTCCCGGCCCCGGGGTGTGACCGGGAGCGGCCGGGAGAGCGCGGGCGTCGATCAGTCGGGGGAGCGGGCGGCCGCGGCGGGGCTCAGCCGGCCTCGGGCGGGCGGTAGGCCACGCCCAGGCCGGCGGCCAGATCGCGCAGCTCCGCCTCGAAGAGGGCCTCCATGTCGTCGGAGACGAAGCCCAGGTGCTGGAAGACCTCCATGCACACGATCCCGTAGAAGCGCACCCAGCAGCTCAGCAGCACGCGGACGGCGCCGGCCGAGGCGCGGTCGCCGCTGAACCCGGTGAGGCTGGCGAAGGCGTCCAGCTGTGCGCACAAGGCGGGCGAGGCCTCCGGCTCGTCGGGGACGGTGAAGCGCCCTTCGGCGATGAGCCGGTCGAACAGGGCGACGAAGGTCGACGCGAACCGCTGGCCCGCCTCGGCGGCGGGGCTCTCCTCGGGCGAGGACGCCGGCGGCGTGCCGGCCGGGCCGAACAGCAGTGCGAACTCGGGCCGGTTGGCCAGCCCCCACGCGCGCACGGCGCGCAGCGCGGCCAGCAGGCGGCCGTCGGTGTCGGGCTCGGGCTGCGCGGCCTCCGCCGCGTCCACGGCGGCACCGAGCTCGGCGAAGAGCTCGGCCTGCAGCGCCTCCAGCAGGTCGTTGAGACTCGCGAAGTAGCGGTACAGGCCCGGCGCGGTCATGCCCATCTCCCGGGCGATGGCGCGCAGGGACACGCCTGATGCCCCGTGGGCGGTCAGGTGCCGCCGCGCGATCTCCTTGATCTCGCGCGATGTGGCCTGGCGCACACGTTCGCGCCGAGAGCCCGAAGGTGCGTTCTCGACCTGGTGAAATGCGGGCTGTCTGGTCAAACCTCGTCCTTCTCGGCCCCCGCCGGGCGTTCCGGGAGGCCGTGTAGGAGATTAGTGTGGCGGAACAGGCGAACCGTGAACAGCGTGTTCTCCGGTGAACGTCGTAATCCGCTAACGGTGTTCACGTTTCTCCCACTCTACGTTGCGCGACGATGGGGAATAGGACATGTTCGCAGCTCTCGGCCGCTTCGGCTACCGGTGGCGGATCACGGTGCTCGCCGCCACGGCGGTGTTCGCCGCATTCTCCGCGTTCTGGGGGACCGGCCTCTTCGGCGCCGTCAGCGACGGCGGGTTCGAAGCGCCCGGCGCCGAGTCCTCCCGCGCGAGCGAGCTGCTGGCAAAGGAGCTGGGCCACGACGCCGTCGACGTCGTGGCCGTCTACCGCAGCGACGAGATCCGCATCGACAACCCCTCCTTCGCCGCCCAGATCGAGAAGCTGCGCGAGGACCTGCCCGACGACCGCATCAAGTCGATGCAGACCTATCTCGACGACGACCTCAGCAGGACCGAGCGCGGCATCCTGGTCTCCGAGGACCGGCACGCGACCTATGTGCCCATCACGCTGGCCGGCGGCTCCGACGCCGAGCGCATGCACAACTACGAGGCGATCAAGGAGGAGCTGGACGCCGGGCCGCTGGACACCAGCCTCGGCGGCGAGGTCGCCATCCAGCAGGAGCTCTCCGCCAAGGCCGAGAGCGACGTGGTGCGCGCCGAGCTGATCTCCCTGCCGGTGCTGCTCGTGCTGCTGGTGACGATCTTCGGCGGCGTGGTCGCGGCACTGATGCCGCTGGCCGTCGGCGGGCTGGCGATCCTGGGTTCGCTGACGCTGCTGCGCGCGCTCACCCACGTCACCGAGGTCTCGGTGTTCGCCGTCAACGTCGCCACGATTCTGGGACTGGGCCTGGCCATCGACTACGGGCTCTTCATGGTCAGCCGGTTCCGCGAGGAGCTGGCGCGCGGTGCCGAGGTCGGCGAGGCGGTGCCGCGCACCCTGTCGACCGCCGGGCGCACCGTCGCCTTCTCCGGGGTCACGGTGATGATCGCCTTCGCCGGGCTGCTGTTCTTCCCCCAGCCGATCCTGCGCTCCATCGGCCTGGGCGGCATCGCCGTGGTGCTCTTCGACGTGCTCGCGGCCCTGGTCGCCCTGCCCGCGCTGCTGTCGGTGGCCGGCCGGCGCATCGACGCGCTGCGCCTGTTCGGCCGCCGCCGGCGCCGCGCGGCGCTGCAGGAGGCCGGCGGGCAGCAGGGTCGTACTCCCGAGGCCCGCCACCGCCAGGGCGGCTGGGCGCGCCTGGCCCACAGCGTCATGCGCCGTCCGACGCTCTACCTGGTCACCGTCGGCGCGGTGCTGCTGGTCTTCGCCTCGTCGCTGGCCTACACCGAGCTGGGCTCCACCGACCAGCGCTACCTGCCCCAGGAGGCCGGCAGCCGCCAGGCCATGGAGTCGCTGCGCGAGGACTTCCCGGCCGGGGGCATCGGGCGCATCGACGTCGCCGTCACCGGCGGCGCCGGCCAGGAGGCCCTGTCCGACTTCGCCGACCGCCTGGGCCGGCTGGACGGCGCCGAAGCCGCCGAGGTCGCCCGCACCGGGGACGGCGTCGCGCACATCACCGTGGCCTATGAGGGTGACGCCGACGACCCGGCCACCGCCGAGCTGGTGCGCGACGTCCGCGGCGCCGCACCGCCGCAGGGCGCCGACGAGGTCCTGGTGGGCGGGGCCGCCGCCATGCAGATCGACAACGTCGCCGCGATCGTCGACGCCCTGCCCGCGACTCTGGTGTTCGTGGTGGCGGTGACGCTGGTACTGCTGTTCCTGGCCTTCGGATCGGTCGTGCTGCCCGTCAAGGCCGTGGTGATGGGCGCGCTGTCGCTGGGCGCCTCGCTGGGTGTGGTCGTGTGGGGCTTCCAGGAGGGCCACCTCTCGGGCCTGCTGGACTTCACCGCGGTCGGCACCATCGACCCGACGTTCATCGTGCTGATCGTCATCATGGCGTTCGGCCTGGCCATGGACTACGAGCTGTTCCTGCTCAGCCGCGTCCGCGAGGAGTTCGCGCGCACCGGCGACAACCCGCACTCGGTGGCGACCGGGCTGCAGCGCACCGGCGGCATCATCACCAGCGCCGCCGTGCTGCTGGTCGTCGTGCTCGCCGCGATGGGCACCTCCGACCTGCTCTTCCTCAAGATCATGGGAATCGGGCTGGCCATGGCCGTGGTCGTCGACGCCACGCTGGTGCGCGCGCTGCTGGTGCCGGCCACCATGCGGCTGCTGGGCCGCGCCAACTGGTGGCTGCCCGCGCCGCTGCGCCGCCTGCACGACCGGATCGGCATCACCGAGGGCGAGGACACCGGCGAGGAGGAGCCGCGCGACCGCGAGCGCGAGCCCGCGCGGGTGGGCTGAGCCGGCGGGCACCGTCGGCGCTCGGGAGGCGCGCGAGAGGCGCGCGCCGCTCAGACGTGGTCGCCGCGGGGATCGCGGAGGTCCTCGAAGCGCAGCCCGGGCCGGTGGGCGTGCGCGGCCTCGACGATCTCGTCGAGGCTGTGGTTCCAGGTGGGCCGCACACGCACGGCGTGGTCGGTTCGCCAGGGCGGCGGTGTGCGGAACGGCCGGTCGGCCTCGCTGGTGGGCACGAAGTCCAGGTAGTGCATGCTCACCGTGCCTCCGCGGTGGGGCACGACCTGGGTGCAGGCGCGCAGCAGCGCGACGTCGCGCCAGGGCAGCACGATGTCCTCGCGGGCCGAGCGCGGCCAGGGCGCGGGGAACCGCGCCGCCTCGCCGTCGAGCACCAGGACGGGGCGCGGCGAGAGCAGGCGGGCGATCGAGACGACGCCCGCTCCGCCGAACACGAGGACCGCCAGGAGGCCCATGACGACGTCGACCAGGCCGCCGCGCAGCATCAGGGCGACGCCGGTGCCGGTGAACACGGTGCATGCGACAGCCAGCCACGCCCCCTCCCACGTAACGCGGAAGCGGTTGGTGAGGACGAAGGGTGCCGTCGCGCCCGCCATGCCCCCCAGCATAGGACTTCGGACGCCGTGCGTCTCGGGTGCGGGCGGGGGAGCCGCGGGACAACGGAGCGGAGGAGGGGCGGGAGAGGACCGGCGCGGGCGCGTTCGGCCTCGGAAAACGCCCGGTCCGCGGTGCGCCGCCGGCGGTGCCGGTCCCGCGGCGGAGCGCAGGACCGGCCCGTGCCGGGGCGGGCGGGTCAGACCGCCTTCGGGCCGTCCGGGTGGAACCGGGCCCCGTTGACCTTCTCCGCGATGCCGGAGCGGTCCAGGTAGGGCGTGATCCCGCCGAGATGGAAGGGCCAGCCGGCCCCGGTGATCAGGCACAGGTCGATGTCGGCCGGCTCGGCCACCACGCCCTCGTCGAGCATGATGCGGATCTCGCGGGCCAGCGCCTCCAGCGCCCGCTGCTTGATCTCCTCCTCGCCCGAGGCGTTGTCGCCGCCGCCGGCGAACATCTCCCGCACCTCGGGGTCGATCTGGAGGTCGGAACCGAAGATCTCCGTCCGGCCCGACTCGACGAGCCGGCGCAGCTGGCCGGAGACGCCGAAGCGGTCCGGGAACGCCTCGTGCAGCGTCTCCGACACGTGCAGGGCGACGGCGGGGCCCACCAGCTGCAGCAGCATCAGCGGCGACATCGGCAGTCCCAGCGGCGCCACCGCGCGGTCGGCGGCCTCGGGCTCGGTGCCCTCCTCCACGGCGCCGAGCACCTCGCCCATGAACAGGGTGAGCAGCCGGTTGACGACGAAGGCGGGCGCGTCCTTGCACAGCACGGCCGTCTTCTTCAGCTGCTTGGCGGTGGCGAAGGCGGTCGCCAGGGTCGCGTCGTCGGTGCGCTCGCCGCGGACGACCTCCAGCAGCGGCAGCACCGCGACCGGGTTGAAGAAGTGGAAGCCGACGACCCGCTCGGGGTGGCGCAGCTTCGCGGCCATCTCGGTGACCGACAGCGAGGAGGTGTTCGTGGCCAGCACCGCCTCCGGCGAGACCACCGCCTCCACCTGGGCGAAGACGTCCTGCTTGACCGACATGCGCTCGAAGACGGCCTCGATGACGAAGTCGGCGTCGGCGAAGGCGTCCATGGTCAGCGAACCGCTGACCTGGGACTTGAGCCGGTTGGCCTTGTCGGCGCTGACGCGGCCCTTGGCCAGCAGCTTGTCCACCTCGCCGTACACGTAGTCCACGCCGCGGTCCAGCCGCTCCTGGTCCAGGTCGGTCAGCACCACCGGCACGTCCAGGCGCCGGGCGAACAGCAGGGCGAGCTGGCCGGCCATCAGGCCGGCGCCGACCACGCCGACCTTGGTGACCGGGCGGGCCAGCGACGGGTCGGGCGCGCCGGCAGGGCGCCGCGCGCGCTTCTGGTTGAGGTCGAAGGCGTAGAGGCCGGCGGTGAGCTCCTCGCTCATGATCAGGTCGGCCAGCGCCTCGTCCTCGGCGGCGAAGCCCTCGTCGCGGCTGCGGTCCTTGGCGGCCGCGACCAGCTCCAGCGCGCGCACCGGCGCCGGCGCGGCGCCGCGCAGCTTCCCCTCCAGCATGAAGCGGGCGTTGTCGATCGCCTGGTCCCAGGCCCGGCCCGTGTCGACCTCGGGCCGCTCGACCGTGATCTCACCCTTGACGACCTGCGCGGCCCAGCGCAGCGACTCCTCGACGAAGTCGGCGGGCTCGAACATCGCGTCGGCGATGCCCATCGAGCGGACCTGGGGACCCTTGATCGTCTTGTTCTGCGCCAGCGGGTTGTCGATGACGATCTTCAGCGCCTGCTCGGCCCCGATGAGCCTGGGCAGCAGGTAGGTGCCGCCCCAGCCCGGCACCAGGCCCAGGAACGCCTCCGGCAGCGCGAAGGCCGGCACACCCGAGGACACGGTGCGGTACCGGCAGTGCAGCGCCGCCTCGACGCCGCCGCCCATGGCCGCGCCGTTGACGAAGGCGAAGGTGGGCACGTCCAGCTCGCCGAGCTTGCGGAAGACGTCGTGGCCCAGCTTGGCCACCGCGTAGGCCTGGTCGCGGTTCTGCACCTGCGGTACGCCGGTCAGGTCGGCGCCCACAGCGAAGATGAACGGCTTGCCGGTGACGGCCACGGCGGTGATGTCGGTGCGGGCGCGCGCGGCCTCGATCGCGTCGTCGAGGCTGAGCAGCCCGGCCGGGCCGAAGGTGTTGGGCTTGGTGTGGTCGTGCCCGTTGTCCAGGGTGATCAGCACCGCCTTGCCGGCGCCGTACGGAAGCTGGACGTCGCGGGAGAGCGCGCGGGTGACCACCTCATCGGCGAAGACCTCGCGCAGGGCCTCACGGGAGACGGGGGCGCCGCCCGCGCCCCGCTCGTCGGTGCCGCTCACTTGGCGCTCCCTTCCCAGTTGGTGTTCTCCCAGAGCACGGTCCCGCCCATGCCCATACCCACGCACATGGTCGTGAGGCCGTAGCGGACGTCGGGACGCTCGGCGAACAGGCGCGAGAGCTGCATCATCAACCGCACGCCCGAGGACGCCAGCGGGTGGCCCAGCGCGATCGCGCCGCCCCACGGATTCACGCGGGCGTCGTCGTCGGCGAGGCCGAAGTGCTCCAAGAAGGCCAGGACCTGCACGGCGAAGGCCTCGTTGATCTCGATCAGGCCGATCTCGTCCATGCTCATGCCCTGCCGCCGCAGCAGGCGCTCGGTGGCCGGCACCGGACCCTCGCCCATCACCTCGGGGTCGACCCCGGCGAAGGAGAAGTCCACCAGGCGCATGCGGGCGTCCAGGCCCAGGTCGGCGGCGACGTCCTCGGCGGCGATGATCGCGCCGGTGGCGCCGTCGTTGAGACCGGCGGCGTTGCCCGGCGTGACGTTGCCGTGGGCGCGGAAGGGCGTCTTCAGCCCGGCCAGGCCCTCCAGCGTGGTCTCGGGGCGCGGCGGCTCGTCGGCGGTGGCCAGCCCGTAGCCCTGCTCGGCCGAGCGTACGAGCACCTCGACCAGGTCCTGCTGGATCCTGCCGTCCGCGTAGGCCTTGGCGACCTTCTCCTGGCTGCGCAGGGCGTAGGCGTCGGCCCGCTCCTTGGTGATGGAGGGGTAGCGGTCGTGCAGGTTCTCCGCGGTGTTGCCCATGACCAGGGCCGAGGGGTCCACCAGCTTCTCCGAGAGGAAGCGCGGGTTGGGGTCGACGCCCTCGCCCATCGGGTGGCGGCCCATGTGCTCGACGCCGCCGGCGATGGCCACGTCGTAGGCGCCGAAGGAGATGCCCGCTCCGCTGGTGGTGACGGCCGTCATCGCGCCCGCGCACATGCGGTCGATGGCGTAGCCGGGGACGCTGCGGGGCAGCCCGGCCAGCAGCGCGGCGCTGCGGCCGATGGTCAGCCCCTGGTCGCCGATCTGGGTGGTGGCGGCGATGGCCACCTCGTCCACACGCTCCGGCGGCAGGCCGGGGTTGCGGCGCAGTAGCTCGCGGATGACGCGCACGACGAGGTCGTCGGCGCGTGTCTCGGCGTAGAGGCCCTTGCCGGCCTTGCCGAACGGAGTCCTTGCTCCATCGACAAAAACGACATCGCGGGCAGTTCGCGGCACGATTTGCCCTCCTGGTTCCAACGGACGGGTGACCGGTACGAGCACATGCTACTCGCCGGTAACTAGTGCGGCGAGCAGGGCCCGCGAGCGTCGCCGTGTCCGAGAAAAAACCGCGCCCCGGCGGGAGGGAGCTCCCCGTGGCCGCATCCGGCCACCCCCGGCGCCCCGCACGCCGGTCCGCGAGAATCGCTGTCCCGAGCCCGAGCTTGAGCGGCTACTCAGGGCGGCGGAGCGAAATAGCCGGAGAATCGGAGGCGGAAAGCATTTCGGAATGCACTCTCCGTGTCCGAGGGGGGTGCTTCAAGGCGATCGCTTCGGCGCCTTCAGACCCGACCCGAAGAACACCATGCGACAGCTTCGGCGGAGCACCTGCTGGGAGGACTGACGTGAAGTACCACATCGCGATGGACCTGAGCTTCACCGCCACCAGCGGACCGGAGGCCTCCGACACGCCGGAGAGCTTCGACGCCTTCGTGGACCGCGTTGTCGACGAACTCTTCGATCTCGAAGCCGTCATCGGCAATGTCCACGACCCCGGCGTCGCCGGTCGGCTCACCGATCGCAGCATGTCGATCACCATGGTGATCGAAGCCCGCACGCAGGAAGACGGCGCTCAGTTCTTCCTCAACACCGTGCGTACCGCTCTGCACGCCGCAGGCGCGGGTACCGGCAATCGGCCGGCCTTCGAGCCGGCTCAGGCCCCGGCCGCCGGCGGGGTCGAGCTGAGGGCTGCGTAGGTGCCGCTCCGGTGGCGGCCCTCGGCTTGAGAGCCCCGTGGGCGGGAGGGACCTGGTCAGAAGAGGGCGGCGGCCTCGCGGTGGCGGCCCAGGGCGCTGAGGGCGCCGGCCAGGTCGCGGCGCATGCGCAGGGTCAGCATGCGGATGTCGGGGTCGCCCGCCGCCGAGAGCCCGTTGAAGTAGGCCGTACGCAGCGACTCGACCGCGTCCTCCAGGCGCCCCGCCTGCGTGTAGGCGCGGCCCAGCCGGTGCTGGACGAGGAGGTGGTCCAGGTGGCGCGCGCCCAGGCGGCGGCGCCGCTGGGCCAAGACCATGCGCAGCTGCTGGATGCCGTCCTCGTCGCGGCCCACGGAGGCGCAGGCCAGACTCAGGCCCAAACGCAGGTCCTCGCGCGCCTCGGGGACTCCCGCGTCCTCGATGGCCTTCTCGTAGTGCGCGATCGCCGCGTCGTAGCGCCCGCTCTTGCGGTAGTTGATGGCCAGCCGGCTGCGCGCGGCGACCGTGTCGCCCGCCACCGGGCCAAGGTGCTCGTCGCGGCGCTTGAGCAGGGTCTCCCACTGCTCGGCGGCGTCGGCGTGGCGCCCGGAGTCCTCGTAGCTCCAGGCCAGGTTCTCCCGGATGACGTCGGTCTGCCCGTGGTCCTCGCCGTAGTGGACCGCGGCGTCGAGCAGGGCCTGCTCGAACTGGGCGACGGCCGCCTCGCGCCGGCCGATCTGGGCGTACTTGCTCGCGAGGTTGTTGCGCGAGGTGATGGTGCGCGGGTGGTCGGAGCCCAGGGCGGCGACGTGCTCCTGCAGGATCTGCTCCAGCGCGGCGGCGCGCAGCGCCGGGGTGCGCCCGTGCTCTCCGTCGGCCGAGCGGGTGGAGGTCCCCGGCTCAGCGGGAGCGAAGCCGGCCCTGTTCAGCAGTGAACGCCAGAACGCCATAAGCCTCACCCCCCAATCGGTAACACCGCTCGCACGCCACGGAACCTCGCCACTTCGCATCAAGAACAGCACGATTCCATAACATAATCCGCCCTCCGGTTGATGCGAGATAAAGGCGCGGGGTCCCCAGTGGTGATCTAAGCCACAATTCGCCTCATCAGCGTAAACAGGGGGTTTAACAACGCCATCGACGGACAAAGGAGGCGACCCGCCGTACCCGAGCGGGTACGAGCAGGCGCGCGAACGCCGGAGCGGGCCGCCGACGGCTCAGTCGGCCGCCCGGCGCAGCGCCTCCGCGAGGCGTTCCGCGGTGAGGCCGACCTGCCACTCGCGGGCGTGGTGCTCGCGCAGGTGCTCGGCGACCGACCCGGCGTCGGTGTGCTCGGGCGGCGACCAGGCCAGCCGGCGGACGGTGTCGGGCTGCAGGAGGTTCTCCGCCGGCATCGCGATCCGCTCGGCGACGGCCGAGAGGTCCGCGCGCACCGCCTCCAGGCGCCGCGCGGCGGCGGGGTCGCGGTCGGCCCAGCGGTTGGTGGCCGGCGGGCCGTCGCCCGGGGCGCTGGGCTGGGGCAGCTCGGCCGCCGGCATGCCGCGCACGCGGTTGACCGCCTTGAGCCAGTTGGGGACGTACCGGCGGGCCAGCCGCACGCTGAACGGCTTGATCGCGGTGAGCTGCGGAGCGGTGGCGGGCATCGCCGTCGCGGCCTCGACGATCGCGGAGTCGGGGAGCACCCGGCCCGGCGAGATGTCGCGCTCGCGGGCGATGCGGTCGCGCTCCAGCCACAGTTCGCGCACCACGCCCAGTCCCCGCTGGTTGCGCACCCGGTGGATGCCGGAGGTGCGGCGCCAGGGGTCGGGCCGGGGCTCCTTGGGCGGGGCCTGGAGCACCCAGGAGAACTCCTCGCGCGCCCATTCCAGCTTCCCGGCCTCCTCCAGCTCGCCCTGCAGCGCGTCGCGCAGGTCCACCAGGACCTCCACGTCCAGCGCGGCGTAGGTCAGCCAGTCCTCGGGCAGCGGGCGCACCGACCAGTCCACCGCCGAGTGCTCCTTGGCCAGGCGCAGCCCCAGGACGCGCTCCACCATCGAGCCCAGGCCCACCTTCTGGTAGCCCAGCAGCCGCCCGGCCAGCTCGGTGTCGAACAGCCGGGCGGGCTTCAGCCCGACCTCGCTGAGACACGGGAGGTCCTGGTGCGCGGCGTGCAGCACAGTCTCCACACCGGACAGTGCGGCGTCCAGGCCCGACAGGTCCGGGCAGGCCACCGGGTCGATCAGCGCGGAGCCGGCGTCGGCGCGGCGCAGCTGGACCAGGTAGGCGCGCTGGCCGTAGCGGTAGCCCGACGCCCGCTCGGCGTCGACGGCCACCGGTCCCGTGCCCGCGGCGAACGCCTCGGCGACCCGGTCCAGGCGCGCGGAGTCGGCGACCACCGGCGGCAGCCCTTCGCGCGGTTCGCGCAGCAGCGGCGCCTCGGGTTCGGCCTCCTCGCGCGCATCGCCCTGCCCGTTGTCCGGATCGGGGGTACCTGTCTTCGAGTTCAGCACGTTCGCCACCCCTCCACGGTATGCGCTCGCCGCGCCGCGGGCGCGCCCGGAGCGCGCTTGCGCGGACGCGGCACGGTGACCGGCCCCGCGGCCGTCGGCCGGTGCGCGCGGCCCGGACGCCGCTGCGGTGGGGGTTCGGGCCCTATCAGAGCGCCGGTGCGCTCACCCCTCGGCGCGCCCGCGCCGCTGGGTGATATCGGCGACGTCGACCGGCGGGAGGCCCGCGGCGGCCGACAGCAGGTCCAGCCACACCTCCATGTCGGCCGACAGCTCCTCCGCGTCGGGCGACCACGAGGCGCGCAGCTCCAGTTCGGTGGTCACCGGCTGGTCGGCCTTGCCGGCGAAGCCCTCGGTCGTGGCGCGGGTGACGGTGCCGCTGAGCCCGCGGTGCGGGGCCCCGCGCCCCTCCAGCGCCTCGGTCAGCCAACTCCAGGCGACCTGGCCGAGCAGGGGGTCGGCGGCGATCTCGGTCTCCAGGTCGGCGCTGACCCAGACCACGACGCGGAAGGGGGTGGGCCAGTCGCGGGTGCCTTCCGGGTCGTAGAGGACGATCAGCCGGCCGAACGCGGCGTCCTCGTCCTCAGAGCGGACGGTGGCCGACATGGCCACGGCGTGCGGGGCGAGGCGCTTGGGGGCGGGGATGTCCTCGACCGCGATCTCCGATCGGACCGCGGGTGCGCGCAGACTCTCGACCGCTCGTCGGAACGCGGGTGGCGCGTCATCGACCCTACCGAGAGGGGGCATGATGGAAACGACAGCCTTAATCTTGTTTGCGGGGCACTGGCAGCACCGGAGACCGCGACCCGTGCGCCTGGGAAGCTGACGGACGCACGTCCGCGGCCCGCCGCCGAAGCAGAGCGCACCGGAGGTTGCGGCGCGTGACGGCGGGTACCCCATGACGGTGGCACGAGTCACGGGCCATCACGCGGAGTTTTTCCGGCGTGTCGGCCATTTGTAATGATCTTGGGACCGGGCGCGGCGGGGGCGCCGACCGCGGGGCAGCGGGCCGGCGGCGCGCCTCGACCGCCGAGCGGGTGCGCGGAGTTCCGGGGCCGGGCCGCCCGCCGCCGCGCGCGCCTCCGCGGCCGGATCGGGCCGCGGCCCCGCGCGGGTCCGCGGAGCGGACACGGGCGCTCCGCGCGCATGGCACGATCGAGGTGTGACGCTGCACGACTCTCCATTCCTCCGCGCCTGCCGGCGCCTGCCGGTGCCGCACACGCCGGTGTGGTTCATGCGCCAGGCAGGGCGCTCACTGCCCGAATACCGCAGGGTACGCGCCGACGTGCCCATGCTCGACGCGTGCGCGCGGCCCGACATGATCGTCGAGATCACGATGCAGCCGGTGCGCCGCTACGACGTCGACGCCGCCATCTACTTCAGCGACATCGTCGTGCCCCTCAGGGCGATCGGCATCGACCTGGACATCAAGCCCGGCCTGGGACCCGTCGTCGACGAGCCCATCCGCGGCGCCGAAGGGGTCAAGCGGCTGCGCCCGCTCGAACCCGGCGACGTCCCCTTCGTCACCGAGGCCGTCGGCGAGCTGGTGCGCGAACTCGGCGACCGCCCGCTGATCGGCTTCGCGGGCGGACCCTTCACCCTCGCCTCGTACCTGATCGAGGGCGGGCCCTCCAAGAACCACGAGCACACCAAGGCGCTGATGTACGGCGACCCGCAGCTGTGGGCCGACCTGATGCAGCGCCTGGCCGCCATCACCGTGGAGTTCCTCCGCGTCCAGGCCGCCGCCGGAGCGGGCGCGGTGCAGCTGTTCGACTCCTGGGTGGGCGCGCTCAGCGCCGACGACTACCGCGAGTCCGTGCTGCCCTACACCGCCTGGATCTTCGAGCGCCTGGCCGAGCTGGACGTCCCGCGCATCCACTTCGGCGTGGGCACCGGCGAGCTGCTCAGCCTGCTCAGCGAGGCCGGCGCCGACGTGGTCGGCGTGGACTGGCGGGTGCCGCTGGACAAGGCCGCCCAACGGGTGCAGCCGGGCACCGCGCTGCAGGGCAACCTCGACCCCGCGACGCTGTTCGCGCCCTGGGACGCGGTCGCCCGCCGGACCTCCGACGTCCTCTCCGCCGGTTCCGCGGCCGAGGGCCACGTGTTCAACCTGGGCCACGGCGTGCTGCCCGACACCGACCCGGACGTCCTCGCCCGCCTGACGGAGTACGTCCACACCGCGACGGCCCGCTAGATCGTTGATGGGAGTTGTTGTGTGTCCCGGTCAGTGGTCGTAGGCGATCAGTGACCGCTTGACCGGGGCGCCGATCAGCCAGTTGTGCCAGATCGCGGCGTTGAGCGCGCAGATGCGC
>NZ_BAAAQI010000027.1:0-49637 GCF_039531585.1 Streptomonospora arabica | reverse complement strand
CACCCCGCCGTGGGCCTCACCGGCGTAGGAGACCACGTCCAGCGTGGACATGACCAGCCCGGCACCGTTGCCGATGATGCCGACCTGCCCGTCCAGCTTGACGTAGTTCAACCCCTTCTCCTTGGCCCGGGCCTCCAGCGAGTCGGCCGCGCCGTCGTCGTGGAAGGGGAAGCGCTCGGGGTGGCGGTCCAGGGCGTTGTCGTCGAGGGTGACCTTGCCGTCCAGCGCGAGGATGCGGTTGTCGGCGGTGCGCACCAGCGGGTTGACCTCGACGAGCGTGGCGTCCTCCTCGCGGGCCACCTCCCACAGCCGCTGGAGCACGACCGCGGTGGGCGGGTGGACCTCCTGGGGCAGGCCGGCCTTCTCGCAGATGGCCAGGGCGGTCTCGCGGTCCAGACCGGTCAGGGCGTCGACGGGGGTGCGCACGACGGCCTCGGGGCGCTTCTCGGCGACCTCCTCGATCTCGACGCCGCCCTCGGCGGAGCAGATCGACAGGAAGCTGCGGTTGGCCCGGTCCAGCAGGAAGGAGACGTAGTACTCCTCGGCGATGTCGCTGGCCTCCTCGATCAGGACCCGGTGCACGGTGTGCCCCTTGATGTCCATCCCGAGGATCTGTTCGGCCTTGGCCCGGGCGTCCGCGGGGTCGTCGGCCACCTTCACGCCGCCGGCCTTGCCGCGGCCGCCCGTCTTGACCTGGGCCTTGACGACGACTCTGCCGCCCAGTCGGGCGGCGCTGAGCTCGGCCTGCTCGGGCGAGGTGGCCAGCTGGCGCTCGGCCAGGGGCACGTCGTGGTCGCCGAACAGCTGTTTGGCTTCGTACTCGTAGAGGTCCACCGAGCCTCCTCGGCATAGCTGTGTCTTCTGGGACCCTCCCTACCTGTCTTACGCGAGATCGTATGCAGTATGCAATACCGCCATAAGAGACGGCGCGCTCCGTTTCGCCGATCACCCGGCGGCCGACCCGCAACAGGAGCCGACCCGACTCCGCTGTGAATCCGCGAAAGATCTTCGCGCCCTCTTCTCAGAATCGCATCAGCGACGCATACTGTATACGATCCACGGTCGATGTGAGGTGCGCCATGAAACACCCGCCCCCCGCCCCAGCCCCGCCGGGCCACCTGGCGTCGCCCTATGTCCCCGCTCCCCGCGCCGGCGAGATGCACGACTGGAGCGGGCGCCGCTACGTCGTCGGCCGGCCGGCCCGCGAGCTGGCCGGCACCGGGCGCGCGGTACAGGCGGCGCGAGCGGTCGCGGCGGTGGCCGCCATCGGCACCCTGCAGTTCGGCTACGGCGCCGCCCTGCCCCTGCTGGTGGCCGCGCACGGCTGGAGCCCGGCGGCCGCGCTGCTGCCGTTCGCCGTGTGGGCCCTGGTCCAGGGCGGCAGCGCGTGGCCGATCGCACGCCTGCGCGAGCGCGGCCTGCTGCCGCCCGCGCGCGCCATCGTGATCGGCGCCCTGCTGTGCGCCGCCGCCCTGGCGACGCTCGGCCTCGACGGCGGCCTGGGCTGGACGCTGGCGGGCTACGGGCTGGCCGGCGGACTGGGCGCCGGGCTCGTCTACCACTCCAGCGTGCACACGGTCGCGGCCTGGTACCCCGAGCGCCCGGCGGCACCGGCCGCATGGGCCGGTGCCGGCTTCGCCCTGGGCGCCGTCCCGCTGGCCGCGGGCCTGGCCCTGGCCGATCCCGCCCACCTGGCCGCCGCGCCGTGGCTGGGGGCCGCCACGGCCGTCGTCGTGGCCGCGGCGGGCGCCGGACTGCGCACGCCGCCGCCGCACTGGTGGCCGCCCGAGACCGATCCGCGCGACTGGGCGCTGCGCCGCCGCGACGAGCCCGTCGCCTGCTACGACCACTCCCCCGCCCAGGCCTGGCGCAGCGGTGCCCTGCCCGGCCTGCACGCGGTGGTGGCGCTGGCCGGCGCCGCCGCCCTCCTGGACGTGGCGGTGCTGCCGATGCTGCTGGTCGAGCGCGGGCTGCCGCCGGCCGCCGTCGCCGCGGCCCTGGCGGTGCTGGTGGCCTCCAGCGGGCTGGGCCGCGCCGCGGCCGGGCGCTGCGGCGAGCGCCTGGGCCGGCGGCGCGTCCTCGTAGCGGCGCTGGCCGCGGGCGGAGCGGCCCAGTTCGGGCTGGTCGCCGCCGCGCTGGCGGGCTCGCCCGCGGTACTGGTGCTGATGGCCGTCCCCGCGGGCGTCGGCGGGGGCTGCTGCTATCCCCTGACGCGCACCCTGGCCCACGACTTCTTCGGCAGCCGCGACAGCGCCGACATCCCCGGGCTCGTCTACAGCGCCAAGGCGCTGGGCGGGCTGCTGGGCGTGGGCGGCGCCGCGGCGCTCGTCGCACTGGCCCCGCATTCGGGGCCCGCCCTGTGCCTGGCGGCCGCCGGCCTGGCAGGCCTGGCCGCGGCCGCGGTCGCGGCCCGGCTGCGGCGCCCGGTACCCATTCGCACGCTTCCGCTCTAGACACCGAACGGGGGGTCGTGTAGCAATGGAAAACATACGGTATGCAGTATCCAATAAAGGAGATGTGTGCTCAGATGACTGACGACAAGGGTGGGGACACCACGATCTCCGGCGGCCACCTGGTCGCCAAGGCCCTCAAGGCCGAGGGGGTCGATGTGATCTTCACACTCTGCGGCGGCCATATCATCGACATCTACGACGGGTGCGCCGACGAGGGCATCGACGTCATCGATGTCCGCCACGAGCAGGTGGCCGCCCACGCCGCCGACGGCTACGCGCGGGTCACCGGCAAACCCGGATGCGCCGTGGTCACCGCCGGCCCCGGTACCACCGACGCGGTCACCGGCATCGCCAACGCCTACCGCGCCGAGAGCCCCCTACTGGTGATCGGCGGCCAGGGCGCCCTCAGCCAGCACAAGATGGGCTCGCTGCAGGACCTTCCGCACGTCGACATGATCGGCCCCATCTCCAAGTTCGCCGCGACCGTGCCGCACACCGAGCGTGTCGCCGACCTGGTCTCCATGGCCTTCCGCGAGTCGCTGAACGGCGCGCCCGGCCCGTCCTTCCTGGAGATCCCCCGCGACATCCTGGACGCCTCGGTCCCGGTGGAGTCGGCCCGCGTACCCCAGGCCGGCCACTACCGCGCCTCCACCCGCCAGGGCGGCGACCCCGCTGCGATCGAGCGACTCGCCGAGCTGCTGGTGCGCTCCGAGCGCCCCAGCATCCTGCTCGGCAACCAGGTGTGGACCACCAGGGCCACCGAGTCGGCCGCCGAGCTGGTGCGCACGCTCAACGTCCCCGCGTTCATGAACGGCGGCGGCCGCGGCACCCTGCCCCCCGCCGACCCCCACCACTTCCAGCTCTCCCGGCGCCACGCCTTCTCCAACTCCGACCTGATCATCATCGTCGGCACCCCCTTCGACTTCCGCATGGGCTACGGCAAGCGGCTGTCGACCGACGCCACGGTGGTGCAGATCGACCTGTCCTACGCCACGGTCGGCAAGAACCGCGACATCGACCTGGGCATCGTCGGCGACGCCGACGTCGTCCTCTCCTCGGTGCTGCAGGCGACCTCGGCCTACGGCGACAACGGGGCGCAGGGCCGCAAGACCTGGATGGAGGAGCTGCGCCAGGCCGAGAACAAGGCGCTGGAGAAGAGGGCGCCGCTGCTGACCTCCGACGCCTCGCCGATCCACCCCTACCGCCTGGTCAGCGAGATCAACGACTTCCTGACCGAGGACTCCATCTACATCGGCGACGGCGGCGACGTCGTCACCTTCTCCGGCCAGGTCGTCCAGCCCAAGGCGCCGGGCCACTGGCTGGACCCGGGGCCGCTGGGAACCCTGGGCGTCGGCATCCCCTTCGTGATGGCCACCAAGTACGCCCGCCCCGACAAGGAGGTCGTCGCGCTCTTCGGCGACGGCGCCTTCAGCCTCACGGGCTGGGACTTCGAGACGCTCGTGCGCTTCGACATGCCCTTCATCGGGATCATCGGCAACAACTCCTCGATGAACCAGATCCGCTACGGCCAGATCGCCAAGTACGGCGCCGACCGCGGCGAGATCGGCAACACCCTCGGCGACGTGCGCTACTCGGAGTTCGCCAAGATGCTGGGCGGCTACGGCGAGGAGGTCCGCGAGCCCGGCGAGATCGGGCCGGCGCTGCGGCGCGCCCGCGAGTCCGGGAAGCCCTCGCTCATCAACGTCTGGATCGACCCCGAGGTCTACGCGCCGGGGACGATGAACCAGACCATGTACAAGTAGGCGCTGGAGGATCCACATGAGCAAGGCACTTGACGGGGTCCGCGTCCTGGACATGACCCACGTGCAGTCGGGCCCCTCGGCCACCCAGATCCTCGGCTGGCTGGGCGCCGACGTGGTCAAGCTGGAGGCCCCCTCGGGTGACGTCACCCGGCGCCAGCTGCGCGACCTCCCCGACGTCGACAGCCTCTACTTCACGATGCTCAACGGCAGCAAGCGCAGCATCACGCTCAACACCAAGAGCGACGAGGGCAAGCGACTCTTCCTCGACCTGGTCAAGCGCAGCGACGTGCTGGTGGAGAACTTCGCACCGGGCGCGCTGGACCGGATGGGCTTCACCTGGGAGGTGCTGCGCGAAGCCAACCCGCGGCTGATCTACGCCTCCATCAAGGGGTTCGGCCCGGGCGCCTACGCCGACTTCAAAGCCTACGAGGTCATCGCCCAGGCCATGGGCGGGTCGATGAGCACGACGGGCTTCGAGGACGGTCCCCCCACGGCGACGGGCGCACAGATCGGCGACTCGGGCACCGGAATGCATACAGTCGCCGGTATCCTCGCCGCGCTGTACCAGCGCACGAGCACCGGCGAGGGGCAGCGCGTCGAGGTCGCCATGCAGGACTCGGTGCTCAACCTGTGCCGGGTCAAGCTGCGCGACCAGCAGCGCCTGACCCACGGGCCGCTCAACGAGTACCCCAACTCCGACTTCGGCGACGAGGTCCCGCGCTCGGGCAACGCCTCGGGAGGGGGGCAGCCCGGCTGGGCCGTGCGCACCGCCCCCGGCGGCCCCAACGACTACGTCTACGTGATCATCCAGCCGACCGGCTGGGAGCACATCACCCGCATCATCGGCAGGCCCGAGCTGGCCACCGACCCCGAGTGGGCCACGCCCGAGGCGCGGCTGGACAAGCTCGACAAGTGCTTCGGGCTGATCGAGGAGTGGTCGTCCAACCTGCCCAAGTGGGACGTGCTCGCGGCACTCAACGAGCACAACATCCCCTGCGGGCCGATCCTGTCGACCCGGGAGATCATCGACGACCCCACGCTCAACGCGAACGGGATCGTCGCCACGGTCGAGCATCCCCACCGCGGCACCTACAAGACGGTGGGCCTGCCCATGCGGCTGTCGGCCTCTCCCGCCGACATCGGCCGCTCCCCCCTGCTCGGCGAGCACAACACCCAGGTCTACCAGGACGAGCTGGGACTGACCCACGAGGACCTCGAAGCCCTCAAATCGAACGGAGTGATCTGAGAAGATGGCAACGGAAACCGGCTACGACCGCGATGCCGTCCGCGCCGTGCTCGACCGGGCCCGCTCCGAGAGCCGCGCCGCGCTGACCGCGCCCGAGGGCAAGGCGCTGGCCGAGGCCTACGGCATCCCCATCCCCGGCGAAGCGCTGGCCACCAGCGCCGACGAGGCCGTATCGCTGGCGGTGGAGCTCGGCCTGCCCGTGGTCGCCAAGATCGTCTCGCCCGACATCCTGCACAAGACCGACGCCGGCGGCGTCGAGGTCGGGCTCTCCTCGGCCGAGGAGGTCAAGGCCGCCTACCAGCGCATCGTCGACAACGCCCGGGCCTACAACCCCGGGGCCGACATCCAGGGCGTGCAGGTGCAGCAGATGGTGGGCGGGGGCCAAGAGGTCCTCATCGGCGCCACCACCGATCCCACGTTCGGCAAGGTCGTGGTGTTCGGCCTCGGCGGGATCCTGGTGGAGGTGCTCAAGGACGTCGCCTTCCGCCTGGCCCCCGTCTCGGCCGAGGAGGCCCGCGCGCAGATCGGCGACATCAAGGCCGCCGAGGTCCTCAAGGGCGTGCGCGGCGGCGAGGCGGTGGACACCGACCGCCTGGCCGACGTCATCACCCGCCTGTCGGACCTGGTCACCGACTTCCCCGAGATCTCCGAGGCCGACCTGAACCCGGTCTTCGCCTCGGCCTCGGGCAGCGTGGCCGCCGACCTGCGCTTCGTGCTCGACTTCGAGCCGCCCGAGCCGCCGGCGCGGTTCACCCGCGAGGAGATCCTCGCCTCGATGAACCGCATCTTCAAGCCGCGCTCCATCGCGATCATCGGCGCGTCCAACGAGCAGGGCAAGATCGGCAACTCGGTCATCCGCAACGTCGTCGACGGCGGATACGCCGGGCAGGTCTATCCCATCAACCCCAAGGCCGACGAGGTCTACGGCCGCGCCGCCTACCCCACCATGGCCGACGCCCCCGACGGCATCGACGTGGCGGTCTTCGCGATCCCCGCGAAGTTCGTCGCCGCGGCGCTGGAGGAGGCCGGCCGCAAGGGGGTCGCCGGCGCGATCCTCATCCCCTCCGGCTTCGCCGAGACCGGTGAGCAGGAGCTGCAGGACGAGGTCCTCGCGGTCGCCCGCCGGCACGGGGTGCGGCTGCTGGGCCCCAACATCTACGGCTACTACTACACGCCCGAGCACCTCTCGGCGACGTTCTGCACGCCCTACGACGTCGCCGGCGGTACCGCGCTGACCTCCCAGTCCGGCGGGATCGGCATGGCGATCCTGGGCTACAGCCGCAGCACCAGCACCGGCGTCTCGGCGATCGTGGGCGTGGGCAACAAGGCCGACATCGACGAGGACGACCTGCTGACGTTCTTCGGCCAGGACGACAACACCAACGCCATCGCGATGCACCTGGAGGACCTCAAGGACGGCCGCGCGTTCGTGCAGGCCGCCCGCGAGGTGGTCCCCAAGAAGCCGGTGGTGGTGCTCAAGGCGGGCCGGACCTCGGCGGGTGCGCGGGCCGCCGGCTCGCACACCGGGGCGCTCGCGGGCGACGACAAGGTCTACGACGACATCCTGCGCCAGGCCGGCGTCGTACGCGCCCCCGGGCTCAACGAGCTGCTGGAGTACGGCCGCGCGCTGCCGGTGCTGCCGACGCCCGGCGGCGAGAACGTCGTCATCATCACCGGCGCCGGCGGTTCAGGGGTGCTGCTCTCCGACGCGGTGGTCGACAACGGCCTGTCGCTGATGGAGATCCCGCCCGACCTCGACGAGTCGTTCCGGGCCTTCATCCCGCCGTTCGGCGCGGCGGGCAACCCGGTCGACATCACCGGCGGGGAGCCGCCGTCCACCTATGAGAAGACCATCCGCCTGGGCCTGGAGGACCCGCGGGTGCACGCGCTGATCCTGGGCTACTGGCACACCATCGTCACTCCTCCGATGGTCTTCGCCGAACTGGTGGCCGACGTGGTGGGCCAGGCCCGCGCCGCGGGGATCGACAAGCCCGTGGTGGCCTCGCTCTCGGGCGACACCGAGGTCGAGGCCGCCAGCGCCCACCTGTTCGCACACGGTGTGGTGGCCTACCCCTACACCACCGAAAAGCCCGTTCAAGTGCTCGGCGCGAAGTATCGCTGGGCGCGCGCGGCCGGGCTACTCTGATCACTTGATCTTCGATTTGTAACCCGCATCACACCCGGTGGCCGCTGAGCCGCCACGAAGCGGCCACCGGGTACCCCGCAGCGGCGGCCTCCGCCAGGCCCGCCGCCGCAGGAGCCGCTGATCACCCCGCCGGCCACGACAAGGAGGTCCGAAGAAGCAGGGGGCTACCGAGGGGGCAACCAGCCCGCATCCGCGATCCAGCGAGGGAGAGCTCCACGCATGGACTCCTCAGACATCAACTCAGACCGGCCGCTGGGCCGTGATGACCTCACCGGCACCGACACGCCCGAATCACAGGTGCCCGCGCAACGAGGCCCCGCTCCGTCCGAAGCAGGCGGCTCCGACAACGGCGCCGGCGGCGCCGGCGACCCGGCCGCCGCCGAGGCCAACGAGCCCCCGCAGGAAGAGCGCTACTGGAAAGCGGGTCGGCTGGAGCCGATGCCGATCCGCACCCTGCCCAAAGCTCCGCCCTCCATCCACCTGCTCGGTCCGACGGTCTTCCTCGTCGCCCTGGGCGTGGGCATGGGCGAGTCCTACATGTGGCCGCGGCTGGTCCTGATCTTCGGACCCGAGATCCGCTGGCTGTTCCTCATCGGCGTCAGCCTGCAGGCCGTGGTCATGCTGGAGATGTCGCGCTATGCGATGGCCACCGGCGAGAGCATCTTCTTCGGCGCCGCCCGGGTGTTCAAACCGCTGATGTGGTTCTTCTTCGTCACAGCGATGCTCGTCTACATATGGCCGGGCCACCTCTCAGCGGGTGCATCGGCCTTCGAACGGGTGAGCGGGATCCCCTGGCAGGCCACGGCGGTCGCCGGCATGCTGCTGGTGGGCGTCGTGTTCACCTTGGCCAAGGTGATCTACAACCTGCTGGAGAACGTGCTCTCCATCCTCATCGGCGTACTCGTCGTGGGCACCTCGGTCGTCGCCGCCCTGGTGGGCAACCTCGCCGACCTCTCCAGCACCATCACCGGCATGTTCGCCTTCGGCTACATGCCCGAGGAGGCGATGAGCCCGGCCTGGTTCCCGGTCATCGTCGGCTCGATCGCGTTCGCCGGCCCGTCGGGCATGCAGCAGATGTGGTACACCCTGCACCTGCGGGACAAGGGCGCCGGCATGGGCACCCACATCCCCCGCATCCGCGGCCTGCGCCACGCCGACGAGCAGGAGACCATGCCCACCCGCGGGTTCATGTTCGACACCAGCAACTCCGACGAGATGGCCAAGTGGAAGGGCTGGCGCCGGTGGGTCACCTTCGACGCGTTCGTGCTCTTCTGGGGCATCACGATGCTGGTGACGATCTCCTTCACCGTGCTGGCCCAGGCCTCGGCGCGCTTCGACCCCAACGTGGCCAACGTCATCCGCGGCGGCGACCGCGACGCGGCCCTGGACGCCATGGCGGCCTCCTTCACCGCCGCCGGAAGCCCGATCTTCGGCACCGTCTTCTTCCTGTTCATCTCACTGATCGGCCTCAACGCCACCCTCGGCCTGTTCGACTCGTTCTCCCGCGGTCAGGCCGACATGACCTACTACTTCATCCCCGGTGCCAAGCGGTTCAGCATGTCCAAGCTCTACGCGTTCTTCCTGTGGGGCGTCATCGGCTTCGGCATCGCCATCCTGCTGTTCGGGCCCGCCGACGGCCCCGCCGGCATCCTGGACACCCTGGCGTTCCTGTCCACCTTCGCCATGGGCGCCTACTGTGTGACGCTGCTGCTGGTCAACAACCTGATGCTGCCCAAACCGGTGCGTCCCGGAATCCTGTCCAACCTGATCATCGCGTTCGCCGCGGTGTTCTACCTCGGCATGCTGTTCTACTCGCTGTTCGCCTTCGGGGTGGTGGTGAGCTGATGAGCGCCCACGTCACCGCCGTGCGGCACATGCCGGTAGCGCTCCAGTACGCCGAGGTGGCCGTTCCCGGAGCGGGCGTCGGGCTGGTCGCCGGCGTCTTCGCCGCCGGTGTGGCGTCGATGGCCGGGCTTCCCGCCCTGCAGATCGCGACCATCGCCGCCGGACTGGGTGTGCCGCTGGCCCTGCTGGGCGCGGGATACTGCGTCCTGCTCGCCATGGGAAAGTTCGGCGTCGGCGCGCTCGGGCCGGCGGCCTTCTACTGGCTGATCGGCTTCCCGCTCGCGCGTCTGGTCGACCAGTACGCGGTCGCCGCCGTGCTCGGCCACGACCAGGCCCTGCGCGAGCCGCTGCTGTCGTTCCTGGCCTTCCAGGCGATGCTCAGCATGGGATTCGCCATCGGGTTCCTGTGGCTGCACGAACGGATCGCACCGCACATGCTGGTCCGCATCAAGGACCACAACCCGGTCGCCGCGGGCCTCGTCGAGCGCTACGTCTCGCAGGCCACCCAGCTGGAGGAGCGGCGCCGTACCGCGAAGGAGGAGCGGGCCGAGAAGCGGTCCCGCCGACGCGGCTCCTCCTGAGATGTAGTAGACCGGTCCCGGGCGTATCCGTCGCCCGGGACCGGCCCGCCCGCGCCACCGAATCTTCTGGAGTACTGGCTTGGATATCGCACCTTGGGTTTGGGGAGCGACGATCGCCGTCCTGCTCGGCGTGATCGCGCTCGACTTCGTCATCATCACCCGCAGACCCCACGAACCGTCGATGCGCGAAGCGGCCATCTGGGTCTCCATCTACGTGTCGCTGGCGATCGTCTTCGGCATCGGTCTCTCCTTCTTCACCGAGGGGCAGGCGGTGGACTTCTTCACCGGCTGGATCGTCGAGTACTCGATGAGCATGGACAACCTGTTCGTGTTCATCCTCATCCTCGGTTCCTTCGGCGTACCGCGCGAGCACCGCCAGCGGGTCCTGCTGGTGGGCATCGCCCTCGCACTGCTCTTCCGCGGCCTGTTCATCGCCGCCGGCGCCGCCGCCGTCAACGCCTTCGCCGGCGTCTTCTTCCTGTTCGGCGCGTTCCTGCTCTACACCGCCTGGAAGCTGGTCTCCAGCGGCGGCGAGGACGAGGAGTACGAGGAGAACGCCGCGCTGCGCATGGTGCGGCGGGTGCTGCCCACCTCCGACACCTACGACGGCCACAAGCTGATCACGCGCGTCGACGGCAAGCGCCTGGTCACCCCCATGCTGATGGTGATGATCGCCGTCGGCATGACCGACATCCTCTTCGCGCTGGACTCGATCCCCGCCATCTTCGGGATCACCCAGGAGCCCTATCTGGTCTTCACCGCGAACGCCTTCGCGCTGATGGGCCTGCGCCAGCTGTACTTCCTCATCGGCGGGCTGCTCGACAAGCTGGTCTACCTCAGCTACGGCCTCGCGGTGATCCTCGGCTTCATCGGGGTCAAGCTGATCCTGCACGCGATCCACGAGACCACCGACCTGCACGTCCCCGAGATCCCCACGGTGCTGTCGCTGGTGGTGATCGTGGTGACGCTGGCGCTGACCACGGTGCTCAGCCTGCTGAAGTCGCGCCGCGACGCCCGCGCCGGGGCGGGCGCGGCGGAGAAGGCGGGGACCGCGGGCGGCGCCGGGCAGCACACGTCCTCCACGGGTTCCAGCGACGACGACGATGACCTGGACGAGCGGGTGTCGCTCTGAGGTCTAAGGGGCACTCCCCCTGCTCTGGGCCGGTACCCATCGTGCGAAACCGGAAAAGGCCCCCGCGGGCGGCGCGAGCCGCTGCGGGGGCCTTTTCCGGGCCGGACTCGGCGGGCGCGGCCCGCCGCCGCGGCTAGTCGGCGCGGCCGCGGTTGAAGGCGTTGAACGCGAGGTCGCGGCAGACACGGGAGAAGTCCAGCTCCGCGGCCTCGACCGCCAGCGGGAAGGTGGAGGTCTCGGTCAGCCCGGGGGCGACGTTGACCTCCAGGAACCGCACGCGCCCCGCGCCGTCGACGATGAGGTCGGTGCGGGAGTAGTCGCGCAGGCCGAGCACCCGGTGGGCGGTCAGCGCGGCCTCGGCCGCCGCGCGGGAGGTCTCCTCGGGCAGCCGGGCGGGGCTGAAGAACTCGGTGCGGCCGGGGGTGTAGCGGGCGGCGTAGTCGTAGACCCCGCCGTCGGGCACGATCTCCACCGGCGGCAGGTCGAAGGGGCCCTCGCCCAGGTCGAGTACGCCCACCGCGATCTCGGTACCCTCGATGCGCTCCTCGATCACCGCGCGGTCGCCGTAGGCGAAGCAGCTGACCATCGCGGCCGACAGCGACTCGACGGAGTCGACGGGTGTCGCGCCGAAGGCGGAACCGCCCTGGTCCGGCTTGACGAACAGGGGCAGGCCCAGGCGGGCCACCACGCGCTCCAGCAGCGCCGGCGCGCCCAGGTCGTGGAAGGCCGACTTGGGCAGGGTCACCCCGCGCGGAACCGGGACGCCGTGCTGGGCCACCAGCGCCTTCGCGGTCGGCTTGGCGAAGGCGATCCGGCACGACGAGGGCGGCGCGCCCACGTAGGGCACGCCGCTGAGCTGAAGGACCTCGGCGGTGGCGCCGTCCTCGCCCGAGGCGCCGTGCAGCACCGGGAAGACCGCCTGTGGCGGGTCGGTGCGCAGCCGGTCGAGCAGGGCGGCGTCGATGTCGGCGGTCTGCACCTCCACGCCCAGGCGGCGCAGGGACTCGGCGACGCGCCGGCCCGAGCGCACGCTGACCTCGTGCTCGGGAGACATGCCGCCCGCGAGTACGAGCACCCGGTCGAGATCGGCCACGGTCCTGCCTTCCTGCTGTGCTGCTGCGGGTGTCACCGGATCCGTCCCCGCATCGTCAGGGGAGGTCGGGGAACGGGGAGCCGTCGCCCGCGGCGGCGGGCGGCGACATGCCGCCGAACGTATCACGCAGCTCGGTCTCGCCCTCGATCACGCCGACCAGC
This sequence comes from Streptomonospora arabica, assembly GCF_039531585.1. Classification (NCBI taxonomy): domain Bacteria; kingdom Bacillati; phylum Actinomycetota; class Actinomycetes; order Streptosporangiales; family Nocardiopsidaceae; genus Streptomonospora; species Streptomonospora arabica. The sequence goes on along the minus strand of NZ_BAAAQI010000027.1, from coordinate 37,217 downwards.
CGCCGCACGCCCTCGCGGATCTGCTCGCACGTGGGGTAGCAGAAGGACAGCCGCATGCTGCGGCGGCCCTCGTCGGAGGCGTAGAAGCCGGTCCCGGGCACGTAGGCGACGCGCTCGTTGACGGCGCGCGGCATCATCGCCTTGGCGTCCAGCCCCTCGGGCAGGGTCAGCCACACGAAGAACCCGCCGTCGGGGCGGGTCCACTCGGTCCCGGCGGGCATCAGGGTGTCCAGCGCGCCGAGCATGGCGTCGCGGCGCTGCCGGTACATCTCGTTGAAGTTCTTGATCTGCTCGCGCCAGGCGTGGGTGGTGAGGTAGCGGCGCACCACCATCTGGTTGAACGTGGAGTGGCTGAGCATCGCCGACTCCGCGGCCAGCACGAGCTTGGCGCGCACGGCCGAGGGCGCCAGCGCCCAGCCGATGCGGAAGCCCGGCGAGAGCGTCTTGGAGAACGAGCCGAGGTAGATGACGTTGTCGGGCGCCTTCGACCGCAGCGGTGCCACCGGCTCGCCGTCGTAGCGCAGCAGGCCGTAGGGGTTGTCCTCCAGGACCAGCAGGCCGTGGCGCCGGCAGATCTCCAGGACCCGGTCGCGGCGCTCGGCCGAGAGGGTGACGCCGGCGGGGTTGTGGAAGTTGGGGATCGTGTAGAAGAACTTGACCCGCCGGCCCTCGGCCGCCATGCGGGTCAGCGCCTCCTCCAGCGCCTCGGGGACGACGCCGTCGCCGTCCATTTCGACGTGGCGCACGTCGGCCTGGAACGCCGCGAAGGTGTTGATGGCGGTGACGTAGGTGGGGGCCTCGCACAGCACCACGTCGCCGGGGTCGACGAAGACGCGCGTGACCAGGTCCAGCGCCTGCTGGGAGCCGACGGTGACGATGACGTCGTCGGCCGCGGCGTCGATCTCCTCCTCGGCCATGACCTCGCAGATGTGCTCGCGCAGCACCGGGTCGCCCTGGGCGGAGCCGTACTGCAGCGCGGTGGCGCCCTGCTCGGCGACGACCTCGTGCACGATGCGGCCGATGTCGTCCAGCGGCAGCGCGCTGACGTTGGGCATTCCGCCCGCCAGCGAGACGACCTCGGGGCGCGAGGCCACGGCGAACAGCGCGCGGACCTCCGATGCCACCATGCCCTTGGTCCGAGCCGCGTAGCTGCCGACATAGGGGTCGATGCGCGAGCCCTGGACCGAGGGCTGCCGGTGGGGTTCTCGGGGATCCTGCACGATCCACCTCCGCTGCGGGGACGATGGTGCCTGTGGCCTGTGGGACGCCCGGACGGCGCCGCCGGTTCGCACGGGGCCGGGCCGGAGGCGCAGCCACCCGCCGCGGCGTCCGAGGACGGCCGGTCCCGGCCCAGTCTATGCAGGCCCGCCGCCGCGGGCCGCGGGCACCTCCCGCGGCCGCGGGCAGCGGCCCCCGGGCCGCTGCTGAGAGGGTTCCCGCTCGGACCGGGTCCTCCGACCGCGTTTTGCCGAGTCCAGACGCGATCCTTAGCCGGTGCTTCCTCGGGGGCGGGGGGCGGTCCGCGCATGCGGCGGCGGCCCCGACAGGCTCCCCCACCCGTCGCGGGCCGCCGCCTCTGGAAGGTCCGCCCTGCGTGATCGAACCCGGTACCCCCCTCAAGGCACGGGCACGGGCGGACTCGGTCGCCGAAGCCTTCGGGGCGCCCGGCCCGTCGGGTCTTCGCAGAGTCTCGCGGCCTTCCGGCCGCCGCACTACGAACTCAACTGCATCACCCCGCCCACGAGCAAAGGTTGCAACAGGTTGCAGAGCAACTACTGGGAGTCACATTCGACTGCGGAGTGCGCCTACCTGCGGCGGGAGCCCGGCGGCGCCCGGCCGGCCGCCCCGAATCAGCCGTGCGCGGCGCGGGCGACCTCCTCCCGGGCGCGCCGGATGCCCGGCGCGCTGGAGGCGGGGAGCAGGTCGGCCGCGTAGTCGGGCGTGCGCACCTCCACCCGCAGGCCCTCGCTGAACCGGTAGGGGCGGCTCTCGACGACACCGCCCAGGTGGCGGCGCAGCCGCGACATCTCGGCCCGCACGGTCACCAGCCGCTCGGGGTCGCCGAACAGGTCGGCGGCCAGCCGGGCGGCGCTGCAGCCCTCGCGGTGGCGGGAGAGCAGAAACAGCAGCTCGCAGTGGCGCAGGGTCAGCCGGTGCGTCCAGCCGCCGCTGGGCCCGCGCACGGTCACCTCCGGCGCCGCGGCGCCGGCGAGGTCCAGCACCACCTCCGTGGGGGCGGGTGCCTCGCCGCCGCCCGGCCGGATCAGCCATCCGCCGGGCAGCGGTTCGACCTGGCACCGGCCAAGGCCCGACAGCCACGCGCCGCCGTCCTGCAGCCCGCGCGGCAGCAGGACGCGGCGCGGCGGGTCCATGCCGGCGGCGGTGGCCGTCCAGCCGTCGCTGTCGACGACCAGGACGTTCTCCCGTATCCCCGAGAGCAGGGGGGCGGCGACGGCGCGCAAGCGCTCCAGGTGCGCGTGGTGGCGGCCGCGCAGCTGCGACTCGGCGTGCTGGGCGACGGCGCTGACCAGCGCCAGGGTGGTGGGGTGCACGGTACGCGCGGGCCCGCTCAGGATCACGGCCCCCAGCGCGCGCCCGTTGCGCGGGTCGTGCACCGGTGCGCTGGAGCAGGTGACCTGGTGCAGGCCGCGGGTGTAGTGCTCGGCGGAGTAGACCTGCAGCGGCCGGTCGACGGCCAGCGAGGTGCCCAGGGCGTTGGTGCCGACCGCCTCCTCGCTCCACTGCGAGCCCTCGACCACGCCGGTGGAGTCGGCGATGCGCCGCATCCGCACCGGGCCGTCGCGCCAGAGCACGCGGCACCTCTCGTCGGCGACCACCATGATGTAGGAGGCCTCCTCGGCGACGCCCATGAGCGACTGGCGCAGCATGGGCAGCAGGTCGGCCAGCGGCGAGGCGGAGCGGTGGCGCTGCAGCTCCTCGCGGGGCAGTACCGGGGCGGGCCTGGCCGCGTCGGGGTCGACGCGGCTGCGGCGCACGCGCTCCCAGGAGTCGGCGATCACGGGGCGCAGCGACGCGGGAGGCCGGCCGCCGGACAGCACCGCCTGGTGCACCCGGCGCAGCAGCCGGGCGTACTCACCCGGGTCGACGCCCGCGGGAACCGAGGTGTCCAAGTACGGCTGCGTCATCGCACCCCCCGCTGAGCCGGCTGCTCCACGATGCTCCCCCATCCTTCTCGGCACAGGTGGGCGCGGCAACCGGAACGGTTCCCAACAACGTCTTCGGGGCACTGAGCGGCCGCCGCGTCTCCGAATGCGCGCTCGCCCGCCGCCCGCCGCCAGCAATTCGTCGAAAGCACGCGGGCGGCGCCGCCGCTTGCCCGATCTTGGCGACATCTTGGCCCCCGCGCCCCGTGGCGGTTCGGGCCGGCCCGGGCGCCGTGCGCGAGGGTGGGGCGCGGAGTCGGAACAAGACCGGGCGGGGGCCGCCGCGGGCGCCGCCCGGGTGCGCCCCCGGCCCCGGCGCGAGGGGCGCAGAGGGAGGCACACGATGGAGCGTTGGACCGCCCGGGCCGCGGGAGCGCTGCTGGTGCTCGCGGGCGCGGCAGCGCTGCAGGGCTGCACGCAGCCGGAGTCCGAGGACGCGCAGACGATGCGCACGGCCACCGCCGAGCTGTCCGCGGTGCTGCTGCGCCCCGAGGCCGAGGAGGCATTCGAGCGCGAGGGCCACCCGGTGCGGGGCGGCCTCGAATGCCGCAGCCGCACGCGGGAGGACGAGCCGCTCACCGTGGTGTGCACCGGGCGCAGCGCCGAGGACGGCAAGCTGCGCTTCCGCGGACGCATCGACCCGGGCGCGGTCGCCTCCCAGCCCGACCTCGCCGAAGGCCTGCCCGGCACCTACACCGGCACCGCCGACGGCGACGAGGTCTTCCGGATGAACTGCTTCAACTGCGAACCCGGCGAGCTGGAGGAGGACTCCTCCCCCGCGGCCTCGCCCAGCTGACCCGGGCCGGCCGCGCGTAGAACCCGGGCGCCGTCGAGCGCGAGCAGGGCGGCGGGGGCGCAGGCGGCGTGCGCCGCCGCGGGCGCGGTGATCGTCCGCACGGCCGCCGGCCGGGGCGCCCTCCACGGTCGGCGCCCACCAGGCGGCAGCCGGCCGGGCCGCGCAGGGGGCGCCCACGACGGCGCGGCCGGCCTCGTCGAGCCGCAGCAGCCGGGCGAACGCGGCAGGGCCCGCGAAGCGCGGGACGCGGCCGGGCTCCGCGGGGCCGACCCGGGTGTTCGCCGCGGGAGTGCCCCCTCTGTTCGCCGGTGGGCGGCTGCGGCCTCAGGCGCGCGTGGGCCGCTCCGGTGGCTCGTCGCGGTCCTCGCTGTCCGGGTCGTAGGCGGCCGGGTCCGTGGGCGAGGGCTCGCGCTCGGCGGCGATCTCCTCGTCGGGCGAGGGAAGGGCGCCCTGGTCGGCGCGGCGGTCGGCCAGCGGCCGGTCATCGCCGCCGTTTCCGCCCCCGTTCCCGGCTTCGCCGCGGCCGCGTGCGGCCCCCGCGTCCTGGTCGGCGCCGGCGCGCCGGTCGTGTTCGGGCATCGTCGCCCCTCCTGCCTCTATCTCCCCTGCCCCGGTCGTCCCGGGTGCGGCCGCGCCGCACCCGGGCGGCTCAGCGGCGCGGCGAGGTGAACTCCTGCAGCTTGGTGCGCAGGCCCTTGGTCATCAGGCCGAACCTGTCGGGATCGCCCGAGGCCAGCGCCTTGGCGGTGTCGGTGAGCTGGTCCATCTCCACGTAGGGCGGGATCGGCGGGATGTCGGGGTCGCAGTGCACGTCGAGCACCACCGGGACCTCGGCGGAGAGCGCCCGGTCCCAGGCCCCCGCGACGGCGTCGGGGGTGTCGACCGTCTCGCCCTTCAGGCCGATGGACTCGGCGAAGGCCGCGAAGGACACCGAGGGCAGGTCCTGGCTGTAGGGCGTCTTCGGCGAGCCGCCCATCGCCCGCAGCTCCCAGGTGACCTGGTTGAGGTCGTTGTTGTGCAGCACGCACACGATCAGCCGCGGATCGCTCCACTCCTGCGCGTAGCGGCGTACGGTGATCAGCTCGGCCATCCCGTTCATCTGCATGGCGCCGTCGCCGACCACGGCGATCGCCGGCCGGTCGGGGTGGGCGAACTTCGCGCCGATGGCGTAGGGCACCCCGCAGCCCATGGTGGCCAGCGTCCCCGACAGCGACCCGCGCATGCCCTTCTTGAACCGAAGGTGGCGCGCGTACCAGTTGGCCGCCGAGCCCGAGTCGGAGCTGACCATCACGTCGTCGGGCAGCCGCGGCGACAGCTCGTTGAAGATCAGCATCGGGTTCACCGGGTCGGCGGGCACGTGGGCCTGCTGGTCCATCGAGTCCCACCACTCGCGCACGCTCTTCTCGATGCCTTCGCGCCAGCGCTCGGGCCCCCGGTCCCCCTTGCGGGTGCGCACCTTGGACAGCAGCCGGCGCAGCGTCTCGCCGGCGTCGCCGACCAGGTTGACCTCGGTCGGGTAGCGCATCCCGATCATGTGCGGGTCGATGTCGATCTGGACCGCCCGCTTGCCGAACGGCGGATAATGCTGGGCGTAGGGCACGTTGGAGCCGACGATGACGAAGGTGTCGCAGTCGCGCAGCATCTCCCACGTCGGACGGGTGCCCAGCAGCCCGATCGAGCCGGTCACGAAGGTGTGCTCGTCGTCGAGCACGTCCTTGCCCAGCAGCGCCTTGGCCACGCCGCCGCGGGTGGCCTCGGCGAGCTCGACGACCTCGTCGGCCGCGCCGCGCGCGCCCTGGCCGATGAGGATCGCGGTCTTCTCGCCCTCGTTGATGACGTCGGCCGCCCGCTGCACCTCGTCCTCGGGCGGAACCGCCTGCGGCCGGCTCAGCCCCGGCTTGCTGGAGGGCACGTGCTTGAACTCGTGCTGGGGCGGGCTGTAGTCGGTCTCCTGCAGGTCGGCCGGAACGATGATCGCGGTAGGGCACCGCTCGGAGAGAGCCGTGCGGATCGCGCGGTCGATCAGGTTGGGGAACTGCTCGGGGACCATCGCGGTCTGCACGTAGGCGCCCGCCACGTCCTTGTAGAGCGTGTGCATGTCCAGCTCCTGCTGGATGCTGCCGCCCATGCCGGTGCGATGGACCTGGCCCACGATCGCGAGCACGGGGACGTGGTCCAGCTTGGCGTCGTAGAGGCCGTTGAGCAGGTGGATGCCGCCCGGCCCGCTGGTGGCCGTGCAGACGCCGAGGTTTCCGCTGAACTTGGCGTAGCCGACGGCTTCGAAGGCCGACATCTCCTCGTGGCGGCTCTGCACGAAGTGCGGGCCCTCGGCCTGGCCCAGCTCGGAGATGAGGCCGTTGATCCCGTCGCCCGGGTAGCCGAAGATGTGCTCGACCCCCCAGGCCCGCAGGCGCTGCAGTATGTGGTTGGCAACCGTCTGACTCACGTCGGTCTCCCCTTGGTCGCGGCGCGTCGTGCCTTGCCTCTTGCCTCGGGCGCGCCGCTGCCCTCGCGTCCGCGGGGCAAACGTGACCGGGCCCGGTCCGACGGGCACGCGGCGGTCGACGGGGCCCGCAGGGGCCCGGCGTGTTGGCCGAGAGCGGGCACCGGCTCCGCGGCCGGGCGCGCTCGCCGACGGGGCGACCGCGCGACCGCGGTCAGGAGGGCGGGAGGTCGCCGGTGTTGTAGCGCTCCACGCCGACCAGGGCCAGGTCGGTCACCCGGTCGACGAGGCTGTCGGGGCTTTCGTCGGGGTGCTCCAGCAGCCAGTCGCTGAGCGAGTCGGCGGCGCCGATGGCGATGCGGGCGAGGATCTCGGCGTCGCGCTCGGAGACGATGCGCTCGCCGCCGGGCATGCGCGTGCCGGCGACCACCATGGCGGTGATCTCCGCGATGACCCGGTTGCGGGCGGCGCGGACCTCCTTGGCGAAGGGCTCGCCCTGGGTGCGGGCGTGCTGGTAGAGCACCGTCCAGCTGTCGCGGTTGTCCGCGACGAAGCGGAAGAAGACCCGCAGCCCCGACCACAGCCCCAGCTCCGGGGGCTCGTCGGGATGCACGGCGGCGCGCACGGTCTCGACCACCCGGTCGGCCTCGCGGTGGATGCAGGCCGTGAACAGCCGCTCCTTGGAGCCCAGGTAGATGTAGACCATGGGCTTGGAGATGCCCGCCGCACCGGCGATCTCCTCGACACTGGCCGTGTGGTAGCCGACCTGGGAGAAGACCCGCACCGCGGCGTCGATCATCTGCCGCTCGCGCACCTCGCGCGGCAGCCGCTGCTGCTGTTTGCCCGCCACGCCCCGACTCTATCGCCGCCGCGGCGGCCGGCGCGGCGGCTCCGGCGAATGCGCAGGGTCGTGATCGCGGGCGGTCCCGGGCCCGTTTTCTGCACGCGGCGCTGACCGGCGGAGCGGCTCGCCCCCTGGAAAACCGACCAGTCGGTCTTGTACAGTCGCCGTACTTCCGAGTAACCGGGATCACACGAGGGGCCGTTCATGAGCACCACCGTCAACGCCGCCGTCGTCTCCGGGACCGGGGCTCCGCCGCGGATCGAGCGCGTCACCCTCGACGAGCCCGGGCCGGGGCAGGTGCGGGTGCGGCTGGCGGCGGCGGGGGTGTGCCACTCCGACCTCTCACTCGCCGACGGCGTGCTGCCGCAGACGCTGCCGGCCGTGCTGGGCCACGAGGGCGCCGGCACCGTCGAGGCGGTCGGGCCCGGGGTGCGGGGCGTGCGGGTCGGAACACCGGTGGTGCTGAACTGGACCCCGCCGTGCCGCGCGTGCTGGTTCTGCGAGAACGGCGAGCCCTATCTGTGCGAGCACGGCCTCGACGCCGCGCAGCGGCGCTACGGCGTCCTCTCCGATGGCGGAGCGGTCTACCCGGGTTTGGGCACCGCGGCCTTCGCCGAGGCGACGGTGGTCCCGGCCAACGGCGTGGTGCCCATGCCGGAGGGGGTCGACGCCGCGACCGCCGCCCTGCTGGGCTGCGCCGTCCTCACCGGCTGGGGCGCCGTCACCAACACCGCGGGCCTGGCCCCCGGCCAGTCGGCGGCCGTCATCGGCCTGGGCGGCGTCGGGCTGGCGGCGCTGCAGGCGGCGGCGCTGGCGGGAGCCGACCCCGTCATCGCCGTGGACGCCTCGCCCGCCAAGCGCGACCTGGCGACCGCCCTGGGCGCCACCCACTTCCTGGAGGCGGGCGAGGGCCTGGCCGGCGAGGTGCGCGCGCTGACCGGCGGGCGCGGAGCCGACCACGCCTTCGAGGTCGTGGGCTCCAGCGCCACCATCCGCGCCGCCTGGGACATCAGCCGGCGCGGCGGATCGGTCACCGTGGTGGGCGCCGGCGCGCTGCAGGACACCGTGGGATTCAGCGCGCTGGAGATCTTCCACCAGGCCCGCACGCTGCGCGGCTGCTTCTACGGCTCCTGCGACCCCGACCGCGACGTGCCCCGCGTGGCCGAGCACGTCCGCCGGGGCGGCCTGGACCTGGCGACCATGATCACCGACGAGGTCGGCCTCGACGGGCTGCCCGACGCGTTCCAGCGGATGCGCGCGGGCAAGGGAGGGCGCACGCTGATCCGCTTCGACTGACGGCGGCGGCGCGGCGTCCGCCCGGCCGCACGGGCCGCACCGCCTCCGGGCCCGCCATTGGCCCCGACCGACCGTGGGGAGTGCATGTGAGTGCTCAGCAGCAGGTGACCGGCCAAGAGATCACCCCTCCGATCCGCTCGCTGGCGGCGGTCACCGCTCGGCTGCTGGTGAGCGGAGGCCCCTTCGAGATGGAGACGGCCGAGATCGGCGGCGTGGCCACGCGGGTGTGGAAGCACGCGCCCGCGCACCTGCGCGCCGTCGTGGAGTCGTGCGCCCAGTACGGCGACCGGGCGGCGCTGGTCTACGGCGACGAGCGGATGACCCACGCCGAATTCCATCGGCGCACCGCCGCCCTGGCCCGCCGGCTGGTCGCCGACTACGGGGTCGCCAAGGGCGACCGGGTGGCGATCGCGATGCGCAACTACCCCGAATGGGTCGTCGCCTTCTTCGCCGCCACCGGCGCCGGCGCGATCGCCGTACCGCTGAACTCCTGGTGGAGCGGCCCGGAGCTGGAGTTCGGGCTCGCCGACAGCGGGGCGAAGGTGCTGATCGCCGACCGCGAGCGCATCGAGCGGCTGGGCGAGGGCCTGGGGCGCCTGGAGCTGCCGGTGATCGGGGTGCGCACCCGCGCGCTGCCCGAGGGCGGCCGCGCCTGGGAGGAGGTGCTGGGCGAGCCCGGCGCCGACGCGCGCCTGCCCGAGGCCGACGTGGCCGCGGACGACCCGTGCACGCTCTTCTACACCTCCGGGACCACGGGGCGGCCCAAGGCCGCCGTCGCCTCGCACCGCAACCTGGCGACCAACATCGTCTCGGCGTCCTACTCGCGGTTCCGCTCGCTGATGCGGCTCGGCCTGGAGATGGAGGAGGTCCAGGCCTACGTGGACGCGCTGGGGCCCTCGGTGGTGCTGTGCGTGCTGCCGCTGTTCCACGCCACCGGCGCCCAGACGGTCATGCTGCCGACCCTCGCCAACGGCGGCACGCTGGTGCTGATGTACAAGTGGGACCCCGAGGAGGCGCTGCGGCTGGTCGAGCGCGAGCGGGTCAGCGCCATCACCGCGGTACCGGCGATGATCTCGCAGATGACGGCCTCGCCACGGCTGGGCGACTACGACCTCAGCAGCCTGCTGCTCCTGGCCTCCGGCGGCGCGCCCGCCGCGCCCGCGCTGGTCTCGCGCACCCGCAGCAGCATGCACGAGATGCTGCTGGGCCAGGGTTACGGGCTCACCGAGTCCTCGGCGACGGCGACCGCCAACGGCGGCAGCGACTACCTGCTCAGGCCCGACAGCGCCGGGGTGCCGGTGGCCACCGTCGACGTCAAGGTGGTCGACGCCGCCGATCGGGAGCTGCCGCCGGGAGAGGTCGGCGAGGTGTGGATCCGCGGTCCCGGCGTGGTGCACGGCTACTGGCGGCGCCCCGAGGCGACCGCGGCCGCGTTCACCGGCGGCTGGCTGCGCACCGGAGACCTGGGGCGGCTGGACGGGGAAGGCTTCCTCTACATCGTCGACCGGGCCACCGACATGATCATCCGCGGCGGCGAGAACGTCTACTGCGCCGAGGTCGAGGCCGCCGTCCACGAGCATCCGGCCGTGGGCGAGGTGGCGGTGGTCGGCGTGCCCGACGAGGTCTACGGCGAGGAGGTGGGCGCGGTGGTGCGCCTGCTGCCGGGTACCGAGCTCACCGGGGCGGAGCTGGCGGAGTTCCTCAAGCCGCACGTGGCGGCCTTCAAGATCCCCTCCCACATCCGGATCGCCGCCGGCGACCTGCCGCGCAACGCGTCGGGCAAGCTGCTGAAGAGGCGGCTGAAGCAGGAGTACGGCTGGGCCGGCGCCGAGCAGGGCTGACCGCCGGGGCCGGGGCCGGCGGTGCGGGTGCGGCGCCTCAGCCGGGCGGTCCGCCGTCCGCGCCGCCGCCCTCGCGGCCCTCCCCGTCGCCGTCGCCGCCCGCGTCCTCCTCCTGCTCCTGGGGGGCGGGAGACGCGCGCGGGCGGCCGCGGCGGGGGATGGCCCCGGCGCCGCCGGGCAGCCGGCCCTCGGCGGAGAGGGCGCGGCGCAGCAGGAACTCGATCTGGGCGTTGGTACTGCGCAGCTCGTCGCCGGCCCAGCGCGCCAGCGCGTCGTGCACGGCCGGGTCCAGCCGGAGCAGGATTCTCTTCCGCTCAGCCACGGTCTTACAGGGGTTCCCTACTGGTAGAGCGTTCCGGTGTTGACCACCGGGCTCGCGGGACGGTCCGAGCACAGCACGACGAGCAGGTTGCTCACCATCGCCGCCTTGCGCTCCTCGTCGAGCTCGACCACGTCGCGGTCGGCCAGCCGGGTCAGGGCCGCGTCGACCATACCGACCGCGCCTTCGACGATCTCGCGGCGCGCGGCGACGACGGCGCCCGCCTGCTGGCGCTGCAGCATGGCTTGGGCGATCTCCTGGGCGTAGGCGAGGTGGGTGATGCGCGACTCGACGATGCGCACGCCCGCCGACTGCACGCGCTCGGCGATCTCGGCCGACATCCGCTCGGTGACCTCGTCGGCGTTGTCGCGCAGCGACATGGCGCCCTCGACCGGCGCGTCGTAGCGGTAGTTGTTGGCGGTGTGGCGCACGGCGGCCTCGGTCTGGATGGAGACGAACTCGACGAAGTCGTCCACCTCGAAGACCGCGCGGGCGGTGTCCTGGACCTGCCAGACCACCACGGCGGCGATCTCGATCGGGCTGCCCCCGGAGTCGTTGACCTTGAGCACCGAGGTCTCGTGGTTGCGGATCCGCGTGGAGACCGTCCGGCGCGTGGTCAGCGGGTTGACCCAGCGCAGGCCGTCGGAGCGCACCGTGCCGGCGTAGCGGCCCAAGAACTGCAGCACGCGGGCCCGGTTGGGCGCGACGACCGTCAGGCCGGCGGCCCCCACCAGCGCCGCCGCGGCGAGCACCGCCCCCGCCAGGACCAGCGGGAGGGAGGCTCCGCCGGCCCCGAGCAGGCCGGTTCCGGCCGCGACCGCGGCCACTCCCGCCAGCAGCGCGAGCAGGCACACTCCCGCCGCGGGGAGGCCGGGCAGCTGCGCCGCGGTGCGCTCCCGGTACGTGGGTGCGGGCATCCGGACGCCCGCGGCGGGGGATTCGGACGGCGTCATGGGCGGCGTCCCCTTTCCTTCGCTCAATGATTGCTTCATAGTAGCATTGTGATATCACTTTTTCAGTACATCGCTTCACCGCACTCACTGAAGGAGGGATCCGGGTCATGACCGTCACCCGATCCGCGCCGCCGGCGACCCGGCTTCGGCCCCCGCGCCACCGCGTGGAACGCCGCGCCGTCGCCTGGTGGAGCACCCGCATCCTGCTGCTCGCCGCTCCCCTGGCCGGCGCGCCGGCGCTCGCCGCCCTGGTCCTGCCGGCCGTGGCGCCCGCGCCCGCGGCGCTGGTCTCGGCGCTGTGGGCTGCGGCGGCGGCGCTGGGCGCGGTGGGCCTGGCCGCCATCGCCGTCGTGCCGCAGTGGCGCTACCGCGTCCACCGCTGGGAGGTCACCGAGACCGCCGTCTACACCGCCTCGGGCTGGTTCTGGCAGGAGTGGCGGGTGGCGCCGATGTCGCGCGTCCAGACCGTCGACACCAGCCGCGGCCCCCTCCAGCGGCTGTTCCGGCTGGCCGACGTCACCGTCACCACCGCCTCGGCCGCCGGCCCCATCGCCATCGCGGGCCTGGACGGCGACCGCGCCGAACGCGTGGCCGCCGAGCTGACCGAGGCCGCCCACAGCACGGAGGGAGACGCGACATGAGCACCACCGGCCCCGCCGCCGCGGCCGCTCCCCCCGCACCCGACGCCGCCGACGCCGCCGAGGGGTGGCGGCGGCTGCATCCGCTCACCGTCTGGGCCGGCGTTCTCGTGCTCGGTGCGATCTGCGTCCCCGGCGCGGCCGCCGGGGCGGTCGCCACCGGCCTGGCCGGAGCGCTGTGGCCGTGGGGAGCGCTGATCGCCGCCGGCTGCGCCGCGTTCGCGGCGGCGGTCACCGCCGGCGAGTGGCTGCGCTGGCACCGGGCGCGCTACCGGGTGACCGGGGAGCGCCTGGAGATCCGCAGCGGGGTCCTGGTGACCGCGCACCGCTCCGTGCCGCGCGACCGCATCCGCAGCGTCGACGTGGCCGTGCCGATCTGGCTGCGGCCGCTGGGGCTGTGCAAGGTCACCGTCGGCACCGGCCAGAGCGCGGGCGCCGAGGGCGACGAGATCCGGCTGGAGTACGTCCTGCGCGCCGAGGGCGACCGGCTGCGCGCCGGGCTGCTGCGGCGCGCGCCGGAGGACGCCCCCGGGCGGCCCCGGGCGGACGGCGGCCTCGGCGGCGCCGAGCACTCCGTCCGCGAGCTGGAGCGCCTGCGACCGGTGTGGTTCGGCTTCGCTCCGCTGTCGGCCGCGACCCCGGCGCTGGGCGCCACCGCTCTCGGGGGCGCCTTCAACGTGCTGAGCTGGTTCGGCCAGCAGCGGGCGAACGGTATCGCGGTCGGCGTCTACGACCTGCTCGCGGCCAGCCCCCTGCTGGTCCTGCCAGCGGTGGCGGCGGTGCTGCTCACCGGCGCGCTCGCGGCGACCGCCCTGCAGGTGGACGCGTGGTGGGGCTACCGCCTGGACCGCGAGCCCGACGGCACGCTGCGGCTGCGCCGCGGCCTGGTCACCAGCACGTCGCTGTCGCTGGAGGAGCGGCGGCTGCGCGGGGTGGAGCTGCGCGAGGCGCTGCCGCAGCGCTGGTTCGGCGCCGCGCGCGTCCGGGCGGTGGCGACCGGTCTGGGCTCGGCCGAGGGCAAGGGAGGCGCCGTTCCGCGCAGCGCGCTCTCGCCGGACCTGCCGCGCCGGCGCGCACTGCGCCTCAGCGCCGAGGTGGTGCGCACGGCCGAGCCGCCGATCGCGGTGCCGCTGCGGGCGCACCCGCGCGCGGCCCTGCGCCGGCGGCTCACCCGTGCCCTTGCGGGCGCGGCGGTCCTCGCCGCGGCCGCGGCGGTGCCGACCGCGGCTCTTGCACCGGCGGCGCCGGGCCTGCTCCCGCCCGCCGGCGGCGTGCCGGACCCGGCGACGGCGGCGACGGCGGGCGCGCTGGCGGGAGCGCTGACCGGCGTCCTGCTTCTGGTGCCGTGGGCGGTCTCGGCTTACCGGGGCCTGGGGCACGCGCTGGCGCCCGGCTTCCTCGTCGTCCGCAAGGGGGCGCTGCTGCGGACCACGGTGGCGCTGCGTCGCGACGGGATCATCGGCTGGCGCATCGCGCGCACGCCGTTCCAGCGCCGGGCCGGGCTGGCGACGGTCTTCGCCACCACCGCAGCGGGGCGCGGACGCTATGCCGCGGCCGACGTCGAGCTGGGCGCGGGACTGCGGCTCGCGGACGAGGCGGTCCCCGGGCTGCTGGCCCAGTTCCTGGAGCAGGAGGGCACCGGTGGGGCCGAGCGCGGCGGTCCGCAGCCGCACCCGGCGCGCGGCGCCTCCCCGGGCGCCGGCGGGCCCGGCCTCAGCGCCGACTCGCCGAACCGACGCTGAACGCGGCCTCGGTCGGCGGAACCACCGGGAAGAGGCCGGCCAGGCCCAGCACCTCCAGCGTGCGCACGACGGCGGCGGATGGCCCTCCCAGCACCGTCCGCACGCCGTCGGCGTCGAGGCGGCGGCGCGCCGCCATCAGCGCGCGCACACCGCTGGCGTCGAAGAACTCGACCTCGGAGAGGTCGGCCACCACCGTGGCGCAACCGGGCTCGCTCGCCGCGGCGAGCAGTCGGTCGCGCATGTCGTCGGCCGTCGCGATGTCGATCTCGCCCTGCACCGCGACGACCACCGTATCCCCGCAGTCGCTTCGCGGGCCGTTCGCTCCGGTCTGTCCGGGCACGCCGTGCCGCCTCTCACTCGCCTATCCGGATCCCTCCCCCCGGCGCATGATCGTATCGGGTACAGAGGGTTTGCGGGCGCACCCGCGAGTCCCGGGATCCACCGATTCGCGGGGGTTGCGAGCAGGAGCCCGCGGGGGAGGCGGTCGTCCTCCGAGGTCGGCGCGCCCGGCCGCGGTCCGCGGCCGGCATTCAGCCCACGGCTTCGGCCAGGAACTCCTCCCAGCTCCGCCCGCCCGTGGTCACCGCGGCGTTTCGGACACCCGCAACCGACAGATTCTCGCCGGCGCGGTAGGCGCGGCCGGCCTTGCCCGGGATGCGGATCCGGACGAGCGGCCGGCGGCCGCCGCGGGCGCTCAGGTACCCGCGGATCAGCTCGTCCATCGCGTAGACCCGGGGGCCGGCCAGGTCGGGCACCCGCCCGGCGGGCTCGCCCCCGGCCAGCTCAACGAGCCGCTCGGCCACCTCCCGCGGGTCGACCGGCTGGAACCGCAGCCCGCCCGGGGACGGAACCACCGGCAGCTTCGCCATCGCCCGTACGGCGGAGAGGGTCAGGTCGTGGAACTGGGCGGCGCGCAGGATCGTCCAGGGGATCCCGGACTCGGTCACCGCCTGCTCGGCCCCGGCCTGGGACCGGAACCAGGCCAGCGGCACCCGGTCGGCACCGATCACCGAGATGTGCACCAGGTGCTGCACTCCGGCGCGCGCTGCGGCGCGCACCAGGGTGCGCGTCGCCTCCGCGTCGCCTTTGGGCCCGCCCGCCAGGTGAAGGACGGTGCGCGCGCCGCGCACCGCCTCGTCGACGCCTTCGCCCGTGGCCAGGTCGCCGACGACGTAGTCGGCACCGCCCGCGGACGCGCGGGGCCTGCGGGTGAGCACCCGGACGGGGGCGCCCGAGCCCTCCAGCAGCGGGACGGCGATGCTGCCGAGGGTGCCGGTTCCTCCGGTGACCAGGATGGGTGCTGTCATGATCCGTTCCTTTCGCGCCGGGCCGCCGCGCCGGGAGGAGCCAGAGGGCTCCTCACCGTCACACCGGCCGGATTCCGGGGGTCTACTTGAACGACACACCGCTGGGAAGGAACGTGACGGCATGGATGAGCGCACATGGCTGATGCAGCACTTCGAGCAGGACCGCGCCCGGCTGCGCGCGGTCGCCTACCGCATGCTCGGCTCGCACGGCGAGGCCGACGACGCGGTGCAGGAGGCGTGGCTGCGCATCGACCGCTCCGGTACCGACGGCGTGGAGAACCCGGCGGCATGGCTGACGACCGTGGTGGCCCGGGTGTGCCTGAACATGCTGCGCTCGCGCAAGGCGCGGAGGGAGGAATCCTTCGAAGGACACGTAGAGCACGCAGCACACGTAGCGCACGCCGAGCAGGCGGCGCACGCGGAGCACGCGCGACGCGGGGGCCGGGCGCCCGGCGCCGCGGACGCCCCCGGCGAGGCGGCCGATCCCGAGCAGGAGGCGGTGCTCTCCGACTCGGTCGGCCTGGCGCTGCTGGTGGTGCTGGACACCCTCACCCCCGCCGAGCGGATCGCGTTCGTCCTGCACGACATGTTCGCCGTGCCCTTCGACGAGATCGGGCCGATGATCGACCGCTCCCCCGTCGCCGCCCGGCAGCTCGCCAGCCGCGCCCGCCGCCGGGTCAAGGAGGGCGCCCGGCCGCCCGAGACCGACCGGGCCCGCCGGCGCCGGGTGGTGGAGGCGTTCCTGGCCGCCTCGCGCGAGGGCGACTTCGACGCCCTGCTGGCGGTCCTCGACCCCGAGGTGGTGTTCCGCGCCGACGCCGCCACGGTCCCCGGCGGCACACCCGTCATGCTCCGCGGCGCGCGCAACGTCGCCAAGGGCGCCTCCGCGGCGGCGCAGCGGGCGCGCGAATCCGTGCCGGGCCTGGTCGACGGCTCGCCCGCCCTGGTGCGGGTCCAGGAGGGCCGCGTGTCCCTGGTCCTCACGTTCACCGTGGCCGACGACCTGATCACCGGGATCGAGGCCATCGCGGAGCCGGAGCGCCTGCACACCCTGGACGTCGCCGTCCTCGACGGCTGAGGCGCACGGGCAAGAGGCTGCCGGGGGTCGCCGCCCGGCGCGCGTGCGCGGGCGCCGGGCGAGGCCGGGGTTCGGCGACGGCGTTGACATAGCGTGAGTGGGCTGCCTAGATTAATCTGGCAAGCGCTTTCCACGCCCGATCGCACGCCGGCGGACCGAGGAGGCCGCACCACGAGCACGCAGCGCCCCGATCCTCCCTTTGACTCCGCCCCTCCCACACCCGGCCAGGACCGGGACGACGAACGCGCTAAGGCAGGCCCGATGAGTGAACCCCCCGTCCCGGTCGTCCTCGCCGGCGCCCACGGACACGGCCGCTCACACCTGCGCAACGTCCGGGCGCTCGCGGAGGAAGGGCTGGTGAGGCTGGTCGGCGTGTGCGACCGGGTCCCCCTGCCCGCGTCCGAGCTCGCCGACCACCCCGGCGCCGAGCAGGGCCCCGACCTCGGCGACCTCCTGCGGCGCACCGGCGCTGCCGCGACGATCCTGTGCACGCCGATCCACACCCACCTCCCCCTCGCCCGCACCGCCCTGGACGCCGGCTCCCACCTGCTGCTGGAGAAACCGCCCGCCGCGACGGCCGCCGAGTTCCGCGCGCTGCGCGAGGCGGTGGACGCCTCCGGGCTCGCCTGCCAGGTCGGGTTCCAGAGCCTGGGCTCAGCGGCGATCGGCGCGGTGCGCTCGCTGATCGCCGACGGAGCCGTCGGCGAGGTACGCGGCATCGGGGGCGCGGGCACCTGGGTGCGCACGTCGGAGTACTACGCGCGGGCCGAATGGGCGGGCCGCCGCAGGCTCGGCGGCGTCGACGTCGTGGACGGCGCGCTGACCAACCCGTTCGCCCACGCGGTGGCGACCGCGCTCGCCGTCGCCGGCGCCCAGCGCGAGACCGCCGAGGACGTCGAGCTCGAACTGTTCCACGCCCACGAGATCGAGAGCGACGACACCTCCTGCATGCGGCTGCGCACCCGCGAGGGCGTACCGGTGAGCATCGCGGTCACCCTGTGCGCGGCCACCCACCGCCCACCGCGGCTGGTCGTACACGGCGACGCGGGCCGCATCACGCTGTTCTACACGCTCGACGAGGTCCGGCTGGAGCGCCCCGGGCGCGAGCCGGAGACCGGCGTCCACCCCCGCACCGACCTGCTGCGCAACCTCGTCGCCCACCTGCGCGGCGAGGCGCCGCTGCTGGTGCCGCCCGAGGAGACCGCCGGGTTCACCGCCGTGCTGGACGCGGTGCGCCGGGCGCCCGCCCCGCTGCCGATCCCGCCCGGGATGCAGCGGGTGACCGGCGCGGACGGCGGCGTCCAGCGCGTGGTGGAGGGTGTCGACGACCTGGTCGCGCTGAGCGCCGAGCGGGTCGCGCTGTTCTCGGAGCTGGCGGCGCCTTGGGCGGTCCCCGGCGCCGCCGGTGCGGGCGCCGCGGGCCGTGCCGGCGCGGCATCCGACGCCGGAGGCGGATGACCCGGCCGGACGCGGCCGGCGGGCGGGCGAAGCCGTGCCACAACACGGAACCGAGGACCGAGGAGGGGCAGTCATGGGCGAGACGGGCGGCGCCGCGCAGGAGGACGGCGCGGGCGGCGGCGACGGGGCGGTACTGCGGTGCCGCGGGGCCGTCGTGGCCGAGTGGAACAGCGGCGCCGGGGTCGAGCCGCACCTGTCCCCCCGGCCCTACCTGCACCCGGTGCGCACGCTCGACGGCACCGTCGTCACCGAGATCCACCCCGAGGACCACCGGCACCACCTGGGCGTCGGCGTGGCGATCCCCGACGTCGACGGCAGCAGCTTCTGGGGCGGCACGACCTTCGTCCGCGACCGCGGGCCGGTCCTGCTGGACGACCACGGCCGCCAGGAGCACCTCGGCTGGGGCCCGGCCGAGGGCTCCGGCCTGGTGGAGCACCTGTCGTGGACCGGGCGCGACGGCGCCGAGCTTCTCACCGAGGTGCGCGAGACCGCCGCCTGGGAGGTGGACGCGCACACCTGGGCGCTGGACCTGCGCACGCGGCTGCACGCGGGCGAGCGCGACCTGGAGATCAACAGCCCGGCCACCAAGGGGCGTCCGGGCGCGGGCTACGGCGGCTACTTCTGGCGCGCGCCCAAGCACGCCGAGCCGCCGCGGGTGCTGGGGCCCGGCGCCGAGGGCGAGGAGGCGCTGCACGGCTCGCGCGCACCGTGGCTGGCGCTGCTGGGCACCGCCGGCACCGGCGCGCGCTGGACCCTGGTGTTCGCCGCCGCCGGCGGGCTCGCCGACCCGTGGTTCGTGCGCGCCGCCGAGTACCCCGGCGTGGGCGGGTCGCTGGCCTGGCGGCACCCGTTGCGCATGGCCGCGCGATCGGCCGTCGAGCGCCGCGTGGTCACCCTCGTCGCCGACGGCCACCCCGACCCCGGCGAGCTGCCCGGCCTGGTGTCGTCCGCCCGCGCCCGGCTGGGAGCGCCCGAGCCGGAGCGGTTCACCTCCGGGGGATGACCCCGGGCGACGTCCCCGGCTCCGAACAACGCCCACCTGCCGGAAGCCCCGGAAAGCCGATCCCCGGCCTGCGAGCGCGCCGCGTCGCCGGACCGCCGGGGCCGACCCGCTGCCCCGGTGGAAGGACCGCTTCCCCGTCCTTCGGCGTTGACTGGTCCGGCACGGCGTGCTTAGCTGATCGGTAAGCGCTTTCCGTCACCGTGCGGACCGCGCCCTTCGCCCACGGCGACATCCACGACCCCGCCCACCAGAACAGGACGGCCATGCGCATCCTCCTCACCGGCGGCTCGGGACGGCTCGGCCGCAGCGTGGCTGCGACGCTGGCGGCCCGCGGCCACGACGTCACCTCCGCCGACCTCGCCCCCGCGGACACCGGGCCCGGTGTCCGCTCCCACACCCTCGACCTGCTCGACGAGAGCGCGCGCGAGGACCTGTTCGCCCAGGTGCGCCCGGAAGCGGTCGTCCACCTCGCGGGCATCGCCGTCCCCTTCGCGCGCCCCGACACCGAGATCCTGGACATCAACACCCGCCTGGCCTGGGGCGTGCTCGCTGCGGCCGTCCGCCACGGCGCCCGTTCCGCCGTCGCCGCCTCCAGCCCCACCGTCTTCGGCTACGGCACCGCCGCCTGGCGTCCCCGCTACCTGCCGCTGGACGAGAAGCACCCCACCGCGCCCCGCCACTCCTACGGCCTGAGCAAGGTGATCATCGAGGAGACGGCGCGCACGCTCGCCCGCGCCGAGGACGCCGGATGCACCCTCACCTGCGTTCGGCCCGGCTACGTCATCGCACCCGAGGAGTGGGCGGGCGCGCCCACCCAGCAGGGCCACACCGTGGCCGAGCGGCTGCGTGATCCGGAGCTGTCGGCGGCCGCCCTGTTCAACTACGTCGACGCCCGCGACGCCGCCGAACTGTTCGCCCTGCTGGCCGAGCGCCCCGACCTCGCCGCCACCGGCGGCGCCTACCACGCCGTGGCCGAAGACGCCCTCGCCCTGGCGCCGCTGGCCGAGCTGCTTCCCCGCTACCACCCGGGCGCCGCCGGACCGGCGTCCGCCCTCACCGGCCGGCGCTCAGCGTTCAGCTCCGCCCTGGCGGCCGAGCGGCTAGGCTGGCGCGCGCAGCGGACCTGGCGCACCGAGCTGGTGGAAACGGTTTCCGAGGGCGGCTGAACGCGGCCTCGCACACGCGTGCGCGGCGGCCGCGTCGCAGGCGTGCCGGACGGCGCCGGCGCGGCCGCCGCCGCGGGACCGGCGTGTCGGGCGCCACCGGTCTATACCACGGTGATGGGCTGTTGACGGTGTTCGCCGCCGCCTATGATCGAACTGCGGAAAGAGTTTTCCAAGGAAGGCGTGAAAGGTGAGGCCGTGGGCAACGGATACGTGACATTGGAACAGGTCGCCCGGCACGCCGGCGTCTCCCTGGCCACCGCCTCGCGCGTCCTCAACGGCAGCACGCGCCAGGTGGGGCGTGCGCTGCACGAGCGGGTCACCGCCAGCGCCCACGAGCTGGGCTACCTCGCCAACGCCTCGGCGCAGACGCTCGCCCGCAACACCAGCTCCCTGGTCGGGCTGATCGTGCACGACATCGCCGACCCCTACTTCTCCAGTATCGCCTCCGGCGTCACCCGCACCGCCGAGGACGAGGGGCTGGTCGTGGTACTGGGCACCACCGGCCGCACACCGCAGCGCGAGTTGGCGCTGCTGGCCATGCTGCGCTCGCACCGCGCCCGCGCGGTGGTCCTCGCGGGCAGCCGCACCATCGAGGAGGAGACCACCCGGCGGCTGGCCGACGAGATCGCCGCCTTCAACGCCCGCGGCGGCCGCGTCGCGTGCGTCTCGCAGGAAGGCCTGCCCGCCGACACGGTGGTGCCCAGCAACCGCGACGGCGCCGCCGAGCTCGCCCGGCACCTGATCGGGCTGGGCCACCGCCGCTTCGCGCTGCTGGCGGGGCC
This sequence comes from Streptomonospora arabica, assembly GCF_039531585.1. Taxonomy (NCBI): domain Bacteria; kingdom Bacillati; phylum Actinomycetota; class Actinomycetes; order Streptosporangiales; family Nocardiopsidaceae; genus Streptomonospora; species Streptomonospora arabica. Next base: position 16,387 of record NZ_BAAAQI010000027.1, on the reverse strand, counting down.
GACCGATCTGCGCACCGCCCGCGACCGCCTGGACGGGTTCCACGCGGCGCTGTCGGGCGCGGGTATCGAGCTGGACCCGCGCAACGTGGTGCACGGCGCCTTCACCCGCGACGGCGGCTACGAGTCCACGCGGCGCCTGCTCGCCGCCGAGACCGACGCGACGTGCCTGTTCGCCGTCAACGACGTCATGGCCACCGGCGCCGTCGCGGCGCTGCGCGACGCCGGGCTGCAGGTGCCGCGCGACCTGTCGGTGGCCGGTTTCGACGACATCCCCACGCTGCGCGACCTCACCCCGGGGCTGACGACGGTGCGCCTGCCCCTGGAGTGGATGGGCGAGGAGGCCGCGCGCCTGGCGCTGGTCGACGACGGGGACATCGAGCCCCGCACGGTGCCGGTCTCGGGCGAGGTCGTGGTCCGCGCGAGCACGGCGCCCCCGACCCGCACCTAGCGCGCCTCCGGCGGGTCCGGCGCCCATGCGCCGGCGGCGTCGAGGACGACCGTGCAGCGGTGGACGACCGCGCACCGGACGTCGCGCGCGGCCCGGCCCTGCCGTTGCCGTGTCCGTTCGCGCCGAGAGGCGGCGGTGCCGCGGTGCGCGCCTGCCGGGGCGCGCGACGCCGTTCCGGTACGCCGGTTCCCCGGCCCTCATCGCCGCCCACACGGCCGCCACGTGCAACACGCCGCCCGCCGCGGCCGCGATCCGGCGGCGGTGCGGCCGCCCCGTCGCGGAGGAAGGGCCTGCGCGGGCGGACTCAGGGCCGGTTCGTCCGCCCGCGCAGGGCTCGGGGGTCCGCTCAGGCCAGGTAGCGGACGTGCCGGCGGGCCAGGGTGGCCAGCACGGCGTCGGGGTCGGCGGCCCACACGTCGGCGTTGAAGATCTCCACCTCGATGTCGCCGGTGTAGCCCGCGGCGTCCACGGCCCGGCGCAGGGCCGGGATGTCGGCGTGCCCGTCGCCCACCATGCCCCGGCCCAGCAGCGGGTCGGCGGGCAGCGGCAGCACCCAGTCGCAGACCTGGAAGCTCGCGATGCGCTCCGCGGCCCGGGCGATGTCCTGGTAGACGCGGGGGTCCCACCACACGTGGTAGGTGTCCACCACGACCCCGACCTCGCCCACGGGGAAGCGCTCGGCGATGTCGAGCGCCTGGCCCAGGGTCGACAGCACCGCCCGGTCGGCGCAGAACATCGGGTGCAGCGCCTCCAGCGCCAGGCAGACGCCGCGCTCGGCGGCATAGGGCGCGAGCTCGGCGATCGCGTCGGCCATGCGCTCGCGGGCACCGACGAGGTCGCGGTCGCCCTCGGGCAGGCCGCCGACCACCATCACCAGGCAGGGCGCGCCCAGCTCGGCGGCCTCGTCGATCGCGCGGCGGTTGTCCTCCATCGCCGCGGCGCGGTCGTGGCCGGTGAGGAACCCGCCGCGGCAGTAGGAGGACACGCGCAGCCCCGCCTCGCGCACGAGCCGGGCCGAGGCGGCGATGCCGGTCGCCGCGGCGGGCTCGCGCCAGAGCCCGATGGCGCCGATGCCGGCGCGCAGGCAGGCCTCGACGGCCTCGGGCAGGCTGCACCGGTCGACGGTCCGCTGGTTGAGCGAGAGCCGGGCCAGCCGCGGGTCGCCGGGGTCCGGAGCGGCCCCCGCGGGCGCTCCGGAGGGGACGTCGAACGCGGTCGGCGGTGCGTGGCCGCTGTGTGCTCCGGTCGCCATCACCGCACCCCCGAGATCTCCAGCAGGGACCGCATCCGGGCGGCGGCCAGGTCGGGGTCGGTGAGGACCCCGGCGGCGTCGGCCAGGCGCAGCGCCTTCGACAGGTGCACCAGGTCGCGGGCGCTGTGCAGGCCGCCGACCATCGTGAATCCGGGCTGGTGGCCGTTGAGCCAGCTCAGGAACGCGATCCCGGTCTTGTAGTAGAACGTGGGCGCCGCGAAGATGTGGCGGGCCAGCGGGACGGTGGGCTCCAGGGCCGCCCGGAAACCGTCGGTGTCGGCGTCGTCGAGCGCGCGCAGCGCCGCCGCCGCGGCCGGTGCGATGGCCGCGAAGATGCCCAGCAGGGCGTGGGAGTGGCCCTCGGCGCCGCCCTCGATCAGCTCGGGGTAGTTGAAGTCGTCGCCGGTGTAGAGCCGCACGCCCGCGGGCAGGCGCCCGCGCAGCCGCACCTCCAGGTCGGCGTCCAGCAGCGACACCTTGATGCCGTCGACGCGCGCGGCGTGGTCGGCGATGATGCCGGCCACCGTGTCGATCGCCTCGGCCGGGTCGCCGTGCCCCCAGTAGCCGACCAGGGCGGGGTCGAAGGCGGTGCCCAGCCAGTGCAGGATCACGGGTCCGCGCACCTGCTCCAGCAGCCGGCCGTAGACCTTGGCGTAGTCGTCCGGCCCGCGGGCGCAGGCCGCGAGGTGGCGGCTGGCCATCAGCACGGGGGTGGCGCCGGCGCCCTCGACGGTCTCCAGCTGCTCGGTGTAGGCGGCCTCGACCTCCTCCAGGGTGGTGCTCGCGCCGGGTCCGAGGTGGTCGGTGCCCGCGCCGCAGCACAGCAGGGCGCCGCGGCCGGCCGCCTCGGCGGCGCTGCGCCGGATCAGCTCGGCGGTGGCGGGCCAGTCCAGGCCCATGCCGCGCTGCGCGGTGTCCATGGCGTCGGCGACGCCCAGGCCCAGGTCCCACAGGCGGTGCCGGAAGCCGAGGGTGGCGTCCCAGTCCAGGCGGGCGGGTGCGCCGATGGCGTTTCCCGCCACAGGGTCGGCGACGACGTGGGCCGCGGCGTAGGCGGTCCGCGAGCGGGGCGGTGCGGCGCCGGCGGGTGCGGGGACGGCGCCGCGGGGCGTGAAGTCGTGCAGCCGGCCGTCGGCACCCGGCAGCCGCAGGGGCGGGCCGGTCACGGCAGCTCCACCTCCTCCAGCTCGACCCGGTTGCCCGAGGCGGCGGAGCGCAGCCCCGCCTCGGCCAGCTGCAGCCCGCGCGCCCCCGAGAGCAGGTCGAAGGGGAAGCGGGTGCCGGCGCACACGTGGGAGATGAACTGCTCCCACTGGGTGCGGAAGCCGTTGTCGAACTCGGCGTTGTCGGGGACGCGCTCCCACTGGTCGCGGTAGCCGCCCTGGTCGACGGGGGCGTCGGGGTCCCAGACGGCGCGGGGCGTGGCGACGCGGTGCTGGATGCGGCAGTCGCGCAGCCCCGCGACGGCGCTGCCCTCGGTGCCGTCGACCTGGAACTCCACCAGCTCGTCGCGGTCGACCCGCACGCACCAGGAGGAGTTGATCTGGGCGGTGATACCGCCCTCCAGCTCGAAGACGGCGTAGGCGGCGTCCTCGGCGGTGGCGGCGTAGGGACTGCCGTCCTCGGCCCAGCGGCGGGCGATGTGGGTGGCCGTGGTGGCGGTGACCGCGCGGACCGGGGCGAAGAGCTGCTCCAGGATGTAGTGCCAGTGCGGGAACATGTCCAGCACGATCCCGCCGCCGTCCTCGGCGCGGTAGTTCCAGCTGGGCCGCTGGGGCTCCTGCCAGCCGCCCTCGAAGACCCAGTATCCGAACTCGCCGCGGATGGACAGCACGCGCCCGAAGAAGCCGCTGTCGAGCAGCCGGCGCAGCTTGAGCAGGCCGGGCAGGAACAGCTTGTCCTGCACGACGCCGTTGCGCACGCCGGCGTCGCGGGCGAGCTTGGCCAGCTCCAGCGCGGCACTGAGGGTGGAAGCCGTGGGTTTCTCGGTGTAGATGTGCTTGCCCGCCGAGATCGCCGAGCGCAGCGCCTCCTCGCGCGCGCTGGTGATCTGGGCGTCGAAGTAGACCTCGATCCCGGGGTCGGAGAGCACGGAGTCGAGGTCGGTGCTCCACCGCTCGATGCCGTGCTCCTCGGCGATGCGCCGGAGCTTGTCCGCGGACCTGCCCACGAGGACGGGCTCGGGCACGACCCGCGAGCCGTCGGGCAGCTCGACCCCGCCGGCCTTCCTGATCGCCAGCACCGACCGCGTCAAATGCTGCCGGTAGCCCATGCGGCCGGTGACGCCGTTCATGGCGACGGCCAGCACCCGATCTTGCATGCGTCGTCCTATCACTCGGTTCAGAAAGCGCTTTCCAAGGTACTTTAACCTGCTTTCCTACGCCAGAGCAGCGTTCACGCCCTTTCCCGGCCGCTCTCCGTCGGCCGCGGCACCGGCGCGGCCGGGGATGCGCCGATCCTGCCCCGATAATCGGGCTTTTGACCTGCCGAAGCTTACGGGAAGGCGCTTACCGGCGGTTGGCGCGGGGCGCCCGCGAATCCGTGCCGATCGCGGGCGCCCCGCCGCTCAGCGCACCGGGGACCGGCAGAGGTCGGTCTCGATGTGCGTGCACAGCCAGGCGTGCTGGGCGTAGGCCACGCGCAGGGCGAACACACGGCACCGGTCGCCGCAGTCGACCACCGCGCTGATCTCGACGGCGTCGGGCGCGGGCGCGCTCAGCACGGCCCTGCGCACGCGGGGGCTGCGCGCGCAGGCATAGCCCCCGGCGCGGCGCTGCAGCAGCTCGTAGGCGCGCCGCCCGAGCAGCGGCCGCACCTGGCCGACCGGGCGCTCGCCCGCCAGCACCTCGGCCAGGATCTGGGCGAAGCGCGAGAGCTGCCGCGGGCTGCGGCGGTGCGGATAGGTCAGGGCACCCGGCCGTGCCGGGCCGCGGTGGGAGCGCGGCCGCGCGCGGGCGCGCGTGCCGCGGCGGGCCGGAACCCGGGGACCGGCGGCCGGGCCGGTGGCGGGTCGGGTCGGGGTGTGCGTGGACGAGGGGGCCGAGAAGCGGGTCGGGGAGGGGGCGGTGTCGAGCTGCTGACCTGCCAAGGACGAGTCCCTTCCGAGGCGAGTGCGGCCGTCCGCGGGCGGGTCGGCCCGCGGCGCTGGAGCGGACGTCGCCGTCCGCCTCTTCCTCAGAGCGCGCCGACCGGTTCCGATGCCACCTGGAATGCCGGGTTTCTGCGCCCGGCGCGCACGGCACCGGAATCGCCCACCCGCTCCCGGTGATCCCTCCGGCGTGCCCCGGCACCCCGGATACGGGCATACTGCTCCATGTGACTCACCGGTACCTCGACACGCCCGTCCCCATCGCGCTCGCCCACCGCGGCGGCTGGCGCAAGGACGAGTCGGGCGCGGTCGACGCCACGCTGGAGAACACCGCCGTCGCCTTCCAGTACGCCGTCGACCTGGGCTACCGGTACCTGGAGACCGACGTGCACGCCACGGCCGACGGCGTGCTGCTGGCCTTCCACGACCCCACCCTGGACCGCGCGACCGACCGCGCCGGGCGCATCGCCGACCTGGACTACGCCGAGGTGTCGCGGGCGCGCGTCGCCGGGCGCGAGCCCATTCCGCTGCTGGAGGACCTGCTCGGATCCTGGCCGCACGTGCGCCTGAACATCGACGTCAAGGGCGACGAGGCGGTCGAGCCCCTGGCGCGGGCGCTGCGCCGGACCGGCGCCTGGGACCGGGTGTGCGTGGGGTCCTTCGACCAGCGGCGGCTGGACCGCGCCCGCAGGCGGTTCGACCGGCCGGTCGCCACCTCGTGCGGTCCGGCGGACGTGGCGCGGCTGCGGGCGGCGTCTATGTCACCGCTGCTGCGGCCGCTGGCTCCGCGCGCCCCCGCCTGCGCGCAGATCCCGCTGAGCCACGGGCCCGTACCGCTGGTCAGCCGCGACGTGATCGCCACCGCCCACCGGCTCGGCATGCAGGTGCACGTGTGGACGATCAACGACACCGCCCTGATGCGGCGGCTGCTGGACGCCGGTGTCGACGGGATCGTCACCGACAACACCGAGGGCCTGCGGCGCGTGCTGATGGAGCGCGGGGCCTGGCACGATCCGCCGGGCGGCCCGGTCGGCGACCGGTAGCCGCCGCAACTCCTCCCCTGTCGAAGAGGACCCTCCATGGCCACCACTCCCCCGGCCCCGCCGCCGTCCGGCGCGCCCGCGGCCGACCCCGCCGAACTCCGCCGCGAACGCCGCGCCTGGTACTTCTACGACTGGGCGAACTCGGTCTTCTTCACCTCGGTGATCTCGGTCTTCTTCGGCCCCTACCTGACCGCGCTGGCCCAGGAGGCCGCGGGCCCCGGCGGCCGGATCGGCGTGCTGGGCCTGGCGATCGACCCCACGGCGCTCTATCCCTACGCCACGTCGGCCTCGGTGCTGCTGCAGCTGGTCGCGCTGCCGGCGATCGGCGCGATCGCCGACTACACCGGCCGCAAGCGCGAGCTGATGGGCCTGCTGGCCTACATCGGCGCCTTCGCCACCATGGGGCTGTACTTCGTCGACGGCTCCGCCTACATGCTGGGCGCCGGGCTGTTCGTGCTGGCCAACCTCACCCTCGGCGCCTCGGTCGTGGTCTACAACTCGTTCCTGCCCGACCTGGCCGAGCCCGACGAGCGCGACACCGTCTCCTCGCGCGGCTGGGCGATGGGCTACCTCGGCGGCGCGCTGCTGCTGAGCCTGCACCTGGTGCTCTACCTGTTCCACGGCGCCCTCGGCCTGGAGCAGGGCCACGCGGTGCGGATCGCCATGGCCTCGGCGGGCGTGTGGTGGGCGGTGTTCACGATCATCCCGCTGACCCGGCTGCGCAACCGCCACCGCGGCACCGTGCTGACGGGCACGCGGCCCGCCGAGCCGGGCCGGGCGAGCGGCGTGCGGGCGGTCGCGAGCAGCTTCGGTCAGCTCTGGTACACCGTGCGCAGCCTGCGCGCCTACCCCAGGACGCTGGTCTTCCTGGTGGCCTACATCCTGTTCAACGACGGCATCCAGACCGTGATCGCCTTCTCGGCGACCTTCGCCGACCAGGCCCTGGGCCTGGGCCAGGACGTGCAGATCGGCGCCATTCTGATGGTGCAGTTCGTGGCCTTCGGCGGCGCGCTGGTGGTGGGCGCGATCGGGCGCCGGCTGGGCACCAAGCGCACGATCCTGGGCAGCCTGGTGGTGTGGACGGGCGTGGTGGCCGTGGCGCCGCTGCTGAGCGAGGGATCGGCGGTGCAGTTCTTCGCCCTGGCGTTCTTCATCGCCATCGTGCTGGGCGGTACCCAGGCGCTCTCGCGGTCGCTGTTCTCGCACCTGATTCCGCGCGGCAAGGAGGCCGAGTACTACGGGCTCTACGAGATCAGCGACAAGGGCTCGGCGTTCCTGGGGTCGCTCGCGCTGGGGATCGCGCTGGACGCCACGGGAGGCGACTACCGGCTGGCGATCCTGTCGCTGGTGGTGTTCTTCGTCCTCGGTTTCGTGGTGCTGGCCTTCCTCGGGGTCTCGCGGGGCATCCGCGAGGCGGGCAACACCGTGCCCGAACGCATCTGAGGCCCGTTCGCCCGGGCCCGGGCGGGCGGGGTGACGGTGCCCCCGCCCGCCCGGTGCGCACGGCCGCGGACGGCCGCGCGGCGGCCTAGCGGAACCCGCGCTCGATCTTCGCGCGGCGCTCGCCCGCGTTGTCCAGCTCGGGGACCCGGTCGGCCATGGCGGCGGCCTCGTCGCCCACGCCGGCCCATCGCTTCAGCGCCTCCGTGGCCTTCGCGCGGTCCGCGTCGGTCAGCGCGGCGATGTCGGCGCCGTGGTTGGCGCCGGGAGCGACGAAGCGCATGGTGTCGCGCCTGGCGCTGCCGGCCCGGAAGTGCTCGGCCCCCCAGGGGTCGTACTCGCCGTCGACGAAGAGCATCCGCTCGGAGCGGTGGCTCACCCAGTGGTCCACGTCGGGCATGGCCCAGTGGTCGAAGCGCGGCACGTCCATCTCGTCGGGCAGGTAGCTGCGCGCCTGGAACAGCCCCGGGTAGCGCAGCAGGCCGTCGAGGTGGCCCGTGGGCACACTGGGCGTACCCAGCTGGGTTGCGGCCTGGAAGTAGTAGGGGATGTAGGGCATGGTGCCCTGGTCGGTGTAGAACGAGAACCCGGCGACCTCGTCGAGGAAGGCCGCGATCTCGTCGGTGGAGGCGTCGGGCGCGGGGATGTCGGCGCAGGCCTCGGGGTGGGGCTGGTACTGCCAGAACGCCCAGGCGGTGTCCAGCACCAGGATCTCGAACGCGCGGTCGGCGCTGCCGAGCGTGCGGTCGAAGGTCCAGTCGTTCTTCTGCGCCAGGGCCGTGTAGTGGTCGACGAGCTCGCCGCGCCGCTCCAGGGCCTCGTGCTGGAGGTCCTCCAGGTCGTCCTGGCACTGCGGGTCGTCGCCCACGGTGCGGAAGAACCTCCGGTAGGCGTGGTCCTCGCGGTCGATGACGTCGTTGGGTGCGACGTAGGCCACCGTGCCGTCGATGTCGTCGGGGTAGAAGCGGCGGTGGTAGACCGAGGTCATGCCTCCCTTGGAGGCGCCGGTGGAGATCCACTCCTGCCGGTAGACGTCGTTGAGCGCCTCCACCAGGCGGTGGTGGTCGGCGGCGGCCTGGCGGATGTCCAGGTCCTCCCAGTCGGCCGGGTCGGGCCGGGAGGGCTCGAAGAACCGCTGCTCGGTGGAGATCTGGTTGGCGTCGAGGATGCGCGCGGGTTCGCTGCGGAAGGCGCCGACGCTGACGTTGTACCCGCTGGTGTGCAGCACGGTCGGCCGGTCGAACCCGCGGTGCAGCAGGGTCAGCCGCTGCTCGAAGGTCTGGCCGTCGGCGTCGCCGTGGTCGGCGGGCTGCTCGTAGCCCAGGACGAAGTAGCGGAAGCCCGGCTCGGTCTCGGTCTCCTCGATGATGCGCAGGCCCGGCACGGCGTCGAGCCGGTCGGCGATGTCGGTGGGTGCGGGGTCGGCGCTCGCCGGCGCCGCGGTGAACAGCAGAGCGGTCGCGGTCAGCAGCGCTCCGGCGGCGGCGCGCCAGGACACCGCCGAATGTGGTGTGCGGGGGATCACCCGTTCAACCTCCTCGATGGGTCTCCGCCCCGGCGGGGGTGAGCGCGGGGCGGGTCGGATGCCGACTGACCGATCATTGGGTGTGCCGCGGGCGCAGTCAAGGCGCTACACCGCGTCGATCGGGCGCGGTGCGCCGGAGTGAGACCGTCGCCGCAGGTGGGTAGGCTGCTGCGGCCGCCGAAGACGAGCCCGCCGGAATCGGTGACGGCGAGCGCGGCGGCGCGCGCGAAGGAGGGTCCGCGACGCATACGGCGCCGCCGGGTGCGGCGGCGGGCGAGGGGAGGCACGATTGCTGTTCGGCAGGGAGCACGTCGAGCGCTACCGGGCGACCGGCGGCGAAGAGGGCCACGAGTGGCAGGGCACCACCACGCTCATCCTGACGACGACCGGGCGCACGTCCGGTCTCCAGCGCAGCACGCCGCTGATCTACCGCACCGACGGCGGGGCCTACGTGGTCGTCGCCTCCAACGGCGGCGCGCCCGACCACCCGCAGTGGTACAAGAACCTGCGAGCCTCCCCTGAGGTGGAGGTGCAGGTCAAGGCCGACCGCTTCCGCGCCCGGGCGCGCACCGCCGCCCCCGCCGAGAAGGCGCGGCTGTGGCCGCGGATGGCCGAGGAGTGGCCGCAGTACGACGAGTACAAGGAGCGCACCGACCGCGACATCCCGGTCGTCCTGCTGGAACCGGTCGGCTGAGTCCGGCGCCCGCGTCTGCCGGCCGGTCAGGGGCGGTTCCAGCGCTCCAGCAGCGCGGCCCAGCCGTCGGAGCCGGGCGCCGGAGCCGCCGCGAGGCGGTCGCGGTCCCGCAGCGCATCCCGGGTTGCCGCGGTAGTCCAGCAGCACCCACGCGCCGGCGCCGGGACCACCCCCAGCGTGCGCGCAGCTTTCGGCCCAGGCCGGGATCGCCGGCGCGGGCGGCTTGGGAGGCGCAGCGGCACGGGGGCGGGCGGCGGATTCGGAGGGCCGCCGCGGTGCGACGGAGCGGCTTCGGTGAGGGCCGTAGGCGGCATCTCCTCGGACACGGGGAATCCGAGGGTCGGGGCGGATTGTTTCCGCCGTGAGTCGGCGGTGCGGCGTCCGTGCTGCCGCGGCACCCGCCGCGCGGGGTGAAGCGCGCGCGGTAAAGATTGTGTCAAGAAGACGTCGGCGGACGTGGAGCGCGATCCCGCCGTGTGCGCAACGTTGCGCGGCTGTGTCCTGCGCCTACTACCGTACGGCGCGGCCCGGTCATCGCCGACCGGCCATTATCGCACGGTTGGATGACCGATGTGCGGGGAATCTTGACACGGACCGACGTGTTAAACCCATGTATACCGCAAGAGCGCCTGGAGGCACGCAACCGATGGCCGAGCGAGCACTTCGCGGCACACGACTCGGGGCGACGAGCTACGAGAACGACCGCAACACCGACCTGGCACCGCGCCAAGAGGTCACCTACGACTGCCCTCGGGGTCATCGCTTCTCCATTACCTTCGCGACCGAGGCCGAGGTTCCCACGAACTGGGAGTGCCGCTTCTGCGGCGACACCGCCCTGATGGTCGACGGCCGGGAGCCGCAGGAGAAGAAGGCCAAGCCCGCGCGCACCCACTGGGACATGCTCCTGGAGCGCCGGAGCATGGAGGACCTCGAGGAGGTCCTCAACGAGCGGCTGGAACTGCTCCGGGCGCGGCGCCGGGAAGAGCAGGAGCACATGCAGGCGATGGCCGAGGAGCGGCGCAGCGCCTGAGCACGCGCGAGGGGCGGAGGCGGGAGGGCCGACCGCCCCTTCGCATGCGCAGGGCTCCCCGCCCCGGGAGCACTCAGACGTGCTGGGCCTCCTCGGCGCTCTGCTCGCCGAAGGGGTCGCGGGTGCGGCCCACGAGGTCGGCCACCGAGTCCAGCACCTTCGTCGGCCGGTAGGGGAACAGCTCGGCCGTCTGGCGGCCGGAGATCCCCGACAGCACCAGCAGCGTCTGCAGACCCGCCTCCAGGCCGGAGCGCACGTCGGTGTCCATCCGGTCGCCGATCATCACGGTGCTCTCCGAGTGGGCGCCGAGCGCGCGCAGCGCCGAACGCATCATCAGCGGATTGGGCTTGCCCACGTAGTAGGGGGCGCGCCCGGTCGCGCGCTCGATGAGCGCGGCGACCGCGCCGGTGGCCGGCAGCGACCCCTCGCGGCTGGGGCCCTTCTCGTCGGGGTTGGTGGCGATGAACCGCGCGCCGCTCTCGACCAGCCGGATGGCGCGGGTGATCGCCTCGAAGCTGTAGGTGCGGGTCTCGCCCAGCACCACGTAGTCGGGATCGCGGTCGGTGAGCACGTAGCCGATGCCGTGCAGCGCGGTGGTCAGGCCCGACTCCCCCACCACGTAGGCCGATCCGCCCGGCCGCTGCTCCTTGAGGAAGCGCGCGGTGGCCAGCGCGGAGGTCCAGATCGACTCCTCGGGGATGTCCAGTCCGCTGCGCTTGAGCCGGGCGCGCAGGTCGCGTGGCGTGTAGATGGAGTTGTTCGTCAGGACCATGAAGCCGATGCCGTTCTCCCGCAGCTCGGAGACGAACACGTCGGCCCCGGGGATGAGGTGCTCCTCGCGCACCAGCACCCCGTCCATGTCCATGAGGTAGTTCCACGGCTTGTCGTTCACGCCCGCCACACTATCGCCACGCCCCGGCTGCGGCCGTCCCGTACGGCGCTGCGCGGGAGGGGCAGCCGGCGCCGGCTTACCGCCGCCGGACTCAGGCGCTCCTTCCGTCGAGCAGGTGGCGGTAGGCCCCTTCGAGGTAGGCGCGCTCGTGCTCGTCGTCGCACGCCCGGGAGTCGGCGGCCCACGGGACCGGGCACGGCCCCGGGTGGAGGGGCTCGGGGCAGAGCAGTCCGCAGAGGGCCTCGTGGACCGCGTCGGGGGCCTCGGTGACCACGCCGAACCGGACCTGGGCGGTGGTGCGCCCGCGCGGGTCGCGGCCGGGATGCTCGATGGCCCACTGCTGCGGCAGCTCGTCGTAGAGGCCCGCCACGGTGAGCGAGGCGTCGTCGCCGCCCGAGGGCGAGGCCGGGTCGGCCTCCTGGGCGACCGAGACGGTCCAGCGCCGCGCCGCCGCGCCCGCGGGGCCGGCCAGCAGCGCGCGGGCCCGGTGGACGAAGTCGCGGACGCCCTCGGGGGTGGCGAACACGCCGACCCTCAGTTCGTACAGCGCCGGCGGCCCTCCCGTCCCGACCGCTCGACTCACTCGTCCTCGACGATCCGGCCCGGGACGATCCGTCCGCCCCCGGGCGCGCGCTCGCCCGACTGCCCGGGCTGGGGCGGGATACGGCCGCCCTGGGCGACGAACTGGGCCTCGGCGGCGTCGCGCATGCGCTTGATGCGGCGCTCGGCCCAGCCGGTGAACGCCCAGCGCAGCGCCGGCCGGGTGAAGGGCAGCGCCATCACGGCACCCAGCACGGCCGTGACGAATCCGGGGGTGAGCAGCAGGATGCCGCCGACCATCAGCATCAGCGTGTCCAGCAGCCCGCCCTCCGGGCGCTTGCCGGTGCGCATCGCCTGATCGGCCTCGCGGAAGGTCTTGGTTCCGGCGCTGCGCAGCACGAGGACCCCGGCGGCGCTCAGCGCGAACAGCAGCGCGATGGTCCAGGCGACGCCGATCTGCTGGCCGACCAGGATCATCAGCCAGATCTCCAGGAAGGGCAGCGCCATCAGCGCGATGACGATCAGCAGCGGCATGGGTACCATCCTCGGCTCGGCAGGGCTCCCTCATCGGTCAACGCCCCGCGGCCCCTCATCGTTCCCTGCGGGGCCGCGGTGATGCGCCTCGGGGACGGGCGGCTCTGCTAGCCGGCGGAGGCTTCGCCGTCCGGGGCGCGTTTCGCGCGGCGGGCGGCGACACCGGCGGCGGCCAGGGCGCCGGCCGCCAGCGCGCACAGGGCCGCCTCGGGCAGCGCGCCCAGGCGGGTCGCCGGGGTCAGCCCCGACATGGCCTGCATTTCGGCCACGTGCACCGCGGGCTGCGCCTCGGGCGAGCGGTAGGTCACCTCTCCCCCGGCGGTGACCACGGCGCTGATCCCGCTCGTGGCGGCGACGACGGCCGGGCGCCCGTGCTCGACGGCGCGCAGGCGGGTGATCGCCAACTGCTGCTCGGACTGGCCGGTGAAGTTGTAGTTGGCGTTGTTGGTGGGGACCGCGATGATCTGGCCTCCCTCGGCCACCGATTCGCGCACCGGCCGGTCGAAGGCGACGTCGAAGCAGATCGCGGTCGCCAGCGTCGTGCCGCCCAGGGTCAGGTCTCCCGGTTCCGTGCCGGGCACGGCGTCGCTGGTGACGTGGTTCAGGCGGTCGACGAACCGGGTGAAGACCTCGCGGTAGGGGATGTACTCGCCGAAGGGCACCAGGTAGCGCTTGGTGTAGTGGTCGACCGGCCCCTCCTGGGGGTCCCAGACCACGCTGCGCACCTCGCGTTCGCTGCCGCCCGAGCGGTACCGCGTGATACCGAACAGCAGCGGAGCTCCGATGTCGCGGGCGGCGTCGCCGATCATCTCGGCGGCGGCCGGGTCGGCGTAGGCGTCGATGTCGCTGGCGTTCTCCGGCAGCACGACCAGGTCGGGCCGGGGCTCCTCGCCGGCCTGAACCCGGTCGGCCAGGCGGTGCACCGCATCGACGTGGTTGCGCAGGACCTGCGCGCGCTCGCCCAGGACGCTCATCCGGCCGACCCCCGGAACGTTGCCCTGCACCACGGCGACGGTGGCGGTGTGGTCGACGGCGGGCGCGGTGAGCGCGGGCAGGGCCGAGCCGGCGGCGGTGATCGCGACGGCGCCGGCCGCCAGCCCCGCGGTCGCGGCCAGCGGGGCCCTCGGCCGGCGCGCCAGACGCAGTGCGGCCGCCAGCAGCAGGGCGCCCACGAGCGCCACGGCGAAGGTCGTCAGCGGCGAGGAGCCCAGCGCGGCGTAGCCGGAGAAGGGCGTGTCGGGCTGGGCGAAGGCGAGCTTGCCCCAGGGGAACCCGCCCAGCGGGAACCGGGCGCGCACGGCCTCCTGCAGCACCCACAGGGCGGCGGTCCACACGGGCCACCCCGGAAGCCGGGCGACCCAGGCGATGCCGACCGCCATCGGCGCGAAGTAGACGGCCTCGGCGGCGGCGATGATCAGCCAGACGTCCACCCCGAAGACATCCTGCCAGCGGATCAGGGGCACCATCAGCGCGGCGCCGGCGACCAGGCCCAGCCACGCGGCCCGGCGGGCGCGGGCGCCCATGACGGCCAGGGTGAGCAGGGCGGCGCCGAGGGGCCCGAGCCACCACAGCCCGTAGGGCGGCAGGGCGAGGAGTTGACACAGCCCCGCCGCCGCGGCCGCGAGGGCGCGCGGGGCGGGACCGGTCAGCGAGCTTCGAGGGGACCGCCGAACCGCCGCGGTGGCGGCGTGTGCGTTGTCGCCCGTGTGCTGGGCGTCCTCGGTAACCACGCCTGGCTCGCTTTCACCTGTGAATGGGGGGACGCGGAAAAGGCCCGAAACCACCCTTCGGACCGGATCCGTCTCGTCGGCGGCGAGCGCGGAGACCGTTGTCTACTGGATGTTCGGGCCTTCTCCGGGTCCAACCCCCCGCCCGGTCGCGGAACCCCGGTCCTTATCAGGCCGCCGACCGCACCTGGTGCGTGGTGCGACGTCCGGCAAGACAACGACCGGACCGCTCGACCGGTCCGTCCAGTGCTGGACTGGTCAGTAGATTACCCAGACTCGGGGCCGTGCGCCGCAACGCTTCGCCGACGTGTCGGGAGAGGTGTCCCGCCCGCTCACGCACGCGGAGGATGCGAAACGACCGGATCCGGGCAACCGCCGCCAGGCTAACGCACCCGGTGGCCGCACGCCAGTCCGCCCGGTCGGTGCGAGGACCGCCGAACAGGCCCTCGATCAACGCTGTGTACTGGGACGATGCGCGGAACGCCGCATGTGCGGGCACACCCGCGTCCTCCCGCACGCGCGGGAGTGGGCGCCGGTGCGGGGCGCGCACGCGGGCGTCCGGAAACCGGGGCGGAAACCGGCGCGCGCGGGCGGCGGCCCTCCCGACTCCCCGCACCCGCGCCCGGGCCGCGCGCCTCACCCCGCCCGCCGCCGTCCGGCACCCCACCCACCCCCGTCTCACATGTTGGACGCAACCGGATCGAAATCGCGCGAACTATCGACAGATCGGCATCACTGGTGTTCGATATTGGCCAACAGATCGATACAGAGCGATCACCACAGCGAGAAGCTCGCTCCCGGAATCCGGAGCGGGCAACGGACACGGGAGCTGTTACCCCATGGCGAAGATCGTCCTGGACGGCGTCGACAAGGTGTACTCCGGCGGAGTCAAGGCCGTCGACAACCTGAACCTGGAAATCAACGACGGCGAGTTCATGGTGCTCGTCGGCCCCTCGGGCTGCGGCAAGTCCACCGGCCTGCGGATGATCGCCGGTCTGGAGGAGATCACCGGCGGCGACCTCTACATCGGCGACGAGGTGGTCAACGACCGCCCGCCCAAGGACCGCGACATCGCGATGGTCTTCCAGAACTACGCGCTCTACCCGCACATGACGGTCGAGCAGAACCTCGCCTTCGGCCTGAAGCTGCGCAAGATCCCCAAGCCGGAGATCCAGAAGCGCGTGCAGGAGGCCGCCTCCATGCTCGGCCTGGAGTCCTACCTCAAGCGCCGCCCCGCCGCCCTCTCCGGCGGCCAGCGCCAGCGCGTCGCCATGGGCCGCGCCATCGTCCGCGAGCCGCAGGCCTTCCTGATGGACGAGCCGCTGTCCAACCTCGACGCCAAGCTGCGCGTGCAGATGCGCGCCTCGCTGAACCAGCTGCACGAGCGCCTGGGCGTGACCACGGTCTACGTCACCCACGACCAGACCGAGGCCATGACCCTGGGCGACCGCGTCGCGGTGCTGCGCGACGGCCGCCTCCAGCAGGTCGACACCCCCAAGAACCTGTTCGACCGCCCGGCCAACCTGTTCGTCGCCGGCTTCATCGGCTCCCCCGCCATGAACTTCGTCAACGCCGAACTGCAGAAGGACGGCTCGGGCGCGCTGCTGAAGTTCGCCGACCAGACCCTCTCGGTGCCCGGCGCCGTCGTCGACGACCGCCCCGGCCTGCGCGACTACATGGGCAAGCAGATCATCCTGGGCATCCGGCCCTCCGACTACGAGGACGCCGCGATCGCCGGCAACGGCACCAACGCCACCATGGAGGCCGTCGCCGACGTGACCGAGGAGCTGGGCACCGAGATCAACGTGATCTTCTCGGTGAACGCCCCTCCGGTCCGCCACGAGGAGGCCGCCGCTCTGGCCGCCGACGCCGCCGGCGACGAGGCCGAGGAGGCCGCGCTGCCGCTGAGCGGCGACAAGTCGCAGTTCACCGCCCGCGTGAGCCCGCGCAGCTCGGTGCGCCCCGGCGGGACGATCACCCTGGCGGTCGACACCTCCCAGATGCACTACTTCGACAAGGACAGCGGCCTGGCCATCGGCCAGCCCGCCTAGGCCCTGTTTAAGAAGCCCGGCTTGTTCTGCTTCTCCGGCATGTCGGGGCTGCGCATAAGCGAGGTCTCCGGTAGATGGATCAACGACCAAGCAGACCGTCTACACGGAGACCTCGGTGGCCAG
>NZ_BAAAQI010000026.1:0-52010 GCF_039531585.1 Streptomonospora arabica | reverse complement strand
GCGCCGCCCCGGCCGGCGCCGCCGCGTGCTCAGCGCAGCGGCCGGACCGCGGTCGGCGCGGTGGTATAAAAGACCAATCGCCACCGGCTCCGCCGGACGGCGCCCCGCCCGCGCCGCGAGCGCCGGGCAGGCCGGGCGCGGTGAGCCGGCGGCGAGAAGCGCCGAACCCGCCCGCACCCGTCGGGGCCGCCGTCGGCCGCGACGCGGCCGGCCCTCCTTTCGAGAGTTAGATCCGCACGTGTCCTACGACTCCGCCTCCGCCTCCCGTGCCGAGGGAGGCCGGCGCTCCGGCCGGGCGCAGCGGCTCACTGTCCTGTCCGGCCCCTCGGGAGTCGGCAAGAGCACGGTCGTGCGCGAACTCCGCGCCGAGCACCCCGAGGTGTGGCTGTCGGTCTCGGCGACCACCCGCGCACCCCGGCCCGGCGAAACCGACGGCGTGGAGTACCACTTCACCGACGACGCCGGATTCGACGCGATGATCGCCGCCGGGGAGCTGCTGGAGTGGGCGCAGTTTGCGGGCAACCGCTACGGGACCCCCCGCGCACCCGTCGAGGAGCGCCTGCGCGGCGGCCGGCCCGTACTGCTGGAGATCGACCTGCAGGGCGCCCGCCAGGTGCGCGAGACCATGCCCGAGGCGCTCCAGGTGTTCTTGGCGCCGCCCTCGTGGGAGGAGCTGGTGCGCCGGCTCACGGGGCGCGGCACCGAGCCGCCCGAGGTCGTCCAGCGCCGCCTCGACACCGCCCGGGTCGAGCTCGCGGCGGAGAAGGAGTTCGACGTCACCCTCGTCAACACCTCCGTGGACGAGGTGCGCGAGCGGCTGCTGGCCCTGATCGGCGTCCGCGGCGACGCCGCTCCCGGGGCGCCCGCCTAGCGCGCGGCGGGCCGACGCCGCGCGGGACGCGCGGCGGCCGGAGCGGAGCCCGCAGTCGACTATCCTTGTAGCCGAGTCAGATTCCGCAGGTCCCGGCAGGGGCCGTCCGACCCTCCAGGGGGACGCACGTGGCAGGCACCGAGCCCGTCGCCGAAGGCATCACCAACCCGCCGATCGACGACCTCCTCGAATGCGTCGAGAGCAAGTACAGCCTGGTCACCATGAGCGCCAAGCGCGCCCGCCAGATCAACGCCTACTACGCCCAGCTCGGCGAGGGGCTGCTGGAGTACGTGGGCCCGCTGGTCGAGACCCAGGTCCAGGAGAAGGCCCTGTCCATCGCGCTGCGCGAGGTCAAGAGCGGCCTGCTCACCGCCGAGCCCTACGAGGGCGCCTGACCCTTCCCCCGGGCGTGTTCCGCCGCCGCCCGCACAGGCGCGGCGCTCGCGGAACACCGTCCGGCCGGGGCGGCCCGCGCGGCGCGCGGGCCCATCTGCTGGGATCTCCTGGTGAACATCGACAATAGGCCCGAGGTCGTCCTGGGCGTCGGTGCGGGTATCGCCGCCTACAAGGTGTGCGAGCTCCTCCGCCGCCTCACCGAGTCCGGGCACAGCGTCCACGTCGTACCGACCGCCGACGCGCTGCGGTTCGTGGGCGAGCCCACCTGGGCCGCGCTCTCCGGCCGCCCGGTCGCCACCGGGGTGTGGGAGTCCGTGCACGAGGTCCCGCACGTGCGCATCGGCCGCCGCGCCGACCTGGTGCTCGTCGCACCGGCGACCGCCGACCTGCTGGCCAGGGCCGCCCACGGCCTCGCCGACGACCTGCTCACCAACACGCTGCTGACCGCGCGCTGCCCCGTCGTCTTCGCCCCGGCCATGCACACCGAGATGTGGGAGCACCCGGCCACCCGCGCCAACGTCGCCACGCTGCGCTCGCGCGGGGCCGTGGTCGTCGAGCCGGCCGCGGGGCGGCTCACCGGCGCCGACACCGGGCCCGGCCGGCTGCCCGAGCCCGACGCCCTCTTCGCGGCCGCGCGCCGCGTGCTCGCCCGCGGCGGCCTCCCCGCGGACCTGGCCGGGCGCCACGTGCTCATCACCGCCGGCGGCACCCGCGAGCCCATCGACCCGGTGCGCTTCATCGGCAACCGCTCCTCGGGCCGCCAGGGCTACGCGCTGGCCGCCACCGCACTGGCCCGCGGCGCACGCGTGAGCCTGGTGTCGGCCAACGTCGCGCTTCCGCCGCCCGCCGGCGCCGAGGTCGTCGGCGTCGGCACCGCCCGCGAGCTGCGCGACGCCGTGCTCGCCCGCAGCGGCGACGCCGACGCCGTCGTCATGGCCGCCGCCGTCGCCGATTTCAGGCCGACCGAAACCGCGACCGGAAAGATCAAGAAGACGGGGGAGGGGCCCGCCCCCGTCGAGCTCGTCGAGAACCCCGACGTCCTGCTGCGGCTGTCCGCCGAGCGGGGGCGCCCCGGCCAGGTGGTGGTGGGCTTCGCCGCCGAGACCGACGACGTGCTCGCCAACGGCCGCGCCAAGCTGCGCCGCAAGGGCTGCGACCTGCTGGTGGTCAACCAGGTCGGCGAGGGCCGGGCCTTCGGCACCGAGGACAACCAGGCGGTGGTGCTGGCCGCCGACGGGTCGGCCACCGAGGTCGGCAGCGGTCCCAAGGAGGATCTGGCCGACCGCGTCTGGGACCTCGTGGTCCCGCGCCTGGCTCCCGCCGACACGGTCCCGTAGCGGCCGCACCGGTTACCCCGGGTGATCGAAACGGCGGTGGTCCGACCACTCCGCGATCGCCCCGCGCCGGGCTCCGTGTTGCGTGTCTAGCTTCCCGTTTCGCTCTCCGCTACGGAAATTCCCAGCACAAGGGCATGATCGGGGCGGTATCGGAAATTCGGCTGTGTCGTGCGTCACACTCCGCGGGTTGCCGCCTGAGTAGGCATTCCGCGCTGACGTGGCGATGCCGCCCCGCCTCGGGGGCCGACGTTGTGCGGCCCGAGCGGCGAGGCCGCCCGAGCGCGCCGAGCACCGCCC
This sequence comes from Streptomonospora arabica, assembly GCF_039531585.1. Classification (NCBI taxonomy): domain Bacteria; kingdom Bacillati; phylum Actinomycetota; class Actinomycetes; order Streptosporangiales; family Nocardiopsidaceae; genus Streptomonospora; species Streptomonospora arabica. The sequence continues at coordinate 49,109 of NZ_BAAAQI010000026.1, read as the reverse complement.
CACTACAGTGGTCCCCAGAAACCAACCGCGTCGGTCGGTTTCGCGGAGGAGACCCCCTTCCCCTCCGTGATGGCCGAGCCGAGCCGACAACTGTCAGCCAGCAGCCGCTGCAAGGAGTCACTCAACGTGTCCCGTCGCCTTTTCACCTCCGAGTCGGTCACCGAAGGCCACCCCGACAAGATGGCCGACCAGATCAGTGACGCGATCCTCGACGCGATGCTCAAGGACGACCCGGCCAGCCGGGTCGCCGCCGAGACCCTGATCACCACCGGACAGGTACACGTGGCCGGTGAGGTCACCACCAAGACCTACGTCGACATCCAAGAGATCGTCCGCAAGAAGATCCTGGAGATCGGGTACGACTCCTCCGCCAAGGGCTTCGACGGCCAGTCCTGCGGGGTTTCGGTCTCCCTCGACGCGCAGTCCCCCGACATCGCCCAGGGCGTCGACACCGCCTATGAGGCCCGTGTCGACAAGGAGGACGACGCGCTCGACAAGCAGGGCGCCGGCGACCAGGGCCTGATGTTCGGCTACGCGAACAACGAGACCCCCGAGCTCATGCCGCTGCCGATCAAGCTCGCCCACGCTCTGGCGGAGCGCCTCTCCGAGGTCCGCCACAACGGGACCGTGCCCTACCTGCGCCCCGACGGAAAGACCCAGGTCACCGTGGAGTACGAGGGCCAGAAGCCGGTCCGCCTGGACACGGTCGTCGTCTCCAGCCAGCACGCCCCCGACATCGACATCGACGAGCTCCTGACCCCCGACGTCAAGGAGCACGTCATCGCGCCGATCGTCGCGAGCTACGGCCTTGAGGCCGACGACTACCGGCTGCTGGTCAACCCCACCGGCCGCTTCGAGATCGGCGGCCCGATGGGCGACGCGGGTCTCACCGGCCGCAAGATCATCGTCGACACCTACGGCGGCTACGCCCGCCACGGCGGCGGCGCCTTCTCCGGCAAGGACCCGTCCAAGGTCGACCGCTCGGCCGCCTACGCCACCCGCTGGGTCGCCAAGAACATCGTCGCGGCCGGCCTGGCCGACCGCGCCGAGGTGCAGGTCGCCTACGCGATCGGCAAGGCGCACCCGGTCGGCGTCTTCATCGAGACCTTCGGCACCGAGCAGGTCGCCCCCGAGGTCATCGAGAAGGCCGTGGACGAGGTCTTCGACCTGCGCCCGGCCGCGATCGTGCGCGACCTGGACCTGCTGCGCCCGATCTACTCCGGCACCGCCGCCTACGGCCACTTCGGCCGCCAGGACGCGAAGTTCACCTGGGAGCAGACCGACCGCGCGGCCGCCCTGAAGTCCGCCGCGGGCGCCTAACCCCGAAATCCGGCGCGAGCGCCCGCCGATTCCGGGGGCGCCCGGCACCGACGCACGCCCGGCCGCGGCCCGTCGAGGGCCGCGGCCGGGCGCGTTTTCGCGTGCGCCCAACCGGCGCGGTTCCACGGTTTCCGGCATGCGGACGGCAGGGCGTAAGCATGGTCGCAGACATGATGATGGCGGAACGCGGATATTCGCCGTATCCGGTCAGTCGCCGTAAGCAGGATCCGATGGTCGGACCGTCTCGCTAGCGTGAACGGGAAGAAGAAGGGAATGCCCGCGACCATGGGACTATGCGAGCGTCCGCACACGGTCGAGGTCGACCTGGTTCGCGAGATCGCCGAGCAGATGTAGGTTCCCGAGGGCTCAAAGGTGGAGATTCTCGGCGGACGCATCCACCTGACCGCAGCGCCGATTGCTGAGCACGTCGTCATCGCGAGCGAGACGACGGAGCAGTTCTACGAGCAGTTGCCGCGCTCCATGCGCTCGACCACCGCCGGTGCGGCCATCGCTCCTTACGTCACCGGGGGCGATTTCGCGGTGCCGGACCTCATCGTGGCGCCGAAGGAGGTTTTCGATACCGGAAACCAGGTGCTCCCCGCGGTGGAGATGCACCTCGTCGCCGAAGTCGTTCCCCCAAGCAACGCCACGAAGGATCTCCATGTCCTTCCGGAGGTGTACGCGTTGTGGCGAATCCCCGTGTACCTGCTGGTCGACCCCCGCACGGGCGATATCACGGCCTACTCCGAGCCTTCCCACGGCGTTTACGCGCAGAAATCGGGTCACGACTTCTGTGACGGCATCGAACTCCCGTTGCCGGAAGGGAAGCTCATTCCGAACGCGGCCGGGTTCCCGCGTTGCCGCCGACTCATCGGCTGAGGATCGCTATCGGGCCGGCCGCCCCACGGATATCACCGGCATCCGTCTCAGGCGACGACGTCAGGATGGCCGGCCCGGGGCGGCAGGGCTGCACACTTCCCCCGAGCGCGCGGGTTCCCTCAATGTTCGGTTCGTGGCATCATTCCGGCAGTCGGCTGTATGCGGTATGCGAACTAGTGTGCGCGCCGCATGCACCCGGCGCAGTGTGCCCAAACCCCGGGCCGAGACGGCCCGAGACCGCGCTGAGGGGGCCGCTTGTCCGCGTTGAGTGTGCTGGACCGGGAACGATCCGTGGCTCCCCGGAGCTACAACCGCTGGCTCATACCCCCCGCTGCGCTGGCGGTGCACCTGTCGATCGGGCAGGCCTACGCCACCAGCGTCTACAAGAACTCGCTGGTCGAGCACTTCGACGCCAGCCAGACCCAGATCGGCATCATCTTCTCCATCGCGATCGTGATGCTGGGGCTGTCGGCGGCGCTGGGCGGCACCTGGGTCGAGCACAACGGGCCGCGCAAGGCGATGCTGGTCGCGGCCGCGTTCTGGAGCGGCGGGTTCCTCGTCGGCGCGCTCGGCATCGCCACCGGCCAGCTCTGGCTGCTCTACCTCGGCTACGGCTTCTTCGGCGGCATCGGCCTGGGGATCGGCTACATCTCCCCGGTCTCGACCCTGATGAAGTGGTTCCCCGACCGGCCCGGGCTCGCCACCGGACTGGCGATCATGGGCTTCGGCGGCGGCGCGCTCGTCGCCTCGCCGGTGTCCAACCAGCTTATGGCCCTCTACGACCCCGCCTACGACGCCACGGTCCCCGGCTCGGTGGCCTCCGGCGGCGCGCTCGTGGGCCTGTTCGTCACCCTCGGACTGGGCTACTTCGCGCTGATGATGATGGGCGTGGCGCTGGTCCGCGTGCCGCCCAAGGGGTGGCGGCCCGCCGGGTACGACCCGGCCGCCAACAACCACGCTCCGGTGGCCGGCTCCGACGGGGTCTCGGCCAACAACGCGCTGCGCACGCCGCAGTTCTGGTTGCTGTGGACCGTGCTGTTCACCAACGTCACCGCCGGCATCGGCATCCTGGAGCACGCCAGCCCGCTGCTGCAGGACTTCTTCCGCGACGCCTCGGGCACCTCGGCCGTCACCGCGGCCGCCGCCGGCGGGTTCGTGGGAGTGCTGTCGCTGTTCAACATGGCCGGCCGGTTCGTGTGGTCCTCGACCTCCGACATCGTCGGGCGCAAGCCGATCTACGCCTTCTACCTGGGCGCGGGCGCCATCCTCTACATCCTGATGGCGACCGTCGGCGGCACCTCCACCATCGTGTTCGTCGCCACGGCGGGCATCATCATCTCCTTCTACGGCGGCGGGTTCGCCACGGTGCCGGCCTACCTGCGCGACCTCTTCGGCACCTATGAGGTCGGCGCCATCCACGGCCGGCTGCTGACCGCGTGGTCGGCGGCGGGCATCGCCGGACCGCTCATCATCAACGCGTTCCTCGACGCCCAGGGCGAGCCCGGCACCCTCACTCGCGACGCCTATCAGGCGCCGCTGTTCACGATGGTCGGGCTGCTGGTCGTGGGGTTCACCGCCAACCTGCTGATCCGCCGCGTGAACGCGCGCTTCTTCGAGCCCGCCGAGCAGGAGTCCGCGCCGGCGGCACCGGCGGCCGAGGCTGCCGCGGCGCCCGACCCGAGCGGAGCAGCGCCGCGGACCGGCGAGGGCGCGTCGCGCAGCACCCTCCCGCTGCTCGTGGCGTCGTGGGCGGTGGTGGCAATACTCCTCGGCTACGCCGTCCTGCGCGTCAGTACCACGGCGGCGCGCCTGTTCACCGGCTGACCCGCGCCCCCGCCGACCGCTCGCGCTCGGGGATCCGGTTCAGCACCGCCTTCTGCAGGGCCTCCAGCGGGCCCTGGTCGAAGCGGCGCAGCCACAGCACCGAGCCCGCCAGCAGGAACAGGCAGATGCCCGCCCACAGACCGATGACCCACCACGGCCCCGACCCCGCCAGGCGCGACGCCAGGCCCAGCCCGAACCCGTAGCACAGGACCGTCGCCAGCACGTTCTGCAGCACGTAGCCCGTCAGTGCGGTCCGGCCCAGGCAGGCCAGCGGCCGTGAGAGCGGTCCGGAACCGTCGCCGCCGGACCGGTCGAGCAGCGTGCCGACCAGCCCGACCAGGCCCAGCGCCACCACCGGTGCGGCCATGTAGCGGTCGACGAGGAAGAACGCGTCGCCGGCCAGCGTGGTGGCCGCGTTGAGCGGCACTCCCGCGCCCAGCCCCCACGCCAGGAGGCGGGTGCGCAGCGCCGCGCCCGCGGGGCCGGGGTCGAAGGCCCCGGCCCGCAGCAGCCGGACACCCGCCAGGAACAAGAACAGCAGAAGGAAGAACGTCAGCACCGGTTCGATCCGCAGCACCGCCGCGTTCTGCAGCCGGGCCGCCACCTGCTCGGTGTAGGCGCCCTCGGCGTAGAGGCGGACCACCTCCGGCGACGGCCCCGATCCGGCGACTGCGGTCGGCGCCGCCGCCAGCGCCCAGGTCAGCAGGCCCATCACCGCGGCGTGCAGGGCGCCCGCCCCCCACATCACCGCCGAGCGGACACGCGCCGACCGGGTCAGCACCCAGGCCGCCACCAGGGACGCCACCGCGTAGCCCATCAGCACGTCCCAGGCGAACACCAGGATGAAGTGCACGGTCCCCTCGACGAACAGGAACAGCGCACGCCACGTGTAGCGGCCCGGCCAGCGCCGCCCCCGGCGGGCGGCCGAGCCGAACTGCACCGCCAGACCCGCACCGAACAGCAGGGTCAGCAGCGCGAGGAACTTGCCGTTGGCGGCGAAGCGCATCAGCGCCTCGGCCGCGGCCCCCGCCGAGGGGTCGGACAGCACCCCGCGCACGTCGACCAACTGGACCGACCCGCTGAGCAGGCTCATCTCGGCGCCGGGGGCCGTGAAGACCCAGATGTTGGTCGCCAGCGTGCCGAGGATGGCCGCGCCGCGCAGCACGTCCAGCAGCGGAAGCCGCCCCCGTACGGCCCCCGGCGCCGGGCGGGCCCGGGCCCCGGCGGAGGTGGTGTCCATCGTTGAATGCTCCGTTCGTGCGCCGCGGAAGACGTCCGGAAGGGGAGAGTGCCCTTCCCGAACGCCCAGCGTGGCCGCACGGAGCTGTCCGAGACATCCTGCCGGGTGCCGAGGCGGTGTGCTGCTTTGGTCGTACGCCGCGCGGGCGGCCGACCCCCTGTTCTCGGGCGTGTTCGGCGGGCCGCCGGCCCATTGCGCGGCGCGCCGGCACCGCTCCCGCTGCGTGCCCGTGGGCCGGGGACCCGCCCCGACTCCTTCACCGGCCGTGCGAGAGCGGTACCGGTCCCTGCGGCGGCGACTCGCGCCGCGAAGCGGCGTTTCGCGCTCGGAGCGCGGGGCGCATCCGCGTGCGCCGCCCGTTACGGAGGGACCCCTCGAACACGCCCTACAGGCGCACCGTGGTGCTGCGGACGATCTCGAAGACGGGGTGGGTCTCGACCTCCTGCCCGAACGCCTCGACAGGGGAGTCCGGCGCGGCGGTGAACTCGCCGGCCACCACCGCGGCGCGCGGATGGTCCAGGTACTCCTTGAGCACCCGCGCCGCGCGCTCGGGCCCGGTCTCTACGACGCTGATCAGCTCGATCCACCCGCCGCGGCGCAGCGTGGCGAAGCCGTCGCGGCGGATGTTGCGCACCCAGCCGGTCTCGCCGTACGCGCCGACGAGGAACCTTCCCTGGTCGTTCTCCACCAGACTGACGGGCGTTGTCCGCAAAAAGCCCGACTTGCTGCCGCGCGTGGTCAGCAGCCGCATCTCGCCGGGACTGATGCCGTAGGTGATGAAGCCCGCGATGACGGCGTTGGCGGTGCGCCGCAGCCGTGTACGGGGAAAGCGGCCGGCCTGGTCTGGCATCGACGTCTCCCTTGCTCGGTTGTCCCCCATTCTGGTGCTTCCGCGGACCGCCCGCACCTGCGGCGCCTCACCGGAACGCCGAGACGCCCGTCACCGCCTGGCCGATGCTCAGCGCGTGGATCTCCTCGGTCCCCTCGTAGGTGGCCACCGTCTCCAGGTTGGCCATGTGCCGCATCACCGGGTACTCCAGGGTGATCCCGTTGGCGCCGTGCAGGGAGCGGGCGGCGCGCGCCACCCGCTGGGCGGCGGCGACGTTGCCGAACTTGCCCAGGCTGATGTGGTTGCGGTGGCAGGCGCCCGCCTCCTTGAGTCGGCCGATGCGCATCGCGGTCAGCCCCGCCTGGTTCACGTCCAGCACCATGTCGGCGAGCTTGCGCTGGGTCAGCTGGAAGCCGGCGATGGGCCCGCCGAACTGCTCGCGCGTACCTGCGTAGTCCAGCGCCGCGGCGTAGCAGGCGCGCGCGGCGCCGGCCGCGCCCCACACGATGCCGTACCGGGCCTCGTTGAGGCAGGACAGCGGCGATCCCAGGCCCGCGGATCCGGGCAGCAGCGCGTCGCCGGGCAGCCGCACCCCCTCCAGGACGAGCTCGGAGGTGATCGAGGCGCGCAGGGACAGCTTGCGGTGCAGCGTGTTGGCGGTGAAGCCGGGGGCGTCGGTGGGCACCGCGAACCCGCGGACGCCCTCGTCGGTGGCGGCCCACACGATCGCTACGTCGGCGACCGAGCCGTTGGTGATCCACATCTTCGTGCCGTCGAGGACCCAGTCCGCGCCGTCGCGCCGGGCACGGGTGCGCATCGACCCCGGGTCGCTGCCGGAGTCGGGCTCGGTCAGCCCGAAGCAGCCGATCGCCTCGCCCGCCGCCATCCGCGGCAGCCACTCCCGCTTCTGCTCCGAGGAGCCGAAACGGTGGAGGGCGTACATGGCCAGCGACCCCTGCACCGACACGAAGCTGCGCAGCCCGGAGTCGACCGCCTCCAGCTCGCGGCAGGCCAGGCCGTAGGCGACCGCCCCGGCGCCCGCGCACCCGTAGCCCTCCAGGTGCATACCCAGCACGCCCAGCTCGCCGAAGGCCCGGGCCAGGCCGCGCGGATCGGGCAGTGTGCCGGCCTCGTACCAGTCGGCGACGTGCGGCAGCAGCTCGCGGTTCGCGAAGGCGCGGACGGTGTCGCGGATGTCGGCCTCCTCCGCCGAGAGCGTCGCGTCGAGCGCGAGGAAGTCCTGCGGGTCGGGCGCCTGGGGCCGGTGCTGGTCGCTCATCTGGGCGGTGCCTCCTCGAAATGGCGGTCGGGTCGTGGGACCGAGCCGGCGGCGCGGCGGGTCCCGGCGGGGTGTCGGGGCGGTCAGCCGGTCGGCGGAGCGCCGCCGGGGCCGGCGCCCTCGCGCCGGGCCTGGTGGACGGCACCCCGGTCGATCAGCCGGGCGACGCGTTCGTCGGACACGCCGGACTCGGCCAGTACCCGCGCAGAGTGCTCGCCCAGCAGCGGCGGAGGGGCGGCGGTGCGCTCGCCTGCGGCCGCCGAATCCAGCCGGAACCCGGCGCGCACCAGGTCCAGCGGTCCCGCCGCGGGGTGCTCGGCGCGCAGCAGCACGTCGTCGCCGGCCGACTGGGCGCTGCCGACGGCGTCGAGGACGCCGCGGACGCGCCCGACCGGGACCCCGGCCGCCAGCAGCGCATCCAGCCACTCGGCCGCCGGCCGGGTGCGCAGCTCGGCCGCGATCTCGGCGACCAGCTCCGCGCGGTGGGCCACCCGGTCGGGGTTGGTGGCGAACCGCGGGTCGGCGGCGAGATCGTCGCGGCCCAGTACCGAGCACAGCCGCACGTAGAGCGCGTCGTTTCCGGCGGCGACCACGATGTCGGCGTCGGCGGTGGCGAACGCCTGGTAGGGCACGATGGAGCCGTGGGTGTTGCCCACCCGCTCGGGTTCGGTGCCCGTGACCAGCGCCTGCTGGGTGACGTTGGCCAGCCCCGACAGGGCCGAGTTGACCAGGGTGGCGCTGACGTGCTCGCCGCGGCCGGTGGCGCGCGAGCGCACCAGTGCGCCCAGGACGGCCACAGCGGCGTTGAGCCCGGTGAGCACGTCGGTGATCGCCACACCGGCCTTGACGGGCGGGCCGCCGGGCTCGCCGGTGGCGGCCATGAACCCGCTCTCGGCCTGCACGATGAGGTCGAAGCCGGGCCGCTCGGCCGGCTCGTGCTCCGGTCCGAAGCCGCTGATGGAGCAGTAGACGACGGCGGGGTTGCGCGCGCTGACGCCGGCGTAGCCCAGTCCCAGGCGGTCGGCCACGCCGGGGCGGAAGTTCTGCACGACGACGTCGGCGCCCGCGCAGACCTCCTGCACCGCGGCGAGCCCTTCGGGGTCCTTCAGGTCCACGGCCAGGCTGCGCTTGTTCCGGTTGACCGCGAGGAAGTAGCTCGCCTCGCCGCCGGCCCACGGCGGGCCCCACGCGCGCGTGTCGTCGCCGCGGCCGGGGTGCTCGATCTTGACCACGTCGGCGCCCATGTCGGCCAGCAGCATCGTCGCGTAAGGGCCGGCCAGCACGCGGGACAGGTCCGCCACCCGCACCCCCTCCAGCGGGCGCCCGGGCGTGGCGGGGCCCTGGTCGGAGGCGGGGGAGGGGGAGGACGCGTGCCGCGCCCCCGGCGCGGAGCGCTCCTGCCCGGTCACGCCGGCCCGCTCGCGCCGGGGCCCTGCGCCGGCTCGGCCGCGCGCCGCTGGTGGAAGGCCTCCAGGCAGCGGCGCAGCGCGGTGGCCAGCGCGCCGCCGGACTGCCCGGCGTAGCGGCGCTGCACGCGGTCCACGATCTCGGTCATGTCCCGCGTCACCGACAGCCCTTCGACGAGCGCGCGGAAGAACTCCTTGGCCAGGTCGGTGAGCAGGGTGGTGTCGGCGGCGACGATCCTGCCGTCGGCCACGTCGACCGCGAGCACGACGCCCAGCCGCTCGTACTGGGAATGGCTCGCCACGGTGTCGGGCAGCCGGGCATAGCCGGAGACGAGGATGATCCCCGGATCATCCAGCAGCGGCCTGATGCCGTCGTTCGCGCGCACAGCGCCCCCTCCCGTAACCCGCCGCCGCCCGTCGGCGGCGACGCTACGCGTCACATGCCCCTGGGACATGCGGATCTCCCGGTGTGCTGGAGTCTCGCGCCTGATGGGGCGGCCGGGGGAAGCCGGGCGCCCTCGGCGGGAGGGCAGGCGCCTCACAGTATTCCCGACCGGCGCCGCGGCGTGTCAATCGGGGGCCGCGCCCGGCGGGGCGCCGCGCCGGTGCGGGGGCCTCGGGCCCGGAGCGCCAGGGGGCCGCCGGGAAAAGAACCGTGAAGTTTTCCGATGGTGAATGATCTGCCTCACAACCGGTAACATCGGGCGCTAACTGAAGGTGCGGCGGCGACCGGCCACCGTCCCGGACCCCGCGGGCCGTGCGAACCACGCGCCCCACGGCGGCGCCGGGCGCCCGCGGCACCGGCCGACGGCCCGGGGAGCGCGACCGTGACTGACCACCGGCGAGCGGTGCACACCGGCGACGAGCGGCCCGCGGCCGAGGTCGGTGACCAGCGCGTAGTGGACATGGCCGAGCGCCGGGGCCGGGCGCCGTTCGGGCCGCCGACCGACCCCGCGCGCCGGGACCCGGGAGGGCCCGGAGCCGGCGGCCGCTCGGCGGGGGCGGGCGAAGCCGCCGGACCGGCCGCGAGCGCGCACGGCCGCGTGCCGGCGCAGGTCGGCGGCACCCTGATCGAGGCCCGGCGCGGGTTCCTGCGCCGGGCCGTGGGCTATCTCGCCGCCGACGCCGGCGTCCGCCAGTTCGTCGACCTGGGATCGCGCCTGCCGGTGGACGAGGGCGTCGGCCGCGCCGCGCGCGAGTACGCGCCGGGCTCCCGGGTCGTCTACGTCGACGCCGAGTCCAGCGCCGCGCTGCGCGCCGGGCGCGCGGGCGCCGACGACACCGCGGCGGTCGTGGTCGCCGTTGAGCGCATGGACCCCGGCGCGCTGACGGACCGGCTCGCGGAGCGCGGCCTCGTCGACTTCGCCGAGCCGGTCGGCGTCCTCATCACCGACACCACGGCGCTGCGGCGCGACGGCGTCCTCGTCCACGACCTGGTGCGCGCGCTGCACGCCCGGATGGGCCGCGGCGGGCACGTCGCCATCGCCCAGCCCGTACCCGAGGCGCGCGACCCGCACAGCCGGGAGATCGCGGCGTCGGTGTTCGAGCCCTTCACCCTCGTGGAGCCCGGACTCGCGGACATGGCCTGGTGGCCCTACCCCGACGAGGAGGTGAGCGGCGAGCCCACCGGCGTCCTCGCCGGACTCGGCCGCAGCGGCTGAGCAGGCCGTCCGTCCGAGAGGCCGGTGGGAGGCGCGGGAATGGGAGACGGCGCCGGGGTCGGCGAAGCGGGAGCACGGCGGATCGGGATCGGCGGAGCGGCACGGAAAGGGGCGGCCATGGCGGCGCCGGAGTGGGGTGCGGAGATCCTCGGCCAGTTGGAGTCCCATTGGGCACGCACCATGCGGCCCAGGCTGCAGGGGCTCGACGACGACGAGTACTTCTGGGAGCCGGTCGAGGGCTGCTGGTCGGTGCGCCCGCGCCCCGACGGCGGATTCGGGCTCGACTTCGCCCGGCCCGAGCCCGACCCTCCTCCGGTCACCACCATCGCCTGGCGGCTGAGCCACGTCATCGTGGTGGTGCTGGAGGCGCGCATCGACCGCCACTTCGGCGGGAGCGCCGTGCCGCCGGAGGAGCCGGTGTGGCCGGGCGGCGCCGCCCAGGCCCTCGACCGGCTGGAGCGCGCCCACCGGCGCTGGTGCGGCGAGGTGCGCAAGCTGAGCGAGGCCGACTTCGCCGCCCCGGTGGGAGCCGCCGAAACCGCGGAGTGGGCGCAGCGCCCGTTCGCGGCGCTGGCCCTGCACGTCAACCGCGAGATCATCCACCACCACGCCGAGATCGCCCTGCTGCGCGACCTCTACCGCGCCCACCCGGCCCACCGGGACGACGCCCTGTGAGGTGGGCTCGCGGGGGCGGGTCCCCGTTCGAGTCCTGCCGATGGGAGAACCCGCCTCCACGCACTGCGGCTATGCGGTCTTCAGGCTTCCTCGGATGTGTCGCTGCCGCCGATCTCGTCCTGCCAGTCGTCGCTGTCAGCGACAAGCCAGTACGGAACCAACGTAACCGGGAACGGGGCCTCGGTCGTGAAGAGGTCGCATCCGAATGCTCGTGACGCATCGCGGTACTGACCGTCCTCGAGGCGGAGTTCGAGAATCCCCGGATTCTCCAGGTCCGGATTGATGATCCAGTATGACTCGATACCGAACTTGGCGTATTCGGTGCGCTTCGTGTGATGGTCGTGGAAGACGCTCGATTTCGAGACGATCTCCACCGCCAATAGGGGGGCCTGCGTAAGGTAGGGGGTTTCCCGAGCTGCGCGTGGGATGACCGACAGGTCGGGAACTCGGTGGTGAGTGCGGTCGGCATCGAAATTGATGCCGGCCCCGCTCACCACCGTGAAGCCTTTGGGGGCCTGCCTGTTCAATGCAAAGCTCAACCTGTCGTTGATGAGCGAATGGATGAACGTCGGAGCCGGCGACACCTCAAGCCGCCCTTCGGCCAGTTCGTAGCGGCTGCCGTCGTCCGGCATGCGCTCCAGATCCTTCACCGTCAACGGGCGCTGCTGAGGATGCGCTTCCTCGATGCTCATGACAACCATGATGCCTCCTTGCCTGCATGGAACCAAGTATTCAGAGCGCGCACCGGTTTCGCGGCGGCTTCGCGGAACTCCACCGACTCGGGAGAGCGGCCGAGCGCGCATGCGCGAAATCCCCCTCCGCCGCGCGCCGCGCCGCGGAATCCGCGTCCGCGGCGACCGGCATGAGGTCCTGTTCACGAAGGTGTGGCTGCGAGGTCGCGCAGCCGGATGCCGAGCACGGCGATCCGGACCGCGGCCTCGTAGCGCAGGGCGGCTTGTCGTAGCGCGCGGCCACAGCGCGGACCCGCTTGAGCCGGTGGCCCTGGCGTTCGGGCAGTCGCGCCAGGGCGCACCGGTGCGGGCGCGCCGGCGGATGCCGTCCGGAAGCCGCCGGCGGCTCCATCCGGCCGGTCCGCCGCGCCCGCTGCCGCGGGGCGGCGGCGGTTCGGGCTGCCTGGTCGCTGTCCCGGTTACCGGAGGCCGCGTTCATGTGCAGCCCCGACATGCCGGTCAAGCCCGGCAGACACGCCTTCTCCAACAGGCCTAAACCACGTGGAGCGGGTCCATGCGGACCTGGGCGAGGTGCTCGTCCTTGCGGGCGCTGCGGGCCGAGGCCGCGGCCTTGAGGGACGCGGCGAGCGCGAGGGTGTCGGAGTGGGGCACGCGCAGCAGGGCGCGCTCGGCGGGGGAGTCGTCGGACTCCGCTCCGGCGCCGCCCACGGGCACCGGGCCCAGCAGCTCCGCGGAGGCGGGCGGCTCGACCTGGTCCAGCAGTTCGCGCACGGGCGCGGCTCCGCCGGTGACCGAGGCCATCGTCACCGCCGGCGGGAACCCGAGCTCGCGGCGCTCGGCCAGCTCGCGCTCGGCGAAACCGCCCGGGTCCCAGCGCACCAGCGCCTGGGTGGCCGGCAGCTGGGCGTCGGCGACGACCACCACCCGGCCGCCCTCGGCCGCCGGGCGCACCAGGGCCGCGGCGTTGCACCAGCGGCGCAGCGCCTCCTCGGAGGCGCGCAGGTCGGCGCGGCCCAGCAGCGCCCAGCCGTCCAGCAGCACCGCCGCCGCGTAGCCGCCCTCGGCCGCGGGTTCGGCGCCGGGCGTGGCCACCACGAGCGCGGGGCGCCCGCCCACGCCGGTGAGCACCCCCTCGCGCCCCGAGGTGCGCACCGTCAGCGCAGGAAACGCCCGCCCCAGCTCCTCGGCGGTCCGGCGCGCGCCGACGACTCCCGCGCGCATCCGGGACGCGCCGCAGGACGGGCAGGCCCACTCGCCGGCGATCCGGCCGCACCAGCGGCAGTAGGGCATCGCGTGCGCGCCGCGCACCGCCAGCGGGCCCTGGCAGGAGCCGCAGCGCGCGGGCGCCCGGCAGGAACCGCAGGCCAGCGAGGCCAGGTAGCCCCGGCGTGGCACCTGCACCAGCACCGGGCCGCCGGTGGCGGCCTCGCGGGCCACGCGCAGCGCGAGGCTGGGGATGCGGGCCGTGCGGGCGGCCTCGTCGCGCGCGAGCTCGCTGTCATCGCCCGCGGCCTGCACGCGGGGCGCGCGCCCGCGCACCGCGGCGCGGTCGGCGGTCAGCGGGTGCGCCCACCCGGACTCGACGAGCCGGGCGCCCTCGGTGGTGCGGGTGAAGCCGCCGACCAGCGCCGCCGACTGCGCCCGGTGCGCACGCAGGGTCAGCACCGTGCGCGCGTGCGGATACGGCGCGTGCGGCTCGGCGTGCACATCGTCGCCGTCGTCCCACAGCACTGCCAGGCCCAGGTCGCGCACCGGGGCGAACGCGGCGGCGCGGGTCCCGACGACGACGCGGACGCGGCCGCGCAGCGCGGCCAGCCACCGGCGGTAGCGCTCGGCGGGACCGAGGCCGGCCGTCAGCGCGACGTGGCGGCCCTCGCCCAGCCGCCGGCTCAGGGCCGCGTCGACGGCCTCGACGTCGCGGCCGTCGGGCACGACCACGACCGCGCCCCGGCCCGCCTCATCGGCGGTGGCGGCCGCGACGGCGATCGCGTCGGCCCAGTCGGGGCCGGGGAGCGCGTTCCACACCGCGCGCGGCGCGGTGCCCGAGCGCAGCGCGGCGAGGAAGGAGCGCCCGGCGGTGTAGGCGGCCCAGGGTCCGGGCTCGGGAGCGGGGAGCGCGTCGTGGGCTCCACCGGTTCGGTCGGCGGGGTCGGGGGCGGCCGCGGAACCGTCCGGTTCCGGTCCGCCGGAGTCAGCGGCGGCCGACCCCCCCTCCGGGGAGCCGGCGGATTCGGTGGGCGCACCGCCGGGGGAACCGCGGTCCGCACCCCCGTCCGGCGCTGCGGCCCCGCCCCCCGTCGCGGGCTCGTCGGCGCCCTCGGCGGCCTCCGCGGCGGTGTCAGCGGTCGCGGCGGCCTCCGCGGCGGCCCGGGCCTCCTCCTTCTCCACCCGGGCATGCCGCGGCGGCACGGCCAGCCGGAGCACGTCGCTGAACGTGCCCGCGTAGCGGTCGGCGACCGCGCGGGCCAGACCGGCGATCTCCGGAGTGAGGACCGGCTCGGGCGAGACCACCTGGTGCAGGTAGGCCAGCCGGCCCTGGAACTCGGACTCGGCGCGGCGCTCGACCAGGAAGCCGGCGAGCAGCTGGCCGTTGAACCGGACCCGGACCCGGCATCCCGGGACGGCGTCGGCGTCCATGCTCTGGGGAACCCGGTAGTCGAAGAGCCGGTCGAGGTGGGGGAGCGGGGTGTCGACCGCGACACGGGCGACCGGATCGCGCTCGGCCGGACGCTGCGGCTTAGGGCGCTTGGCGCTTTTTGCGGGCTTTGCCGCGCCTGTGTCGGCGGCAGCGGCCCCGCCCGCGTCCCCCGTGCTCGCGGCCTCCTCCGGGGGCTCCGCCGCGCCCCGCCCGGCCGGCGGCGGCACCCCGTCGGCCCCCGCGGCGGAGCGGGGCACGTCGAACAGGGTCCCCTCGTCGGGGCCGGGCGGCGGAGTCATCGGACAACAGGTCTACCAGAGCCCGCCGACACCCCCGCCGCGCTGCGCCGAAGCGGACGCGACCGGCGGATCGGAGCCCGCACCCGCGGGCGGACTGATAGACAAGGTGCTGCGCAGGACGAGAACAGGTGAGGGAGAGCGGTCGCATGAAACTGGTCTTCGCGGGAACCCCCGAGGCGGCGGTGCCCTCGCTCAAGACGCTGCTGGGCTCCCACCACGACGTGGCGGCGGTGGCGACCCGGCCCGACGCCCGCTCGGGGCGGGGGCGGCGCCTTGCGCCGAGCCCGGTCGCCCAGGTCGCCCAGGACGCCGGCGTCGAGGTGCTCAAGCCGGAGAAGGCGAGCGACCCGGAGTTCCTCCGTCGGCTGCGGGAGATCGCCCCCGACTGCTGCCCGGTGGTGGCCTACGGCGCGCTGCTGCGCCGGGAGGCCCTGGACGTCCCGGCCCACGGCTGGGTGAACCTGCACTTCTCGCTGCTGCCCCAGTGGCGCGGCGCGGCGCCGGTGCAGCACGCGGTGCTGCACGGCGACGACCTCACCGGCGCGGCGACCTTCCTCATCGAGCCCGACCTCGACTCCGGCCCGGTCTACGGCACCGTCGTCGAACCCATCGGCCCGCACGACACCAGCGGCGACCTGCTCGCCCGGCTCGCCGAGTCGGGGGCCGGCCTGCTGCTGCGCACCCTGGACGGCATCGAGTCCGGCGAGCTGGCGCCGCGCCCGCAGAGCGGCGACGGCGTCTCCTTCGCGCCGAAGCTCACTCCCGCCGACGCCGAGGTCGACTTCACCGCACCGGCGATGCGCGTCGACCGCCTGATCCGGGCGTGCACCCCGGCTCCCGGCGCGTGGACGACCTTCCGCGGCCGGCGCCTGAAGCTCGGCCCGGTCCGGCCGGTCATCGGCGCCGACGCGCTGCCGCCCGGCCGCATCGGCGTCACCCGGGACCGCGTCTTCGCCGGCACCGCCACCCACCCGGTGGAACTGGGCGAGGTCCAGCCCCAGGGCAAGCGGCGCATGCCCGCCGTGGACTGGGCCCGCGGCGTGCACCCGGCGGACGCCGACGTCCTGGGGGCCGACTGAGTCCCCGCACCGGGCGCGGGACCGCGCGATCCCGGCCGCGGAGGGGCATCGGGTACGCAGAGTGAGTATCCTCGACAGGGCGGTCCCCCCGTTCCCGAGCCCACAACCGGCCCCTGCGCCCGTGGCCGGTGGGTCGGCGCGCGGGCCGAGTGCAGACCCCCCGGTGAGGCTGAAGGCAGAGTTCCCTGTGAGTGACCGTTCCCGTCCGTCCCACCGCTCCTCGCCCCGCAAGCACGGGGGGAGCGGCGGAAAGGGCGGCAAGACCGCGCCGCCCGCTCCGAAGGACCCGGCGCGGCGGACCGCCTACGACGTGCTGCGGGCGGTGCAGGACCGCGACGCCTACGCCAACCTGCTGCTGCCCTCACTGCTGCGCGAGCGCGGGCTCCACGGGCGCGACGCCGCGCTCGCCACGGAGCTCACCTACGGCGCCCTGCGCCGCCAGGGCACCTACGACGCGATCCTGGACGCCTGCATCGACCGCTCGCTGCGATCGGTCGACAGCGAGGTGCTGCCCGTCCTGCGGCTGGGCGCCCACCAGCTGCTCTCCACGGCCATTCCGCCGCACGCCGCGGTCAGCGCGACCGTCGACCTGGCCCGCCGGGTGGTCGGCCACCACCGGGGCAAATTCGCCAACGCGGTGCTGCGCAAGGTGGGCCGCCGCGGCCTCGACGACTGGACCGCGATCGTGGCGCCCGACCGCACCGCCGACCCCGTCGGCCACCTCAGCGTGGTCCACAGCCACCCGCGCTGGATCGTGGAGGCCTTGGCCGCGGCCCTGGGCGAGGACGCCGCGGGCGGCGCCTTTGGAGCCGACCCGGAGCCGGGCGGGGCCATGGCCGAGACCGAGCGCCTGCTCGCCGCGCACAACGAGCGGCCGCGGGTGACGCTGGTCGCCAAGCCCGGCCGGGCCGCGGTCGAGGATCTGGTCGGCGGCGGAGCCACGCGCGCGCAGTACTCGCCCTACGGCGCCTACCTGCCCGAGGGCGATCCCGCGCAGCTGCGCGAGGTCCGCCAGCGCCGTGCCGCAGTGCAGGACGAGGCCAGCCAGCTCGTCGCGCTCGCGCTGACCCGCGTCGGGCTCGACGGCGCCGACGCCCGCTGGTTGGACGCCTGCGCCGGGCCGGGCGGCAAGGCCGCCCTGCTGGCCGGGCTCGCGGGCGGGCGCGACGCCCGCCTGCTGGCGGTCGAGGTCCAGGCCGCCCGGGCGGGGTTGGTCGCCGGGGCGGTGGAGCGCTCGCCGCGCGACGCCGGCCGCACCGTGGTGGCCGACTCCACGCGCCCGGCGTGGCGCGACGGCGCCTTCGACCGGGTGCTCGTCGACGCACCCTGCACCGGCCTGGGCGCGCTGCGGCGCCGCCCGGAGGCGCGCTGGCGGCGTACGCCCGAGACCGCCGCCGACCTGGAGCCGCTGCAGCGCGGCCTGCTCGCCCGCGCGCTGGACGCCGCGCGCCCCGGTGGCGTGGTCGCCTACGTGACCTGCTCGCCGCACCTGCCCGAGACGCGCGGCGTCGTCGAAGGGGTCCTGGCCGAACGCTCCGACGCCGAACCGCTGCGCGCCGCCGACTACCTCGGCGAGGTGCCCGACGTCGCGGCGGGGCCTGAGGGGCGCTACGTCCAGTTCTGGCCGCACCGCCACGGCACCGACGCCATGTTCCTGGCGCTGCTGCGCAAGCGCTGAGGCGGCGCGGGAGCCGCGGGCGGCGCGGGAACCGCGCCGATCCGCTAATAGACTCGGCCGCGTGGCAATCCAGATCTCACCCAGCATCCTGTCCGCCGACTTCGCGCACCTGGCCGACGAGGCCGCGGCGGTCTCCGGTGCGGCCGACTGGCTGCACGTCGACGTGATGGACAACCACTTCGTGCCCAACCTGACCCTGGGCCTGCCGGTCGTGGAGTCGCTGCTGAAGTCCGTGGACGTGCCGATGGACTGCCACCTGATGATCGAGGACCCCGACCGCTGGGCGCCCGCCTACGCCGAGGCCGGAGCGGGCAGCGTCACCGTGCACGCCGAGGCGGCGCGCTCGCCGGTGCGGACCCTGCGGGAGATCCGCGGGCAGGGCGCGCGGGCCGGGCTCGCGCTGAACCCCGGCACCGCCCTGGAGTCCTACGCCGACCTGCTGCCCGAGGTCGACATGCTGCTGATGATGACGGTCGAACCCGGGTTCGGCGGCCAGGCGTTCCTCGACCTGGTGCTGCCGAAGCTCCGCCGCGCCCGCGAGCTGATCGCGGCCGGCGGGGGCTCGGTCTGGCTGCAGGTCGACGGCGGCATCACCGACGAGACCGTCGAGCGGGCGGCGGAGGCCGGTGCCGACGTGTTCGTCGCGGGCTCGTCGGTGTACAAGGCCGACGACCCCGCCGACGCGGTCCGGGCGCTGCGGGCCCGGGCGCAGAAGGCCGCCGGGTAGCCGCGCGGCGTGGGGGCGCCGCGTAGTCGACGGCCCCCACTGATCGGAACGAGTCGGACAATCCGAGGTCTGGATCGCGATACGCGAGGTGTGCATGGACGCGGTGTGGGACGTCGAGATCGTCGTGGTCGAGTGGATCCAGAGCTGGGGCCGATGGCTTGAGGCGCCCATGGAGGCCGTGAGCGTCCTCGGCTCCCAGGCGCTGCTGGTGGTGCTCGTGCCCCTGGTGTTCTGGAGCCTGAACGCGGCGGTCGGCGCGCGCCTCTACCTGATCGCCACCGGCGCCGCTCTGGTCGCCGGCCTGCTCAAGATCGTCCTGCACAGTGCGCGGCCCTCCTGGTTCCACCTCTCCGTGCGCCCGCTGGCCGGCGAGACCACCTTCGGTGCGCCCTCCGCCCACGCCACGACGTCCCTGGTGCTGTGGGGGTACACGGCGCTGCGCCTTCGCCGGAGGTGGGCGTGGTGGGCGGCCGCCGCGACCATCGCGGCGGTCGGCCTGACGCGGATCTACCTCGGCGCGCACTTCGTCACCGACGTGCTGGCCGGCTGGCTGCTGGGCGCGGCGGTGCTGTGGGCCGCGCTGCGCTACGAGGACGCGCTGCTGGCACGCTGGCGGCGCCTGGGCCTGCCCGCGCAGACGGGCCTCGCGCTCGCCGCCTCGCTGGTTGCGCTGCTCGCGGCCGCCGGGTGGCAGGCCCTGTTCCACGCCGACTGGAGCCCGCCCGAGGAGTGGACCGGCTCGGTGCCGCCCGGGCTCGACCACGCCTCGCTGGAGTACATGGCGGGCGTCGCCGGCGGCCTCTTCGGCGGTGTGCTCGGGCTGTCGGCGCTGGCCGTGCGCGGCTGGTACAGCACGGCGGGCTCGGCGGTCTCGCGCGCCGCGCGCTATGTGATCGGGATCTCCGGGACCGTGCTGATCCTCGTGGCGGTCGACGTCGCCGTCCCCGGGGCCGCGGGCACCGCGGGGCTGCTGCGCGAGTACCTGGTCTTCGCCGTGCTGGGCGCCTGGTCCGCGCTGGGCGCGCCGGAGCTCTTCCTGCGCATGGGCCTGGCCGAGCGCCCCGCCGGAGCGAGCCCCGCCGCGGGCGCCGGACGGACCGCCGACGCGCCGTCGGACGGGCCCGCTGCCGATCGGGAATGACCCGGCATGGCACACTGTTGCCAGAAACGTTGAACCAACGCGTGCTCCGGGGTCGGTGAAAGTCCGAACCGGCGGTGACAGTCCGCGACCCGGCCGATGCCATCGGCCGGTTGAACCGGTGGAACTCCGGTACCGACGGTGAAAGTCCGGATGGGAGGCAGTACGCGTGGGATCGGTCGAGCCGCGGGCGCCTGCCCGCTCTCCCCGGTCCTCCCAGGGCGGTGCGACCGCCCGCACGCCATCCCCGGAGCCTGATCCGGGTAAGGGGATGGATGGGACGTGTTCACCGGAATCGTCGAGGAACTCGGTGAGATCACCGGGATCGAGCAGGCGGGCGACTTCGAGGGCGACGCCGTACGGCTGACCGTGCGCGGCCCGGTCGTGACCGCCGACATCCGGCACGGCGACTCCGTCGCCGTCAACGGGGTCTGCCTCACCGCCACCGCCGTCTCCGGCGACACCTTCGGCGCCGATGTGATGAAGGAGACCCTGGACCGCTCCAGCCTCGGAGCGCTCACCGCGGGGTCCCCGGTCAACCTGGAACGCGCCGCGAAGGTGTCCGACCGCCTGGGCGGCCACATCGTCCAGGGCCACGTCGACGCCAGGGCCGAGGTCGTCGAGCGCGTCACCGGCTCCCGCTGGGAGACCGTCCGCTTCTCGCTGCCGGCCGACCTGGCGCGCTACGTCGTCGAGAAGGGCTCGATCACCGTCGACGGCGTGAGCCTGACCGTGGCCTCGGTCGGCACCGACAGCTTCACCGTCAGCCTCATCCCCACCACGCTCGACCTCACCACGCTGGGCTCCAAGGGCATCGGCGCGCCGGTGAACCTGGAGGCCGACGTCATCGCCAAGTACGTCGAGCGCCTGATGCCCCGCTCACAGGCGGGCGCCTGATGGGCGGGCAGGCCGGCGGCGGACGCCCGCACCGGGGGGCGGCCCCGCCGGCGGCTCCCGCAGCCGCACCACGCACCGCAGGCAACGGCCGAGGAGTTACCGCAGCGATGACCAGTACCACCACCGAGCAACCCGCCCCCGCCGGCGCCGACCGGGCCCCCGGGGCCCCCTCCGCCGGCGCCCTCCCGAGCCTCCTCGACGACATCGCCGACGCGATCGACGACATCGCCGCCGGGCGTCCCGTCATCGTGGTCGACGACGAGGACCGCGAGAACGAGGGCGACATCGTCTTCGCCGCCGAATCCGCCACCCCCGAGCTGCTCGCGTTCACGGTCCGCCACACCTCGGGCCTGCTGTGCGCGCCCATGCTCGGCGAGGACCTGGACCGGCTCGACCTCCCGCTCATGACGTCGGAGAACCAGGAGGGCCTGCGCACGGCCTACACGGTGACCGTCGACGCGCGCACCGGCATCAGCACCGGGATCTCCGCCGCCGACCGCGCCCGCACGGTCAGCCTGCTCGCCGCCCCCGGCACCCGGGCCGGCGACCTCAACCGGCCGGGCCACGTGCTGCCGCTGCGGTACCGGCCCGGCGGCGTCCTCGCCCGCCGCGGCCACACCGAGGCCTCGGTCGACCTCGCCCGGCTCGCGGGCATGCGTCCCGCCGCGGTCATCGCCGAGGTCGTCGAGGACGACGGCACCATGGCCCGGCTGCCGCGGCTGCGCGAGTTCGCCGACGAGCACGGGCTGCGGCTGGTCTCCATCGACCAGTTGGTCCGCCACATCGAGGCCGTCGGCGGCGGTGCGCCCGCTGCGCCCGCGGCCGGCCCCGCCTCCCGCGGCCCGCTGGTGGAGCGCGTGGTCGAGACGCGCATCCCCAACAACCACGGCGACTGGCGCGCCGTCGGCTACCGGGGCACGACCGACGGTGCGGAGCACGTCGCCCTGGTCCTGGGAGATCCCGCCCACACCCCCGATCCGCTGGTGCGCCTGCACTCGGAGTGCCTGACGGGCGACGCCTTCGGTTCTCACCGCTGCGACTGCGGCGCCCAGTTGGAGGCCGCCATGGCCGCCGTCGCCGCCGAGGGCAGCGGTGTCATCGTCTACCTGCGGGGCCACGAGGGGCGCGGGATCGGTCTGCTGCACAAGCTGCGGGCCTACCGGCTGCAGGACTCCGGTGCCGACACCGTCGACGCGAACCTGGAGCTGGGCCTGCCCGCCGACGCCCGCGACTTCGGCGCCGGCGCGGCCGTCCTCGCCGACCTGGGAGTGCGCTCGGTGCGCCTGCTGAGCAACAACCCGAAGAAGACGGAGGGGCTGAGCGAGCACGGCGTCGGTGTCACGGAGCGGATCCCGATGCCCAGCGCCGTCACCGCCGACAACCTGCGCTACTTGCAGACCAAGCGCGACCGGATGGGCCATGACCTGCCCGGAATCGTCGCCGCCACCTGACGCGGAGCGCCGTCCGCGCGGCGCGCCGCCCGCCCCGCGGCCGCCGCGGGGCGCCGCGGCGGCGACCGCGACACACCAGCACGCAACCAGCCCGGAAGGAACCCGATCGAGATGAGCGGAACAGGACGCCCGGAGGAGTCCCGGGTCGACGCCGCCGGCCTGCGCGTGGGCATCGTCGCCACCCGCTGGAACGCCGAGGTCGTCGACCCCATGCTCGACCGCGCCCGCACGGCCCTGGCGCACTGGGGTGCGGAGGAGCCCGACGTCGTCCGTGTGGCGGGGGCGATCGAGGTCCCCGTCGTCGCCCAGCAGCTCGCCCGCACCCACGACGCGGTGGTCGCGCTGGGCGCGGTGATCCGCGGCGGTACCCCGCACTTCGACTACGTCTGCCAGTCGCTGACGCAGGGCCTGACCGAGGTCGCGCTGGCCGAGTCCACCCCCGTCGCCAACGGCGTGCTCACCTGTGATACCCAGGAGCAGGCCCGCGAGCGCGCGGGACTGCCCGGCAGCCGCGAGGACAAGGGCTGGGAGGCCGCCACGGCCGCCGTCGACACCGCCGCCGTGCTGCGCGGCCTGCGTGCGGGCGCCGACCAGCGGGTACCCGGATAGCACCGGCGCGGGGCGCCGAAGCCGGACGGGCACGATCCAGGCGAGGAGACACCTACACAGTGGACGAGGACGCGCACCGCGAGCCGGTCCCCGAGCTGCCGGTGACCTGGCGGCCCCGCAACATGCGCATCGTCGGCTACGCGCTGGCCGCGCTCGTCGTGGTGACGATGGTCGCGCTGGCCGCCGTGCTGCCGGACCACTGGCGGCTGTCGGACCGGCTGGGCCTGGTCGCCATCGGCGCCGTGGGCGCGGGCGTCCTGCACCTGCTCGCCCGCCCCCGCCTGGTGGCCACCGAGACCCGCGTGACCGTGGTCAACAGCATCCGCACCCACGTGCTGGAGTGGCCCGAGATCATCGACGCCCGCATGCCGCTGGGCGAGCCCTGGCCCACCGTCGACCTGGCCGACGGCTCCACGCTGGGGGTCATGGGCATCCAGAGCAACGACGGGGCCCGGGCACGTCAGGCCCTGGAGGACTTCCAGCGCCTCCTGCACTCCCGGGGCGAGGCGCAGGAGCCCGGCGGCCCGCGGTGACGGCGGCGGGCCGCGTGCCGCCGCCCGCGCCGGCGGGGATGGACGCGGGCCCGCAGCGGTGCTTGTCTGGGGGTATGGGCCCCGAAACCGCAGGGCGCTCCCGGCACCGCCCGCGTCGCCGCAACGCGCGGGCCACGACGCTGCTGTGGACGGCCGTCGCCGGGATCGCCGCCGCCGACGCGCTGCTGGACCGGCTCGCCTTCTGACGGGCCCGCCGGCGGCTCCCGCAGGCCGCCCCGCCGACACGCGGGCGGGGCGGGGACCGGTGCGCCCCCGCCTACCCGGAGCGCCCTTCGGCGCGCCCGCCGCACCGCCGGATCTTGTCGCCTCCGCTGCTCCCGCCGTAGCCTTCCGAGCGCATAGCCTGGGCCGTAGGAGGAGGGGAGGCCCCGACGATGGCTGACGCACCGGGGACCGCTGAGACCGCTGAGGCGACGACCGGCCCCGAGGACTTCGCCCGCCGGCTCGACGAGCACGACTACCTCGCCGACGACGGCGCGGCCACCGCCTGCTTCCTGGCCGTGCGCATGGGCCGCCCGCTGTTCCTCGAAGGCGACGCCGGAGTCGGCAAGACCGAGCTGGCCAAGGCCCTGGCGGCCGTCATGGGCGCGCCCCTGATCCGGCTGCAGTGCTACGAGGGCATCGACGCCGCCCAGGCGCTCTACGACTGGGACTACCCGCGCCAGCTGCTGCACCTGCGCGCGGCGCAGGCCGCCGGCGGCGGGACCGACGCCGAGCGGCTGGAATCGGGCCTCTACGACCGCCGGTTCCTGCTGGCGCGGCCGCTGCTGCGCGCCTTGGAGGCCAGCGCGGCCGGCCCCGGCGTGCTGCTGGTCGACGAGATCGACCGCGCCGACGACGAGTTCGAGGCGTTCCTGCTGGAGTTCCTCTCCGACTTCACGATCTCCATCCCCGAACTGGGCACCGTGCGCACCGAGACCCCGCCGGTCGTCGTGCTCACCTCCAACCGCACCCGCGAGGTCCACGACGCGCTCAAGCGCCGGTGCCTCTACCACTGGATGCCCAACCCCGGCTTCGACCGCGAGGTGGCCATCATCCGCCGGCGGCTGCCCGACGCCGCCGACCGCCTCGTCCGCCAGGTCGCCTCCGCCGGGCAGCGGCTGCGCGCACCCTCCGGCGAGGGCCTGGACCTGGTCAAGCCGCCCGGTGTGGCCGAGACCATCGACTGGACCGCGGCGCTGGTGGCGCTGGGCGCCCGCGAGCTCGACCCCGACTCCGCGGCCCGCAGCCTCGGCGCGCTCATCAAGCACCGCGAGGACCACGAGGCCGTCCGACTCAAGCTCGCGTCCCTGTTCAACGGGCACGACCAGGCACCGGTGGGGTGAGGGAGGTGGACCCGGCCGCCCGCGACACCACCGAGACCCTGCTGGGGTTCGTCCGCACCCTGCGCGCGGCCGGAGTCGGCGCCGACACCGGCCGCGCGGCGGCCTTCCTGCACGCCGTCGACACCCTCGACGTCACCCGGCCCGAACCCGTCTACTGGGCCGGCCGGCTGACCCTGTGCTCCTGCGGCGCCGACCTCTCCCGCTACGACGCCTGCTTCGCCCACTACTTCGGCGGCGCCCGGCCCGGGCCGTCCCGGCCCGCGCGCCCCCGCACCATCGCCGCGACCGCCATGTGGAACGCGCCCGAGGCGGCCGAGGGCGAGGACGCCGACACCGCCGGCCTGCTCGCCGCGGGCGAGGCCGAGGTGCTGCGCTCGGCCGACATCGCCGCCCTCACCCGCGACGAGCGCGCCGAGGTGGCGCGCCTGGTCTCGCGCATCAGCGCCGACCGCCCGCGGCGCCGCACCCGCCGCCTCGAACCCGCGGCGCACGGACGGCTGGACCACCGCCGGACCCTGCGCGCCGCCATGCGCACCGGCGGCGATCCCGTCCGGCTGCCGCGCCGCCACCGCTCCACCCGGCCGCGCCGGGTCGTGCTGCTCGTGGACATCAGCGGGTCCATGTCGCCCTACGCCGACGCCCTGCTGCGCCTGGCCCACGTCGTGGTGCGCGGCCACCCCCGCCACACCGAGGCCTTCAGTGTCGGCACCCGGCTGACCCGCCTCACCCCCCAGATGCGCATCCGCGACCCCGGAACCGCGCTGTCCGCCGTCGCCGAGGCGATCCCCGACTGGAACGGCGGCACCCGCCTGGGCACCGAGCTCAAGGAGTTCCTGGACGTCTACGGCCGCCGCGGCGCCGCCCGCGGCGCGCTGGCGGTCATCGCCTCCGACGGCTGGGAGCGCGGCGACGCCGCGCTGCTGGGCACCCAGATGGCCCGGCTGTCCCGGCTCGCCCACCGCGTGGTGTGGGTGAACCCGCACAAGGCCCAGCCCGGCTACGCACCCCTGACCGCGGGGATGCGGGCCGCCTGGCCGCACATCGACGAGTTCGTGTCCGGCCACAGCCTGGACGCGCTGGAACAGCTCGCCACCGCCGTGATCGGCGGTCGGCACGGAAGAGGAGGGCCCCGTGCGTGACATCCGCACCGCCGTCGCCGACATGTACGCCGCCGGCGACACGTTCGCGCTGGCCACGGTCATCGACACCTACCGCAGCGCACCGCGCGAAGCGGGCGCGGCCATGGCCGTGGGCGCCGGAGGGGAGGTGGCCGGCAGCGTCTCCGGAGGCTGCGTCGAGGGCGCCGTATACGAGCTGGGCCAGCAGGTCATCGCCAGCGGCGAGCCCGCCCGCGCCACCTACGGTGTCAGCGACGACGACGCGTTCGCCGTCGGACTGACCTGCGGCGGCACGCTGCACGTGCTGGTCGAGCCGGTCGACCCCGCGCGCCACCCGCACCTGGGCTCGGTCATCGCCGACATCGAGTCGCACCGCCCGGTCGCCGTGGCCACCGTCGCCGGCGGCCCCGGCCGCCTGGGCGCGCGGCGCGTCATCTGGCCCGACCGCGCCGAGGGGGACCTGGGCGGCCGGCGGCTGGAGTCCGCGGTCGACGACGACGCCCGCGGGATGCTGGCCCAGGGCAGCACCGGCATCCTGCGCTACGGCGCCGACGGCCAGCGGCGCGGCGACGAGCTGGAGGTGTTCGTGCAGTCCTTCGCCCCGGCCCCGCGCATGCTGGTCTTCGGGGCCATCGACTTCGCGGCCGCCGTCGCCGACATCGGCGCCTACCTGGGCTACCGGGTCACCGTGTGCGACGCCCGGCCGGTCTTCGCCACCGCCAAGCGCTTCCCGCGCGCCGACGAGGTGGTGGTGAAGTGGCCGCACGTCTTCCTCTCCGAGATCGAGGCCCAGATCGACGAGCGCACCGCCATCTGCGTGCTCACCCACGACCCCAAGTTCGACGTGCCGGTACTGGAGGCGGCGCTGCGCACCCCGGCCGGCTACATCGGGGCGATGGGCAGCCGGCGCACCCACGAGGACCGGCTGGCGCGGCTGCGCGAGGCGGGCGTGGGCGAGGAGCGGCTCGCGCGGGTCCGCTCGCCCATCGGACTCGACCTGGGGGCGCGCACCCCCGAGGAGACCGCCGTCTCCATCGCCGCCGAGCTGATCCAGACGCGGTGGGGCGGTAGCGGGCGCCCGCTGTCCACCACCTCCGGCCGCATCCACACCGAGCCGCTCGCCGCCCCGGGCGCCGACGGCGCCGAACCGAGGGTGCCGGCCGGCCGCGCGCGGTGACAGCGCGGTGGGGCGGCGGAGCCGCGCAACCCGCCCGAATCGCCGCGACACGCCCGGGCCCGCCCCGGGTGCGGAGGCCGGAAGCGGACAGCTTTCGGTGTAACCCCGCAGCTCGATACGCCCGGATTTGCCGGTGCGCCTGAGGACGCGGCGTTCCCGAGCCCGCAGGTGTCCGCGGCCACCGGACGGTCGGGCGCCCGGGCGTGGCATTATCGCGGCATGACGACACGCGAGCGGGGCGAAAGCGGCGCGGGCGCGGCGCCGATCGCCGGGCTGCTGCTGGCCGCCGGCGAGGGGTCCCGCCTGGGCCGCCCCAAGGCGCTGGTGGAGGTCGCGGGGGAGCGGCTCGTCGACCGGGGCGCGCGGACGCTGCGCGACGGCGGGTGTAGACCGATCCACGTCGTCACCGGGGCGGTGGAGGTCGACGTCGGATACGCCGCGTCGGTACACAACCCCGGCTGGCAGAGCGGTCTGGGCTCGTCGCTGCGGGTGGGGCTGGACACCCTGCCCGAGGACGTCGACGCCGTCGTCGTGGCGCTGGCCGACCAGCCGCTGGTGACCGCCTCGGCGGTGCGGCGGCTGCTGGAGGCACACGCCGACGGCGCCCGCGCGGCCGTCGCCACCTACGCCGGCAACCTGCGCAACCCCGTACTGCTGGGCCGCGAGCACTGGCCAAGCGTCCACGCCCTCGCCGAGGGCGACGTGGGAGCGCGCCCGTTCCTGAGCGCCTACTCCCATCTGGTCACCCACGTGCCCTGCGACGACGTGGCCAGCCCCGAGGACATCGACACCCCCGAGGACCTGGAGCGCCTCCAGGCCTGCCTCGAAGGCCGCGGCTCCGCCCCGCGCCGGCCCACCTGAGCCGGCCCGTTCCCGCCGGCGCGGTCGGTGCCGGGGGGGGGGAGCCCTCTACCCGTCGCAGTTGTGAGCGATCACAATCGACGACGAGTACACGCCCGCCGGCATCAGCCGGCCTGCGCCAACCGCATGATCCCGAAGCGGGAGCTCGTCCGCTCGCCCGGCTCCAGCACGGTCAGGTCGGTGCCGGAGTTGAAGGCGTCCGGGGGGCAGGTCATCGGCTCCACCGCGAGTCCCCGCCGGTTCAGCTCCTCGGGCAGGCCCTCGGCGCTGAACACCTGGAGCCAGCCGCAGGACGCGTCGCCCCACACGCCCACCGACGTGCCGCCGGAGGCGACCACCGTCCAGGCCCGGCCGTCGGCGTCGCGCTCCAGGCCGGTGAACGCGGTGTCGAAGGCCGTCGCCCCGATGGGCCGGGGCGTGCGGAAGTCGTGCTCGGTGCCCTCCACCGGCTCCGGGGCGCCCGAGGGGAGCAGCCGTCCGTCGACGGGCAGCCGGCGCGAGGCGGGCAGCTTCAGCACCGCGTCGTCCATGGGCGCCGCGACGGACACGAACGGGTGCGCGCCCATGCCGTAGGGCGCGGGGGCGTCGCCGGTGTTGCGGGCCCCCAGGGTCGCCGTCAGCCCGTCGGCCGCGTCCAGCTCGTAGTCCGCGGTCAGTTCGAGGCGGTAGGGATAGCCCGGGTCGCTCCCGTCGAGCTCGCAGGTCAGCCGGGTGCGGTCGGAGCCGATCTCCACCGGCAGCCACGGCTTGGCGTAGGCCAGGCCGTGCAGGGCGGTGCCGCGCCGGGGTTCGGTGACCTCCAGTTGCCGCTCGACGCCCTTGAAGGTGTAGCGGCCGTCGCGGATCCGGTTGGGCCAGGGCGCCAGGAGCAGCCCGTGCGAGGCCGGCGGCGGCTCGTCGGGCGGGACGCGCCAGATCAGCTCCTGCCCGCCGTAGGCCAGCCGGCACATCGCCGCACCGCGGCGGCCGACGGCCGCTCGGTAGTCGCCGGCCGCCAACTCGATCGCATCGCCCACCACACTGCCGCCCTTCCCCGCTCCGCTACCGGTCCCGGGCGATGATAGTGCCCGCCGTTGCGCCCTCGGGCGTGCGGCACCCCCGCGGCGGGCGCGTGCGCGGCCGGGATCCGCCGCGCCGCGGAAGCCGGCGCGCGGCTCAGCCGAGCAGGTTGTACAGCGGGATCAGCACACCCGCGCCCACCATCAGCAGCCCGCTGGAGAGCACCACAAGCAGCATCAGCACCGAGCCGGCCACCGCGAGCCGGTAGGCCACCAGCCGGGTACGGGCGCGCCTGCGGCCCGCCGCCGTGCGGCCCAGCACGACGAGCAGCACGCCCAGCAGCACCGGAAGCCACCACTGGCCGGCGATGCCCGCGGGGAGCAGGCCCACCACCGCGTCGGCGGCGCCCGCCGCCGCCGAGACGACGGTGCTGCGGGCGAACTCGACCACTCCCGCGTAGGCGTCGGCGATCGGGCTCGGCCGGTCGGGATAGAACCCGTCGGCGCGCATCACCCGCCCCACGCCGTCGACGAGCCCGGCCAGCGCGGCCGGGTAGGCGAACCTGCGGCAGCGCCCGGCGCCCTCGGCCCGTTCGAGCTGTTGCATGCTGCGGTTGACGCGCCGCCGCTCCCGCTCCTCGCGGCGGCGCGCCCGGCGCTGCTCGGACTCGGTCTGCGGGCGCCCGTAGGGCGCACCCGGCCGCTCGTAGGGCGCGGTGCCCCACCCCGCCCCGGCCCGATCCTGCGGCTGCGCGGCGCCCGGGCCGCCCGCGCGTTCGCGCACCCGCTGCCACCGGTCGGAGACGGCGTCGGACAACGCCGCCCACCGGTCGCGGCGCCGCGCGCGGCTTTCCTGGCGCTCGCGCTCGCGCTCGGCGGCGCCCAGCCGCACGGCGACGGGCAGCAGCAGCGAGGCGGTGACCAGGGCCGCGTTCGCGGCGAGCGCGTCCGAGCGGCGGCGCAGCCCGGTGTCGCGCTGGTGGCGCCACCAGTCCACGCGCGGGGCCGCGCTGCGCCGTCGGGGGTGCCAGGACTGCGCGCGCAGGCGCCCGCGCTCGCGCCCGGCCGCCTCGGGGTCGAGCACCAGTTCGGCGGCCAGCGCCCACGCGCCGTCCCAGGCGTGGCGGGGCAGGTCGGCGACGCCGGCGGCCGAGGCGGGCCCGGACTCCAGCCCTCGGGCGGCGGCCTCGACCTGGCGCATGATCAGCGGCACCTCGTGCTGGACGTGCTCCAGCGGCGCGCAGCGGCCGGCGCCCTCGGCGCGGCAGCCGGGATGGCCGCACCAGTGCCGCGCCGCCAGGTCCAGCGCCCCCAGCTCAAGGGCCTCCCGCAGCACGGCGTGCCGACTGGATCCGCCCCGGACCAGGGCCAGCACCCCCTCCGCACCGACCTCCAACCCGCGGAAGCGGGGCGGCATCCCCGGCACGAACCTGGCCGCCAGTGCGCTGATGGCCAGGTGCACCCGCTCGGGGTGGGCGTCCAGGGCGGTCAGGTAGGTGCGGTCGAAGGTGTAGTCGTTGACCTCGCGGTCCAGCCAGGTGCGCAGCGTCGGCCAGTGGGTGCGCAGCCACACCTCGCCGCGGTCCCAGCGGTCCAGCAGGTCGAAGGCGAGGCTGGGCGGGTCGTCGTGGGAGGCGTCGGCGAAGCGGATGGGCGCGTGCCCGCGCGGCCGGACGATGCTCGGGCGCTCCCCGGCCAGCCACTGCCGCACCTCGGCGCAGCCCCAGCGCGCCGACGGGGCGGGGGTGAGCAGCCCGCGCGCCAGCAGCCGCCAGGACTCGTCGGCGACGGCCGAGACGTCGACCTCGGTGCTGCGCGCGGTCAGCCAGTTCTCGCCGCGCTCCGGCCGCCGGCCGGTGACAAGCTCGTGCACCATGACGCCCAGCGACCACCACGCCGCGGGGGCCTCGCGGCGCCCCTCGACGACCTCGGGTGCGGCGTAGGCCTCCGTGACGGCCAGGCCGCCGTAGACGCGGCTCATCGTGGCCCGCACCGCGCCGCCGAAGTCGGTCAGCGCGAACACGGGCGGGTCCACGGAGCGGACCAGCAGGTTCTCGGGCTTGACGTCGGTGTGGTTGTGCTGCAGCTGCTCCTGCCAGTGGTGCAGGCAGTCGGCGACGGCCGCCACGACGGCGCGCGCGGCCGCGTCGTCCAACGGGGCCCGGTCCAGCACCGACCGCAGCGAGCCCTGCGGGAAGTACTCCTGGGCCTCCCACGCCACGTCCTCGCCCCAGGAGCTGCGCGCGCGGCCGTAGCCGTGGATGGCCGGGGTGTGCGGGTCGCCCTCGCCGCGGGCCTGCAGCCGGTCCAGCAGCTCGCGGTTGATGTCGTGGCCGGGGCGGTAGACCTTCAGCGCGACCCGGCGCTGCGGGGCCTGGGCGCCCTCCGCTTCGCGCCCGCGCCCCGCTCCGGCGGGCTCGGCGAGGTAGACGACGGCTTCGCCGCCGGCGCCGATGCGCTCCCGCACGGTGTAGGTGCGGCGCAGTTCGGCGGGCACCGCGTAGTCGATCTCGCCCGCTGGACCCACGACCACCCGCGCGACCAGCCGCGGAAGCCACGAGACCAGCGGTGACAGCAGGCGGCGCCACCACGGCCGGGCCGATCCGCCGGCCGCGCCCTCGGTGTCGGCCGCCGGATCGGGGCGCATCAGGGCGCGGGTGCGGGCGGCGTCGGCGATCGTGCCGGGCGCGTCGCCGGACCCGCCGGTGAGCGGGTGCAGGACGCGGGTGACCCACCGCGTGCGGGCGCGGTCGGCGTCGAGCCGGGTGGTGGCGGCGGCCGGCTCGATGTTGCGTGTGGGCGAGTCGGGATCTGCGGACTCGGGATCGACCATCGTGGTTGCGGCGCTCTCGGGGCTGACGCTGACACCGCGGCGGCGGCGCCGCGAACGGCGCCGCTCCGGGCTTTGGCGCTTTCCAGACTAGGCGAGTCCCGAGCGGTCGGGAGGGGCCCGCGACCCGGATTCGTCCCTGATCCGCGGGGCGGGGGGCTCGGCGGAGGCGGCGCCTCCGGCCGGTCGCGGTCAGTGGTCGCCGGGGCCCTCTCCTCCGGGGGACCCGCCCAGCCGCTCGCAGGCCTCGCGGTACATCCGCACGACCTCGCGGCGGACCTGGGCGCGCTCGGTCAGCGGCTCCGACCAGCGGATCCGCACCGCGGCCTCCGTGCCGCCGACGACGGCCGCGTAGTCGCCGCCCTCGCTGTCGACGCCGGTCATCCGCGCCGAGGTGGCCCCGGGGACCCCGCCCAGTGCCCGGCAGATCGCCAGCGTCTCGCCGGGGTGGTCCTCGTTCATGTGCCTGGTGATCGCCGAGACGACCTCGGCCGTGAACGGTGTTTCGGGCACGGCGCTCCTTCGGCGTGGCTGTGCGGGTGCCGGATTCCGGGTGCGGCGCGCCTCCGCCGGCGCGGCGCCCCGAGCATATCCGGCCCGGCGCCGGGCCGCCGGGTCCCGGACGTGCCGCGCGGCGGCGCGGCGGGCGCTCAGTCCGCCTCGCGCGTGAACTCCGCTTCGATGTCGATCCTGATCCGGTCGGCCACCACGACGCCGCCGCCGTCCATGGGCATCTCGATGTCGACCTTGAAGTCGCTGCGGCTGATCTCGGTCTCGGCGTGGAAGCCGGCGCGCGTGAGGCCGTAGGGGTCCTGCGTCACGCCGTTGAACTCCAGCCGCAGCACCACCGGCCGCGTGTTGCCCCTGACGGTGAGGTCGCCGTCCAGCAAGAATTCCTCGCCGGAGGTGCGGATTCCGGTGGACCGGAACGTCCACTGCGGGTGCGTGCCGGTGTCGAAGAAGTCCGCGGAGCGCACGTGGTGGTCGCGCTGCTCGTTGTCGGTGTTGATGGAGGTCGCGTCGATGGTCGCCCGCACCGACGACTGCAGCGGGTCCTCGGGCACCGTGAGCTCGGCGTCGAACGTCTCGAAGCGCCCCCGCACCCGGCTCACCATCATGTGGCGCACCGAGAACCCGATCACCGAGTGCACTGTGTCGATCCGCCAGGTCCCCGGAGTGAGCTGCTGGTCCATGGCTCCCCTTGCTGGTCGTTGTCGAGGGGCGTCACATAGTGTAATAGTGAACTTCCGAAAAGTGACGATGCGGCCCGGCCCGATTTCGGCTGCGCGTACGCCGGGCGGCGCCCGGCCGCGGCTCGCCCGGCGGCGTTTTCCCGCTTGACGGCCCGCCCGGTTGGCTAAGCTGGTCCTGGACCTCCCGACCGGGGTGGATCCGTCCCGAACAGTCAGGAGTCTTCAGCCGCGTGACCCGCCCCACCATCTCCGGCGCACAGCGATTCCGCGACGACGACGGTTCGCCCGATCCCGCCGTCACCGCGCGGCTCGACGCCTTCTCCCGAGGCGAGGCCGGCGACCGGCAGGTGCTCGCGGCGCTGGGGGACTCCCGCGTGCTCGTGCCGGTGGTGGCCGTGGCCGGCGAGACCGAGCAGGACGACGACGGCCGCACGCGCGAGAAGTCCAGCGACATCGCCCTGCCCCTGATGATCGGCGAGGACGGCCGCCGCGGCGTGCTCGCCTTCACCTCGGTCGACTCCGCCCGCGCCTGGCGCGAGGACGCCCGCCCGGTGCCGGTCACCGCCGTCGAGGCCTGCCGCGCGGCCATCGACGAGGGGGCCGACGCCGTGGTCGTCGACGTCGCCGGGCCCGTCACCTACGCCGTCCAGGGCCGGTTCCTGACCACCCTGGCCGAGCACGGCACCGTGCCCGCTCCCAAGGACGACCCGCAGATCCTCGCCCTCATCTACCGGGTCACCCACACCGAGTTCGGTATCGAGCGCGTGCGCGTCCACGAGTCCGACCGCGCCGAGATCGGCATCCGCCTGGAGCTGGAGCGCCGCGACGACGAGTCGCTGCGCCGCGTCGCCGACCGCCTCACCACCGAGCTCACCCCGGTGCTGCCCGGCGGCGTGGAGCTGAGCGCCGTCGTGCGCGCCGACCGGCGCGGCTGAGCCGCGGTCCGGGCGCGCCGCCGCGCGCGCCGTCCACAGCCGCCGCCCCGCGCGGGCGCCGCGCGCGGCGATCCGCTAGTTTCCGCCCATGCCCGCAATCGCCGACATCGCGCTGGCGCTGGGGCTGGGCGCCGCCGGTGCGGCGCACGGCGCCGCGTCCGGCCGGCTCGTGCCCCTGTTCGCCCGCCACGAGCCCGGCCCCGACGACGACACCCCGCCGCCCCCGCCCGCCTGCCCGCACTGCGGGGCGCCGGTCCCCTTCGTCCCGTGGCTGCCGGCGGTGCGGGTGCGCGGCTACGCCCGCACCGGCGGCTGCCCCGCCTGCGCCCGGCGGATCCCGTCCTCGGCCGCGACGGCCGCCGCGACCGCGCTGCTGTTCGCGGCGGTCGGCGCCACCCAAGGGGCAGCGGGAGCCGCCGCCAACCCGCTGTGGTGCACCGCGCTGCTGTTCTTCTCGGCCGCGGGCGCGGTGCTGGCCGCGATCGACGTCCGCGTGCACCGCCTGCCCAACGCGATCGTGGGCCCCGCCTACCCCGCGGCCGTCCCGCTGGTGCTCGGCGCCGCCGTGTTGGAGCGCGCGGCCCGCAGTCCCGGCCCCTCCGCGCTCACCGGCACCGACCTGCTCGCCGCGGCCTACCCGCTGGGCGGGATGGCGGGCCTGGCCGCCCTCTACTGGCTGCTGTGGTTCATCCACCCCGGCGGCATGGGCTGGGGCGACGTCAAGATCGCCGGGCTCGTCGGCCTCTACCTCGGCTGGGCCGGTCCCGGCGCGGTCGTGGCGGGCACGGTCGCGGCCTTCGCGGCCTCGGCCGCCTACGGCATCGTCCTCCTGGCGCTGCGCCGCGCCACCCGGCGCACCCAGATCCCCTTCGGCCCGTTCATGATCGGCGGCGCGCTGGCCGTGCTGCTGGCGGATGTGCCGGCCGGCACACCGCTCTGACCGCCGCCCGGCGGGCGGGCGACGCGATGTGCCGCGCCCGCTCGGCCCGTGAAATGATCGGGGCATGTTGCGCTGGCTGACCGCGGGGGAGTCCCACGGACCGGCACTCGTCGCGATACTGGAGGGCCTTCCGGCCGGCGTCGCCGTCACCTCGGACGACATCGCCGCCGCGCTGACCCGCCGTCGCGCCGGGTACGGCCGGGGCGCCCGGATGAAGTTCGAACAGGACGAGGTGACCCTGGTCGGGGGCGTCCGCCACGGCCTCACTCAGGGCGGCCCGGTGGCCGTCGAGGTCGCCAACTCCGAGTGGCCCAAGTGGGAGCGGGTGATGTCCGCCGACCCCGTGCCCCCCGAGGAGCTGGAGGGAGTGGCGCGCAACGCGCCGCTGACCCGGCCCCGCCCCGGCCACGCCGACCTGGTGGGCATGCAGAAGTACGGCCACGACGAGGCCCGCCCCGTGCTGGAGCGCGCCAGCGCCCGCGAGACCGCGGCGCGCGTCGCCATCGGCGAGGTCGCCCGCGCGTTCTGCCGCCAGGCCCTGGGCGTCGAGGTGCTCAGCCACGTCGTGTCGATGGGCACCATCAGCGTCCCCGACTCCGTGCAGCCCGAGCCCGGCGACCTGGAGCGCGTCGACGCCGACCCGCTGCGCTGCTTCGACCCCGACACCAGCGCGCGCATGGTCGCCGAGGTCGACGACACCAGGAAGGCCGGCGACACCCTGGGCGGCGTCGTCGAGGTGCTCGCCTACGGCCTGCCGCCGGGGCTGGGCAGCCACGTGCACTGGGACCGCCGCCTGGACTCCCGGCTGGCCGGCGCCCTGATGGGCGTCCAGGCCATCAAGGGAGTCGAGATCGGCGACGGGTTCCGCACCGCCGCCCGGCGCGGATCGGCCGCCCACGACGAGATCGAGCCCGGCCCCGGCGGCGTGCGCCGCCGCAGCAACCGCGCGGGCGGCGTCGAAGGCGGCATGACCACCGGCGATCCGCTGCGGGTGCGCGCGGCCATGAAGCCCATCGCGACCGTCCCGCGCGCGCTGGACACCGTCGACGTGGCCACCGGCGAGCCGGCCCGGGCCCACCACCAGCGCAGCGACGTCACGGCGGTGCCGGCGGCGGGCGTGGTGGCCGAGGCCATGGTCGCGCTGGTGCTGGCCGAGGCCGCCGTGGAGAAGTTCGGCGGCGACTCCCTGGCCGAGACCGCCCGCAACGCCCGCGCCTACCTGGATACGCTGGAGATCCCCTAGAAAGCGCGCACGGCCGGGTGCGGCGGGCCCGGTCGACGACAACCGAGGAGACACCGATGAGCACACCGGTCGCGGTCCTGATCGGCTCGCCGGGCGCGGGCAAGACCACGGTCGGCCGGGCCCTGGCCGAGCGGCTGGGCGTGGACCTGCTCGACACCGACGCCGAGGTCGAGGCGCGCGCCGGCAAGTCCGTGGGCGACGTGTTCGTCGAGGACGGCGAGCCCGCCTTCCGCGCGCTGGAGCGCGAGATCGTGGCCGAGGCCCTGGCCTCCTGGGCCGGTGTGGTCGCGCTGGGCGGCGGCGCGGTCCTCGACCCCGGCACCTCCGCCGATCTGGACCGCCACCACGTGGTCTACCTGCAGGTGGAGTTCGCCGACGCCGCCAAGCGGGTCGGCTTGGACACCCCGCGCCCGCTGCTGGCCGGCAACCCCCGCACCCGGCTGCGCAAGCTGCTGGAGGAGCGGCTGCCCGTCTACGAGGGCCTGGCGCGGGCGACCGTGCCCACCAGCGGATACCACCCCGAGGAGGTCGTCGACGCCATCGTCGAGGGGCTGCCCCGTCACCGGGAGGGCATCCGATGAGCGCCACCCGCATCCGCGTCGGCGGTGCCGACCCCTACGACGTCGTGGTGGGCCGCGGGGTCTTCGCCGAGCTGCCCGCGCTGGTGGGCGAGCGGGCCGAGCAGGTCGCGGTCGTCCACCCCGAGGGCCTGGGCGAGCTGGCCCGTCCCGCGCTGACCGCGCTGGGTGCGGCCGGCTGCAGCGTCCACCCGCTGGCCGTGCCCGACGGCGAGGCCGCCAAGACCGCCGAGGTCGCCGCCGGGCTGTGGAGCCGGCTGGGACAGGCCGGGTTCACCCGCAGCGACGCCGTGGTGGGCGTGGGCGGCGGCGCGGTGACCGACCTGGCCGGGTTCGTCGCCGCTACCTGGCTGCGCGGCGTGCGCAGCGTCCTGGTGCCCACGACCCTGCTGGGCATGGTCGACGCCGCCGTGGGCGGCAAGACCGGCATCAACACCGCCGAGGGCAAGAACCTCGTCGGGGCCTTCCACCCGCCCTCCGGTGTGCTGTGCGACCTGGACACCCTCGCCGGCCTGCCCGCGGCCGACTACATCGGCGGCCTGGCCGAGGTGGTCAAGGCCGGGTTCATCGCCGACCCCGCCATCCTCGACCTCGTCGAGGCCGACCCCGAGGGGGCCGCCCGGCCCGACGGTCGCCACACCCGCGAGCTCATCGAGCGCGCCGTCTTCGTCAAGGCCGAGGTCGTCTCGGGCGACCTGCGCGAGAGCGGCCGCCGCGAGATCCTCAACTACGGGCACACCCTCGGCCACGCCGTCGAACGGGCCGAGGACTACACGTTCCGGCACGGCTACGCCGTGGCCGTGGGCATGGTCTTCGCCGCCGAGCTGGCGCGCCTGGACGGGCGCGTCGACGCCGCCCTGGTCGAACGGCACCGCAAGATCCTCGCCTCGGTCGGGCTGCCCACCGCCTACTCCGGCGCACCCTGGCCCGAGCTGCGGCGCGCCATGCGCGTCGACAAGAAGGCCCGCGGCGCCACGTTGCGCTTCATCGTGCTCGACGCGCTCGCCGAGCCCGCGGTGCTGTCCGGCCCCGCCCCCGAGCTGCTGGACGCGGCCTACGCCGCGATCGGCACCTGAGACCTGCGGGCCAGTGTGAACGCCCGCACCGGTGAAACCCACTAGACTGCGGTGACGACGGCGCAGGCCGCCCCGCGCGGCCGCGCTGCGGGCGCCCGCCCGCCACCGACCGAGCCCGACCCTCTGGAGAGACGACCCAAGTGGCCTCGACGAACGACCTCAAGAACGGCACGACGCTGAAGCTCGACGGCGGCGAACTCTGGAACGTCGTGGAGTTCCAGCACGTCAAGCCCGGCAAGGGCGGAGCGTTCGTCCGCACCAAGCTGAAGAACGTCACCTCGGGAAAGGTCGTCGACAAGACCTTCAACGCCGGCGCCAAGGTCGAGATCGCCAATGTGGACCGCCGTGAGATGCAGTACCTCTACAGCGACGGCGAGTCCTA
Organism: Streptomonospora arabica; assembly: GCF_039531585.1. Taxonomy (NCBI): domain Bacteria; kingdom Bacillati; phylum Actinomycetota; class Actinomycetes; order Streptosporangiales; family Nocardiopsidaceae; genus Streptomonospora; species Streptomonospora arabica. Next base: position 11,578 of record NZ_BAAAQI010000026.1, on the reverse strand, counting down.
CATCTTCATGGACACCGAGACCTACGACCAGCTGCCCGTCGACGCCAAGGTGGTCAGCAAGAACGCCGACTACCTGCTGGAGAGCGCCGTGGTCACCGTCGCGGTGAACGAGGGCGCCCCGCTCTACGTCGAGCTGCCCGCCGCGGTGGAGGTCGAGATCACCCAGACCGACCCCGGCGTGCAGGGCGACCGCTCCACCGGCGGCACCAAGCCCGCCACCATCGAGACCGGCGCGGTCATCCAGGTTCCGCTGTTCATCACCACGGGCGAGCGCGTGAAGGTCGACACCCGCACCGGCGACTACCTCGGCCGCGTCAACTGATGGCGCCGACCGCGATCGGTATCCGGGGCCCGCGGGCGGAGCAGCGATGAGCAGTGGCGGAGGCGCGCGGCGCAAGGCGCGCAGACGCGCTGTGGAGATCCTCTACGAGGCCGAGGTCCGCGGCACCCCGGTCGAGGACGTCGTCGAGCGCCGCCGCGCCCAGACCGAGCCGCCGATCAACGAGTTCACCGTGCAGCTGGCCTTCGCCGTCGACGAGCGCCGCGAACGCCTCGACGCCCTGCTCGACGACTACGCGATCGACTGGTCGCTGGAGCGCATGCCGGTGGTCGACCGCAACATCCTGCGGATGGGCGCCTACGAGCTGCTGTGGGCCGAGGACATCCCCGACGGCGTCGCGATCTCCGAGGCGGTCGCCGTGGCGCGGCAGCTCTCCACCGACGAGTCCCCGTCCTTCATCAACGGCCTGCTCTCGCGGCTGATGGAGAACAAGGCCCAGCTCGCGCCCTGACCGGCGCCGCCGGTCGGCGGGCATTCGACCAGCAAGCAGAAGGGGAGCCGGTGTTGAGCGACAAGCCCCACGGCGGCACCGTCCCGAGCGACCCCGGCGCGGGCTCCGGCCCGCACCGCGCCGCCAGCGCAGCCCGCACCGAGGTCGTCTGGCAGGTGCTGCGCGCCGCCCTGGCGGAGCAGGAGCCCGCCGGCAGCGACGGCCTGGACATCGTCGACGCCGGCGGCGGCACCGGCGGCGCGGCCGTCCCGCTCGCAGGGCTCGGCCACCGCGTCACCGTGGTCGACCCCAGCCCCGACTCGCTGGCGGCCCTGGAGCGCCGCGCCGCCGAGGCCGGTGTGCGCGTGCGCGCGCTGCAAGGCGAGACCGGCGACCTGGCGCAGCTGCTGCCCGAGTCCCACGCGCACCTGGTGCTGATGCACAACGTGCTGGAGTACGTCGAGGAGCCGGCGGCCGCCCTGGCCGACGTCGCCGCGCTCACCCGGCCCGGCGGCGCCGTCAGCGTGCTGGCCACCAACGCCCTGGCCGGGGTGCTGCACCGGGCGCTCGCCGGCCACCTGGCCGACGCCCGCCACCTGCTCGACGACCCCGAGGGCCGCTGGGGCAGCGGCGACCCCATGCCGCGGCGCTTCACCGCCGACCGGCTCGTCGGCCTCGCCGAGCGGGCCGGGCTGGGCCGCGCCGACATCCGCGGTGTGCGGGTCTTCGCCGATCTGCTGCCCGGGCGGGTGCTCGACGGCGAGCACGGGATCGGCGAGCAGCTGCTGGAACTGGAGAAGGCGGCCGCTGTGCACCCGGCGCTGTCGGGGATCGCCACCCAGATCCACTTGCTGGCCCGCAAGCCGCTGTGACGCGGCCGGGGAGCGGGGCCGCTGGCGCGGCCCGCGCCGGCGGCGGCACACTGGTGGCATGAGCCGACGCCAGCTCGAGCGCGGTCAGGCGCTTCGCGGGATGATCGGGCCCGGCGGGGTCGAGCCGCTGCCGGAGGACGACAGCGAGGACACCGCCGGCTGCACCGTCCTGCACATCGACATGGACGCGTTCTTCGCCGGCGTCGAGCGGCTGGTGCACCCCGAGACCCGCGGCAAGCCCATCATCGTCGGCGGCACCGGGCCGCGCGGCGTGGTCTCCTCGGCCGACTACATCGCCCGCTCCTACGGCGTGCACTCGGCCATGCCCATGGTGCGCGCGCTGCGGCTGTGTCCCGACGCGATGGTCTTCCCGCCCGACGGCGCCCACTACAAGCGGGTCTCCGAGGCGGTCATGGACATCCTGCTGGCGGTGACGCCCGAGGTCGAGCGCGTCTCGCTGGACGAGGCCTACCTGGACGTCTCCGGTGCCCGGCGCCGCCTCGGCGGCCCGGTGCGCATCGCCGAGGAGATCCGCCGCCGGGTGCGCGACGAGCAGAGCCTGACCTGCTCGGTGGGCGCCGCGCCCAGCAAGCTGGTGGCCAAGCTCGCCTCCACCCGCTGCAAGCCCGACGGCCTGCTGGCGGTGCCCCCCGACCGGGTGACCGCGTTCCTGCACCCGCTGCCGGTGGGCGCGCTGTCGGGCGTGGGGGACAAGACCGAGCAGACCCTGGCCCGGCTGGGCCTGCGCACGGTGGGCGACCTGGCGCGCGTCTCGGCGGCCACCCTGCGCGGCGAGTTCGGGACGGCGCTGGGCGACCGCCTGGCCGCCCTCGCCCAGGGGCGCGACGAGAGCCCGGTCGTGCCGTCCTCTCCCGACAAGAGCATCGGCGCCGAGGAGACCTTCCCCCGCGACGTCGACGACCCCGAGGTCATCCGGCGGGAGCTGCTGCGGCTGTCGGAGAAGGTCGCCCGGCGGATGCGGGCCGGCGGGCACGTGGGCCGCACGGTCGTGGTGAAGCTGCGCCGGGCCGACTTCACCACCATCACCCGCTCGCGCACCCTGGCCGAGTCCACCGACGTCGCGCACGAGATCAGCGCCGCCGCGCGCGAGCTCTACGCCGCAGCGGGCCTGGAGCGGGTGCGGCTGCGGCTGGTGGGGGTGCGCATGGAGGGGCTGGCGCCGGTCGCAGAAGCCCACCGCCAGCTCAGCCTGGACGAGCCCGAGACCGGCTGGCGCGAGGCCGAACAGGCCATGGACGCGGTCACGCGGCGGTTCGGGGCGGGGGCCATCCGACCGGCGGCCTTGGCCAAGCGTGAGGAGGATGACGTATAGTACTGCAACTTTCGGATGGTTGAATCCGTTATAGGGGCGGGGATGCCGGGCCGGCCCGACCGGTCGGCGGCGTCCCGCGGTAGTGCAGGGGACGGCAGAAGGGCGAGCGCAGCCGTGTTGCGGTTAGACGGTGAGGGTAATGTGGCCCATGTGGGCCAGCTGCACGCTCATCTTTTCTTTTCAGTAGGCGCTAAGGCGCCTTATTCTGGGCATACCACTGAACAACGGCCTGTTGGTCAGCACACCTCACCCCACGCAGGGACTGTCATTGGGAGGCGCCGTGCCGCTCTCTGAACACGAGCAGCGTATGCTCGACCAGATCGAGCAGGCGCTGTACGCCGAGGATCCGAAGTTCGCCAACACCGTGAGCAAGACGAACCCGGCCGTGCACTACAAGCGATCGATCGTGCAGGCCTCGATCGGGTTCGTCGTCGGGATCTCGCTCCTCATGGGCGGCGCGATCCTCCAGCAGGTCATCGTCGGCGTCATCGGCTTCATCGTCATGCTGGCCTGCCTGCTGTGGGGCCTGTCCGCCTGGCGGCGCGTCGCCGGCGGCGGAGGCGAGGCCCAGGCTCAGGCCCAGGCGCAGCAGCCGCAGGGCAAGTCCGCCGAGCCCAAACAGCGCAAGCGCCAGCAGCGCCCCGGGATGATGCACCGCTTCGAGGAGCGGTGGCGCCGCCGCCAGGAGGGCGGCGACAAGTAGCCCTCGCACCGCGGCCGGCTCCCGGCCGCGCGCGAGCGCCCGTACACGAGAACGCGTCCACCGGCCCCGACCGGCGGGCGCGTTCTCGTGTACGCACCCGGGACGGCCGCCGAGGACCGCGGTCCCGAGGACCGCCCCCGCACCGGGCCCGCCGGCGCCTCAGCCCGCCGCGGTGCCGGGCCGCTGGGCGCGCGGCGCCTCCGGCGCGCCCAGCGGCGCGGGAAGCAGCGAGCCGGGCAGCAGGCTCGCCCGCAGCGCGGCACCGCGCCCGCGGGACGCCCGCAGCGCTGAGCGCACCAGCCGGCTGTCGTCGGAGGGCGAGCCCTCCTGGCGGAACTCCGGTGCGTAGTGGGCGCTCTCCTCGGCCATCGCCAGGCGCCACAGCGCCGCCTCGGCCGCGGGGCCCGGCCCGTGGTCGGCGGCGAGCCGCCCCGCCACCGCACGCGGCGACTCGGCCGGGCTCCAAAAAAGGCCCAGGTCGCGGCAGTCGTCGCGCAGTTCCCGCCACGCGGCGCGGGCGCGCCGGGCGGGTGTGCCCGCGCGGACCCACCGCGTGCGCCGCACCAGGACCCGCGCCAGCCCGGGGACCGCCGCGACGGCCAGCAGCGCGGGGACCAGCGCCGCCCACCACCATCCGGCGCCCCGGCCCTCGCCGGGACCGCCGCCGGATCCGCTCTCGTCCTCCTCGGTCGGCTCCGGGCTGTCCGAGGACGCGGTGGGCTCCTCCTGCTCCTGGGGCGCCGACGGCGCCGCATCGGCGCCCGGCCGGCCCGCCTGCGCACCGGGGCCCGCACCGCCCTGCGGCGCCGAGGGGACGGTGTCGGCGTAGTCGGGAACGGTGGCGGTGCCCTGGCCGCCGGAGGAGGCGGGCGTGGGCTCGAACCGCAGCCACCCGGCGCCCTCGAAGTACAGTTCGGGCCAGGCGTGGGCGTCGGACTCGGTGACCTCCCACGAGTCGCCGCCGGTCCGGGTGCCGGCGGTGTAGCCGATGGCCACGCGCGCGGGGATGCCCGCCTGCCGCGCCAGCAGCGCCATCGCGCCCGCGAACTGCTCGCAGTAGCCCACCCGGCTCTCGAACAGGAAGTAGCTCAGCGGGTCCTCGCCCTCCGGGATGGAGGGCGGGCTGAGGTCGTAGTCGAACCGGCCCGCGGCGCTGAACCAGTCCTGCAGCGCCACGGCCTTCTCGTGGGCGGTGCCGGCTCGGGCGGTGATCGACTCGGCCAGCTCCGCGGTGCGCTCGTCGACGCCGTCGGGGACCTCCAGGTAGCGCTCGTCCAGGTCGCTTCCCGGGGGCAGGTCCGCGGCCAGCGTGTCGGGGTCGGGCTCGTTCACCAGGCTGGTGACCTCGTAGCTGTCGCCCCGGGCGGGGGCGCCGGTGGTGAAGACCATCAGGGTCTCGGGGTCGGCGTACCACTCGCCGGCGGCCGACAGCTCCCGCGCCGGATAGGGCATCGGCAGGAAGTCGGCTTCGAAGCGGTCGGCGAGGGCGACCTCGGTGGTGACCCGCCGGCTGTCGATCCGGCTCTGGCCGGGCGGGGAGGGCAGCAGCTCGTCGCCGAGGTCGCCGTCGCCCTCGGCGCGCAGCCGCGACATGGTCCAGGTCTGGCCGTCGAAGGCGTCCAGCGCGTACATGCGCAGGTAGTCCGGCCGTTCGGCGTCGGTCTCGTAGCTCAGCACCGGCCGGTCGGAGGTGGAGGTCAGGTCCCGGCGCAGGCTGACCAGGGGGTGGGTCGTGGTGATGGTCTCGCCGCCGAGCCGCGTGCCGTCGGCCAGCGCGTACAGCGAGCTCGACGTCAGCCCGGGCACGGCCGGCGGGACGAGCAGCGCCAGCGCCACGGCGGCCGCGGCGACCCCGGCCGTGGCGGCGATGTGCTGGACGCCGCCCAGCACCGGCGCGGCGGTGTCGTGGTCGGGGCGCACGGCGATCCCCCAGCCGGACCCGCGCACCCAGCCGTCCACCGCCAGCACGCCCACGTAGCCCACCGCGGCGCAGGCGAAGGCGGCGCCGTCCACGCCCTGGTCGTCCACCAGCAGCGGCACCAGTAGCAGACCCGCCAGGGGCAGCGCCATCACGGCGGCCGCCCGCGCGGTCACCGCCAGGAAGTCGGAGACGATCGCCAGCAGCGCCATCGCGGCGGCGATCACCAGCGCAAGGGCCGGGGTCGCCGGGATGGGCGTGGTCTCCGTGCCGATCTGCGCCCGGCCCTCGGTGAACACGGCGACCAGCTCGCCCAGCGCCGAGGGGATGGGCACGAAGCCCAGCGGAGCCGCGTAGGACACGAACGAGGCGGTCAGCACGGCCAGCGCCACGGCGGCCTGCAGGATCGGGATCACGACCACGGTCAGCCGAGCGGCGCGCAGGACCAGTCCGGTCAGGGCGCAGGCGACCACCACGGCGGCCGAGGGCCCCCACCAGGAGCCGCCCGAGATCAGCGGCGCCAGCGCGGGCAGCGCGAGCAGCAGCGCGGCGGCGGTCGCCACGGTCAGCGCGGCCTTTGCGATCATCGTGTGCCGGCGGTCCCCTGACCGGTCCGCCGGCGGCGGTGGCGGGGGTGTGCGCCGTTCCTCCTAACCGGGGAGTCGGTTCGTGCGGGGGACGGGCGCGGCACCGCCGCCCGGCGCCGGGCGCAAACCGGCGCAGCGGGCGTGGGCGCGTCCGCGGGCTGCGGTCGCTTCGGCCGCCGGCGTGCTCCGCTCACCGGCCGACCGCCCCGGCGCGGCCCGGCACCGCCGAGCCCCACGCCTGCGGCAGGTCCTCCACCGAGCCGATCTCGGCCGCGAGCCAGCCCGCCTCGCGCAGCGCGTCGGCCGAGCGCCGCGCGGAGTCGGGATCGGACCAGGCGGCGCGGGTGCACAGCAGCGCGACGCACGTGTGCCGGCCCCGGCCGCCCGGGAGCCGGGAGAGCGCGTCGATGTCGTCGGCCGAGAGCGCGCCCAGGACCGCGACCAGCAGTCCTTGGCCGCTGACGTGGGAGCCGGCGATCGCCTCGGCGGCGCCGGCGAGGCCGGTGGCGGAGGAGGGCGGGGCCACCGCCAGGGCGTCGAGCACGTCCGCCCCGGTCGCGGCGGCGACCTCGCCGCTGTCGGTGTGCAGCCGCATCTCGTGCCCGCGCCCGAGCAGGTGCAGAGCCGCGGACGCGGCGGCGCTGACCACGGCCTCCTGTGAGGAGTCGGGCCCCGCGCCGGCGTGGGCGGCCGCGCGCAGGTCGGTCAGCACGGCGCTGCGGTCGCTGAGCCGGTGCTCCTCGCGGCGGACCATCAGCTCCCCGTGGCGGGCGGTGCTGCGCCAGTGCACCCGGCGCATGTCGTCGCCGTGCCGGTAGCCGCGCGGTACCGGGTCGTTGTCCGTACCGCCGGCAAGCGAGCGCGCCGCGCTGTCGCCGTCCTCGGCGGTTCCGCCGGGCACCGGAACGTGGGGCAGGGCCACGACGGGCGGGGTGACCAGCAGGGTCATCGGGCCGCCGACGGAGCGCCGCCGCCGCAGGCAGTTCAGCGGGTCGGTGAAGGACAGGGCCAGCGGCCCGACGGGGTAGGAGCCGCGGATCTCGGGACGCACCCGGTAGGTCACATCGCGCACCGCGCGCGGTCCGAGGAAGCCGATGTTGAACCGCGGAGCCTGGCCCAGCTGGAACGGCAGGTCGTCGTGCACCAGCAGGCCGCCGACCGGCAGCGCGGTCGAGGCGTTGGCCACGCGCACCAGTACGCGCGCGTCGGCGCCCGCGGGGGTGCGGGCCGGCTGGAGCGCCCGGCTGTGCACCACGCGGCCGGGCGCGCCCCACAACGTCAGCGAGGTCAGCAGCGGGAGCGCGAACACCAGCACGCCGAAGCCCACCAGGTCGCGCTCGCCGATGACCAGGCCGCTGACGATCAGCGCGCCCCCGCCGCTGAGCAGTCCCCAGCCGCGGACGGTGAAGGCCGGCAGCAGTCTCACGCGCGCTCTCCGGGCTCAGCGCGGACTGGGGATGGGCAGGCGGGCGACGATCTCGGAGACGACCTGCTCGGGCGAGCGCCGCTCCATGCGCGCCTCGGGGCTGGGCAGCAGCCGGTGCGCGAGCACCGGCACCGCCAGGGCCTGCAGGTCGTCGGGCACGACATAGTGGCGCCCCTCCAGCGCGGCGTAGGCGCGCGCGGCCCGGACGAGGTGGATCGTGGCGCGCGGCGAGGCGCCCAGCCGCAGCGCCGAGGAGGTGCGGGTGGCCGTGACCAGGTCGACGGCGTAGCGCCGTACGCCCGGGGCGACGTGGATGCCCTTGACCCGGTCGACCATGGCGCGTACGTCGGCGGCCGTGGCCACCGGCTCCAGCCGGTCCAGCGGCGAGTCCGAGCTGTGGGCGTCGATCATGTCCAGCTCGGCCTGCGGCGCGGGGTAGCCCACGGCGATGCGGGCCGTGAACCGGTCGCGCTGGGCCTCGGGCAGGGGATAGGTGCCCTCCATGTCGGAGGGGTTCTGCGTGGCCACCACCATGAAGGGCCGCTCCAGCTGACGGGTCTCGCCGTCGACGCTGACCTGCATCTCCTCCATGCACTCCAGCAGGGCGGACTGGGTCTTGGGCGAGGCGCGGTTGATCTCGTCGCCCAGCACGATGTTGGCGAAGACGGGGCCCGGGTTGAACTCGAACTCGTGCCGGTCCTGGTGGTAGACGCTGACGCCGGTGATGTCGGCCGGCAGCAGGTCCGGTGTGAACTGCACCCGCTGCACCGAGCAGTCGACCGCCCGGCCCAGTGCCTTGGCCAGCATCGTCTTGCCGACGCCCGGAATGTCCTCGATGAGCAGGTGGCCCTCGGCGAGCAGGACGGTCAGCGCGATCCGTACGACGTCGGGTTTGCCCTCGATCACGGTCTGGACGGCGTCGCGGATCCGTTCCGCGACGGCGATGACGCCGTCGTCGCCGTCCGGGATCCCGTCTCCCTGTGTGTTCTGCCGCGTGCCCAGTGACACGTGTCCCCTCTCGACAGGAGCCGGAGCCGATGGAATCGAGGCTAGAGCCAAAGTCGGCGAAAGCAAATCAAATCCCAAAAACGGCGGGCGCCCGCGTGCCGAGCGCTGTGTCACACGCGCCACCGCGCGTGTGGGGCGCGGTGGCGCGCCCGCCGCGGGGCGCCCCGGGCGCTCCACTCCGCTCCACCCGCATTGACCTGCGCTTTCTCGCGGCGGTCTGTGCCGCGGCGGCGATTGAAACTGTTGACCGTGGGGAAGAGTGGAGTACAGTGGAGCATCGTGGAGCAGGAGACTGCTCTGCCGGGGGCTTGGGAGGTGGGCCTTGTTTCTGGGGACCCACGAACCGCGCCTCGACGAGAAGGGACGCCTGTTCCTTCCGGCGAAGTACCGCGACGAACTGTCGGGGGGACTGGTGATCACGAAGGGACAGGAGCGCTGCCTCTACGTCTTTCCTTTGGACGAGTTCCAGCGCATCACCGAGGCCCTCCGCTCGGCGCCGGTCACCGCCAAGGCGGTCCGCGACTACAGCCGGGTGTTCTTCGCCAGCGCCTCCGACGAGGTTCCCGACAAGCAGGGGCGCATCACGGTTCCCGCCGGCCTGCGCGCCTACGCCGGCCTGGAACGCGACTGTGTCGTCATCGGGGCCAACACGCGCCTGGAGATCTGGGACTCCGCGGCGTGGGCCCGTTACGAAGCCGACCAGGAGCAGGCATTCGCGGATCTGTCGGAGGAGGTGTTGCCGGGGGTGCTGTGACTTCGCGCGACCGCGGTGCCGGCCTCGACACCCGCGCACACCGGTCCGCCGAGCCACGCCGACCACGTCCTGTCCGGACCCAGGCCTTCAGGCGCGAGCCGCAGTCAGCTGACGCATCTTCCCCGGCGCCAGGTGGCGGCCGCGCAGCAGCGCGGCCAGCAGGCCACGCGCCTGGAGGCTCGGCCGGACGGTCGCGGGCGAGTGCGCCGTGAGGCCGCGCTAGCAGCTGCCGGACGCACGGTCGGCACCGGCGGCAACGCCGGAAGGCCGGAAGCAGGAGACGACGGAGCCGACCACGGTCGGGCCGACTCCGCTCGCGGCCGATGCCCCGCAGGGGAGCGCGGAGGCACCGGCGGCGGGGGAGCGGCCCGCGGCCGCCGCGGGACATCGGGGGAGCGTCCGCGGACGGCCGGCCGCACGCGGCGGCACGGGGCGGTCAGTGAGGAGGGGGCACTGTGCTCATGGCAGACACCGGCGGCCGACCCGGTGCGGGACACACGCCGGTCATGCTCGACCGCATCGTCGAACTGCTCTCGCCCGCCCTGAGCGAGCCCGGGGCCGTCCTCGTCGACGGCACCCTCGGCCTGGGCGGGCACGCCGCCGCCCTCCTCGACGCGCACCCCCGGCTCCGCCTCGTCGGCGTCGACCGCGACACCACGGCCCTGGAGCGCAGCCGCACCCGGCTCGCGCCCTTCGGCGACCGGGTCGAGCTCGCCCACGCCGAGTACGACGACATCCCCGCCGTCCTCGACGGCCTGGGCATCCGCGAGGTCCAGGCCGTGCTGCTCGACCTGGGCGTGTCCTCGCCGCAGCTCGACGAGTCCGAGCGCGGCTTCGCCTACTCCCACGACGCCCCGCTGGACATGCGCATGGACCGTACCCAGGGGCGCACCGCGGCCGACGTCCTCAACACCTACTCGGTCGCCGAGCTCACGCGCATCCTGCGCGAGTACGGCGAGGAGCGCTTCGCCGGGCGCATCGCCCAGGCCGTCGCGCGCCGCCGCGCCGCCGCGCCGCTGGACTCGACGCGCGACCTGGCCGAGCTGGTGCGCGATGCCATCCCCGCGGCCACCCGGCGCACCGGCGGCAACCCCGCCAAGCGCACCTTCCAGGCCCTGCGCATCGAGGTCAACGCCGAGCTGGAGATCCTCGCCCGCGCGCTGCCGGACGCCGTCGACCGCGTCGCCGTGGGCGGGCGCATCGCCGTGCTCTCCTACCACTCGCTGGAGGACCGCATCACCAAGCGGACCCTCAGCGGGCTCGCCACCGACACCACACCCCAGGACCTTCCGGTTCCGCTGCCCGACCACCGCCCCCAGTTGCGGCTGCTGACCCGGGGGTCCGAATCCCCCGCCGACGAGGAGAACGAAGCCAATCCGCGCGCGGCCTCGGCGCGACTGCGCGCCGCCGAGCGCGTCCGCCGGCCGTGAGCACGTCCGCGGCGGAGGCGGTCGGCCGGCCGCGGACCCAGCGGGAGACACAGCGGGGAGGACCACGATGAGCAGCGCCACCGAGGAGAGCGCACGGACCCGGAAGGCCGCCGAGGCCCCTCCGGCGCGTCGGACCGTGCCGCGCACCGCGCCGGCCCGCCGCCGCAGCGCGCCCGCCGTTGCGCGGCCCGCCCCGCGCGCGCCGCGCATGCCCTTCGTGCTGCTGGTGATCGGCCTGCTCAGCGGTGCGCTGATCAGCCTGCTGGCGCTGCGCACCGTGCTGGTGGCCGACGCCTTCACCATCTCCGAGCTCCAGACGAGCAACGAGCGGCTCGCCCATCGGGAGGAGGCGCTGCGCGAGGAGGTCGTGCGCCTGGAGTCCTCCGAGCGCATCGCCGAGGAGGCCGAGGAGATGGGAATGCGGCCCGGCGAGGCCCCCCTCTTCCTGGACCTGGACGAGCGCCGCGTCACCGGCGACGACGGCGGTGCCGACTCCGGACTGCCCGGTACCGGCGCCCAGCCCGAGGCGGGCTCGGAGTGAGCCCGGTGCGCCCCCGCCGCGCAGGACGCCCGCAATCGCGGCCCGCCCGGCCCGACGGCCGGCACAGACGCCGTCCCGCCGCTCCGTGCAGCGGGAGGCGCAGGTGAGCTCCTCCCGCGACGGCCGCTCCCGCGACCCGCGCGGCGCCAGCGCCGCCCCGCGGTCCGGCGGGCCCGCCCCGCGCGCTCGCCCGTCCCGTCCGCGGGGCGGCGATCCCGGCCGCACCCCGCGCGAGG
>NZ_BAAAQI010000025.1:0-52714 GCF_039531585.1 Streptomonospora arabica | reverse complement strand
GGCGGCCGCGGCGGCCTCGGCCACGCCGATGCGCAGCAGTCCGGGAGCGGGCGCGCCGCCGTGGGGATCGCCTGGCTCGCCGTACCACAGGCAGGCGTGCCGGTCGGCGTCGACGCGCGGCCCCCACAACGCGGGGTCGACCGGTCCGAAGAGCACGACCGAGGGCGTGCCGTAGGCGGTCGCCAGGTGCGCGACGCCGGTGTCGCCGCACACCACCACAGCGGCGCGCGAGACCAGGGCGGCCAGCTCCGGCAGCGGCGTCCGCCCGGCCGGCACCCGCTGCTCGCCCAGCCCCGCTCGGCGCGCGACCTCCAGCGCGAGCGGCCGCTCCGCCGCCGATCCCGTGACCACGACGTCGAGCCCCCAGGCGGCCAACCGCTGAGCCAGGGCCGCGAAGCGCTCGGGCGGCCAGCGCCGCGCGGGAAAGGCCGCGCCCGGGTGCACGACGGCGGCGCCCGCGTGCTCCTTCGGCGGCCGGGGAAGCGGCAGCCGCAGGTCGGTGGGGTCGGCACTGATGCCGTAGTAGGCGAGCAGGTGGCACCACAGGTCGACGTCGTGGGTCCGCCCCGGCCACTCGGGACCCGGGGGCCCTCCGGCGGCGGGAGAGGCGTGGGTCCACAGCCGCCCCGGCCCCAGCGCACGCAGCGCCCGTACCGATCCGGGGCCGCTGCCGTGCAGGTTCACCGCGGTGTCGGGCGGTGCGGAATAGGGCCACGGCGGGGTCCGGGGGCCCGCGGTCGGCAGCACCGACCACTCCAGCCCTGCGAGCGACAGCAGGTCGGCGTGGGCGCTGGGAGCGGCGAGGTGGATCGCGGCTGCGGGGTGGGCGCGCTCCAGCGCCCGGAACGCGGGAACCGCCGTGAGGAAGTCGCCCAGGCCCAGCGCGCGCAGCACCAGCAGGCGCGGCCGCGCCTCCCCGCTGCCGCGCTGGGGGCCCGTGGCCGCCGCGGCGCCGCTCATGGTGGCGCCGCTACCGCAGCCCGTGCGGGGCAAACGCGCGGGCCCGGGCGGAGCGCCGCCCGGGCCCGGATCGGCGAGCGCGCCGGGTCAGGTGTTGGCCCGGCTTCCGCTGATCGATGCCAGCACCGACGAGGGGTCGCGCTCGACTGCGAGGTCGCCCAGCGAGACGACGCCCACGACGCGGTCGGCGTCGATCACCGGCAGCCGCCGCACCGCGCTCTCGCGCATGATGCGCACAGCCTCGTCGATGCTGTCGTCGGGGCCCACCACCGACAGGCGGCCGCTGAGGGCGCCGCCGGCCGTGGCGGTGCCGCAGTCGGCGCCGTCGGCGACGCAGCGCACCACGATGTCGCGGTCGGTCAGCACGCCCAGCGCCGAGTCGTCCTCGGTCACCACCACGTCGCCGATGTCCTTGTCCCGCATGATGACGGCGATCTCGTACAGCGTCGTCTGCGGAGACACGGTGTAGGGAGGCTGGGTCATGATCTCCCGAACCTGCTCGGCCATTGGATCCTCCTGCGTTGCGGCTGTCCCGGATACCGGGTTCGCCCAGGGGGCCCGCACCCCCGCCCGCCGCTCCGGCGCCGGGCGGCGGCGTCCGGGTCGCTCCTCGGCCTCTGTGCGCCCACTACCGCGGTCTCGCGGGGCCAAACCACGCCGCGCGCCGCTCCCGCGGCGGCCCGGGCCCGGACGCCGGGGCGAAGCCCTGGTTAGGCAGGCGTCGCTGCGGGTAGCGGCGCGCTCGCCGATCCGGGACCGGTCGGGCGGTACCGGACGGCGGGGGAGAGCAGGAGGACGGCGATGGCCCTGGAGCGCGGTGAGCGGGCGAAGCTGGACCGGATCGGCCGGCACCTCGCCCGGGAGGACCCCGACTGCCGCCGGCGCATGCGCGCGTATTCCGAGCGGCTCGCCCGAAACGCCGGAGAGGCCGACCGCGAGCCGGCGCCCTGGGCGGCCGTCCTGCTGGTGTGGGCGGCCGTGCTCACGTCGGCGCTGGTACTTCTCGCCGCCACGGTCGGCGCCGTCTGAGCACCCGACCGCCGCGGCACCCCGCTTCGCGCGCCCCCGGGCCCGGACCTGTCGGGCACCCGAGCGGCCGCGTCCACGCCTTCACGAACGAACCGGCCTGTGCCCGGGCGAGACGAACGGAGTCCCGATGACCCAGACCGTGCAGTCGGAGCGCGAGGCCTCGCATGAGCGCGGTCCGATCGCCGGCGGATCGACCTTCGTCAGCTGGATGTCCTCCACCGATCACAAGGTGATCGGCAAGATGTACCTCATCACCTCGTTCGGGTTCTTCGTCGCGGCCGGCGTGATGGCGATGCTGATCCGCGCCGAGCTGATGTGGCCGGGCATGCAGGTCGTGACCCACGAGGGCTACAACCAGCTGTTCACGATCCACGGCACGGTCATGATGCTGCTGTTCGCGACCCCGCTGTTCGTGGGGTTCGCCAACGTGATCGTGCCGCTGCAGATCGGCGCGCCCGACGTGGCCTTCCCGCGGCTCAACATGTTCAGCTACTGGCTGTTCCTCTTCGGCGGGCTGATGGTCGTCGGCGGCTTCCTCACGCCCTCGGGAGCGGCCAGCTTCGGCTGGTTCGCCTACACGCCGCTGTCGGACGAGGTGCGCTCGCCCGGCCTGGGCGGCGACCTGTGGGTGCTGGGCCTGCTGGTGTCGGGCCTGGGCACCATCCTGGGCGCGGTCAACTTCCTGACGACGATCGCGGTGATGCGCGCGCCGGGGATGACCATGTTCCGGCTGCCGCTGTTCACCTGGAACACCGTGTTCACCGGTGTGCTGATCCTGCTCGCGTTCCCGGTGCTGACCGCGGCGCTGGCGGCGCTGGCAGCCGACCGCATCCTCGGGGCCCAGGTCTACGACGCGTCCCACGGCGGGGCGATCCTCTGGCAGCACCTGTTCTGGTTCTTCGGCCATCCCGAGGTCTACATCGTCGCCCTGCCGTTCTTCGGGATCGTCACCGAGGTGATCCCGGTCTTCTCGCGCAAGCCGCTGTTCGGCTACGGGGGGATGGTCGCCGCCACGCTGACGATCACCGGGCTGTCGATGACGGTGTGGGCCCACCACATGTTCGCCACCGGCGCGGTGCTGCTGCCGCTGTTCTCATTCCTGTCGTTCCTGATCGCCGTGCCGACCGGAATCAAGTTCTTCAACTGGATCGGCACGATGTGGCGGGGCCAGCTCACCTTCCCGTCGGCGATGCTGTTCTCCGTTGGGTTTCTGGTGACGTTCCTGTTCGGCGGGCTGACGGGGGTGATCCTGGCCTCGCCGCCGCTGGACTTCCACGTCACCGACTCCTACTTCGTCGTGGGCCACTTCCACTACGTGCTCTTCGGCACCGTGGTGTTCGCGATGTTCTCCGGCTTCTACTTCTGGTGGCCCAAGATGACCGGGAAGATGCTCCACGAAGGACTGGGCAAGGCGCACTTCTGGTCGCTGTTCGTCGGGTTCCACACCACGTTTCTGGTCCAGCACTGGCTGGGCGTGGAGGGCATGCCCCGCCGGTACGCCGACTACCTGCCCTCCGACGGGTTCACCGCGCTCAACATCGTCTCCAGCATCGGGTCGTTCGTCCTGGGCGCCTCGACGCTGTTCTTCCTCTGGAACATCTGGCACACGGCGCGCACCGCGCCCAAGGTCGAGACCGACGACCCCTGGGGCTACGGGGGCTCCCTGGAGTGGGCCACCTCGTGTCCGCCGCCGCGGCACAACTTCACCACGCTGCCGCGGATCCGCAGCGAGCGGCCGGCGTTCGACCTCAAGTTCCCGCGTGTTCCGCGGCCCGAGAACACCGCGAACGCGGTGGAGAACTGAGGACGCGGTGGAGAGCTGAGCAAGAATCCCGCGCAGTGCCGGGCTCGGCAGGCCGGGGGCGCCCGGCGGAGCGCTGAGGGGCGCGCGGACGCGGCCGGGCGCTGCGGCGCGCGGGCCGCGGCGGTGGCTCGGGGCGCCGCCCGGTCGGCCGCCCGCGACTACAATCGGGCGGCGTCGGCGGCCCCGATCAGCGCGCCCGGCACGCTGTGCCGAAGGGCGCGCCCGCGAGACCGGGACGGACGGTCTCGCGGGCGCGGTCAGGGTGCCCGGGGGCCGCTCGGCGGCGCCCCGCGCGGGTGGCCGGGCAGCCGCGCCCCCGCTCGGCGCGGGCGACGGCGGGGTGCGGCGCCGGGAGGGCGCTGCCGCGGTGGTGCCCGCCGGCGCGGGCCGGGCGCGGTACCGGTACGGCCGACCCGGATTCCGCATTTGGTTGAGGATTGAACGATCCGGCGGGAATTCTACCCGCTCAACGCGCCGCGGCCGAATCGTGCCGGACGCAACCGCCCGTGGGTGCGCCCCGCCCCGAGGGCGCGGCGCACCGTCGGTCACTGCTTCGTGGCGTGCTCGGGACGCACCGAGATCACGATCCGCTCCTCGTCCGGCGCGGCCCACGGGTAGCGGTCCCGGCCGAGGTAGCGCTTGGCCAGGTGGTCGATGAAGGCGTTGCCGTCGTCCTCCTCGATCGACTCCACCCGGCCGCGCACCTCCACGTAGCGGTACGGGTCGTCGGGGTCCTGCACCGACATCGCGATGCGGTCGTCGCGCAGCAGGTTGCGGTACTTCTGCCGACCGCGGGTCTGGCTGAAGCGGACGTGGTCGCCGTCCCAGTCGATCCAGACGGGGTTGGCCTGCGGCTCGCCGTGCGGACCGAGCGTCGCCACGTGCGCGAAGCTGGGTTTGTGCAGAATGTCTTCGCGGTCATCGGGGATGGTGTTCATGCGGCTCCTTTCACCGGCGGTCACACGCGGCTATCCCCTATCACGACGCAGCCGGTCCAAACGTCCTCCGTCCCGGTGGGGGCGGAGCCCCTGCGCAAGCGCCCCGCCTGCCCCCTCGGCGCGCCCGGCCTGACCGGCGGTTTCGCCGACGGGGCCACGGGTAGCGGCGGCCCCGGAGGCGACCTCGGCGCGCGGCGGAGACCGCGCGCCGCGCGCCGACGCTGAGACCGAACGCGGGGAACGGAGTGATGTTCCATGTCCGCCGAGCGGAACGCACCGCCGATCGCGGGCTATGAGGGCCTGCCCGTCGGAACGCTGCAGCATCGCGTCCGCGCGCTGACACAGGAGCAGATGCGCGACCTGATCGACTACGAGGCCGGACACGCCGACCGGCCCCAGGTGCTGGAGATCCTCCGATCGCGGCTGCGGGAGCTGGAGAACGGCGCCGAGCCCTCCGGCGGCGACCAGGACTTCCAGCCGGAGACCCCGCAGGCGGCCCGGGGCGGATCGGAGGTCGGCACCGGCGGGCAGGCGCCCCCGGGCAACCCGCCGCCGCACGGCGTGCCCGCCCAGCCCGCCAAGCCCAAGGGCGACAATCCGCCCGGCCCCGGAAACGGGTGAGGAAGAGCCTGCGAACACGGCCACCGGGGCGCCCGAACAGCGGGGCGCCCCGTTCCATGAGGAGGTCCCGGCGATGACACACGACTTCCCTGGGGGAGGCGGAGGCTACGACCCGCGCTCCTTCGAGGAGTTCCTGGCGCGCTTCTTCGGTTCCGGCGGCGCGCGCCGCGCCTCGCACCGCGTCGACCTGTCCAAGCTGATGGACACCGCCACCCGGGAGGTGGTGTCGGAGGCGCTCGCGCGCGCCTCCCAGAGCGACCGGACCGATCTGGACGCCGCCCACCTGCTGTGGGCGGTGCTGCGCTACGCGCCGGCGCGCGAGCTGGTCCAGCGCACCGGGGCCGACCCCGAGGCTCTGGCGGCGTCGGCCGGGAGCGAGGCCGAGCGGGCGCCCCAGGCCGGGCCGGGCGTGCCGGCGCTGACCCCGGCGGCCAAGCGCACGCTGCTCGACGCCCACCAGATAGCGCGGGCGATGGGCCGCCCCTTCATCGCTCCCGAGCACATGCTCTTCGCCCTCGCGGTCAACGGCGAGTCGCGGATGGGCCGCATGCTCGCCGAGTCCGGCGTGACCCCCGAGTCGCTGCAGTCGGCGGCGAGCTCGGGTCCCGCGCCCGCGGGCGCCGGATCGCAGAGCGGCACCGCCGCCCAGCAGGAGAGCACGACGCCCAACCTGGACGAGTTCGGCACCGACATCACCGCCCTGGCCGGCGAAGGCCGGCTCGACCCGGTGATGGGCCGCGAGTCCGAGGTCGAGCAGACCATCGAGGTGCTGGCGCGCCGCCGCAAGAACAACCCGGTGCTCATCGGCGACCCGGGCGTGGGCAAGACCGCCATCGTCGAGGGCATCGCCCAGCGGATCTCCGACAACGACGTCCCCGACACCCTCAGCGGGCGCCGGCTCGTCCAGCTCGACCTGGCCGGCGTGGTGGCCGGCACGCGCTACCGCGGCGACTTCGAGGAGCGGGTGCGCAACATCATCGAGGAGATCCGCAACGACGACAAGCTGCTGATCTTCATCGACGAGATGCACACCGTCGTGGGGGCGGGCGGCGCCGAGGGCGCGATGAGCGCGGGCAACATGCTCAAGCCGGCGCTGGCCCGCGGCGAGCTGCACATGATCGGCGCCACCACCCTCGACGAGTACCGGCAGAACGTCGAGAAGGACGCGGCGCTGGAGCGCCGCTTCCAGCCGGTGCTGGTCTCCGAGCCCAGCGTCGCAGACACCGTGGAGATCCTGCGCGGCCTGCGCGACCGCTACGAGGCCCACCACCAGGTGCGCTTCAGCGACGACGGGCTGGTGGCGGCCGCCGAGCTCTCCGACCGCTACATCTCCGACCGGTTCCTGCCCGACAAGGCGATCGACCTGGTCGACCAGGCGGGCGCGCGGGTCCGGCTGCGCGCCAAGCGGCCCAGCGTCGACGTCCGCGAGCTGGAGGAGCGCCTGCGCGAGCTGGAGGCCCGCAAGGAGCAGGCGGTCCGCGACGAGGACTACGAAGCCGCCTCGCAGGCCCGCGACGAGATCAACCGGACGCGCGAGTCCATCGCCGAGGTGCGCGACACCGGGCCCGAGCAGGTGCCCGTGGTCGGGGTCGAGGACGTCGCGGAGGTCGTCTCGCGGATCACCTCGATCCCCGTCTCCCAGCTCACCCAGGAGGAGCGCGAGCGGCTCACCGGGCTGGAGGAGCGGCTGCACGCCCGCGTGATCGGCCAGGACGAGGCCGTCACCGCGGTCGCCGAGGCGGTGCGGCGCTCGCGCGCCGGCCTCGCCTCGCCCGATCGGCCCATCGGCAGCTTCTTGTTCCTGGGGCCCACGGGCGTGGGCAAGACCGAGCTGGCGCGGGCGCTGGCCGAGGCGCTGTTCGGCTCCCAGGAGCAGATGATCCGCTTCGACATGAGCGAGTTCCAGGAGCGCCACACCGCCGCGCGCCTGGTCGGGGCGCCCCCCGGCTACGTCGGCTACGAGGAGGCCGGCCAGCTGACCGAGGCGGTGCGGCGCTCGCCCTACTCGGTCATCCTGCTCGACGAGATCGAGAAGGCGCACCCGGACATCTTCAACCTGCTGCTGCAGATGCTCGACGACGGACGGCTCACCGACGGGCAGGGCCGCACCGTCGACTTCCGCAACACCGTGGTCATCATGACCAGCAACCTGGGGTCGGAGTTCATCACCGGCGGAGGGCCGATCGGATTCATCGGCGCCGAGGAGGGCGAGCGCGACCGCGCCACCCGCGAGCGGATCATGGCGCGGCTGCGCGACGAGTTCCGGCCCGAGTTCCTCAACCGCGTCGACGAGATCATCGTGTTCGCCCAGCTCACCGAGGACGAGCTGGCGAAGATCACCCGGCTGCTGCTGGAGGAGACGGCGCGCAGGCTGCACGCCCAGGACATCGGCATCGAGTTCACCGACGACGCGGTGCGCTGGCTGGCGGCGACCGGCCACCAGCCCGAGTTCGGCGCCCGGCCGCTGGCGCGCACGATCCAGCGCAGCGTCGGCAATCCGCTGTCGTCCCGGCTGCTCAACGGCGAGCTCGCGCCGGGCGACCGCGTGACGGTGCGGGTCGGCGACCAGGGGCTGGACTTCAGCGTGGACACCAGCACCCGCCGCACCGCGGAGAGCCGCCCCGCGCAGGCGTGACCGCCGCGCCGCGGCCCCGGCCGGCCGGGCCTTCGGGCGGGCCCGGCCGGGTCCGCGGCCGCTGTCCGGCGCTCGCCCCGCCGGCGCCCGGGGCCGGAGGCGCACCGGCTTGAACGGGCGGGACGAGGCGGGTGTCGTGAGGTCCTCGTGCACGCCGCCGGACTCGGCGGCGGATTCCGGCGCGCCGCCGCCCGGCGAACCGCGGCGGCACCCCGCCGTGGCGGCGGCGATGCGCATCGCGGGTGAGCGGCTCCCGACCCCTGTCGCGGCCCAGGCCGCCGAGGACGGCCTCGGCGCGCGGGCCGCCGGCGTTCAGCGGCGGGCGCGGCGCTTTCCTGCAGACCGCGCCGGTGCCTCCGGCGGCGCCCCCCGCGACCCGCTCGCCTTCCGGTACTCATCCCGCACTTCGTCACACAGCGTGACCATAGTGCCCGATGCGGGAGGGCACCCGTTTCAGCGTCGCTGCGATTGGTAGTCGACTGATCGTGCCCACAGGGCGGGGCGTCCACCGCTGCACAAGGCGGGGGCCACGGGGGGAAGGAGTCGACGGACCATGAGGTTCCTCGGTGTCAACGCCGTATTCCACGACCCGGCCGCAGCGCTCGTCGTCGACGGCTCGATCGTGGCCGCGGCCGAGGAAGAGCGGTTCAACCGGCGCAAGCACGGCAAGCGCCCCGTGCCGTTCTCGGCGTGGGAGCTGCCCGAGCAGTCCATGCGGTGGTGCCTGGAGACCGCCGGGCTGGCGCCCGAGGACCTCGACGGCGTCGCCTACTCCTACGACCCCTCGCTGGTCCGGCCGGAGGGGGAGCGGCTCGACCCCGCCTGGGAGGACCTGCGCACCCTCTACGCCCGGCGCGCGCCCGTGTTCCTGGCCACCGCGCTGCCGGGCCTCGACTCCGCCCGGGTGCACCACGTGCCCCACCACGTCGCGCACGCGGCCTCGGCCGGGCTGGCGGCCCCGCCCGCGGGCGGCGGGCGCGACCGCGCCGTGCTCACCGCCGACGGCCGCGGCGAGGACACCGCCCACCTGCTCGGCGCCTACCGCGGCGGCGAGCTGGAGATCCTGGCGCGCCAGAGCCTTCCGCACTCGCTCGGGCTGGTCTACGAGGACCTCACCGACCACCTCGGCTTCCAGCGTTCCAGCGACGAGTACAAGGTCATGGCGCTGGCCTCCTCGGGGACCCCCCGCTTCATCGGCGCCCTGCGCGAGATGATCGCCCCCACCGGCGACGGCGGCGTCCGCGTCGGACCGGTCGACTTCGCCGCCTTCGCCAAGCGGCGCGCGCCCGGCGGCGAGGTGACCGCCGACCACGCCGACCTCGCCGCCGGAATGCAGCGGCGCCTGGAGGAGGTCCTGCTGGAGCTGGCCTCCTGGCTGCACCGCGAGACCGGCCTGCCGCGGCTGGCCATGGCCGGGGGAGTGGCGCTGAACTGCGTCGCCAACACCCGCATCGCCGCCGAGGGCCCGTTCGAGGACGTCTGGGTGCAGCCCGCCGCCGGCGACGCCGGAACCGCGCTCGGCGGCGCACTGCACCTGGCACGGCAAGCGGGCGAGGACGTCGCCCCCATGACGGGCGCGGACCTGGGGCGCGGCTGGAGCGAGGCGGAGCTGGCGGGCGCGCTGGAGGCGGCCGGCCTCGACTACGAGCGCCCCGACGACATCGCCGACACCGTCGCCGCCGCGCTCGCGCGCGACGAGCTGGTCGCCTGGTTCCAGGGGCGCAGCGAGTACGGCCCCCGCGCGCTGGGCCGCCGCTCCCTGCTGGCCAACCCGACCGATCCCGCCAACCTCGACCGCATCAACGCCGTGAAGGGCCGCGAGAGCTTCCGCCCCGTCGCACCGATGGTGCCCGCCGAGCGCGCGGGCGAGATCTTCGCCCGCGGCCCGCTGCCCAGCCCGTACATGCTGTTCGTGCACGACGTCGCCGAGCACTGGCGCGACCGCATCCCCGCCGTCGTGCACACCGACGGCACCGCGCGGGTGCAGACCGTCGAGCCCGGCGACGAGGTGCTCCACCGGCTCCTGCACCGCTTCGAGGCCCGCACCGGCGTCCCCGTCGTGATCAACACCAGCCTCAACACCGCCGGGCGGCCCATGGTCGACAGCCCCCGGGACGCCCTGGAGTGCTTCGGGTCCTCACCGGTGGACCTGCTTGCCATCGGGCCGTTCGCGGTGCGGCGCTCCCGGCTGAACGGGAAGGGCTGACCCGTGGACCGCGCATCCGCCGCCGCGCGGGCGGAGAAGGGACGGGCGCCCGCCTACGCCGTCGTGGTGCCGACGGCGGGCCGCCCCGAGCTCGAGCGCACCCTGCGCCCGCTGCTGGCCGCGGGCCCCTGCGCGCCCGCCGAGATCGTCGTCGTGGACGACCGGCCCGCGCCGCAGGGCCCGCCGCCCGGCGCCGACGCCGCCGGCGTCACCGTGCTGCGCTCGGGCGGGCGGGGCCCGGCCTGCGCCCGCGACGTCGGCTGGCGCCGCACCTCCGCACCCTGGGTCGTCTTCCTGGACGACGACGTGGCTCCCGGCGACGACTGGACCGCCGAGCTGGCCGCCGACCTCGCGGCCTGCGGCGACGGCGTCGGGGGATGCCAGGGCCGCATCGAGGTCCCGCCGCCCCGGGGACGGCGCCCCACCGACGCCGAGCGCGGAACGCTGGCGCTGGCCCGCGCCCGCTGGATCACCGCCGACATGGCCTACCGCCGCGCCGCCCTGGCCGCCGCCGACGGCTTCGACCGCCGGCTCAAGCGCGCCTACCGCGAGGACACCGACCTCGCGCTGCGCGTGCTCGACGCCGGCTACGCCCTGGTCGCCGGGACGCGGCGCAGCGTGCACCCGATGGTCCGCGACGCACGGCTGCTGCGCAGCGTGGCCGCGCAGGCGGGCAACGCCGACGACGCGCTGATGCGTCGCCTGCACGGGCCCCGCTGGCGTGCACGCGTCGGCGAGCCCCCGGGCCGGCTGCGCCGCCACGTGGCGGCCACGGCGGCGCTCGCCGGTGCGGCCGCCGCCCCGCTGCTCGCCCCGCTGCTCGGCCCGCGGACCTCGGCAGCGGCCGCCGCCGGGCTGGGCTCTTTGTGGCTGGCCGCCACGGCCGAGTTCGCCTGGCGCCGGATCGCGCCGGGCCCGCGGACCCGCGACGAGATCGTGCGCATGGCGGTGACCAGCGCGCTCATCCCGCCCGCAGCGTGCGCGCAGCGGGTGGCGGGGGAGTGGCGCCACCGGCGAGCCCGGCCGCACCGCGAACGGCGCGTCAAGGCCGTGCTGTTCGACCGCGACGGCACCCTCGTCCACGACGTCCCCTACAACCGCGACCCCGGCCTGGTGCGGCCGCTGCCGCACGCGCGCGCCGCGCTGGAGCGGGCGCGCACCGCCGGACTGCGCGTGGGCGTGGTGACCAACCAGTCGGGCGTCGCCCGCGGCCTCATCACCCCCGCCGAGCTGGAGGCCGTCAACGCCGCCTTGGAGGAGCGCCTGGGCCCCTTCGACGCGTGGCGGGTCTGCGTCCACGGCGAGGACGACGGCTGCACCTGCCGCAAGCCGCGCACCGGCCTGATCGAGGCCGCCGCCGCCGACCTGGGCCTCAGCCCCCGCGAGTGCGCGGTCATCGGAGACATCGGGGCCGACGTCGAGGCCGCGCGCGCCGCCGGCGCCCGCTCCGTGCTGGTGCCCGGCCCGGCGACGCGCGCCGCGGAGGTGGCGGCGGCGCCCGAGACCGCGCCGCGGCTGACCGGTGCCGTGCGCCGCCTGCTGCGGGACGGTGCGGCATGACCGCCGCCGAAGGGCGCCCGGCGCCGCGCGGCGGCACCGTGCTGGTGGCCCGCATGGACAACGTCGGCGACGTGCTGCTGGCGGGCCCCGCCGTGCGGGCGGTCGCCGCCGGTGCCGATCGCCTCGTGCTGCTCGCCGGCCCGCGCGGGCGCGCCGCCGCCGAGCTGCTGCCCGGGGTGGACCGCGTCCTGGAGTGGTGCGCCCCCTGGATCGACCCCGAGCCGCCGCCGCTGACCCGCGACAGCGCCGACGAGCTCGTGGCCGCCGTCCGGGCCGAAGCGCCGTCGGCCGCGCTCGTCCTCACCTCCTTCCACCAGTCGCCGCTGCCGCTGGCCGCGCTGCTGCGGACGGCGGGGGTGGGCTGGATCGGCGCGGCCTGCGAGGACTACCCCGGCTCCCTGCTGGACCTGCGCCACCGGACCGACCACACCCGGCCCGAGGCGGCGCGCATGCTGCGCCTGGCCGAGGCCGCCGGGTACCGGCCGCCGCCCGGCGACGACGGCCAGCCGCGCGTGCGCCGCCCGCTGCCACCCACCGCCCACTTGGCGGGAAGCCCCGGCTACGTCGCCGTGCACACCGGCGCTTCGGTGCCCGCCCGCGCCATACCCCCGCAGCTGGCCGCCGGCACCGCGGCGTCGCTGGCGGCCCGGGGCCGGCGCGTCGTGGTCACCGGGACCCACGGCGAGCGGGCCGAGACCGCGGCCGTGGCCGGCGAGGCCGGCGACGCCGGCCTGGACCTGGGCGGACGCACCGGCCTCGCGGAGCTCGCCGGCGTGCTGGAGTCCGCGTCGGTGCTGGTCAGCGGAAACACCGGCGCGGCCCACCTGGCCGCGGCCGTCGGCACCCCCGTGGTCTCGCTGTTCGCGCCGGTCGTGCCGGCCTCCGCCTGGGCGCCCCAGGGCAGCCGGGTGCGGCTGCTCGGCGACCAGGACGCGCCCTGCCGCGGCACCCGCGCCCGCACCTGCCCCGTGCCCGGCCATCCGTGCCTCAACCGAGTGACCCCCGACGACGTCCTCGACGCCGTCGACGACCTGGACCGAGGAGCGCCGTGACACTGCAGCGGTCCCGCCCCGCCGAGCGCCGCGAGCCGCGGCGCCCGTCCACCCTGCGCGTGCTCCTGTGGCACGTCCACGGCTCCTGGACCACCTCCTTCGTGCAGGGCCGGCACCGCTGCCTGCTGCCGGTCGACGCCGACCGCGGCCCCGACGGCCGCGGCCGCGCCCGTACCTGGGACTGGCCCGGCGGCGCCGTCGAGGTCGCGCCCGAGCGGCTCGCCCACGAGCCCGTGGACGCGGTCGTGCTCCAGCGCCCCCACGAGCTCGACCTCGCCGAGCGGTGGCTGGGCGGGCGCCGCCCCGGACGCGACGTCCCCGCCGTCTACGTCGAGCACAACGCGCCGCGCGGCGGCGTCCCCGACACCCGCCACCCCCTCGCCGAGCAGTCCGCCATCCCCATCGTGCACGTCACCCACTTCAACGACCTGTTCTGGGACAGCGGCCGCGCGCCCACCGCCGTCGTCGAGCACGGCGTCCTCGACCCCGGCCACCGCTACACCGGCGAGGTCGAACGCGCCGGCGTGGTGGTCAACGAGCCGCTGCGCCGCGGCCGCGTCACCGGAACCGACCTGCTGGCCGGCTTCTCCCGGGCCGCCGCCCTCGACCTCTTCGGCATGGGAACGGCCGGCGCGCCCGCCGCGCTCGGCCTGCCCCCCGAGCGGCTGCGCGCCTACGAAGACCTCCCCCAGCACCGCCTGCACGCCGAACTGGCCCGCAGGCGCGTCTATCTGCACCCAGTGCGCTGGACCTCGCTGGGACTCTCCCTCATCGAGGCGATGCTGCTGGGCATGCCCGTCCTCGCTCTGGCCGCCACCGAGGCCGGCGAGGCGATTCCCCTGGACGCGGGACTCGCGACAACCCGTGTCGACGCGTTGCACCGGGCGCTGGGCGAGCTCGTCCGCGACCCCGCCCGCGCCGCCGAGCAGGGCCGGGCCGCGCGCCGTGCGGCCCTGCGCCGCTATTCCGTCGACCGGTTCCTCGACGACTGGGACCGGATACTCCAGGAGGTGACACGGTGAGAATCGCCATGGTCTCCGAACACGCAAGCCCGTTGGCGGCCCTCGGCGAGCAGGACACCGGAGGGCAGAACGTGCACGTCGCCGAGCTGGCCGCCGCCCTGGGCGCACGCGGCCACGAGGTCGTGGTCCACACCCGCCGCAGCGGGCCCGACGAGCCCGAGAACGTCGAGCTCGCGCCCGGCGTCCGCGTGCACCACGTCGACGCCGGACCGCCGCACCCGCTGAGCAAGGACGAGCTTCTGCCCTACATGGGCGAGTTCGCCGAACGCCTCGCCGAGGCGTGGCAGCGCGACCGCCCCGACATCGTCCACGCCCACTTCTGGATGAGCGGGCGCGCCGCCCTGGACGCGGCCGCGCCGACCGGCACCCCCGTGGTGCAGACCTTCCACGCCCTGGGCACCGAGAAGCGCCGCCACCAGGGCCCCGACGACACCAGTCCCCCCGAGCGGGAGAGCGTCGAGCGCGCCGTCGCGCACGGGGTCGACCGGATCGTCGCCACCTCCGGCCAGGAGCGCCGGGAGCTGCGCACCTGGAACGTCGCCCGCAACCGGATCGCCGTGGTCCCCTGCGCCGTCGACTGCGAGGCCTTCCGCCCCGAGGGGCCCGCCGCCGAACGCGGCGACCGCCCCCGCATCCTCACGCTGGGCCGGCTGGTGCCCCGCAAGGGGATCCGCACCGCCATCGGCGCGCTCGCCGGGGTGCCCGACGCCGAACTCGTGGTCGCGGGCGGGGCCCCGCCGGAGCGGATCGACGAGGACCCCGAGATCGCCGCACTGCGCGCGTCCGCGGAGGAGGCCGGTGTGGCCGACCGTGTCGTCTTCACCGGCGGCGTGCCCCGCTCGCGGGTGCCCGAGCTGCTGCGCTCGGCCGACATCGCCGTCAACGTGCCCTGGTACGAGCCCTTCGGCATGAGCACCGTCGAGGCCATGGCCTGCGGCGTACCCGTCATCGCCTCCCACGTGGGCGGCCACCTCGACACCGTCGTCCAGGGCGTCACCGGCCGGCTCGTCCCGCCGCGCGACGCCCGCGCCCTGGCCTACTGGATCCGCATGCTGCTCGCCGACCCCGTCACGCGCGAGAGCCTGGGGATCGCGGCCGCCGACCGCGCCGCTGTGCGCTACACGTGGCCGCGGGTGGCCCGCCAGACCGAGGACTGCTACGCGAGCGTGCTGCGCGAACGCGGCCGCGAGGTGCCCGAACCGGCGGGCGAAGCCGCCGCCCTGGCCGCGGGAGGTGTCTGATGCATCCCCGGCTGAAGCGGCTGAGCGGCGCGCTGGAGGGCGTCGACAGCGAGTGCGCCGTGCGGTGGGGCCGCATCCTCGGCGAGGAGCTGCCGCGCGGGCGCCGGCTGCTCGCTTGCGGCAACGGCGGCAGCGCCGCCGAGGCCCAGCACCTCACCGCCGAGCTGACCGGGCGGTTCGCCACCGAGCGCATCCCGCTCTCGGCGATCTGCCTGCACGCCGACACCTCCAGCCTCACCGCCATCGCCAACGACTACGGCTACGGCCAGGTCTTCGCCCGCCAGCTGCGCGCCCACGCCCGCCCGGGCGACATCCTGATATGCCTGTCCACCAGCGGCAGCAGCGAGAACGTGGTCGCCGCTGCCGCCACCGCAGGCGAGATCGGCCTGCGCACCTGGGCGCTGGCCGGCGCGTCCCCCGGCGCGCTGCAGGCCGTGTGCGAGGAGAGCCTTGCGGTCCCCTCGCCGGACCCGGCCACGGTCCAGGAGGTCCACCTCTCGCTCATCCACCTGATGTGCGAGGAGGTCGACGCCGTCTGCGGCGCGGCCGCGCCGGCCCCCCGGCGGGCCGGGCTGTCCGCGGAAGGGGCGGCGTGAGCCGCGCCCGCGGGCCGCTGGTCGTCGTCGGCGACGCGTTCCTCGACGTCGACGTCGTCGGCGATCGCCGCACCACCGGGCACGGCCAGGACGCGCCGGTGCTGGAGGCCTGCGGCGCCCGGCACCGCCCCGGCGGCGCCGCCCTCGCCGCATGGCTGGCGGCCCGCGACGGCCATCCCGTCGTGCTGGTCTGCTCCCTGGGCTACGACGGCCCCGGCGAGCGCGTCGCCGAGCTGCTGCAGGACGCGCTGACCCTGGTGCGCCTGGACCAGTCCGGGGCCACCCCGGTCAAGTCGCGCATCCGGGCGAACGGGCGGACCCTGCTGCGCGTCGACGACGGCGAGGGCCGCCCCGACACCGCGGGCGACCACGCACGCGCGGCCGAGGTGATCGGCCGGGCCGGCGCCGTGCTCGCCGCCGACTACGGCCGCGGCGTGGTCGAACTGCCCGCCGTCCGCGAGGCGCTGACCCGCGCCGCCCGGCACGGGCCCGTGGTGTGGGACCCGCACCCGCGCGGCCCCGCGCCTGTCGCCGGTGCGGCCCTGGTCACCCCCAACGCGGCCGAGGCCGGCGCCGGGGCCGCCGACCCCGAGCGGGCCGGCGAGATCGCGGCGCGCCTGGCCCGCACCTGGCGGGCGGGCTCGGTCGCGGTGACCCTGGGCGGCAAGGGCGCCGCCTGGGCGCCGCCGGACGGGCCGGGCCGCTTCTTCCCCGCACCGGTGAGCGTGTCCGAGGCCGATGCCTGCGGCGCCGGCGACCGCTTCAGCGGAACCGCCGCCGGGGCCCTGCGCACCGGCGCCGACACGGCCGACGCCGTCGCCGAGAGCGTCCAGGCGGCCTCCCGGTTCGTCGGCAACGGCGCCGCGGGCGCCACGGCGGAGTCGGGACCCATGGCCGGGGCGCTGCCACTGGGCCTGGGGGAGAGCGCCGATGCGCTGGCCGAGCGCGTGCGCCGCAGCGGCGGCAGGGTCGTCGCCGCCGGCGGGTGCTTCGACGTGCTGCACGCCGGGCACGTCAGCCTGCTGCGCCGGGCACGCTCGCTCGGCGACTGCCTGATCGTCTGCCTCAACAGCGACGCCGCCGTGCGCGCGCAGAAGGGGCCGCACCGGCCCCTCACCTGTGCCCAGGACCGGGTGCGTGTGCTGTCGGAGCTGGAGTGCGTCGACGCGGTCACCGTCTTCGACGAGCCGACACCGGTCCGGGTCGTCCAGCGGCTGCGGCCCGACGTGTGGGTCAAAGGCGGCGACTACGCGGCCGAGGAACTGCCCGAGCTGCCCGCCGTGACCGCCGGCGGCGGCCAGGCGGTCATCCTGCCGCTGCTTCCGGGGCGCTCCACCAGCCGCATGGTGGCCGCCCGCAGCCGCACGCCCCCCTGAGCACCGCCGGGGCGCGCCCGCACCACGCCCCGTGCGCGTCCGCCCAGACGGTCGAGAACACGAGGTGGAGGGAGTACGCAAATGCGACCGCTCGGAAACACACTGATCACCGGTGGCGCCTCCGGCCTGGGGGCCGCCGTGGCCCGGGCCGTGGCGGAGGAGGGCGGTCGGCCGCTCGTCGTCGACCGCGCCCGCCCGGCCGAGGGCCTCGACTACGACTACGTGTGCGCCGACATCGCCGACCGCGCCGAAGCCGAGGACGCCGTCCAGCGCTCGGCCGACCGCGCCGGCGGCCTGCACGCCGTCGTCAACGCGGCGGGGATCGACGCCTGCGGGCCGCTGGACAAGGTCGACGCCGACGACTGGGAGCGCGTCGTCAAGGTCAATCTCATCGGCACCGCCTCGGTGGTCCGCGCCGCCCTGCCCCACCTGGAGGCCTCGCGCGGCACCGTGGTCGACTGCGCCTCGACGCTGGGCACGCGCGCCGTCCCCGACGCCACCGCCTACTGCGCCTCCAAGGCCGGCGTCATGGGCTTCACCCGCGCACTCGCCGCCGAGACCGCCGGGCGCATCGGCGTGACGCTGCTGGTCCCCGGCGGCATGGACACCGCGTTCTTCGACGACCGCCCCGAGGCCTACCGGCCCGGTCCCGACGCCCGCCTCAACCAGCCCGAGCACGTCGCGCGGGCCGTCGTCTTCGCCTTGGCCCAGCCGCCCGGGTGCGAGGTGCGCGAACTCGTCGTCTGCCCCTCGCAGGAGACGTCCTGGCCCTGACCCGGGGCCGCTTCGCCGGTGCACCGCGAGCAATGGGGGGATCATGAGTCAGGCACACATCGGCCGCGCCGTCGTCACCGGCGGCGCCGGTTTCGTCGGCTCGCACCTGTGCGAGCACCTGCTGGACGCCGGCGCCGAGGTCGTCTGCGTGGACAACTTCGCCACCGGCTCCGCCGCGAACGTGCGCCACCTGGCCGACCGCGCCGGGTTCAGCACGCTGGAGGCCGACGCCACACACCCGCTGGTGGTTCCCGGGCGCGTCGACACCGTCTTCCACCTGGCCTCGGCGGCGTCGCCGCGCGACTACCTGCGCCTGCCCGTGGAGACCCTGGAGGCGGGCAGCCGGGGCACCCGCAACGCGCTGGACCTGGCGGCCGAGCACGGTGCCCGCACCGTGCTGGCCTCCACCAGCGAGGTCTACGGGGACCCGCTGCACCACCCCCAGCACGAGAGCTACTGGGGCAACGTCAACCCGGTGGGCCCGCGCAGCGTCTACGACGAGGCCAAACGCTACGCCGAGGCCCTGACCATGGCCTTCCACCGCTCCCGCGGCGCCGACGTCGGCATCGCCCGCATCTTCAACAGCTACGGGCCCCGGATGCGCCCCGACGACGGCCGCGCGGTCCCGACCTTCATCCGCCAGGCGCTGGCCGCAGAGCCCATCACCGTCTCCGGCGACGGCATGCAGACGCGGTCGGTGTGCTATGTCGACGACACGGTGCGCGGCCTGATCGCCCTGGCCCGCTCCGGCATCGTCGGCCCGGTCAACATCGGCAGTCCGCACGAGCTGTCCATGCGCCGGCTCGCCGAGCTGGTGCGCGGCGTCTGCGGCTCCGACTCGCCCATCGTCGCGGTGGGGCGTCCCGCCGACGATCCGCGGTTCCGCCGCCCCGACACGTCGCTGGCGGCCCGGGCGCTGGGCTGGCGCCCGCTGGTGCCGATGGAGGAGGGGCTGCGGCGCACCGTCGCGTGGTTCGTGCGCACCCGGGCGGCCGCCGCGCCGGGGGAGGACCGCACGGTGGAACCGACCGCGGGCCGCGCCTGAGCCCGCAGGCCTGAGCCGTAGCAGGGCGGACGGCACCGCACGAACGGGTCCCCGGGGCGCCTCGGCGCCCCGGGGACCTGCGCGTGAAACCGTCGGCCGATCCCTCAGACGTCGGGTACCAGCTGCTTGCGCAGCTTGGCCAGGGACGCCGAAAGGGTCCGCGAGACATGCATCTGCGAGAGGCCGACGATCTCGGCGATCTCGGCCTGGGTCTTGTTGCCCGCGAACCGGAGGAGCACGATCCGCCGGTCGCGCGGCGAGAGGGTTGCCAGCGCCGGCCGCAACGACGCCCGGTCGGCGACGTTCTCCAGGTCGTGGTCCTCCTCGCCGAGCGTGTCGCCCAGCGTCTTGTCCTCCTCCTCGGCCCCGTAGGGCACGTCGAGGGACAGGGCGCTGTAGGCCGACGAGGCGTCGATGAGCTCAAGCGTGTCGTCGACGCTCATCTCCAGCCGTTCGGCGATCTCGGCGACCGTGGGCGAGCGGCCGTGCTCCTGGGCGAACGACGAGGTCACCCGGTTGAGCTCGGGCCGCTTCTCCTGATACTTGCGCGGCACCCGAATCGCCCATGTGCGGTCCCGGAAGTGGCGCTTGACCTCTCCGGTCATCATAGGCAGGGCGTAGGAGATGAACTCCTTGCCGTAGTCGGGATTGAAATCGCGGATCGCCTGGACCAGGCCGACTGTCACAACCTGGCGCAGGTCTTCCTCGGGCTCACCGCGGTTGCGGTAGCGGCGGGCGATGCGGCGTACGACCGGAGCATGCAGATCCACCAGGTTCCGATAGATCTCATCACGCTCGGCCGGGCCGGCGGACCCACCCTTGAGCTGCGCGAACAGTTCCCGCGTGCGGGTGTAGTAGGCTTCGTCGGTTTTGCTGTTCCCTCGGGAACTGCGCGGACGCGGTACTGCGGTCTCTCGTTCGCGGAGCGTGCTCGATGCGCTCATCGTCAACGTTCCTTCTGCGATCGGAGTTGACCACCGACCACGTGCCCCCCGGATCGCGCGGCGTGTTGTGCACCATGCCGGCGATGTGGCTCCCCCGTACTGTGCGGTGGTTCACCGCAGCGGGGGCCGGGACGCACATGATGGCGTCGTAGGCCGCGCTGTCGGACCTCCTGCACAACACGTTGACCATATCGAGATATGCGCGATTAAGCCAGCCCGCCCTCGTCCGATTCCGCCCGGTTTTGCGCTTAATTAACGCGTGAGATTGCGAAGCCGCAGGGTAGACGGGGTGAGGACGACAGTGGTCTTTGCCATAGGAAATCTCACGCAATCGCTTTCCTTCGTCAGGCGGTGTGTGTGTTTATGGGGGGTATCGGGTAGTGGGCGACAGCGCGGATCCCGAGCGGCGGCGCGACGCGCCGGATCGCGGCATGCGACCGTGTGCGGAGGCGAACCCGGCGGGCGCGCGGGTGGGGGTCGTCGTGGCCACCCGCAACCGCCGCGAGGACCTTGCCCGGACATTGCGCCGGCTTTCCTCGGCCTGTCCGGACGCGCCGGTCACCGTGGTCGACAACGCCTCCAGCGACGGCACCGCCGACCTCGTCCGGTCGGCCTCGCCCGGCGCCGGCGTGGTGGAGCTGGCCCGCAACCGCGGATGCGCCGCCCGCAACGACGGCGTCGCCGCCAACCCGGCCCCCTACATCGCCTTCTGCGACGACGACTCCTGGTGGGAGCCGGGCGCACTGGAGCGCGCCGCGGCCGCCTTCGACGCCCATCCCCGCCTGGGCCTGGTCGCCGCGGCCACGTTCGTCGGCGAGGACGCGCGCCCCGACCCGATCAACGAGGAGCTGGCCGCCGGACTGGGGCCGGCCCCGCGCGGCCTGCCCGGCCCGCGCGTCCTCGGCTTCCTCGCCTGCGCCGCGGTCGTGCGCCGCGAGGCGTTCCTCGACGCCGGCGGGTTCAGCGATCTGCTGTTCTTCACCCACGAGGAGGCCCTGCTGGCTCAGGACCTCGCAGCGCTGGGCTGGGAGGCCTGCTACCTCCCGCAGGTGCGCGCCCGCCACCACCCCTCCGCCGACCGCCCGCCCAGCGCCTGGCGGCGGCGCCTGGACCTGCGCAACCGCGTCCTGGTCTGCTGGATGCGGCGCCCCGCCGAGCGGGCGCTGGCCGAGACCGCCCGGCTGGCGCGCGCGGGCAGCCGGGAGCCCGCGGCCCGGCGCGCCCTGGCGGGCGTAGCCGGCGCACTGCCGCGCGCGCTGGTGCAGCGGCGACGGCTCCCGCCCCGCGTCGAACGCGACCTGCGCCTGCTGGAGCGGCGGTGAGCCGCCCGGGCCGCCCCGATCCCCGTGTGGGCGCGGTGGTCATCACCCGCGACCGCCGCGGCGAGCTGCTGGGCGTCCTGGAACGGCTCACGGCCCTGCCCGAGCGGCCCCCGATCGTGGTGGTCGACAACGGCTCGCGCGACGGCAGCGCCGACGCCGTCGCCGCGTCCTTCCCCGATGCGGCGCTGCTGCGCGCGGGGGCCAACCTGGGGGCGGTGGGCCGCAACCTCGGAGCCGAGGCACTGGATACCCCCTACATCGCCTTCTGCGACGACGACACCTGGTGGGAGCCGGGATCGCTCGCGCTTGCTGCCGACCTGCTGGACGCCCACCCGGACGCGGCCTCGCTGACGGCGCGGATCCTGGTCGAGCCGTCGCTGCGCGAGGACCCCATCACACCCGAGCTGCGCGACTCGCCGGTCCCGGCCCCGGCGCACCTGCCCGGCCCCGCCCTGCTGAGCATCCTCGCCGGCGCCTCCGTCCTGCGCGCGTCGGCGTTTCGGGACGCCGGGGGCTTCCACGAGCGGCTGTGGCTGGGCGGCGAGGAGGAGCTGCTGTCGCTGGACCTGGCCGCGGCCGGGTGGTGGATGTGCTGGATCGAGGAGATGCGGGTGCACCACGCCCCCTCCCGCGCCCGCGACAGCAGGGCGCGGCGCCGCCTGGGCATCCGCAACACCCTGTGGACGGCGTGGCTGCGCCGTCCCGCGGGCGCGGCGCTGCGGCGCACCGTACGGGTGCTGGCCTCGGTGCCCGGGGATGCGGCCAGCGCGGCGGCGGTCGCCGAGGCGCTGGCCGGGCTGCCGTGGGTGCTCGGCGAGCGCCGACCGGTGCCGCCCCGGGTGGAGGAGGGGCTGCGGCTGCTGGAGGCGCCGCAGGGCCGCTCGGCGGCGCGGCGCTACATCGGCTGAGCGGGTGCGGGGGCCGGGAGGGGGCGGGAAGGAAGGGGGTCAGTCCACGGGCGAGGTGGGGTCCTCGCCGGTGAGGGCGATCTTCTCGGCGAGTTCGGCGAGCTTGACGTTGAGCTTCTGCGAGGCCTCCCGCAGGCGCTCCCAGGCCTGGTCGGCGGTCATGTGGTGGCGCTCCATGAGGATGCCCTGGGCCTGGCCGATCGTCTCGCGGGTGTCCAGGGCGCGGCTGAGGTTGGCGATGTGCCGGTTGGCGGCGAGCGCGGAGGCCGCCTGCGCCGAGTAGATGACCCCGACCTCGTGGGCGTCCTCGCCGAAGGACTGCGGGCGCGCCGCGTAGAGGATCAGCACCCCCAGGGTCTCGCGCGCGGTGAACAGCCGGAAGCTCAGCAGGCTGCCGATGGGCAGCTTGGCGGCCTCGGCGGCGTATCTGGGCCAGCGCGTGGAGGAGGTGAGATCGGGGAGGTAGACGTAGGTCCCCTTGTTCATCGAGTCCAGCGACGGGCCTTCGCCCAGCTCCAGTTGCAGCGCGTCGCTGCGGCGCACGATGTCGTGGGTGCACACCGGGGTCTGCAGACTGGTCCGCGACTCCACCAGGCTCACGCCGGCGTAGTCGCATCCGGGGACGGTGGTCACCGCCAGGTCCACCATCCGCTGGAGCGTCGCGCGCAGGTCCGGTTCAGCGAACAGCGAACGCACCACCTCCGCGAACCCCCGGGGTGAGGGAGAGTGGTCCTTGTTGAGCATCGCACGCCCTCCTGTGCCGTTATTCGAGCGCCGACTCGAATCGCCCCTCCGGTGTGGAGCCCGCGCACAGCACAAGGCGCTCGGTCAGGTGACCGAATGGCTCCGCAGTGTGAGAATCGAGGTGCGACCGATCCGGTCGTTGGCCTTCCCGATCGAATGCGAGTATTGCCCGCACTCCTTGCC
Source organism: Streptomonospora arabica (assembly GCF_039531585.1). Classification (NCBI taxonomy): domain Bacteria; kingdom Bacillati; phylum Actinomycetota; class Actinomycetes; order Streptosporangiales; family Nocardiopsidaceae; genus Streptomonospora; species Streptomonospora arabica. The sequence goes on along the minus strand of NZ_BAAAQI010000025.1, from coordinate 29,754 downwards.
TGTGTCAACGACTGTACCTGCCGCCGGACGGCGTCGATTCGCGGACCCCGCGGACCCCGCGGATCCCGCGGGTCTCCGCGGTCTCCGGCGGTGCGGGCCGGAGGACCTGCGGGGCGGCGATCGGCGAATCCGTCGTCCGCGGCCGTTTCCGGAGAGGCGGCGCAGCGATCCGATCGGCTGCGCGGCGGGTTGCGCGATTCCATGCGGAATCCGCATCGAATCGCCGCCCGGCCGTAGTCGGGACCTTCGTCCCCGCCACCCGCGGATTCGCCACAGAATTCCCCATGCGGGGTTCAATCCCGTGCAAACGGAAAGCGGGCCCGGGAATGTGCGCAGGACCACCGGGATTGGCGGCGGCCCGCGTGTTCCGCCGCGGAACGCGCTTGCCCGCCGGTCCCCTCGCTTGCGGTGTTCTGCGGGCGTGCCGGACGTCCCGGCCGCACCGGGGTTCGGGCCGGAGCCCGATCCCCCGCCCGTGCCCCGGCACGGGCCGGCGCCCGGTCCGCTCGGACCGGGCACCGACCCGGGGAGCCCGGCGGCGTCGCTCTGCCGCGGGCGCCCCGCGTCGGCTTATGTGTCCCGCGCGTGGGCCGGGGTGCACCCGAGCGCGCCGTTCGCGACGGGCGCTGCCGCGGCCCCGCTGGCTAGCCCTCGCCGTGGAAGCCGAACTCCTCGGGCGAGGGCCGCTCGACGTCGCCGGCCTCGGTGATCTCGCCGCCGGCGTTGTCGGTGACGCGGGCCTCCTGCAGGGTTTCGGGCTCCTTGCCCGCGCGGAACTCCATGACCAGCGCCCCGGAGTATCCGCCGTGGTCGTCCTCGGAGGAGGCGAAGGGCACCAGGCCCGGCCCCGACCAGTCCTGGCCGTGCACGGCGTCGATCAGGCTCTGCCGAGTGGGGTCCTCGCCCGCCGCCATCAGCGCCTTGGACATCAGGGTGGCCTGCACCATGCCGTAGACCGTGGTGTTGGTCATCGGCCTGTCGCTGTCGGCGTACTCGTCGTAGATCCCGGCGTACAGCCCGATCCAGGGGTCCTCCTCCTGGGTGACCGCGGGCAGGTAGCCGGTGTAGATCATCCCGTCCAGCAGTTCCTCGACGGGCAGGTCCTCGTTGCCGGCCTCGGCCGCGAACTCCGAGAGCAGGCCCTTCAGCGTCGCGGTGTCGGCGCCGATGGTGCTGACCACGAACTGCGGGTCGTAGCCGATGCTCGCCGACTCCAGGATCGCCAGGGCGGTGAACGCCGGGATGCACGAGCACACCACCACCTCGGCGCCCTCCTCCTTCAGCGCCGCGATCTGCGGGCCCAGGTCGGTGTTGCCGGAGTCGTAGGACTCCACGGCCACGCGCTGCTCGGCGATGTACTGCTCCAGGCCGGCCTCGGAGTCGGCGCCCACGTCGTCGTTCTGGTGCAGGTAGCCGACCTTGGCGTCGGGCAGGTTCTCGGCGATGTACTGCCCCTGGATCTTGGCCTCCTTGGTGTAGTCCACCTGGAAGCCGTAGGTCAGCGGGTACTTGTCCGGCTGGTTCCACATCAGCGCGCCCGAGGACACGAACAGGTCGGGCACGCCCTCCTTGTCGAGGAAGTCGACGACCTTGGAGTGGGTGGGCGTGCCCAGGCCGCCGAGCATCGCGAAGATCTCGTCGTTGTGCACAAGCTCCCGGGTCACCTCGATGGTGCGGGCCGGGTCGTAGGCGTCGTCCTTGACGACGTAGTCGATCTCGCGTCCGTTGACGCCGCCGTTGTCGTTGACGTAGTCGAACACGGCTTGGGCGCCGATGGAGATCTGGCTGTAGCCGGGGGCGGCCGGTCCGGTCAGCGGCTGGTGCGAGCCGATCTTGATGCTGCTGTCGGTGACGCCGGTCGAGACGTCCAGGTCGGCGGCCGCGCCTTCCTGCACTTCGCCGGCTCCTCCGCAGGAGGTGGCCAGCAGGACCGCCGCCGTCAGGGCGGCGGCCGGGGCGATGCGTGATCTCATGTTTTCTCCCGGGCGGTGGGTCGGGGACGGGGTGCGGGCGGGGTGCGGGGTGGGTTGGTCAGCGCCCGCGGCGGACCAGTCCGGCGAGGCTGCGCAGCATCCCGTGCAGGCCGTGCGGCCACACGAGCACGACGACGATGAGCAGCACGCCGAAGAACACGATCGGCAGGTTGTTGGCGACGTCGGTGTCCAGGGACAGCGCGTGGGCCAGCTCCTCGCCCCACACCTCCACGTAGACCAGGGCGACCGCGCCGAAGAAGGCGCCCCACATGCTGCCCAGCCCGCCCAGCACCAGCGCCGCGAGCAGGCTCAGCGACAGCGTCACCGTGAAGGAGCTGGGCGTGGCCGTGCCCAGCAGATAGGCCTGGCAGGCGCCGGCGAGCCCGCCGGCGCCCGCGCTGACGACGAAGGCGATCACCTTGGTGCGGCCCACCGGGACTCCGGCCAGGCCAGCGGCCGCCTCGTCGTCGCGCAGCGCGCGCATCCGCCGGCCCAGCCGTCCCGCGCTGATCGTGGCCAGGACGACCAGGCAGACCAGCGTGGTCAGCCACACCGCCGCGGACTGCCACTGGGTGTCGGTGACCACGCCCGCCAGAGCGGCGGGCGCGCCGCGGGTGGAGAAGGCCAGTCCGTTGCTGCCGCCGAGCAGCTCGGGGAAGCGCACCGTCAGCGAGGGCAGCCCCACGGCCAGCGCCAGGGTCGCGCCCGCGAGGTAGGGGCCGTGCAGCCGTGCCGTGGCGGCGCCGACCAGTACCCCGGCCGCGCAGCTCAGCACCACGGTGATCACCATGTTCAGCCACAGGGGCAGCGCGGGCTGGTTCAGCACGAGCAGCGCCATGGTGTAGGCGCCGATGAACATGAACGCGCCGTGGCCCAGGGAGATCTGCCCGCTGTAGCCGATGAGCAGCTGCAGGCCGGCGATGGCCAGCATGTAGTAGCCCACGCTGCCGATACGCAGGTCGCCGGTGGGTCCGGTGACCCCCATCAGCGCGACGACCGCGGCGAAGGCGGCGGCCGCGGCCAGCGGGAACCGCACCAGGGCCGGAAGCGCCCGCCAGCGGTCGGCGAGCGAGGGCGCGGCCGAGCCCGGGGCCGGGGCGCCCCGGCCGGTGGACGCGTGGTTGCGCAGCGAGACCATCACTACACCTTTCGCGCGGTCGGGCGGGAGAACAGGCCGTCCGGCCGGATGCTCAGCACCAGGACGAGGACGGCCAGCGCCGCCAGCGTGGTCAGCTCCGGCCCCGCATAGCCGGAGACGTAGGACAGGCACAGGCCGAGGAGCACGCCGCCGGCCAGGGCGCCGAAGGGGTTCTCCAGCCCGCCCACGACCGCGGCGGCGATGGCGTAGATGAACACGGCGTCGAGCACGTTGGGGAAGATGAACGGCGGCGCCGCCAGCATCCCGGCCAGCGCGCCGATCACCGAGGCGATGGCCCAGCCGGTGGTCAGCATCAGGCCCACCCGCACGCCGCTCAGCCGCGCGGCCTCGGGGCGGAACGCCGCGGCGCGCATCCGCAGCCCCAGCGGGGTGAATCGGTACAGCCCGAACAGCAGCAGCGCCGCGCCGCCCACCGAGGCCAGCGCGAACCAGTCGGAGGGCGAGAACCGGCCGCGAAAGCCCAGCGGGTAGGAGAACGAGTGCGGCTCGTTGCTCCAGATCATCCCCGCCAACCCCTGCAGGACCAGCAGCAGGCCCAGCGTGACGATGATGGCGCTGAGCGGGGAGCGCCCGTGCACCGGGCGGATCAGCAGCCGCTCGGTGGCGGCGCCGAGCACCAGCCCGGTCGCCAGGGCGGCGCCGAACCCCAGCCAGTAGCTGCCGGTGGCCTGCGAGACCGTGTAGGCGATGTAGACCGAGATCAGCGCCAGCGCCGGCTGCGCGAAGTTCACCACGCGGGTGGCCTGGTAGATGATGACCAGCGACAGTGCGAGCGCCGCGTAGACCGCGCCCGCGGACAGACCGCTCAATGTCAGGTCGATGAAGTGGTCCACGGATCTCCCTCTTCTAAAAGCCCAGGTAGGCGTGGCGCATGCGGTCGTCGGCCAGCAGCCGGCCGGCGTCCTCGGCCATGGCGACCTCGCCCTGGTTGAGCACGAGGCCGTGGTCGGAGACCGACAGCGCACTGCGGGCGTTCTGCTCGACCAGCACCACCGTCAGCTCGCGTTCGGCCCGCAGGTCCAGCAGCATCCGCATGATCTGCCGGGTGACCAGCGGCGCCAGACCCAGCGAGGGCTCGTCCAGCAGCAGCACCCGCGGGCGGGCCATGAGCGCCCGCCCCAGCGCGAGCATCTGGCGCTCACCGCCCGAGAGCGTGGCGGCCGGGCGCGACACCCGCTCGCGCAGCGGGGGGAACAGCTCCAGCACCTCGGCGGCGCTCCGGGCGCGGTCGCGCCGGCCCGCGCGCCACAGCCCGCCCAGGCGCAGGTTCTCCTCCACGGTCAGCTCGGCGATGACGCCGCCGCCTTCGGGCACGTGCGCCAGGCCGTGGCGGACGTGGCGCTCGGCCGGTAGCCGGGTGATGTCGGCGCCGTCCAGCAGTACCCGGCCGGACTCGGCGCGCTTGAGGCCGCTGAGCGTGCGCAGCAGCGTCGTCTTGCCGGCCCCGTTGGCGCCCAGTACCGCGCAGATGCCGCCGCGGGGCACGCTCATGCTCACCCCGTTGAGCGCGGTCACCGCGCCGTAGCAGGCGGTGAGCCCCTCCACGCTGAGCATCGGCCGTTCAGCCATCGGTACCCGCCTCCTCGGGCTCGCCCAGGTAGGCCTCGGCCACCGCGGGGTCGGACCGGATGCGCTCGGGCGGTCCCGCGGCGATCACCTCGCCGAAGTCCAGCACCACGATGTGGTCGCAGACGTCCATCACCAGGTCCATGTGGTGTTCGACCAGCAGCACGCCCATGCGCGAGCCGAAGGACTTGACGGCCGCGGCCAGGGCGGCCATGTCCTCGCCGGACAGGCCGCCGGCGGGCTCGTCGAGCAGCAGCAGCTCGGGTTCGGCGACCACCGCGCGGGCCAGCGCCACGCGCTTCTGCACGCCGAAGGGCAGGGTGCCCGGCATCGCCCGGGCGGCATGGGCGGCGCCGAACTCCGCCAGTGCGGCCATCGCCCGCTCGCGCAGCCGCCGCTCGTCGGAGTGGTAGCGGCCCAGGCCGGTGAGCATGGCGAACGCGCCCCCGCGGCAGAGCCGGTCGGCGCCGACCATGACGTTGTCCAGCGCCGAGAGCCCGGGGAACAGGTTGAGGCCCTGCAGCGTGCGGGCGATGCCCAGGTCGGCGAGGTGGTGGGGGCGGTGCCGGCGCAGCCGGCGGCCCTTCCAGGAGACGGAGCCGCTCTGCGGGCGCAGGACGCCGGAGACGACGTTGAACAGCGTCGTCTTCCCGGCGCCGTTGGGCCCGATCAGCCCGACGACGCTGCCGGGCGCCACCGACAGCCCCACGTCGTTGAGGGCTGTCAGGCCGCCGAAGCGCACGGTCACCCCCTCGGCGGTGAGCAGGGGGTCCGGCGTTGTGGGTCTCATGCGCTCTGCTTTCCGTGCCGGGGTCGGAGTCCGCTGCGATACCGACCGGTTGGCATGTAGGGGGTAGTCGTCCGCCGCTGCGGAGGGTGCGGCGGGTCGTGGTTCGAGGGACGGTCGCGGGGTCCGTGGGCGCACCCCGCGGGGTGCGCCCACGGACCCGCGCGGTTCTCAGCGGAACATGCGGGCCAGGTCCACCCGCGAGCGGATGTTGAGCTTGCGGAAGATCCCGCGTAAGTGGTGTTCGACGGTGCGGGGGCTGATGAACATGTGCGCGGCCACCTCGCGGTTGGTGGCCCCTTCGGACACCAGCAGCGCGATCTGGTGCTGCTGGGTGGTCAGACCGCGGTCGACCCGGTCGGAGCCGGCCGCGGGCTCGGGGTCGCCGATCGCCCGCAGCTCGCCGCGGGCCTGCTCCACCCACAGCCGCGCGCCGATCCATTCGAAGGTCTCCAGCGCCTCGCGCAGGTGCTCGCGCGCGCGGCCGGGGAAGCGGTTGCGGCGCAGCGTCGTTCCGTACAGCAGCGCGGTGCGGGCCCGCTCCACGTCGTCGTCGCCGCACGCCCGGTGCAGCCGCAGCGCCTCCTCGAAGAGGTCGGCGGCCTCGTCCGGGGCGGCCAGCAGGCCCCGGCAGCGCGCCGCGACCGCCTGGCTGCTCAGGCTGCCGGTCGCATCGGCCCACGCCTCGAAGGGCGCCAGCGCGACCTCGGCGCGGCCGTGCTCGCCGGTGCGCACGCAGGCCTCGACGAACACCGGCGCGGTCAGCAGCCGCATCGTCGGGTGGCCGTAGCCCGCACCGGCGTGGTTGAGCACGCGCAGCCGCGAGAACGCGCTGTGGGCGTCGCCCTGGGCCAGCTCCAGCAGGGCCAGGGCCCACGAGCTGAGCGCGATCGGCAGGCCCAGGCTGTTCTCGCACGATCGCTCGGCCACGGCGCGCGCCCGTTCGTGGCAGGTCTCGGAGTCGCCCTGGATGGCGGCGAGCAGGCTCAGCGCGGCGAGGTGGTGGGTGGCGCAGTTGCGCTGGCCGGTCTCGCGGGCCAGCCGCAGGCCCGTCATGCAGTTGCCGATACCCGAGGGGAACCTGCCGCTCCAGAACTCCGAGTAGACGAGGAACTCCAGCGCCTGGGGCACGACCGCCAGCGCGCCCCGGCGCCGGGCCACCGCCACCGCGCGGGTCGCCAGCGCGTGCACCAGCGGCGCGTCGCCCAGCCGCAGTCCGGCGATGCTCGCCCAGATCAGCTCGGCCGGGGTGTCGACCTCCTCGGCCAGGTCGGTGGCGCGCCGCAGCGGCTCGACCGCGCCCGCGTAGTCGCCGGCGAAGCTGAGCGCGCAACCCTCCATGTAGGCGAACGCCAGCCGCATGGCCGGCGGGTCGTTGTCGCGGGCCAGCGGCGCCAGCCGGCGCGCCGCCGCGGCGTGGCGCACCGGGTCGCCCGCGAACGACGCGGCGTCGGCGGCGCGCATCAGCGAGCGCACCGCCAGCTCGCGGTCGTGGGGCAGCAGCTGCTCGGCGGTGGACAGCAGGGCGTCGGCGGTGTCGATCGCGTTGCCCTCGCGCAGCCGGACCTGGCCGCGGATCAGCTCCAGCACGCCGGCCTGGCGGGGGGAGACCGCGTCGGGCTCGGCGCGCTCCAGCAGCTCCGAGGCCCGCTCGGGCATTCCCGACAGCCACGCGTCCTGGGCCGCCGTGGACAGCCGGCACGCCCGCAGCCGGGGGATCGGGGTCAGCTCGGCGGCCTGCTCTAGCGCGGCCGAGGCCACCGAGTGGCCGTTGAGCTCCTTGGCGGTGTCGGCCGCCGCGGCCAGCTCGGCCGCCAGCTCGGAGTCGGGCCCCTCGGCGGCCGCGGCACGGTGGCGGGCGTAGCGCGAGGGCTCGCGCTTGGGGTCGACGACGCGGGCCAGGCGGGCGTGGGCGGCGCGGCGCCGCACCACCGGGGCGGCCTGGTAGGCGGCCGTGCGCAGCAGCGGGTCGGTGAAGACCACCCGGGCGCCGTCGATGCGCACCAGCCCGGCGTTCTCGGCGGGCTCGAGGTCGCCCACGGTCGTCTCCGGCCGCCCCGCGGCGCGCACGAGGTCGTCGGCGCCGCAGTCGGGGTCGGCCGAGGCCAGGAGCAGCAGGTGGCGGGTCGGCTCGGGCAGATGCTCCAGCCGCGGTGCGTAGGCGCCGCGCAGCCGCGCCGGCAGCGGCAGGGTGCGCGGCAGGGACCGGGCGCCCGAGAGCTGGTCGCGGGAGAGCGCCGCCGCGAAACCGCGGGCGGCCAGCGGGTTGCCGTGGCTGGCGCGCACCAGTTCGGCGCGGACCCCGGCGGCGATACCGCCGGGCGCGGCGTCGCCGAGGACCTCGCTGACGGCCGCGTCGGAGAGCGGGCTCAGGGTCGCGGCCGGGATTCCGGGCACCGCCGACTTGGGCGCGTCGTCGCGAGCCGCGAAGACCACCGCCACCGGGTCGGTGCCCAGCCGGCGCGCGGCGAAGGCCAGCGCGTCCAGGGACGCGGAGTCCATCAGGTGGGCGTCGTCGACGCAGACCAGCAGGGGAGCGGAGTGGCCCAGCAGGCACAGCGTCCGCAGCACTCCGATGGAGAGCGGGAAGCGGTCGCTCTCGGCCACGCGTCCGGTCTCCATCGCCTGCTCGATGGCCGCGGCCTGATGCGCCGGCAGTTCGCCGATGCGATCGGCGACCGGGCGCAGCAGGCGCTGCAGGCCGGCGAAGGGCATCGCCGACTCGGACTCGGTGCCGGCCGAGCTGAGCACCATCGCGCCCTTGAGGACCACGGCGTCCTGCGGCGCCCGGCTGCGGTTGACCTGCGGCGTGCGCGCCACCTCGCAGGCGTGGTCGAGCAGGGCGGTCTTGCCGATGCCCGGGCCCCCGCAGACCAGCAGTGCCGCGCCTTGGCCGGCGCGGGCGCCGTCCAGGGCGTCGGTGAGCATCCGCTGCTCCGACTCCCGGCCCCGGAGGCGGATTCCGGGAGTCGGCGGGGGATTCGCTGTGGGCACGCCCTCAAGTTACACAGCGCTCGATCCTGTCGACAGGTGACCGGGGACACACTGGTGATTTCACCGATAGGGCGCTGCGTGAGGCGGCGGGTGCGGCTGGTAGCGGCGGCGCGGCCCGCGCCGGCGGGTCGGCCGGAGGGTGCTCCGCCGCCCGCGCGGGCCCGGTCGGTGCCCACATCGGCGCCCTCGGCGCCACCGCTCCGTCAACGACACGCGGCGAACACTTGTACGAATTTTACTCCGCCTCCGGTATGCTCTGGGTCACACCCGCCGCCTTGCAGGCGCAGTCCCGCGGCGGCGCGCGACCACCCGGCGGGCCGCCGACCACGGTGCGCCCGCCCACGTTCTCCACTGCCTGCCGAGCACTCACCTCTTGGGGCGATCATGACGTATCTCCTGGTCATCGGGACACGCAAGGGCCTGTTCACCGCAACCGCCGAGGACCGCCGCACCTGGCGGATGCGCGGCCCGCACCGCCTGGACAGCGCGGACTACGCCAACATGGCCGGCATCTACGCGGTGGGCATCGAGCCCGGCACGCGGCGGATCCTGGTCGGAGCCGAGAGCTCCCACTTCGGGCCCAGCGTGTGGTCCAGCGACGACCTCGGCGCCACCTGGCACGAGCCGGACCGGGCGCCGATCGCGTTCCCCGAGGACGTCGACGCCACCTTCACCCGGGTGTGGCAGCTCGCCTTCGGCGACGAGCCCGGCACCGTCTACGCCGGGGTCGAGCCCACCGCGCTGTTCCGCTCGACCGACGGCGGCGAGAGCTTCGAGCTGGTGCGCGGCCTGTGGGACCACCCCCACCGCGGCGACTGGTGGCCCGGCGCGGGCGGGGCCGCGATCCACACCGTGATCCCCGGGCGGGTCAGCGCCGACGGCACCGACCCGCGGGCCATGACCGTGGCCATGTCCACCGGCGGGGTGTACCAGTCCCGCGACGGCGGCACCGCCTGGAACCCGGCCAACCACGGCATCACCGCCGTCTTCCTGCCCGAGGAGTACCCCGAGTACGGCCAGTGCGTGCACAAGGTCGCGGTCGGCAGCGACGGCGAGTTCTACGCCCAGAACCACCACGGCGTCTTCCGCAGCACGGACCCCGCCTCGGGCTGGACCCCGATCGCCGACGGCCTGCCCACCGACTTCGGGTTCTCCTTCGTCACCCATCCGCACATCCCCGGGTCGGGATACGTGTTCCCGGTGGTCAGCCAGGAGGTGCACCTGCCCCCCGACGACCACCTGGCCGTCTACCGCACCGACGACGCGGGCCGCAGCTGGCGGCCGGCCGCCAAGGGGCTGCCCGAGGACCCCTACTACGGGATCGTGCTGCGCGACGGCGCCTGCACCGACGGCGCCGCCGACCCCGGCTTCTACTTCGGCACCCGCAGCGGCGACGTCTACTGCACCACCGACTCCGGCGGCGAGTGGACGCAGGTGGCCGCGCACCTGCCCGACGTGCTCTGCGTCCGCGCGACGGAGGTGTGAGCCATGGGTGTGACGGTCGTCCTCCCGCAGGTCCTGCAGAGCGACGCCGGGGGAGCCTCCCGCGTCGACATCGCGCTCGGTGCCGCGGCGCCCGCCGGCGCAGCGGCGCCCACCGCCGCCCCGCCGGACTCCGCGCCCACCCTGCGCGCCGTCCTCGACGAGCTCGCCCGCCGCTACCCGGGGCTCGACCGCCGGATCCGCGACGAGCAGGGCCGCCTGCGCCGCTACGTCAACGTCTTCGTCGACTCCGACGAGTGCCGCGCCGTCGGCGGCCTCGACACGCCCGTCGCCGACGGCACGGAGGTCCGCGTCCTCCCGTCGGTGGCCGGCGGCTGACCCGCGCTCGGGTCGGCCCGACCCGCCGCGTGCCCCGACCGGCGCCGGCCCGGCCGGGCGCCGCGAACGCGCTGCGCAGAGCCGCCGCCGCTCCTCCCCCGCAGAGGGGAGGCCGGCGGCGGCGGTCCGCTCTGCGGGGGGAGGCCCGGCGGCGCCGCCCCCGGCGAGAGTGGGAGCCCTCGGCAACCGGTGCGGCCGCTCGGCCGCCGGAGTGAGGGAGAGCGCGATGACGACGGAACGATCCGGGAACGGGTCCGCGGGCGGGGGCGCGCGCAGCCGCCCGCGCGGGTGGCTGCGCTGGACGCCGGTGGCGGCGCCGCTGTGGTCGCTGGGATATGCGCTGGTGGCGCTGCTCTGGGCGCTGACCGCGGGAGACCCGCCCGTGGAGGCCGCCGGCGACCCGTCGCTGGGTCCGCTGGCCGCCCGCTTCGGCCCGGGACCGGCGTGGGCGGCGGTGCTGCTGGCGGGCCTGCCCGCCGCGGCGGTGGGCGCGACCATGCTGAAGGGCGTGCGCACCGGGCGGCGTCTGCTCGTCGCCGCGGGCGCACTGGTCGCGGCACTGCTGCTGCTCTGCATGATCGACGTCCGCCTGCTGATGCTTCTGGGCTATGTGCCCTACGGACTGGTCGGCGTGGTGGCCGGCAGCGACGTGGGCGCGGTGTTCCTGGCCCAGGCGCTGACCCGGGACATGCTGCACCAGGTGGTCTGCCTGGCCGGCGGGCTCCTCTGGGCGGCGGCCGCCCTGGCCTACGCGCGGCGCAGCAGGGGCGGGTGCGTGCACTGCGGGCGCACCGGCCGGGCGCACGGGTGGACCTCGCCCGCCGCCGCGGCGCGGTGGGGGAGCGTCGCGGTGTACGTCGCGATGGCGCCGCCGCTGCTCTACGCCGCCACCCGGTTCGCCTGGTGGCTGGGCATCCCGATCGGGATCACCCGGGAGTTCCTGCGCGAGGGCCAGGCCGACGGCTCGTGGACCTCGGGCGCGTTCCTTGCGGGCTTCGCCACCGTCGGCGCCGTGCTGACGCTCGGGCTGGTCCAGCGCTGGGGCGAGGTCTTCCCCCGCTGGGTGCCGGGACTCGCCGGCCGGCGAGTCCCGGTCGCGCTGGCCGTGGTCCCCGCCTGCGTCGTGGCGGTGCTGGTGTTCGTCGGCGGCATCGCGATGGTCTCGGGCTATGCCGCCATGGCCGGCGGTGCCGCGGATGCGAGCGGTCCGTTCGGGGCCGCGGTGCTGGCGGGCCTCATCGCCGTGCTCTTCCCGGTCTGGGGCGCGGCCCTTGCCGCCGCCGCGCTCGCCTACCACCTGCGCCGCCGCGGCGCCTGCGCCGACTGCGGACGCGGTGCGGCGCGTCCGTCCCCCGCACCGGCGAACTAGCGGCACGCGCGCCGGTCCGGTGCCGGGCGGGCCGGCCGCCTCCGCGGGGGTGGGGGGCGGAGACGGTCGGCGGTGCGCTGCCGCCTCAGGCCGAGACCGGGCGCGAGCCCGCTCCCGCGTGAACGGGGAACCGCGCCAGGCCGCGGATCGTGGTCGTCCGGCGCCGCCGCGGCGCTTCCGCGGCCCGCAGGTCGGGGAAGCGCCGCACGAGTGTGCGCAGCGCGATGTCCCCCTCCAACCGGGCCAGCGGCGCGCCGAGGCAGTAGTGCGCGCCCCCGGAGAAGGACAGGTGCTCGCCCGCGTTCTCTCGGGTGAGGTCGAACCGCGCCGGATCGGGGAAGACCGCCGGGTCGCGCCCGGCCGCCCCGACCAGCACCAGCATCGGGGTGTCGCGCCGGACGGCGCGCCCGGCGATCTCGACGTCCTCGTGGGGGAAGCGGCCGACCAGTTGGACGGGGGAGTCGTAGCGCAGCGCCTCCTCGACCGCCCGGGGTGCCAGCCCGGGATCGGCGCGCAGGGCCTCCCACTGGTCGCGGTGGACCATCAGCGCGGCCACCGCGTTTCCGATGAGGTTCACCGTGGTCTCGAACCCGGCCACGAGCAGCAGCTGCGCCATGGCGTGCAGCTCCTGCGCGGTCATCCGCTCGTCGTCCACGGCGGAGACCAGGTCGCTGACGATGTCGTCGCGGGGGTCGCGGCGGCGCTCCTCGACGAGCCTGCCGAACATCGCGTCGATCTCGGCCGAGGCCCGCATGAGCTCGCGGTACCGGCGCAGGCTGCGCGCGCCGTCCAGCGAGGCGCCCAGCGTGTTGCCGTAGTGGAGGAACCGCTCGCTGTCGGCGCCCTCGATCCCGAGCAGCTCGGTGATGACCGCGATCGGCAGCGGTGCGGCGAAGTCGCGCATCAGGTCGAAGCGGCCGCGCGGTTCGACCGCGTCCAGCAGCCGGTCGGCGACGGTCTGCACCATCGGCCGGTACGCCGCCATCCGGCGCGGCGAGAAGGCGGGCCGCGCCAAGGCGCGCAGCCGGGCGTGGTCGGGCTCGTCGCGCTGCAAAAACGACAGGTCGAGCAGGTCGAAGTCGGGCAGCGGATACTCGCCGACGGGCCGCACGCCGATGCGCCGGTCGCGCAGCACGCCGCGGGCGGTCTCGTGGGAGGCGATCGTCAGCACGCCGACGCGGCTGCGCTGGACGGGCTCCCCGGCGTGCATCCGCGCGTAGACGGGATAGGGGTCGAGGCGCCAGGGCCAGTGGTCGACGCGGCTGAAGGCGTCGCCGGTCTGGGCGAAGAACAAGGTCAGGCCGCGCTGGATGCGCAGACGTGCGGCGAAGCGGAGTTCGGTGGTGGAGAGCATTGACGCGCCCCCTGGCTGCGCTGGAAACCGGATGCCGACATGGTGGTGCGGGCGGGGCCGAGGCACGTGCCGGCCGTGCGAGGTCGCGGTCGGCGCTGCGGGTGCGGTAACTTGGCCACATGGCTAACTTAGCCGATCGTGCAACTTCGGGTCGAGGGGCGCGGCGCCGCGAGCAGTTGGTGGCAGCCGGGCTGGACCTGCTCGCCGAGGGAGGTTGGCCCGCCATCACGGCGCGGGCCGTGGCCGAGCGCAGCGGGGCCAACACCGGACTGATCCACTACCACTTCGGCGGCCTGGCCGGGCTGCGGCGCGACGTGGCCAGGGCCGGCACCGAGCAGGTCCTGGAGCCCTTCGCCGAGGCGCTGCTGGAGCGGGCGAGCGTCGGCGAGGTGCTGGACGAGCTGGCCCGGATCATCCCCGCATCGACCGACGACGACCGGGCCATGCGCATCGCCGTGGAACTCGTCGTCGGCGCCCAGCGCGAACCCGACCTGTGCGACGTGCTGCGCGACGAGCTGCGCGAGGCGCGCGGCCGGATCGCCGATCGCGTCGCCGCGCTGTATCCCCACTGGGGGCCGCGGCGCTGCACCGGGGCGGCCGTCCTGGTGACCGCGCTGCTCGACGGGCTGGTGCTGCACGTGATGGCCGACCGCGAGGTGCCGGTCGGCGCCGCTTCGGAGGCGCTGCGCGACCTCCTGGAGGGCGCGGACTGAGTGCCGGCGCCGGCGGCCGGGAAGCGGTCGGCGCGACGACCGAGTCAACGACCACGAAACCGGAAGAGGGGCCGCGATGGAGATCGCCGACCGCCCGCAGCCGCCCACCGGAGCGGCCCGGCTGCTGTTCCGCGCGCCGGTCCACCTGTACCGATGGGGCCTGGGGCCGCTGCTCGGCGGTCGGTTCCTGCTGCTCAACCACGTCGGGCGGACGTCCGGGCGCCGCCGGCGGACCGTTCTGGAGGTCGTCGACCGCACACCCGGCGGCGCCTACGTCGTCTGCTCCGGGTTCGGCCCGCGCGCCGACTGGTACCGCAACGTACTCGCGCATCCGCGAGTGCTCGTCCAAGTGGGCGCGCGGCGCTTCGCGGCGGAGGCCGAGCCGCCGGCCGCAGACGAGGGCGCCGGGTTCTTCGTCGGCTACGCCCGCCGCCACCCGCGCGCCGCTGTGCGGCTGGCGCGGATGATGGGCTTCGTGCTCGACGGGTCGGAGGAGGACTTCCGGGCCGCGGGGCGCGAACTGCCGTTCGTCCGGCTGCACCCTCGCGCCTGAGCGCCGCCGGGTGCGCGCCCCTCGGCCCCCGGGGCCGGACCGGCGCCCTTCGCGCGAACCCTCCCTGCATGCCGTCTAGGGCACGTAGACCGTCGCGCCCTCGCGGCGGGCCTTGAGGGCGCCGGTCAGCCGGGGCGCCAGGGCGGGGTGCAGCAGGCCGGGCGCGGCATCGGGTGCGACGAAGGCGAAGTCGTCGAGCTCCTCCTCCTGCAGCGTGATGGGCACGCCCGCGTCCACCGAGCCGCAGTCGAAGACGAACGACAGGAACGGCTTGGGGCGGGCGCCCCGGGGCGCGCTCCACTGCACGGACAGCAGCGTGCCGGCGGTGCGGCTCAGCCCCACCTCCTCGGCGACCTCGCGCTCGCAGGCCAGATGCGGGGCCTCGCCGTCCTCGACGACCCCGCCCGGCAGTGTCCAGTGGTCGCGGTAGTTGGGATCGACCAGCAGTACGCGGCCGAATTCGTCGGTGATCAGCCCGAATGCGGCCAGATAGGCCGTGGGCAACGAGGCGAACCACTGCTCGGGAGGAAGGAATTGCGCCATACCCGCAGCGTAGGCCGTGCCGGAGGGCGCGGCGACGCGGTACCGGGCCGCGCGGGCGCCGAGACCGCGGCCGTGCCGGGCGACACTCAGAATAATCTACGATGTAAAGGCGCCTGTGGTGACGCGCCCACCCCCTAGACTGAACGCCGACCGAGGCGCAGGCTCCAGCCTGCACCTGAGACGGCGGCGCGCCCGCCCGCCGGCCGCGGTCGGGCGCCGGCGGAGCGGGGCGGGACCGCACCCGGTGCGGCTACGATCGCAGGGATCGGGCCACCCATCGAGAGAGCGCGAAAGCGGAGGTACGGACGTGGGTCCGTTGGAGCACGGCGACCCGGAGCGCATCGGCCGGTACCGGCTGATCAGCCGGCTGGGTGCCGGGGGCATGGGGCAGGTGTACTTCGGACGGTCAGCGGGCGGCCGCCCGGTCGCGGTGAAGCGCATCCACCCCCACCTGGCGACCGACACCTCCTTCCGCGATCGCTTCGCCCGCGAGGTCACCGCCGCGCGCCAGGTCAGCGGTGCGTTCACCGCCCCGGTCATCGACGCCGACCCCGACGACCAGGTCCCCTGGCTGGTGACCTCCTACGTGCCCTCGCTGCCGTTGGACGAGGCCGTGCGCAGCTACGGCGGGCTGCCCGAGCACACGCTGCGCGTGCTGGCGGCGGGCCTGGCCGAGGCCCTGGGCGAGATCCACCGCGTCGGACTGATCCACCGCGACCTCAAGCCGGGCAACGTGCTGCTGGCCGAGGACGGGCCGCGCGTCATCGACTTCGGCATCGCCCGCGCCAGCGAAGGCACCGCCGCCACCCAGTCGGTCATCGGAACGCCCGGTTTCATGTCGCCGGAGCAGATCCAAGGCGAGCACCTCACCGCCGGCAGCGACATCTTCGCCTTCGGCGCGGTGCTGGTCTACGCGGCCGGCGGCGTGGGGCCCTTCGGCGAGGGCGCCATGCCCACCCTGGTCATGCGCGTCATGCAGCACGACCCCGACCTCTCAGCGGTGCCCGCCCAGCTCCAGCGCCTGGTCTCGGCCTGCCTGGCCAAGGACGCGCGGGGACGGCCCTCGCCGGGCCAGTTGCTCGACGCGATCGGCGACATCCCCATCGGCGAGTCCTGGCTGCCCGCCCAGGTCATGCGCGGTGTGCGCGAGCAGGTCGCCCGGACCAACTCCGCGCTGAGCGGCGCGGGCACCACCGACGGCGCCGACACCGGCGGGTCGACCTCCGTGCTCGGCGGAGCGGCCGCCGGCGCCGCGGCCGGCGCGGCGGCGGCCTCCGCCCTCGGCGACGACGCGGCGACCCGGGCCGCCGGGCAGGGCGGCGCCGACGCCACCTCCGTCATGGGGGCCGGCGGGGCGGGCGGTACCTCCCAGCACCCGCCGCCCTACCACCCCGACGGCCCGCGGCCGGACCAGACGCGCGCCTACGACCAGGCCGCCTCCACCGCGGCCTACGGGCAGCACACCCGCGCCTACGACCAGCAGGGCCCCGCCCCGACATCCGCTTACGGCACCGGCGGCCGGCAGCATCCCCCGACCGCCGCGATGCCTCCGGCCCAGGACGACCCCTATGCCGGCATGTACCGCGGCGGCGCCGGAGACGCCTACGGCGGCGGCCGGCAGTCCCAGGACGAGCAGCGCCGCCGCGACGAGGAGCTCCGCCGGCAGCGCGAGGAGCAGCAGCAGCGCGAGCAGCAGCGTGAGGAGCAGCGCCGCAGGCAGGAGGCCGAGCGCGCGCACCGCGAGCGCGTGCGGGCCGAGCAGGAGGCCGCCCGCCGCGCCCAGGCGCAGGCCCGCCATGCCGACCAGCCCAGCCTGTGGAGCTTCGCCAAGCTGCTGCCGCTGCTGATCATCCCGCTCATCCAGATACCGCTGGGAACGGGCGTCTCCTACGCCTGGCAGTGGTTCACCACCGAGTCGGGCATGTGGAGCGGCCAGGGGTGGTACTACCCGGGCGTCTTCACCCTCGACGGGTTCTTCCACGCCATGTACCTGGGCTACTTCCTGCTGAACAACATCGTGGGCGCCGAGTTCCTCATCCGCTCGCTGCGCACCGGCTACGTGGTCGGCTCCGCGCTGGCGCTGGCCGTCATCGCCGGCACGAACGGGATGCTCTACTACTACGGCTTCTGGGGCTGAGGCGCGGGGCCGCGGGGCGCGGCCCCGCGCCGGGGTGCTACGCGGCCTCGGCGCTCGCGCGCAGCGCCGCGATGAACCACTCCCACTCGGGCACCCGCGGCTCGAACGCGGGCCAGCCGTTGATCACGCCCATGAGCTTCCAGTAGCGCTCGACACGGCGGTCGGTGAACACGGCGTACCCGTCGGCCAGGCGGCGCCGCTCGGCCGGGGTGTCGGCGGCCCCGCCCTCCAGCGCAGCGGCCACCAGCTCGTCGACCACGGGCCGGGCCTCGGCGGAGTCGGGCGCGATACCGGCGGCGCGGGCGGCGGCGACCGATTCGGCGATGCGCTCGGCGAGCCGGGAGGCGCCCTCGGCGGACCGCTCGAAGGTGCCGTCGGCTCTGCTGCGCTCCTGGGCTCGGGCCATGTCCCGCACCCGCTCCCGGAAGCCGGGGTCCTGGACCAGTTCGGCAAGCTCGACCCAGGCGTCCACCTGCTCGGGACCGGGCTCCTCGGGCAGCTCCACCCGCACCGAGCGCTGGTGGGCGACGAAGTCCTCGTCCAGGTCGAGGCCGCCGAAGACGGCGTCGTGGTAGTCGTCGATGATGCGCTGCCGCTCCTCGGCGGACAGGCGGGCGAGGTCGGTCATGAGGCTGATCTCCCGTTGTGTCGGCGTGCGATGGGCGACGGTGCTCAGCACCGCCCGGCGCAGGCGCAGCATCCGGATCCGCTCGTCCAGCGAGCGCACGTGCGCGGCGGCCACCTCGCCGAGGTCGGCCTCGCGGCCCAGGACCGCCCTGATCGTCGCCAGGTCGATCCCGAGCTCGCGCAGCGTGCGCACCAGGTCCAGCCGGGCCGCGGCCTCGGCGTCGTAGAGCCGGTAGCCCGCGGCGCTGCGCGCCGTCGGCGGCACGACGCCCGCGTCGGCGTAGAACCGGATCGCCTTGACGCTCAGTCCGGTGCGTGCGGCCAGCTCACCGATGGTGTGCAGGCCTTCCTGCGTTTCCATGTCCGCCATCGTGGAGTCTCCCCTCACTGGAGGGTCAACCGGCTTTCGCCGGTGGTGCCGACGCGTCCGGCCCGGCGCCGCGCGCCCTCCGCCGGGCTCACCGCGAGTACAGTGCGGCGGCGGCGCGCAGGCAGCCGGCCAGGGCCGAGCGCAGCTCAACGGGCTCCAGCACCTCGATCTCGGGGCCGTAGGCCGCGAACTCCGAGGTGGCCACCGCCACCGACTCGACCAGGAGCTCGGCCTCGCACCAGCCGTCGGGGCCCGGTTCCAGCCCTTCTGCGCCGGCGGCGGTGATCGGGGAGGACAGGGCGGGCATCAGCTCCAGGGCGCGGCGCGTCAACCGGACGCGGGTGCGCAACCGGTGCCGGCTCTCCTCGAACTCCCGCGACCACTGCGCCCACGAGGCGGCGAGGTCGAAGTCGGCGGGGCGCTCGAAGACGTCGTCGCGCACCTGGAGGCCGCACACCCGCGAGACGCGGAAGGTGCGCGGGCGGAGCGGGCCGGAGGGCGCGGGCCGGCCCTCGTCGGGGTGCGGGCGCGCGAGGAAGTACCAGGTGCCCCCCTTGAGCACGACGCCCAGCGGGTCGAGCCGCCGCCGCACCTCGGCGCCGTCCCACCGGCGGTAGGCGGCGTCGATCGTGTGCTGGTCCCACACCGCGGCGGCGATCGCGCTCAGGTGCGGGGTCTCCTCGGTCGCCCGCCACCAGCCCGGCGCGTCCAGGTGGAAGCGCGACCGCACGCGCTCGGCGCGTTCGCGCAGCTCCTCCGGCAGTGCCGCCAGCAGCTTGAGGTCGGCCGCGGCCATCTCGGCTCCCAGCCCCAGCTGGGCGGCGGCATCGGGCAGGCCCGCCAGGAGCAGCGCGTCGGCCTCGCCGGCGGTCAGCCCGGTCAGCCGGGTCCGGTAGCCGTCGAGGAGGCGGTACCCGCCGCCAGCGCCGCGGTCGGCGTAGAGCGGGATGCCGGCACCGCTCAGCGCCTCGGTGTCGCGGTAGATCGTCCGTTCGGAGACCTCCAGGGCCGAGGCCAGCTCGGCCGCGGTCATCCGCCCGCGGTTCTGCAGCAGCAGCACCAGCGAGACCAGTCGGCTCGCACGCATGCACCCCAGTATGCGGCGTGCTCCTGACAGCCGGTGTCAGTATCCCGGCGACCGTGTACCGGGGCCGGTGGGCGTTGTGGAGGCCGTGGGTGCCGGGCCGGTGGGTGTCGCGGAGGCCGCGGGTGTTGCCGGGTTGGCGGAAGCCGCGGGACCGGCGGGCGTTGCGGAGGCGGTGGGAGTCGCGGGGCCGGTGGGCGTTGCGCCGAACCCGGCCTTGCTCAGCGCCTCCTGCACGGCGCCGAAGGCGGGCTTGGGCGCGTAGTCCTGGTCGAAGGGCAGCGCCGCGCCCTGGCCCGGGAACCAGGACGGGATCCAGGAGTCGGCGTCGCCCACGCCCCACACAGTGACCCCGGTGCATTTGCTGACCTGCAGGCAGTTGCGCACGACCGTGCGGTAGTCCTCGGCCTGGGCGCGCAGCTCCTCCTCGCTGGCGGGCATGTCGATGCTGATGTCGAGCTCGGTGACGGTGACCTCCAGCCCGAGGTCGGTGAACCTGCGCATGTTCTCGACCATGTCGTCGGGGACGGCGCCGACGCTCAGGTGGCTCTGGAATCCGATGCCGTGCAGCGGGACGCCCTGCTCCAGCAGCGACTTCGCCAGCTCGTAGAGGGCGTCGCTCTTGGCGTTGCGGCCCTCGATGCTGAAGTCGTTGATGTAGAGCCGCGCGTCCGGGTCGGCCGCATGGGCCGTGCGCAGCGCCTCGGCGATGTAGTCCTTGCCCAGGGTCCGCAGCCACAGGTTGCGGCGCAGCTCGCCGCCGCTGTCGCGGAACGGCTCGTTGATCACGTCCCAGGCGTAGACCCGCCCCTTGAAGTGGTCGCCGACGACGGTCTCGATGTGGTCGTGCATGATCGAGCGCAGCTCATCGGGGCCGAAGTGTCCCTCGGACAGCCACTCCGGGTTCTGGTTGTGCCAGAGCAGGGTGTGGCCGCGCATGTCCTGGCCGTGCTTCTCGGCGAAGTCGACCAGGGTGTCGGCCAGAGAGAAGTCGTACACACCGCGCTCCGGTTGCAGGGTGTCCCACTTCATCACGTTCTCCGCCGTCAGCGAGCCGTACTGCTCGCCCAGGACCGCCCGGTAGTGGCGGTTCCTCTCCAGCAGGTACGGGTTGGCGGCGGCGCCGATGCGGATGCCGTGTTCGGCGGCGAGGTCGCGCAGCGGGACGCCGCCGGCCTGCGTGGGTCCGGCCGTCGCCCGCACGGCGACCACGGCCAGCAGGACGAAGAGCAGCAGGCCTGCGCCTACCGCCATGAGGTGCGTTCGCGGGGCTCGGTGCTTGACCATGGGGCCCTCTTTCGCTGCCGGTTCCCGGGCGCCGGAGCGTCCGGCGCCCGGCGGCCCGCCTGGTGCGCCGCGGAACGGGCCGCGTCTCGATCATCCCAGTCCGTCCACGATGTGCCGGGAATCTTGTCCGTTTGCGGCCGCCGTGTCGCGCATGCGCCCCTTCCGCCCGCGGGTCCTCCGGACCGCGAACGGCCTCCGCTCCGCCCGGCCGCATTCGGTGCGAGCTGGTAAGTTCCCCACGTGCGGCGGCGCGCTCACAGGCGGGGGGAACCAGACGATGAGGCGCCCGACGATCGTCGACATCGCGAGGGCGGCGGGAGTGTCCAAGGGAGCGGTCTCGTGCGCCCTGAACGGCCGCCCCGGGGTTTCCGAGGCCACCCGCACCCGCATCCTGCGCATCGCCGGCGACCTGGGCTGGGCGCCGAGCAGCGCCGCCCGCGCCCTCTCCGACGGACGGGCGGGCGCCATCGGCCTGATCATCGACCGCCCGGCGATGGTGCTCGGCGTCGAGACGTTCTTCATGCGCTTCATCGCCGGCATCCAGGAGGAGCTTGCCGACGGCGACACGGCGCTGATGCTGCAGTCGGTCGACGAGACCTCGCCCGAGCTGGCGACCTATCGGCGCTGGTACGCCGAGCGCCGCGTGGACGGGGTGCTGGTGGTGGATCTGGTGCGCGACGACCCGCGGGTGGGAGCGCTCACGGTGATGGGCCTCCCGGCGGTGGCCGTGGGCGGGCCCGAGGGCACGGGCGGCCTGCCGTGCGTGTGGTCCGACGACGGCGGCTGCATGCGCCTGGCGGTGCGCCACCTCGCGGGGCTGGGCCACCGCAGGATCGGCCGCGTGGCCGGCCCCGAGAACCTGGTGCACACCGGCGTGCGCACCGAGGCGCTGGCCGGTGCGGCGCACGAGCACGGCCTGCCGCCGCCCGTCGTGGTGCACACCGACTACACCGGCGAGCGCGGCGCGCAGGCCACCCGCGACCTGCTCGCCGGTCCCGAGCCGCCGACCGCGCTGGTCTACGACAACGACCTGATGGCGGTGGCGGGCCTGAGCGCGGCCCAGGAGCTGGGCGTGGCCGTCCCGGACCACCTGTCCATCGTGGCCTGGGACGACTCCCCGCTCTGCCAGGCGGTGCGCCCGGCCCTGACGGCGATCCGCCGCGACCTGTCCGAGCACGGCCGCCTGGCGGCCTCGCTGCTGCTCGATGCGGTCGCGGGCGGCGAATCCCGGCGCGTGCCCGCGCCGCCGGGCGAGCTGGTGGCCCGGACCAGCACCGCGCCGCCGCGAAACTGAGCGAGCCGCCGCGGGACGGGGCCCGCCGGGCGGGCGCCCGCACGGTCGTCGCCGCAGCCGCACCCGGTACCGCGGATGCGGAGGGCTCCCGGCGGTGCGCCGGCCCCGTCCGAAGCGGCGCCGGGGGAGAGGGCGGGGACTCCGGCGGTTCGGGCCCGTTGAGGTGCGGATTCCGAGTTTCGAGTTAATTTCGCTATGTGACCCCTTGGTGTCTTATGGCGACCATGTTACATTCATCACGTCTGGGAGCGCTCCCAACGGGAGTGCAGGTGGCCGCCGTTCCGGACGTGTACGACCCGAAGGGAGCACACCCCCGTGGGCCGACCATCCCGTCGCCGCAGCCGCGCGGCCGTTCCGCCCCCACCGACCGGAGCGGCCGTTGCCGCCGACCGCACCGCGCCGCCGCCACCGCCGCCCCCTCGGGCGGATCGGGGCGGCGCCCGCCCGGACCCCCCGGGCCGGGACGCCGCCCGCCGCGGCTGACCCGGCGCCCCGCGCCCGCGCCGCCGGGGCCGCCGGCGCGACCGCTCCCGCATGTCCGCTGCGGCCCGTCCCTTCGGGCCGGGGCACGCGCACGCGGCCGCCCGGCGACCCCCGGCCACCGATCCATGACAGCGAGGAAGCGCCATGACCGACCCGAGCCGCGCCCGGCTCCGCCGGCGCGTGCGCGCACCCCGTCCGCGGGGCGCTGTCGAACCCGGTGGCACGCCGACCGCGCGGGGGCGGACGGGAGCGGCGCGGACGCCGGCGCCGGCGCTCCACCCGCCTCCGGCAGGCGGTTCCGGGCGGATCCCCTGCGCCCGGACACGCCTGCGCCCCCGCGCCTCGGCGGGTGCCGCCCGCAGCGGCGCCCGCCGAAGGCGGAGACCGACGCCTCAGCGCGTCGCCCCGGACCCTGGGACCGGCCGCATCCATATCACTGCGGCCTCGTGCGGCCGGTTCCAGGCCGGCGGACCGGGACGGCGGCCCCGCCGCGACGAAGCCATCCCTGGAGAACGGCGCCCTCCCGCCCCTTGAGGGCGCCGCGATGACGAGGGGCGGGACGGCTGCGGTCCCGCCCCTCGTACTTGTGTGCGGCTGACCGCCCGGCGCGGCGCCCGGGGAACCGGCGCCGCCCCCCCCCCCCGCTCGTCCCTCAGCGGTGCCGCGGCGGGGCCGTACTCTGCCGCACCACCAGGTTGGTGGCCAGGTCCAGACGCAGGTTGGGCGGCTGCTGGCCGCGGCTGAGCATCAGCGCGAGGCGCGTGGCCTCCTCGGCCATCTCGGTCAGCGGCTGGCGCACCGTCGTCAGCGGCGGACCGACCCAGCGCGCGACCGGCAGGTCGTCGTAGCCCACCACGCTCAGGTCCTCGGGAATCCGCACACCGAGCTCGCGCGCCGCCTCGTACAGGCCCATGGCCTGGAGGTCGCTGCCGGCGAAGATCGCCGTGGGCGGGTCGGGCGAGGTGAGCAGGTCGCGGCCGTGGTTGTGGCCGCCCTCGATGTGGAAGTCGCCCGAGCGCACCAGCCCGGGGTCGACCGGCAGGCCGGCCGCGTCCAGCGCGGAGCGGTAGCCGTCGATGCGCGCCCGGCTGCACAGCACGTCGGTGGGCCCGCCGATCACCGCGATGCGCTCGTGGCCGAGCTCGATCAGGTGGCGCGTGGCCACCAGGCCGCCGTTCCAGTTGGCCGAGCCGATGGAAGGCACGGCCTCGTCGGTGTCGCCGGTCGGGTCGACGACCACGAACGGGATGCTGCGGGCGGTCAGCCGCGCCCGCTGGTCGGGGGCCAGGTCGGAGAAGACCAGGATCGCGGCCGTGGACTGGCGCCCCAGGACCGCCTCCACCCAGGCGTCGCGCGGGGTCTGCTCGCCGCCGGACTCCGAGAGCACCACGCTGAGGCCCTCGGCGCGGGCGATGCGCTCGACGCCGCGGATGACCTCTATCGCCCACGCGCTGTCCAGCTCGTGGAAGACGAGGTCGATCGTCGGCGAGCGCCCGGCGCCGGGGCCCCGGCGCCTGCGGTAGCCGTGCCGGTGGATGAGCTCCTCGACGCGCGCACGGGTTTCGGGCGCGACGTCGGCGCGCCCGTTGAGGACCTTGGAGACCGTCGGCACGGATACCCCTGCGGCCTCCGCAATTTTCGAGATCGTCACGGGCTCGGATCCGGCGGGGCCCTGGGGCATCGGGGCGGGTTCTGCTGTCACAAGCCTGCATTTTACTGGGCGTCTCCCGATGGTGCCGCAGCGGGAGGGTGACGAACTTCTCGCGGACTATTGACGCTTGTCACGGCAGCGCCGTAAATTCTGGCAGCACGCATTGCGATAACTTGTCCGATAGTTTCGATAGGACGTAGCCATGACTCCCCACAGGGCCGGCACCGCTGGCGCACTCGCGCTGCTCCTGTTCACCGCCACCGCGTGCGGCGGCTCCGGAGGTTCCGGAGGCGGCGACGGCGACGGCGAGATGAACGTACTCATGTACCAGGACTCGCTCGCGGTCGTGCAGAAGAACGCCGCGAAGCGGTTCAACCAGGAGCACGACTCCACCAAGGCCGTCATCCAGGAGGTCCCCGGCGACGGCTACGAGGACAAGCTGCGCACGGTCATGGGCTCGGGCCAGGCCCCCGACATGTTCTTCAACTGGGGCGGCGGCAGCATCGAGCCCTACATCGAGCAGGAGATGCTCCTGCCTCTGGGGGCGACGCTGCAGGCGAACCCCGAGATGGAGGACGCGTTCATCCCTTCCATCCTCGAGGCCGGCAAGGTCAACGACACCCAGTACGGCATCCCGCTGCGCGGCACGCAGCCCGTCATGCTCTTCTACAACGAGAAGGTCTTCGAGGAGGCCGGCGCGAAGCCGCCCGAAACCTGGCAGGACATCCTCGACCTGATCGACACGTTCAAGGAGGAGGGCGTCACCCCCTTCGCCCTCGGCGGGGCCACGCCCTGGACCGAGCAGATGTGGATGCAGTACCTGGTCGACCGCAAGGGCGGACACGAGGTCTTCCAACGCATCCAGAACGGCGACCCCGCAGGGTGGCGCGACCCGGCCGTGCTGGACGCGGCCGAGACCGTGCAGGACCTCGTCGACCGCGGCGCGTTCGGCGACAACTACGCCTCGGTGAGCTATGAGGAGGGCGCCGCCTCGGCCCTGCTCTCCGAGGGCAAGGCCGCCATGCACCTGATGGGCTCCTGGGAGTACTCCACGCAGCTGGCCGACGCGCCCGAGTTCGCCGAGGAGCACCTGGGCTACACCGCGTTCCCCGAGCTGCCCGAGGGCGACGGCAACCCCCAGGCCGTCGTCGGCAACCCGACGAACTTCTTCTCCGTCACCGACGACGGCGACACCGAGGCCGAGGTCGACTTCCTCAAGCAGACCTACAGCGACCCCTACGTCAAGGACATGGTCGAGAACGGCGAGGTCCCCACGACGACCAACGCCGAGGAGATGATCGAGAAGCACTCGCCCAACCCCGACTTCGCGACCTACCAGTACCAGATGGTCCGCGACGCGCCCACCTTCCAGCTCTCCTGGGACCAGGCGCTGCCCCGCTCGCAGGCCGAGCCGATGGTGACCGAGATCGAGAAGCTGTTCAACAAGCAGATCACGCCCGAGGAGTTCGTCGACAACGTGGCGGCGCTCCAGTGAGCGTTCTCTCGCCCAACCGGAGCGGACGCCCCGCGTCGGCCCGGTCCCAGGCGCGCACCGCCGGTCGCGGCGGTGCGCGCTCTGGGGCGCCGCGCGCGGGACGTCCCAGCGCCTGGTGGGGGCTTCCCGCACTGCTGTTCTTCGGCCTGTTCGCCGTGCTGCCCATGGTGCTGGTGGTCTATCTGTCCCTGACCACCTGGGGAGGGCTGGGATCACCTCAGTTCGTCGGGTTCGCCAACTGGACGCGGCTGCTCGGCGACTCCGTCATGCACCGGGCCATCGCCCTGACCCTGATGCTGACCATCGGGAGCTGGGCGGTGCAGACGCCGATCTCGCTGCTGCTCGGCGTGTGGGCGTCGGGCCGCCAGCGCAACCGAGCCGTGCTCTCGGCGGTCTTCTTCGTGCCGCTGCTGCTGTCCTCGGCCGCCATCGCCATCATCTGGCGGGCGCTGCTGGACCCCAACTTCGGCCCGCTCGCCCGGATCGGGCCCCTGGTCGGGGTTCCGGGACTGGACCTGCTCAGCAGCGAGTCCGGGGCGTTCATCGTGATCCTGTTCGTCAGCGCCTGGCAGTTCATCCCGCTGCACACCCTGCTGTACCAGGGCGGCGCCCGGCAGATCCCCGAGTCGCTGTACCAGGCCTCCGAGATCGACGGCGCCGGCCGCTACCGCGCGTTCTGGCACATCACCCTGCCTCAGCTGCGCAACACGATCACCACGTCGTCGGTGCTGATGATCGTGGGATCGCTGACCTACTTCGACACGGTGCTGATCATCACGGGAGGCGGCCCCGGGCACGCCACCACGATCGTGCCGTACCTGATGTACGAAGCCGGGTTCGAGAACTACCAGTACGGCTACGCCAGCGCCGTGGCCTGCGTGCTGGTGGCCGTGGCCACCCTCGCCTCGCTGCTGATGGTGCGCTTCACCGGATTCGGCTCGATGCGCAGCACCCGGGAGGGGATGTGACCGCGACCTCTCCGGCCACCGCCGGCCGGCAGACCCCGCCTACGCGCGCCGCCGGACCGCACAGGCGCAGGCGCCTGCGCAGCTGGCGCCAGCGCCCCAACCCGGTCGCGGGCCTGGGCGCCTTCGCCTGGCTGCTGGTGGTGGGTGTGCCGCTGTACGCCCTGCTGGTGGCCACCTTCCAGCAGACCTCGGAGTACCGGGCGGCCGGCCCGCTGACCATCCCGTCGGACCCGACGCTGGACAACTACGCCAGGGCGATCGAGAACGGACTGGCGGGCTTCGTACTCAACACGATCGTGGTGACCGCGGTGGTGGTCGCCCTCGTCGTGGCCCTGGCCGTGACCGCGGGCTATGCCATCGTGCGCACGCGCTCGCTGATGACCAACTCGCTGTTCCGGGTCTTCCTGCTGGGGCTGGCCATCCCGAACCAGGCGGTGATCATCCCCGTCTACCTGATCATCATCGAGATGGGCCTGTACGACTCCCTGGCCGCCATCATGCTGCCGACCGCGGCGTTCGCCCTGCCGGTGTGCATCCTGATCCTGACCGGGTCCATGCGCGACATCTCCGACGACCTCTACGAGGCGATGGAGCTGGACGGCGCGGGATCGGTGCGCATGTTCTTCCGGCTGGTCGTACCGCTCTCCCGGTCGGGCATCAGCACGGTCGCGGTCTACGCCGCGCTCCAGGCCTGGAACGGCTTCCTGTTCCCGCTGATCCTGACCCAGTCTGCGGACAAGCGGGTCATCACCCTGGGTCTGTTCGAGTTCCAGGGGCTGTACCGCGTCGACATCCCCGGTCTGCTGTCCGCGGTCGTGCTGGCGACGGTCCCCCTGTTCATCGTCTACCTGGTCGCCCGCCGCTCGCTGGTCAGCGGCCTGATGGGCGTCGGCGGAAAGTAGCTGGCGACGGGCGCCGGCGGTCCGCCGCCGGCGCCACCGCGCCCCACCGGAACCAACAGCCACCGGAGCCCCGCGCGGGACTCCGCAATGAATAAGGACGGTATATGTCGCCGCATTCCAACCTCGCCCCCTGGCAGGACGCCGCGCGTCCGGCCGACGAACGGGCGGGCGAGGTTCTCCGGCTCATGACCTTAGAGGAGAAGGTCGCCCAGCTCTACGGAGTCTGGGTGGGCGCCGACGGATCCGGTGAGGGGGTCGCCCCCCACCAGCACGACCTGGCCGAGGTACCCCCCGAGTGGCACCAGGTCATCGCCGACGGCCTGGGCCAGCTCACCCGCCCCTTCGGCACCGCCCCCGTCGCCCCGGCCATGGGGGTGCAGGCGCTGGCCAACTCCCAGAAGGAGATCGCGGCGGCCAACCGGTTCAACATCCCCGCCATCGCGCACGAGGAGTGCCTCTCGGGCTTCGCGGCCTGGCAGGCGACCGTCTATCCGACCCCGCTGGCCTGGGGAGCGTCCTTCGACACCGACCTCGTGGAGCGGATGGCGGCCCAGATCGGCGCCTCGATGCGGCGTGTCGGCATCCACCAGGGACTCGCTCCGGTGCTGGACGTCAGCCGGGACCCGCGGTGGGGCCGCACCGAGGAGACCATCGGCGAGGACCCCTACCTGGTCGGCACCGTGGCCACCGCCTACGTGCGCGGGCTGCAGTCGACGGGCGTCGTCGCCACGCTCAAGCACTTCGCCGGATACTCCGCCTCGCGCGCCGGACGCAACCTTGCGCCGGTCTCGGCGGGCACGCGCGAGTTCGCCGACCTGCTGCTGCCCCCCTTCGAGATGGCGGTCGCGCTGGGCGGCGCCGGATCGGTGATGCCTTCCTACACCGCCAACGACGGCGTGCCCGCAACGGCCGACCCCGGCCTGCTCACCTACCTCCTGCGCGAGGAGTGGGGCTTCTCCGGCACCGTGGTCTCCGACTACTTCGCCGTCACCTTCCTTCAGACCCTGCACGGCATCGCCGGGTCGGGCGCGGAGGCCGCGGCCGCGGCGCTGGAGGCCGGCGTCGACATCGAGCTGCCGACCCTGCGCAACTACGGCGCTCCGCTGCTGGAGGCCGTGCGCGACGGACGCGTGTCCGAGGACCTCGTGGACCGCGCCGCCCTGCGCGTGCTCATCCAGAAGTGCGAGCTGGGCCTGCTCGACCCCGACTGGACGCCGTTCCCCGCCGAGTCCGCCGAGTCCGCCGGGGCGGAGGGCCGGGGCGGCGACGCGGCGGCCGACGTCGACATCGACCTGGACCCGGCCGAGCACCGCGCGCTGGCCCGCCGCCTGGCCGAGGAGTCGGTGGTGCTGCTGGCCAACCCCTCCGGCGCGCTGCCGCTGGCGGGCGGCCGCCGCACGGCCGTGGTCGGTCCGCTGGCCGACTCCACGGAGGCCATGCTGGGCTGCTACTCCTTCCCCGCCCACGTCGGTCCCTCCCACCCCGACGTCGGGATCGGCATCGAGGTGCCGACATTGCTGGAGGGGCTGCGCGCCGAGCTGGGCGGCGCCGTGCTGGACCACCGGCGCGGCTGCGGTGTGGACGACCCCGAGACCTCCGGCATCGCCGAGGCCGTTGCCGCCGCCGAGGCCGCGGACGTGTGCGTGGCCGTGGTCGGCGACCGGGCCGGGCTCTTCGGCCGCGGGACGTCGGGCGAGGGCTGCGACGTCGCCGACCTGCGGCTGCCGGGCGTGCAGCACGAGCTGGTCGAGGCGCTGCTGGAGACCGGTACCCCGCTGGTGCTGGTCGTGATGAGCGGGCGCCCCTACGCGCTGGGCGGCCTCGCCGAGCGGGCGGCGGCCGTGGTGCAGGCGTTCTTCCCCGGCGAGGAGGGCGGCCCGGCGGTGGCGGGCGTGCTGTCGGGACGGGTCAACCCGAGCGGCCGACTGCCTCTGGCGGTGCCGCGGGACGGCGGCGGCCAGCCCGCCTCCTCCTATCCGGCTCCGCCGCTGGCACGGCGCAGCGAGGTCAGTACGGTCGACCCCTCCGCGCTCCACCCCTTCGGCCACGGCCTCTCCTACACCTCCTTCGCGTGGACGGACTTCCGGGTGCACGGGCGGCCCGCGGGCTCCGGCGACCCGGTCGCGACCACCACCGACGGCTCCTTCACCCTGGGCTGCACGGTGCGCAACACGGGAGCGCGCGCCGGCACCGAGGTCGTCCAGCTCTATCTGGGCGACCCCGTCGCCCGGGTGAGCCGGCCGGTGTGCAGCCTCATCGGGTACGTGCGGGTGGAGCTGGAGCCGGGCCAGGAGCGGCGGGTGGAGTTCGCCGTACCGGCCGACCTGGCCGCCTACACCGCTCCCGACGGGCGGCGCATCGTGGAGGCCGGGGACCTCGACCTGTCCCTGCGGGCCTCGTGCGAGGAGGTGCGGCACACGTCCCGCGTGCGCCTGGAGGGGCCGACCCGGGAGGTCGACCACACCCGCCACCTGGTGAGCGAGGCCGCCGTGGCCGACTAGATCGTTGATGGGAGTTGTTGTGTGTCCCGGTCAGTGGTCGTAGGCGATCAGTGACCGCTTGACCGGGGCGCCGATCAGCCAGTTGTGCCAGATCGCGGCGTTGAGCGCGCAGATGCGCTGGCA
>NZ_BAAAQI010000024.1:0-53184 GCF_039531585.1 Streptomonospora arabica | reverse complement strand
TTCCTAAGACCGCTTGGCCTCCGACTTGCCGCGGGGCGGAGGCGCCGCGCCGCCCTGCCCGCGCCCGCGCGCCGGGGGAGGGCCCGGGCCCGCGCCGGCGGCAACGGGCGCCCGGTGCACGGGCACGCACTGTGATGCCGCCCACGTTTCTCACTCTGCGTAGCCGAATCGTATTGCCGCGCACCTGCGGCGGGTAGTGCTAGTTTCGACTGCACCGCGGTCACCGAAACGGCAGCCGTATCCGACATCGCTCGCACCGCGGTCGCGACCGGCCCCGCACCTCCGAGGGCGGCCGGTGGCCGACCGCCGTCCCGCCGATCGCCGGCTCGCGGCCCGTCCCTCCCGGGGGCCGCACCAGCAGCAGAAGCCGTCAGCCCAGCGCCGAAACGCCGACCGCCTCCGCAGGCTCCCCCGCCGTCGGCGCGCAATCCGAGGAAGGCACCGGACACGCCGTGCGTGAGTATGCGCTCACCTTCGTCATCGCCTTGGCGGTCACCTATCTGCTGACCCCGTTCGTGCGGCGTGCGGCGATCACGTTCGGCGCGGTGCCCCCGGTGCGCGACCGCGACGTGCACTCCGAGCCGATCCCGCGCATGGGCGGCATCGCCATCTACGGCGGCTTCGCGGCGGCGCTGCTGATCTCCTACCGGTTGCCCCACCTGCAGGACGTCTTCGTCTACAACACCTGGCGCGGACTGCTGCTGGCCGGCGGCCTGATCGTCGTCATCGGAATCATCGACGACCGGTGGGGGATGGGTCCCGTGCCCAAGCTCGCCGGCCAGACCGCGGCGGCGGGGATCATGGTGTGGTCGGGCGTGCAGATGCTCTGGCTGCCGGTTCCGGGCACGCAGCTGTCGCTCGGGCCGTGGCTGGGGTCGCTCGTCTCGGTCGTGCTGATCGTGGTCACCATCAACGCCGTGAACTTCGCCGACGGGCTCGACGGCCTGGCCGCCGGGATCGTGGCGATCTCGGCGTTCGCGTTCTTCGCCTACTACTACGTCGCGGCGGTCGACCAGGGATTCGAACGGCAGTCCTACCCGGCCATGATCGCGATCATCCTGGCCGGCGTCTGTATCGGCTTCCTGCTGCACAACTTCAACCCGGCCCGGGTGTTCATGGGCGATACCGGCGCCATGCTGCTCGGACTGCTGCTGACCTCGATCACCATCACGGTGACCGGCCAGTTCTACCCCGACGGCCGCACGAGCGTGCACGGCATCGCGCTGTTCCTACCGGTGTTCCTCCCCCTGCTGGTCATCGCGCTGCCCCTGGCCGACCTGGTGCTCGCGGTCGTGCGGCGCACGCTGGCCGGGAAGTCGCCGTTCGCCCCCGACAAGAAGCACCTGCACCACCGGCTGCTGGAGCTGGGCCACTCCCACGCCCGCGCGGTGCTGCTGATGTACCTGTGGGCCGCGATCATCGCGTTCGCGTCGGTGTCGCTGTCGGTCTTCGACACCCCGTTCGTCGTGCTGACCGTCACGCTGCTGGTGGCGGCGTGCGCGGTGGGCCTTATCACCCTGCCGCGGCTGCGCCGCCGGAACCGGGCGCGCGACGCCCGCGCCCGGGCCGCGGCCGCCGGCTCCGCGTCGACGACGTCGGCTTCGGCGGAGTAGGGGGAACGAGATGCTGATCACGCCCCGCCGCCCGGCCGGTCGCTTCCCCGCTCCATCGGACCGCGGTCCCCGCCGGCACGGAACCGCGCCGGCCCCGCACCGGTCCCATCCCGCAGTGAACCCGTCCGGAACCGGAGGTCGAACCCAGCCGAACGCCACATGACCCGCGTTCACCCAACAGCGGCGACAAACTCGACAACCTGCATAGACGGCCGGTGATCTCGACTCCGCGCGAGCGGCGGGGGTGACCGCAGGGGTGACCCGTGCTCGGATGCCCGAATCCTTGTGATAGCTTTCACGAGCAAGCACCCCCACGTCCACTACCGGAGCCGAGCCTATGAAGGGACACGACGCCCGGATCCTCCGCGGCGCCGCGATTCCAACCGCTGTCGCAGGTGCGCTGGCAACGGCCGTCGCGGGCACGGTATCGGGTGCGCAGGGGCTCCTCGGCGCGGTCTCGGGGACGGTCTTGGCGCTGGCCTTCTTCGGGCTGAGCTTCCTGGTGGTCACGTGGGCGGGGGACAAGAACCCGAAATACTTGTATCCAGCCGCCATGGGCACGTATCTCGCCAAGATCGTGCTGCTCGGCGTGCTGCTCGTGGCTTTCGGCGACGCCGCCGTGTTCAACCACCTCTCCTTCGCCATCACGGCCTCGGCGTGCACCGTGGTCTGGATGGGCGCTCACCTGTGGGCGCTGAACACCGCGAAGATCCTGTACGTGGAGCCCGCGGAGGAGGGAACGTGACGCCCGCCGGCCTCGGGGCCCGCGTGCCCGCGTCCGCCGCCGCGCGAAGGCGCGGGGGCGAGTGCTGCCGGGCCGCGGGGCATCGCCCCGCGTCGATCATGGGCTTTCCGCACGGTATGTTCGTCTCGGTTGGCATCGGCTGGGCCGCCATCCAGGCGCTGTCCTTATCCAGCGGCGAGCCGCACGGATCAGTGGGAACGGCATAGGCGCGGCCGTCTTCGAGCTGCCATCCTGACCAACCACTCCGGTGCTCCGCCGCACGCACTGACGGCGCGGCACCCCCAACCACGAACGAGGTTTGAGTTGTGTCACGACGAAAGGATTCGCCGTGAGTGCTGAAGCGCGCCTCCTCGCGTCCGGGGAGGAGAGCTGCCATCTCTTCGGAGACAACGGCTGCGGATTCGACTCAGTCGTGCCCGGCGCGGAGGTCTTCTTTCCGGAGCCGTGGCTGAGCTTCGGGATTCCGGGCACCTCCGGCATCACCAAGTACACGGTGCTGCTGGTGTTGTGCGTGCTCCTGGTACTGGCCTTCAGCTACTTCATGCTGCGCAGGCCCTCGGTCGTGCCGGGGCGCGTCCAGGCGGCGGGCGAGCTGGTCATCGAGTTCATCCGCACCAACGTGGTGCACCAGCAGATCGGCGGCAAGCGCGGCGAGAAGTACATGCCGCTGATGATGACGCTGTTCCTGTTCATCTTCGCGATGAACGTGATGGCCATCATCCCCTTCCTGCAACTTCCAGTGACCAGCCATCTGGCCTATCCGATCGTGCTGGCCGTGTACATCTACGTGCTGTGGAACTACATCGGCCTCCGCGAGCACGGGTTCCGCGGCCACGTCATCGGCAAGCTCGTGCCGCCGACGGTCCCCAAGTGGGTCCTGCCGATCTTCGTCCCCCTCGAATTCGCCTCGACCTTCCTGATCCGGCCGTTCACCCACGCGGTCCGGCTCTTCGCCACCATGCTGGCCGGCCACCTGCTGCTCGCGGTGTTCGCGGCGGCCGGGTGGTACATGCTCAACCTCGACGCGGGCGGCGCCCTCACCATCGTCTCGATCGGCTACTCGCTGCTCGCGCTCGTGGCCTTCCTGGTCTTCACCGCCCTGGAACTGTTCATCATGGCGCTGCAGGCCTATGTGTTCGTGACGCTCGCCTCCAACTACATCGGCGAGTCCATCGAGGGAGCACACTGACCTCTCCCCATCTTGACCCCAGCCCGATAACCAACGTCAGTCCGGCGGCGAGAACGCCCGCCGGCGGGTTCTGAGTAAAGGAAAGCAGTAATGGACATCACGGGTAACCTCAACGTCATCGGCTACGGCCTCGCCGCCATCGGCCCCGGCATCGGCGTGGGGCTCGTCTTCGGTCTGGGTGTCCAGGCCATCGCCCGCCAGCCCGAGGCCCGCGGCCTCCTCCAGGGCCAGATGATCATCGGATTCGCCCTGTCCGAGGCGCTGGCCCTCATCGGCCTGGTGCTCGCCTTCGCCCTGTAGTGGCCGGCTGGTCGTCAACGGAAACAGCGAAGGGAAGCCAGCCATGATGTTCTTGGCAGCCGATGAACCGAACGTCCTGCGCGTCCACTGGGACGAGGTCGCTTTCGGGTCCATCGCCTTCATCCTGCTCCTCGTCGTCATCACCAGGATGTGGCCGCGCTTCACCGCGATGCTGGACGAGCGCAAGAACCAGATCGAGGGCGGTATCGAGCGCGCTCAGAAGGCCGAGGCCGAAGCGGAGGAGATCCGCCAGCAGTACCGCGAGAAGCTCGACGAGGCGCACCGCGAGTACGCCCGCGAGCTGGAGAAGGCCAAGGAGCAGCGGGCCTCCATCATCGCTGAGGCGCGTGAGGAGGCCCAGGCCGAGGCGCAGCGGATTCTCGACGCCGCACACGCCCAGATCGAGGCCGACCGCCAGCACACGTTCGCGCAGCTGCGCGGCGAGATCGGGTCGCTTTCGACCGACCTCGCCGAGCGGATCGTCGGCGAGTCGCTCGGCGACAGCGACGCCCAGAACCGGGTCATCGACCGGTTCCTGGAGGAGCTGGAGCGGAGCGAGAACACCTCCCAGGCCGAGGTGCGCTGATGCGGGGCATCAGCCGCGCCTCCCTGCAGGAGGTCACCGAACGGCTCGGCACCGTGCTGGAGTCGGCCGACACCGCGGCGCTGGGCAGCGAGCTCTTCGACGTGGTGGCGCTGCTGGAGCG
The DNA here is from genome assembly GCF_039531585.1 of Streptomonospora arabica. NCBI lineage: Bacteria > Bacillati > Actinomycetota > Actinomycetes > Streptosporangiales > Nocardiopsidaceae > Streptomonospora > Streptomonospora arabica. Next base: position 48,630 of record NZ_BAAAQI010000024.1, on the reverse strand, counting down.
TGAGCACACGCTGCGGCGGTGGCTGGCCGACCCGGCCAACGCGGCGGAGTCGAAGTCCGGGCTGATCGGCGAGCTGCTGGAGTCCCAGGCGTCGCCGTCGACCGTGATGGTCGTCGGCGACGTCGTCCAGGCCCGCTGGTCGCGCCAGCGCGACCTGATCGACGCCGTCGAGCGGGCGGCCGTCTTCGCGACGATCGCCCGGGCCGAGAGCGAGCAGCGGCTCGGCGAGCTGGAGGACGAGCTCTTCCGGTTCAGCCGCGTCGTCGCCGGCGACACCGAACTGCGTGCCGCCCTCACCGACGAGTCCGTCTCCGAGGTGCGCAAGGGCGGCATCGTCGAGGCCCTGCTGGCGGGCAAGGCGGACCCGGCGACGACCGTCCTGGTCACCCGGGTTGTGACGCATCCGCGGGGCCGTACCCTGGAAGACGGTCTGGAGTACTACGGGCAGCTCGTCGCCGAGCGCGCCCAGCGCTACGTGGCGCTGGTGCGCACGGCGGTCGCCCTGAGCGAGGACCGCCAGGAGCGGCTGCGCGCCACCCTGGCCCGGATCTACGGGCGCCCGATCCACCTGAACATCGACGTCGACCCCTCGATCGTGGGCGGCCTGTCCATCCGGGTGGGCGACGAAGTCATCGACGGCACGATCACCGGGCGGCTCGGCGAGGTCCGGCGACGCCTGGCCGGCTGAGGCGACGACCCACCCCCAAGCAGAACGCACCGGCGCCGGGGAACGCGGCGCCATACGAGAGCAAGGACATACGTGAGATGGCGGAGCTGACGATCCGGCCGGATGAGATCCGGAACGCGCTGCAGCGCTTCGTCCAGTCGTACGAGCCCGACGCCGCCGCGCGCGAGGAGATCGGCACCGTCACCTACTCCGGTGACGGGATCGCGCGCGTCGGCGGCCTTCCCTCGGCGATGGCGAACGAGCTGCTGCAATTCGAAGACGGCACGCTGGGCCTGGCCCAGAACCTGGAGATCGGCGAGATCGGCGCGGTCGTCCTCGGCGACTTCGCCCAGATCGAGGAGGGCCAGGCGGTGCGCCGCACCGGCCAGGTGCTCTCGGTGCCGGTAGGCGACAACTTCCTCGGCCGGGTCGTCGACCCGCTGGGCACCCCCATCGACGGCCAGGGCGAGATCGAGACGACCGAGCGCCGCGACCTGGAGGTGCAGGCCCCCTCGGTCATGGAGCGCCAGCCGGTGGGCGAGCCGATGCAGACCGGCATCAAGGCCATCGACTCGATGACCCCGGTCGGCCGCGGCCAGCGCCAGCTGATCATCGGTGACCGCCAGACGGGCAAGACCGCCATCGGCATCGACACGATCATCAACCAGAAGAGCAACTGGGACTCCGGCGACCCCGCGAAGCAGGTCCGCTGCATCTACGTCGCCATCGGCCAGAAGGGCTCGACCATCGCCGGCGTGCGCGGCGCGCTGGAGGAGGCCGGCGCGATGGAGTACACCACCATCGTCGCCGCCCCGGCGTCCGACCCCGCGGGCTTCAAGTACCTGGCGCCCTACACCGGCTCGGCCATCGGCCAGCACTGGATGTACGACGGCAAGCATGTGCTGATCGTCTTCGACGACCTCACCAAGCAGGCCGAGGCCTACCGAGCGGTGTCGCTGCTGCTGCGCCGCCCGCCGGGCCGCGAGGCCTACCCCGGCGACGTCTTCTACCTGCACTCTCGCCTGCTGGAGCGCTGCGCCAAGCTCTCCGACGAGATGGGCGCGGGGTCGATGACCGGTCTGCCGATCATCGAGACCAAGGCCAACGACGTCTCGGCCTACATCCCGACCAACGTCATCTCCATCACCGACGGCCAGGTCTTCCTGGAGACCGACCTGTTCAACCAGGGCCAGCGCCCGGCCATCAACGTCGGTGTCTCGGTCTCGCGTGTCGGCGGTTCGGCCCAGACCAAGGCGATGAAGAACGTCACCGGTTCGCTGCGCCTGGGCCTGGCCCAGTTCCGCGAACTGCAGGCGTTCGCCGCCTTCGGCTCGGACCTGGACGCGGTCTCCAAGGCGCAGCTGGAGCGCGGCGAGCGGCTGATGGAACTGCTCAAGCAGGGCCAGTACCAGCCCCTGGCGATGGAGAAGGAGGTCGTCTCCATCTGGGCGGGCACCACCGGCCAGATCGACGACGTCCCCGTCGAGGACGTCCGCCGCTTCGAGGAGGACTTCCTGGACTACCTCGCCCGCGAGCACTCCAAGGTCCTCGACAACATCCGCGAGAGCGGCAAGTTCGAGGACGAGACCGAGGCCACCCTCAAGGAGGCCGTCTCCGAGTTCAAGCTGACCTTCCAGACCTCGGCCGGCACGGTGCTGGGCACCGAGGAGGAAGCCGAGGCGCTGGAGGAGAGCCAGGTCGGCCAGGACACCATCAAGGTCGCCAAGAGCAGCGGGAAGTAGCCCATGGGTGCACAGCTTCGCGTCTACCGCCGGAGGATCCGCTCGACGAAGTCGATGGCGAAGATCACCCGCGCGATGGAGCTCATCGCCACGACCCGCATCACCCGGGCCCAGCGGGTGATGCAGGCGGCGCAGCCCTACGCGCGGGAGATCACCCGGGCGGTCTCCGCCTTGGCCCAGCAGGTCAAGGACCACCCGCTGCTGATGGAGTCGGAGAACCCGACGCGGGCCGCCGTACTGGTCATCACCAGCGACAAGGGCCTCGCCGGCGCGTTCACCGCGAACTCGATCAAGGAGTCCGAGCGCCTGAGCGCCCTGCTGGACAGCCAGGGCAAGGAGGTCCTGCAGTACGTGGTGGGGCGCAAGGGCATCGCCTACAACCAGTTCCGCCGCCGCGCCATGGAGCAGACGTGGGAGGGCATCACCGAGCGGCCGACCTACCTGGACGCCCGGGAGATCGCCGACGCCCTGATGGACCGCTTCACCAAGGACAGCGGGACCGAGGACGGGGTGGACGAGATCCACATCGTCTCGACCGAGTTCGTCTCCATGCTGACCCAGCACGCGGCCTCGCACCGGGCGCTGCCGCTGGAGGTGGAGGAGGTCGAGCCGAAGGTCCTCGAAGCCGAGCAGGGCGGCCCCATGCCGCTCTACGACTTCGAGCCCTCCGCCAAGGAGGCGCTGGACCAGTTGCTGCCCCAGTACGTGGCGAACCGGATCTATTTCGCGCTCCTGGAGTCGGCCGCCTCGCAGCAGGCCTCGCGCCGCAACGCGATGAAGGCTGCCACCGACAACGCCGAGGAGCTTGTCCAGAACCTGACCCGCCAGGCCAACCAAGCCCGCCAGGCGGAGATCACCAACGAGATCAGCGAGATCGTCGGCGGCGCCGACGCGCTCGCTGGTGCCAGCGCGGGAAGTGAGTAGGAAATTGACTGCGACTGTTGAAGGGACGGCCGCGCCTGGCACGGCCACCGGGCGAATCGCCCGGGTCACCGGCCCGGTCGTCGACGTGGAGTTCCCGGTCGGCGCCCTGCCCCCTCTGAACAACGCCCTCAAGACCGAGGTCACCCTCGGCGGCGAGACCAGGACGCTGACCCTTGAGGTCGCCCAGCACCTGGGCGACAACCTGGTGCGCACCATCAGCCTCAACCCGCAGGACGGCCTGGTCCGGGGCGGCGAGGTCCGCGACACCGGCGAGCCCATCAGCGTGCCGGTCGGCGACGGCGTCAAGGGGCACGTATTCAACGCCCTCGGCGAGTCGATGGACGTACCCAGCTCGGAGCTGCAGGTCACCGAGCGCTGGCCGATCCACCGCAAGGCCCCGCCCTTCGACCAGTTGGAGTCGAAGACGGAGATGATGGTGACCGGCATCAAGGTCATCGACCTGCTCACGCCCTACGTCCGCGGCGGAAAGATCGGCCTGTTCGGCGGCGCCGGTGTGGGCAAGACGGTGCTCATCCAGGAGATGATCACCCGTATCGCCCGCAACTTCGGCGGTGTGTCGGTGTTCGCCGGTGTCGGCGAGCGCACCCGTGAGGGCACCGACCTGTTCCTGGAGATGGACGAGATGGGGGTCCTCCCGGACACCGCGCTCGTCTTCGGCCAGATGGACGAGCCCCCCGGCACCCGTCTGCGGGTGGCGCTGTCCGGCCTGACCATGGCGGAGTACTTCCGCGATGTGCAGAACCAGGACGTGCTGCTGTTCATCGACAACATCTTCCGGTTCACCCAGGCCGGCCAGGAGGTCTCCACCCTGCTGGGCCGGATGCCCTCGGCCGTGGGCTACCAGCCCAACCTGGCCGACGAGATGGGCGTGCTCCAGGAGCGGATCACCTCGACCCGCGGCAACTCGATCACCTCCATGCAGGCGATCTACGTTCCCGCGGACGACTACACCGACCCCGCTCCGGCGACCACGTTCGCCCACCTGGACGCCACCACCGAGCTCTCGCGGCCGATTTCGCAGAAGGGCATCTACCCGGCGGTGGACCCGCTCGCGTCGACCTCGCGCATCCTCGACCCGCAGTACGTGGGCCAGGAGCACTACGACGTCGCCCAGCGGGTCATCGGGATCCTGCAGCGCAACAACGACCTGCAGGACCAGATCGCGATTCTGGGCATCGACGAGCTGTCCGAGGAGGACAAGATCATCGTCGAGCGTGCGCGCCGCCTGGAGCGGTTCCTGTCGCAGAACATGTTCGTCGCGGAGAAGTTCACCGGCAATGCGGGCGTGTTCGTGCCGCTGGAGGAGACCATCGCCTCGTTCAAGGCGGTCTGCGACGGCGAGTACGACCACCTGCCCGAGCAGGCGTTCCTCGACGTCGGCAACATCGAGATGGCCGTCGAGAAGGCCAAGACGCTGCAGGGCTAGACGTTCAACGGGGCGCGGACGGCACCCGCGGTCGGCCGCGCCCCGTGAAACCGCCCACTAGCAGAGGAGTTTGTGGCAGTGTCGAAGAAGCTTTTCGTCGAGATCGTCTCGCCGGAGCGGGAGCTGTGGGCCGGCGAGGGTGACATGGTCATCGCCAAGAGCGTCGAGGGCGAGATCGGTGTGCAGCCGGGCCACACGCCGGTGCTGGCGCTGCTGGCGCCCGGCGCCGTCGTCCGGGTGCTGGGCGCCCGGGAGACCGGCGAGGTCCGCGCCGCGGTCCACGGCGGCTTCATGGTCGTGACCATGGGCGACCGCGTGTCGATCCTGGCCGAGCTCGCGGAGCTGGCCGAGGACGTCGACGTCGAGCGGGCCAAGGCGGCGCTGCGCGGCGCCGAGTCCGAAGGCGAGACCGAGGACGAGGACGCCCAGGGGCGTGCCGCGCGGGCGCGTAGCCGCCTGCAGGCCGCCGGCGTCAGCGAATGAGCGGCGCCGGCGGGCGCTGAACGGGGGAGATGCGCCGGTGCAGGAGCTGATATTCGGCCAGCCGTGGTTCAAGGCGGCGGAATGGCTGTTCATCGCGCTCCTCATCGGAACCGTGGCCGCCCTGCTCGCCGTCACCGCGCGGCGCTATGCCCTGGAGCGCGGAGGCGGCGCCGTCGAGTGCTATCTGCGCCCGGGGGCCGGGGCACCGGACCTCCCCTGGCGTATGGGGCTCGCCCGGTACGGCAGCGAGGAACTGCGCTGGTACCGGGTCTTCTCGTTGTGGCCGCGGCCGGCAGCCGAGCTGTCGCGCCGCGGCCTCGTCGTTCTGCACCGCCGCCCGCCCACACCCGGCGACCTGCGCGAGCTCACCCTGGACCTGGTGGTGATCGAGGTCGGCTGGGTCGCCGCCGACGGCTCCGACCCCACGGAGGCGGTCTACGAGCTGGCGATGACCGACGGCGCGCTCACCGGGTTCCTCTCGTGGCTGGAGTCGATGCCGCCCGGGACGCACTGGCAGTCCTGAATCCGCGCCGCAGCGGCGGTGCCTTCGCGACCCGCCGCCGCGGGGCCGCCGCCGAGCGCGCCGCACGTCTAGGCTGGGCGCATGATCGTTGCATTCTCAGTGAGTCCGATGGGTTCCGGCGACGACTCCGTCGCCCCGGCCGTGGCCCGCGCGGTGCGCGTGGTGCGCGAGAGCGGGCTGCCCAACCGCACCGACGCGATGTTCACCAGCGTCGAGGGGGAGTGGGACGAGGTGATGGACGTCGTCAAGCGCGCCGTCGCCGCCGCCGGCGAGGGCGCGCCGCGGGTCAGCCTCACGCTCAAGGCCGACATCCGCGAAGGCGTCAGCGAGGGCCTCACCAGCAAGGTCGAGGCCGTCGAGCGCGAGCTCGGCGCCTCCTGAGTCCGCGCCCGGGTCGCGGCCGGAAAGCGGAGGCGGGTCAGAGCCCCGCCACGGTCGCGACGAGCATCAGGCCCAGTATCACCGCTATCAGGACTCCCGTGACCGCGAACCCGATCCGCCAGGGATGGCGTTCGACGAAGGACACCAGGCGCAGGTCGGGGTACATCGTGGCGAGCTCGGCGGCGGTGACCGTGCGGTCGGGGCCGCCGCACGGCACGCCCAGCGACTCCACCAGCCGGTCGACGTCCTCCCGTGCGTAGTAGGTGCCGGCGATCCTGATCAGCAGCTCGCCCTGTTCGTCGAGTACGAACAGGGTGTCGCCGGGCGGCGCCCGATGGGCGTCGATGTCGGCGCGTACCACCTCTGCGGCGCGTGCGCGCGCCCGGCGCTGCTGGAAGAGCAGTCCGCGTACAACGATCTGGTCCGCGGTCAGGGCGATTTTGGCGCGGAGGAAGTGGCCGATGCTGAGGGCGAGAAGCACGCCGAACACGACGGCTATGGCCAGCCCGGCCCCGGCGCCGGCCCCATATGCCGCGGCCGCGCTCAGGGCTGTCCCGAGCACCGCCACGACGGCCACGATCACCAGCCCCGCACGGGTGTTCGGCCGCAGTGCGAGCTCATCCCGCGCATAGTGCATGTGCACGCCACTCCTGTTCGTTCGCCTTCGGGAGACCTGCCGGACCAGCCGTCGCACCGTGGGGAATCAGCGGTCGCCGCCCGGCTTCCACAGCACCTCCGAGCCGTCCGTGCCGAGCACCCTGCACAGCACGAACAGCAGGTCCGAGAGCCGGTTGAGATAGCGCGCCGTCAGCGGGTTCACGCTGTCGCCGTGCTCCTCGCGTGCCGCCCACGCGTTGCGCTCGGCGCGCCGAACCACGACGCGGGCCTGGTGCATCAGCGCCACCGGCGCCGAGCCGCCCGGCAGCAGGAAGCTGCGCAGCGTGGGCAGGTCGGCGTTGTAGTGGTCGCACTCGGCTTCCAGGCGCTCGATGTAGGCCTCCTCCACGCGCAGCGGAGGGAACTCCGGCTCCCGGCCGGGCGGAGCGACGGGGCAGGACAGGTCGGCGCCGAGGTCGAACAGCTCGTTCTGGACGCGGACGAGCATCGTGCGGACGCCGTCGGGTACGCCGTCGCCGCCGAGTGCGAGCGCGGCCCCGATGGCGGCGTTGGCCTCCTCGACGTCGGCGTAGGCGACCAGGCGCGAGTCCGTCTTCGCGGTGCGGCTCATGTCGCCCAGGGCGGTGGTGCCGTCGTCGCCCACGCGCGTGTAGATCGTGGATAGCACGACAGGTGTCTCGGAATCCCGTTTGGTCATGGGGCCACTCTAGGCGCGTGCACCGCTTCGCCTGGCGGGCGGTGCGGGATGGCGGGAGGCGCGGAGGGAACCGGCCGGGGGCGGCGGGAGCACCGCGCTGGCGATCGTTCTGCTTCGGGGGGCTGCGCTCCGCACCGCCGTGCTGATACTTTTCGAATCGAGGGAGACACTCAGAGTAGTTTCCCGTGGTCGGCTGCGCGGGCCGGATCGGGTGCGGTGCGGGGGCCATCCGAAGGGACCGGTGCGGGCGCCGCCCGCAGGCCGGGCGACGACCGGGGTTGAGGGGGACCGGGTCGGCGCGCATGAGGGGACCGGCGAGCGGGCGGCGCGAGGCGCAGCGGCCGGGTCCGCGGAGCGGCCATGGAAAACGCCCGTGGGCGAGGAGCCGGCTCCTCGCCCACGGGCGCCTCTATGAGTGCGGCAGGACGGTTACCGCAGCCAGAGGTCTCCGACCCGGTCGGCGCGGAACTCCTGGGCGGACCGGGTCCGCGGAGCCACTCCGTTGACCGGGAGGGTGCTCTCGGCGTAGGTCTCCACGGCGTGGGCCACGCCGTCGGAGAGCTGGTCCAACGACGTCCAGTTGATGTTGTCGATGTCGTCCTGGGCGGTGTGGTAATTGGGGTCGAAGTCCTGGCCGGCGGTGCCGCCGTAGTACTCGACCTGCTGCTCGGTCTTGGTGGCGTCGCCGCCGCTGAACAGCCCGCCCGAGGCGATGCCGGCCTCCATGAAGGCGCTGTAGTCGGACCGGCCGCTGAAGGCGGTCGGCTCGGTCACCAGGCCGCGCTGCTCGTAGTAGTCCTCGAACATCTTCTGGATGGCCCCCGACCCCGAAGGCGGCGGCAGCGAGCCCTCCAGTTCGCCGCGGCCGTCGTAGATGAAGCGGCCGAAGTTGGGCGAGCCGAGCATGTCGAAGTTCAGGTAGAGCGCGATGCGCTCGCGCCGGCGCTCGTTGAGGCCTTCGACGTACTTGGTGGAGCCGATCAGCCCCTGCTCCTCGGTGCCCCAGAAGGCGAACCGGACCTTGTTGTTCTGCCCCTCCAGCTTGGCCAGCTGCTGTGCGGTCTCCAGGATCGCCGCCGTGCCGCTGGCGTTGTCGTTGATGCCGGGGCCTTCGGGCACGCTGTCGAGGTGGGCGCCCACCATGACGACGTTGTCGCGCGCTCCGCCCTTGGTCTCGGCGACGATGTTGTAGGAGGTGCGCTCCGACACCGAGGCGTCGACCTTCAGCCGCAGTTCCAGGGAGTCGCCGGCGGCCACGAGCGCGTCGCCGGTCGCGGTGGTGGCGCCCACCACCGGGATGGCCGACTCCTCGCTGACCGTGCCGTTGAGCGGGCCCTCGACGTTGTTGGCGACGACGACGCCCGCTGCCCCGGCCTCCGCGGCGTTGGCGGTCTTGGCCTGGAAGGAGCAGGAGCCGCGCATGATGACCGCGATGGCGCCCTCGGGGAAGCCCGCGAAGTCATCGGCGGTGCAGCCGCTGTCGGTGCTGTCGTAGTCGACGGGCACGCCCGCTCCGGTGGCGTCGCCGGCACCGGAGTAGTTCATGGTGACGAAGTCCTCGCCGGGGGCGAACTCGCGCTTTTCGGGGGCGAGCTGGGTGAGCACGGCCTCGGAGTGCTCCTCCCACAGCTCGTAGTCGTAGGTGTCGCGCTTGGGGCGGTAGCCCGCGCGCTTGAGCTGGTCGGTCACGTAGTCGGCGGCGACGTCGTAGCCGGGGGTGTTCGTGGCGCGGTTGCCGCCGTTGTACTCCGCGATCGTGCTCAGGTTCTCGATGTGCTCGCGCAGACCGTCGGGGGTGACCAGGGTCGGCAGCACGGCTTCGTCGGCGTGGGCGGTCCCGGGGGCGAGCCCCAGGCCCAGCACCAGTGTGGCCGATGCACCCGCAGAGGCGAGGCGCTTGACGGTCGGCGGAACGTGTCGCCGGGGTCTGGGGGATCGTCCGGTCGGGCTTGTAGGCACTGGCGTCCTCCTGCTGCGGACGCCCGTCTACTCGGGGTGATGAGACGGGCGCGATTCGTGCGAGGTATCGGGCACTCTGTCACCGCCGTATACCGCAGAGCAAGGTGATACGCCCGGCATTGCCACATCCAGCCAGAGATCTTCCGCCGTGTCGGCGATGTGTGGTGTCATGGACGGTTTCCGCCGCGCCCGCCCGGCCGGGCGCGGCACAGGGGACCGCCGCGGCGGTGCGCCGGCGGCGGTTCGCAGGTGGGGGCCTCGTGTGGCCTAGAACAGGCGCGGGGTGTCGGGCTCGATGCCCCGCAGCGCGTCGTAGTCCAGCGTCACGCAGCCGATTCCGCGGTCGCCCGCGAGCACGCGGGCCTGCGGCTTGATCTCCTGGGCCGCGAATATCCCCTTGACCGGGCTGAGCGAGGGGTCGCGGTTGAGGAGCTCCAGGTAGCGGGTGAGCTGCTCGACGCCGTCGATGTCGCCGCGCCGTTTGAGCTCGACGGCGACCGTGCCGCCTTCGCCGTCGCGGCAGAGGATGTCCACCGGGCCGATGGCGGTGGGGTACTCGCGGCGGATCAGCGTGTAGCCCTCGCCGAGCGTGGTGATGTGCTCGGCCAGCAGCTCCTGCAGGTGGGCCTCGACGCCGTCCTTCTGCAGCCCGGGGTCGGCGCCCAGGGTGTGGGTGCTGTCGTGCTGGATCTCCTCGATGCGCAGCACCAGCTTCTCGCCCGACTTGCCGTGGGTGACCGTCCACAGCTCGCTGCCGTCCTCGGCGGCCGACTCCTTGACCGAGCAGGGCGGGTTCATCCAGTTCAGCGGTTTGAACGCGCGGTCGTCGGCGTGCACCGAGACCGAGCCGTCGGCCTTGAACAGCAGCAGCCGGGGGGCCATGGGCAGGTGGGCGGTCAGGCGTCCGACGTAGTCGACGCTGCAGCGGGCGATCACGAGTCTCACGCTGCACGATCCTAGCCCCGGTGAGCGGTCGGCGCGGGCCGCTCGGGGGCCGCTCGGGGGCCGCTCGGGGGCCGCCCGAGGGCGGCCGCGGCGACGGATTTCCCGGAACCGGTGGCGCCAAACGAGAATGATAACTATTTTCGTATGGCGTCGGAGCTAGCTACATGTGGCTCTCCGGCACCGTGACCATCCACGCACGATGGCACTAACGTCGCAGACCGGTGTGCGAGGTCCCCGGCATGCGCCGGAACCGGGCGAACCCCGCGGATCTCGCGCTCGCCCCGGTAGCCAACAGAGAGGGACCTCCATGTCGCTGACGGTTTCGCCGGAACTCCTGCACAAGGCCGAGCAGGGCCCCGTCGACAACGACGACTTCATCGCCTGCATCCGCGAATCGCTGCCCTACGCCTGGAGCGTGGTCAGCGGGCTCGCCGAGCGAGCCGCGGGCGGCGATGCCGACTTCGAGGCCAACGAGGTGCCCCCGCCCGGCGAGACCGAGCGCGGGCAGCTGCTGCGGCTGCTCGCCAGCGACGCCATGCGCGCCGCCGTGGAGCACCACTTCGGGATGCGGCTGGCCTTCCAGAACTGCCACCGGGTCGCGCTGTTCAAGCCGGGTGCCGACGCCGCCCACGCCGCGTTCACCTCGCCGCGCGCACAGCTCCTCAACCAGTCGCCCGAGCTCGTCGACTGCTGATCCGCGGCTCCCGCTTCCGCCCGCACGCGGCGCCGTCCCCCCGGCGGCCGGCGCCGCGGCGCTCCCCCCGGGTGCACCGCGCGGGCTCCGTGCTGCTGTGCCGTCACGGCGACCGCGTAGGGTGGGCGCATGCAGGAATTTGACAAGGTCGGAGTGGTCGGGCTGGGCACCATGGGCGCCGGCATCGCCGAGGTGTTCGCCCGGGCCGGATTCCAGGTGTGGGGTGTGGAGGTCGACGGCGGCGCCATGGAGCGCGGCCGCGACCACGTCCGCAATTCGCTGTCCAAGGCGGTGGACAAGGGCAAGCTGAGCGCCGAGGAGCGCAGCGGCATCCTCGACCGCATCGCCTTCACCACCGATCGCGAGGACCTGCGCGACGCCGACTTCGTCGTCGAGGCCGTCCCCGAGCGGATGGACCTCAAGCGCGACGTCTTCGCCGACCTCGACCGCATCTGCCCTCCGGGCACCATCCTGGCGACCAACACCTCCTCCCTGTCGGTCACCGAGATCGCCGCGCTGACGGACCGGCCGGACAAGGTCGTGGGCCTGCACTTCTTCAACCCCGCTCCGGTGATGAAACTGACCGAGGTCGTCAGCACCATCAGCTCCGCCCAGGCGACCGTCGACATCGCCACCGAGGTGGCCAAGCGGATCGGCAAGACCCCCATCACGGCCACGGACCGGGCCGGCTTCGTCGCCAACGCCCTGCTCGTGCCGTTCATCAACGACGCCGTCTCCGTCTACGAGCGGCGGATCGCCTCGCGCGAGGAGATCGACGCCGCCGTCACCAAGGACGCCGACCTGCCGATGGGGCCGCTCGCGCTGGCCGACCTCGTGGGGATCGACGTGTGCCTGGCGGTCATGGACGTGCTGTGGGAGGAGTTCCGTACTCCCCGCTACGCGGCCACCCCCCTGCTGCGCCGCATGGTCGCCGCCGGGCGCCTGGGCCGCAAGAGCGGGCGCGGGTTCTACGACCACGGCGGCCGCGCCAACATGCCCGAGGACCTGCCCGCCGGCCAGCTCGCCCAGGCCGTGCGCACGGGCAGCTTCGGTTTCGACCTCGCGGCGATGCTGCTGGTGCCGCACGTCAACGACGCGCTGCGGATGGTCGGCGACGGCTACGCCTCGGCACAGGACGTCGACACCGCCATGCGGTTCGGCTGCGGCTACCCCAAGGGCCCGGTGGAGCTGTTCGAGGAGCGCGGCATTCCGTGGTTCGGCGCCGTCCTCGAAGCCCCCATACCGGCGCGGCTCACCACCGCCGACGCGGCCCCGGTGCTGCTGGCGATGGAGGTCAACGGTCACCGGAGCCTGCACTAGAGGGTTGACGGGATCCCGAACCGGCTGCGGGCGGCGCACTCGGGTGGGACCCGCGGGCGAGGCGCGCAGCGCCGTCGTTCCGGTGCGGGCGCTGCGAGAGGGGCCGCTGCCGCTCTCGCACGGCCGGGCAGGGACCCGGGGCGGGTCCCTGCCCGGCGGGCGGCAACGCGGCGGGAGGGGGGCCGGGGCGCCGCGCAGGAGGACAGCGGGCCATCGAGTACGCCCGGGCGGCACCGGCGCCGGCGGGCGCGCGCTCCTGTCGGGCCGCGGGCCGGGTGGGTCGCGGCGGGCGGCTGCCCCTACCCTGGAAGGGTGAGTCCGCGCCGCAACAGCCCTCGCCGCCGCAACGGGCAGAGCCGTCCGCCCGGCGGCGACGACGAGGTCTTCCAGCGCATCACCGGAGCCGAGCGCCGCGAGACCGGCCCCGACGGCGAGTGGGCCGTGCGCCGCATCAGCGGGTCCGCCGCGACCAAGACCTACCGCTGCCCGGGCTGCTACCAGGAGATCCCGCCGGCCGTGCCGCACGTCGTGGCCTGGCGGCCGTTCGGCGGCGGCGATGACCGCCGCCACTGGCACAGCTCCTGCTGGGAGCACCGGACCAGCCGCGGCGTCCGGTTCCCGCGGCGCTGACTCCCGCCACCCCCGCGGTGCGGCGGGACCGGCGCACCGCCGGCCGCGCCGGCGCCGCCCCGCCACCCCGTCCGTGAACCGAGGGACCATGCAGATCCGCGCCACCACGGTGCTGCCCGCCGAGCGCCGCCCCGTCACCCTGCACACCGCCGACGGCCTGGAGCTCGTCGGCGAGCTCGCCCTGCCCGAGGACCGCGAGCCCGTCGCCACGATCGTGTGCCTGCACCCCCTGCCCACCGCCGAGGGCATGATGGACAGCCACGTGCTGCGCAAGGCCTCCTTTCGGCTGCCGGCGCTGGCGGGCACCGCCGTGCTGCGCTTCAACACGCGCGGCACCGCGTCCCGGCACGGCAGGAGCCAGGGCGAGTTCGGCGAGGGCGAGGCCGAGCGCTACGACGTGGCCGCCGCGATCGAGTACGCCGAGTTCGAGGGCCTGCCCCGCCCCTGGCTGCTGGGCTGGTCCTTCGGCACCGAGCTGGCGCTGAAATGGGGCTGCGACCCGGAGGTCGAGGGCGCGATCCTGCTGTCGCCGCCGCTGCACCGGGCGGGCGAGGCCGACCTGGACGCCTGGGACCGCTCCGGCAAGCCGCTCGTCGCGCTGGTACCGGAGTTCGACGACTACCTCCGCCCCGAGGAGGCCCGCAAGCGCTTCGCGCGCGTCGGCCGGGCCGAGGTGATCGGAGTCGAGGGCGCCAAGCACCTGTGGGTGGGCGAGCCCTACGTCCGCACCGTGCTCAACACCGTCGTGGAGCGCGTGGCGCCCGAGGCCGCGCCGCTGCCCGTGGAGTGGGACGGCCCCTACGAGCGCGACGCCTTCTCCGGCTGAGCCCGGCCGAGCCCGTGCGGGACGGGCACCGCCGCGCGGGAGCGGCCGCAGGCCGCCGCGCCTGAGCCGCCGCAGCCGAGGCGTGCGCCGGGCGGCCCCGGCACACGAGAAGGCCCCGGCCCCCGGATCGTTCCGGCGTGCCGGGGCCTTCCGCTACTGCGGTGCCGACTGCCGCCGGGCCGCGCCCTGGCGGCCCGACGACCGGGCGGCTACTCCTGCCACCAGTCCTCGTCGTCCTCGGCCTTGGCGCCGGATGCGGCACCCACCGGCTGCTTGGCGGCCTCGCCGCCCGAGCGCTGCTGGGCCTGCTGCTCGCCGCCCTGCTGCGACTCGATGGCCGGCGCCGGCTCGGAGGCGGCCACCTGAGCGGGAGCCGGAGCCGGCGGTGCGGCGGCCGCGGGGTCCCCGCCGCCCGCACCCAGCAGCTGGCGAAGCTGGTCCAGGTGCGACTGGATGCTGTCGCGCTGGCGGCTCTTCTCCTCGACCTCCTGCTGGGCGATGGTCATGATGCGGTCGGCCTCGGCCTTGGCGTCGCTGACCATGTGGTCGGCCTTGGACTTGGCCTCGGCCGAGATCTGCTCGGAGTTCTTCTTGGCGTTGGCCACGAGCTGCTTAGCGTGCTGCTCGGCCTCGCGGCGGGTCTGCTCGGCCTGGTTGCTGGCCTTGGTGGCCCGCTGCTCGGCGCTGGCGGCCCGCTCCTCGGCCTCCGAGACCAGCTTCTGCGTCGCGGCCTGCGCGGCGGCCAGGCGCTCGGCGTCCTGGCGCTCGGCCTCCTCGCGGCGGCCGGCCAGCTGGATCTCGAACTCGGCCTCCTCCTGAGCCCGCTTGGCCTCGCTCTCCTCGAGCGTGCGCTGGGCCTGGGCGCGCATCTCGTCGGCCTGGCGCTTAGCGGTCTGCAGGGTCTCGTCGCGCTCGCGCTTGGCCGAGGCGCGCGCCTGGGCGCACTCGCGCTCGGTGGTGGTGCGCAGCTTGGCGATCTCGCCCTCGAAGGTCGCCCGCTTCTCGGCGATCTCGTGGTCGACGGCCGAGCGCTTCTTCTGCACCTCGCGCTCGGTGGTGGAGGTCAGCTCGTCGGCCTCGCGCTGCGCCGTGGTGCGGATCTCCTCCGACTCGGACTCGGCGGAGGAGCGCATCTCGTCGGCCTCGCGCTGGGCCGTCGTGCGCAGGTCGTTGGCCTCGTTCTCGGCGGCCGAGCGCATCTCGGCGGCCTCGATCTTGGCCTCGGACTTGATGTCGTTGGCCTCGGCGCGGGCGCCCTGGACGAGCTCGGTGGCCTGCTCCTCGGCGAGGCGGAGCAGCTGCTCGATGCGCGCGCCGAGTCCGGAGTAGGTGGGACGCTCCTGCTCCTGCAGCTGGCGCTTGGCCTCGGAGAGGTCGTGCCGACCCTGCTCGGCCTCTTCCTTTGCCTGCTGGAGCTCGGTCTTGAGTTGGTCGACGAAGCTCATCACCTGCTGCCGGTCGTAACCGCGCAGGACCACGTCGAACTCGGTGGCCTGGTTGCCTTCCTCGAAGAAATTGGTCAGCTGGGCTTCAATATCGGACGACGACATGTGGCGGAATCCTGAACGAGTGACGAGACGGCTACTTACGGGTGTTCGTGTCGAGTCGGGGGCGTGCGGCCCGGCGCCTGCGGCCGCTCCTCTCGCCACGATCCAGCGGTTTCGCGAGCTACTCCCGGGGAGGGTACTCCGGGAACCACGCGTCTGTGGGCGAGTTCGCTCCATTGGTACGGAATGCGGAGCGAAGGAGCCTTACCGACGGAAGAGGACGCTCTGCGCAGCTTGCCCGGCTCGGCGAGCCGCGACGGGCAGGGGACGGTGTGTACCGGAAGTCCCGGTAGCTAGCAGACTTTATCAAGCTCAACGCCCCGCAGAGGAGGGTTTGCGGCATACGGATCGGGGGCTCGGGGCAATCGGAGGGCGGGACGTGGGACGATAGCGGATGTGACGGTTCCGTTGCGCTGCGCAGCGGTGCGCGGACCGCGCACCGGCGCCGCCGCGGCGAAGGCACGCCCCGCGGCCGCGGCACCAGCATAACGGGCGTTTTCGTAGGATCGCGGCCCGCGTGCGGGCGGCCCGGCCGATCCGGCGTCCCTCTCCGCCGGGGCCTACTCCGCGGTGCCCGCCTCGCGGTGCGCCCCGCCGCTGCCGCCGGCCGCCTGCACCAGCTCGGTGAGCACCCCGCCGCAGTCCTTGGGGTGCAGGAACGTGATCGACGAGCCCATCGACCCCGGGCGCGGAGCCTCGTCGAGGACGCGCACCCCCTTGGCGCCGATCTCCGCCGCCGCGCCGGCCACGTCGCCGGTGCCGAAGGCGATGTGGTGGACGCCCTCACCGTGCCGCGCCAGGAACCTGGCGACCGGGGAGTCCTCGCGCACCGGCTCAAGCAGCTGCAGGTAGGTCGCGTGGCCGTCGTCGGTGCCGTTCACCCGCAGCATCGCCTCACGCACCCCCTGCTCCTCGTTGACCTCCTCGTGCGCGACCTCGAAGCCGTGCACCCGCCGGTACATGTCCGCGGTCGCATCCAGGTCGAAACAGGCGATGCCGACGTGGTCGATCCGGGTCAGCACTGGCTCCACCTCCGAGAATCCGCCGAACGACGCATATGTATCGTGGCAGACGAGGTCGGACAGGAACGCAACGGAGGCTCGCCAATGCCCGGATCCGTCATCGTCAGTGGAGCACGGACCCCGATCGGGCGCCTGCTCGGGTCGCTCTCCGAATTCTCGGCCGTGCAGCTCGGTTCGCTTGCGATCGAGGCCGCGCTGCAGCGGGCCGGGATCGGCGGCGACCGGGTCGACTACGTCGTCATGGGCCAGGTGCTCCAGGCCGGTCAGGGCCAGATCCCCTCGCGCCAGGCGGCCGTGGGGGCCGGCATCCCGATGAGCGTGCCGTCGCTGACCATCAACAAGGTGTGCCTGTCGGGGCTGGACGCCGTCGCTCTCGCCGACCAGCTCATCGGAGCGGGCGAGTTCGACGTGGTCGTCGCGGGCGGCATGGAGTCGATGACCAACGCGCCGCACCTGCTGCCCAAGGCGCGCAGCGGCTACAAGTACGGCTCGGTCGAGGTCCTCGACGCCACCGCGCACGACGGGCTGACCGACGCCTTCGACGGCGACTCCATGGGCGCCTCGACCGAGCGGCACAACGCCCGCCTGGGCATCGGGCGCCCCGAGCAGGACGCCTTCGCCGCGCGATCGCACCAGCGGGCGGCCGCCGCGATCAAGGACGGCCGCTTCGAGGCCGAGATCGCGCCGGTGCGCGTTCCGCAGCGCAAGGGCGAGGACCGGCTGGTCACCGAGGACGAGGGCGTGCGCCCCGACACCACCGCCGAGAGCCTGGCCCGGCTGCGCCCCGCTTTCCATGACGCCGGCACCATCACACCCGGCACCTCCTCGCAGATCTCCGACGGCGCCTGCGCCCTGGTCGTGATGAGCCGGGCCAAGGCCGAGGAGCTGGGCTGCGAGATCCTCGCCGAGGTGGGCGCGCACGGCAACGTCGCCGGGCCCGACAACGCGCTGCAGTCGCAGCCCTCCAACGCCGTCCGCCACGCGCTGGGCAAGGCCGGCGCCCAGGCGGCCGACCTGGACCTGATCGAGATCAACGAGGCGTTCGCCAGCGTCGCCGTGCAGTCCATGCGCGACCTCGGCCTGCCCGAGGACTCCGACAAGGTCAACCCCGACGGCGGCGCCATCGCCCTGGGCCACCCGATCGGCATGTCCGGCGCGCGGCTGGCCCTGCACCTGGTGCACGAGCTGCGGCGTCGCGGCGGCGGCCTGGGCGCGGCCGCCCTGTGCGGCGGCGGAGGGCAGGGCGACGCGCTGCTGTTCGAGGTCCCCGGGGCCTGAGGGGCCGACGGGCCGCGGCGGCCGGAGGGAGCCGTCGGCCGCCCGCCCGGCGGAACGAGTGTGGGCCCGAAACCCGGAAAGGGGGCGGACCGGTGCGCGATCCGCTGGTCATCGCGGTCGCCCAGCCCGTGTGCGAGCCGCGCGCCGTGGCGGCCAACGCCGGGGTGCACGCCGAGGCGGTCCGCGCCGCGGACGCCCGCGTCGTGGTGTTCCCGGAGATGTCGCTGACCGGCTACGAGCTGGACGCGCCGCCGGTCGCGCCCGGCGACGCGCGGCTGCTGCCGATCGTGCAGGCGTGCGACCGGGCGGGCGCGACCGCGCTGGTGGGCGCTCCCGTGCGGGGCGAGGACGGCGCCGAGCACATCGCGATGCTGGCGGTCGACGGCGGTGGGGCCGCGCACGTCTACAGCAAGACGTGGCTGGGCGGCGCCGAGCCCGAGCGGTTCGCGCCCGGCACCGGGCCCGCTGTGCTCGATGTGGACGGCCGCCGCGTCGGCCTGGCGATCTGCAAGGACTTCGGCGTGGCCGCGCACGCCGCCGGCACCGCCGCACTCGGCGCCGTCGTCTACGCGGCGGCCACCGTCGAGCACGCAGGCGACGCGGCCGTCCAGCA
The DNA here is from genome assembly GCF_039531585.1 of Streptomonospora arabica. Taxonomy (NCBI): domain Bacteria; kingdom Bacillati; phylum Actinomycetota; class Actinomycetes; order Streptosporangiales; family Nocardiopsidaceae; genus Streptomonospora; species Streptomonospora arabica. The sequence goes on along the minus strand of NZ_BAAAQI010000024.1, from coordinate 30,314 downwards.
GGAGCGCGCCGCGCGCGCCGCCGCCGAGCACGGGATGTGGGTCGCCGTCAGCAGCTTCGCCGGACCGACCGGCGGCGGCTACTCCCACACGCTGGGGCGATCGGGGGTCTGGCGGCCCGGCGGAGCCGTCGCCGCCCAGGCAGGGCCCGACGCCGGCGTCATCGTCCGCACCGTGCTGGCCTGACCGGGCCGGCCACGGCCGGGACCGGGGCCGGGGCCGAGGGGCGATATGCCGGGGGACCGGTGGGCGGCGCCGGCGCTCCGGGCCGCCGAGAGGCCGCTTCCGGCCGTGCTTCCGCACCCCGGCGGGGTTCCGGCGATCGGACGCGCTTGCGTAGGTTCCCGGTATGGACGAACCCTCTTCAGACCCCGGTCCCGACGCTCCGGCAGGCGCCGCCGCCCCGCAGGCGGAGGGCGGCGGCGCGGCGCCCGCCGACGACCGCGCCCTGCGCGAGGCGCAGCGGGCCGTGCTGGCCCGGGCCGTGGGCGCCGAGCGCGAGACCGCGGAGGCGTTTTTGGACTATCTGCGCCGGGTCGTCGCGGACAAGGCCCGCGGGCTGACCGAGGAGCAGGCGCGCCGCCGGCTGGTGCCCTCCCGCACCACCGTGGCGGGACTCCTGCGCCACCTGACCCTCGTGGAGCGCAACTGGTTCCAGCGCGTCGTCGGCGGACGCTCCGCGGCGGAGCTGGAGCTGCCGCTCGACACCGCCGACGACACCTGGGACGTCCCCGCCGAAGCGACGCTCGCGTCGCTGACGGCCGACTACGAGCGCGAGTGCGCCCGGTCCCGCGAGACCGCCGCCCGGTTCGGCCTCGACCACGTGTTCGGGCACGAGGAGGCTGAGCGGCTGTCGCTGCGCTGGATCCTGCTGCACATGATCGAGGAGACCGCCCGCCACGCTGGTCACGCCGACATCCTCCGGGAGCAGACCGACGGCAGGACCGGCGACGGGGGGTGAGCGGGGGTGACCGCGCCCTGCCGGGGCCGCCCGCTCAGCAGCCGTGGACGGTGCGCCGCGGCTCGTACCACGTCTCGCCCACCGGCTCGCCCGCGAGGTTCCAGCTCCACGAGACGGTCGGCGTGATGCGCATGTAGGTTCCCGGCCCGACCATCCCCACGCGCTCGAACGGCTGCTCGGCCCTGCCGTAGATCCGGATGCCGCGCGCGACGAAGGGGTCGAAGGACACCATGTCGTCCACGACCAGGGCCACCCTGTCGTTGCCGGCGGCGACGTTGCGGAACTTGCGCGTGCGCACGACGGTGGAGCCGCCTCCGACCCACAGGTGCGTGCCGTCGAACTCCACGGCGACGGGGACCACGTCGGGACCTCCGTCGCCGGCGACCGTCGCCAGGCGGCCCATCGGGTGCTCGCGCAGGTACGCCGCTTCGTCACCGGTGAAGGCCATGGGCCCGCGCTCCTCCTCGTCGGGGACTCGATCGGAGCGTACCGCTCGCGCGGGCGCGCGGCCCGGACCCGGGCCCGTTGCGCGCCGCCCGCGGCCGGGGCCCGGCAGGCGGCGGAGACCGGAAGGCGGGGGAGCGTGCGCCGGGGGACCGGCGGTTGCGATACTTGGACGTCCGAAGGAGTGCGGCGAGCGCGGAGGGAGACCGATGGAGGTCGGCGACCTGGTCAAGCGGGTGCTGGAGGGGGACCGCAGGGCCCTCGCTCGGGCGATCTCGCTGGTGGAGGAGTCCGCGCCCGAGCTGAGGGAGATCGTCTCCGGCCTCGCCGCGCACACCGGGAGCGCCCGGATCGTCGGGCTGACCGGCGCCCCCGGCGTGGGCAAGTCCACCTCGACCAGCGCACTGGCCAAGGCGCTGCGCGAACGCGGTGACAGCGTGGCGGTGCTGGCCGTCGACCCCTCCTCGCCCTTCACCGGCGGCGCCCTGCTCGGCGACCGGGTGCGCATGCAGGAGCACGCCACCGACCCCGGTGTCTACATCCGGTCGATGGCCACCCGCGGACACCTCGGCGGGCTGTCGTGGGCGGCGCCGCACGCCCTGCGGATCCTCGACGCCGCCGGGTTCTCGGTGGTGCTCGTCGAGACCGTCGGCGTGGGCCAGGCGGAGGTCGACATCGCCGCGCACGCCGACACCACGGTCGTGCTGTCGGCACCCGGCATGGGCGACGGAGTCCAGGCGGGCAAGGCCGGGGTGCTGGAGGTCGCCGACGTCCTGGCCGTGAACAAGGCCGACCGCGAAGGCGCGCGGGCGGCCGTGCGCGACCTGCGCCAGATGGTCGCCCAGATCGACAGGGAGCCGGACGAGTGGAAGCCGCCGGTGGTGAGCATGGCCGCCGCCGACGGCGAGGGCGTGGCGGACCTCCTCCAGCGTCTCGATGAGCACGCCGAGCACCTGCGCGCCTCGGGCGGACTGCGCGCGCGGCGCCGCGACCGCGCCCGGCGCGAGATCGAGGGCATCGCGATGGGAGAGCTCACCCGCCGGCTCGCCGACGTCCGCGGCCACGCCGCGCTGGACAAGCTCGCCGACGAGGTGGCCGCCGGTGCGGACCCCTACGCGGCGGCCGACACCGTGCTGGCGGCGCTGGAGGCCTGACGCGGCCGCGAAGCGCGCGGGAGGGGCCGGCCGGAGGGCCTGCGAGCCCTCGGCCGGCCCCCGGCCGGCGGCGGGTTCAGCCCCGGCCGTTCAGCTGCCCGTCGACCGCCTCAAGCAGGCTGCCCCGGTCGTCGTCGCCGTCCAGCGACCAGGCCATGACACCGGAGAGCCCGGCCTCGCGCGCCCACGCGGCCTTCTGCGCGACGGCCTCCGGGTCGTCGAAGTTCCAGAACTCGGTGCCGTCGTAGAGCCAGGCGGTCCCCGCCCGCTCGTCGCGGTAGAGCTCGAAGCCGTCCATTTCGGCGTACTCCTTGAGTACCTCGTAGTCGTTGAAGCCGGCCTCCCACTCGCCGGGGGCCGCGCCGCCGGCCTCGCTCCACAGCCCGTCGCCGCGCGCGCCGGGCTGTACACCGGTCCAGCCCCGGCCGTAGAACGGCACGCCCATGACCAGCTTCCCGGGCTCGGCCCCGCGGTCGAGGTACTCCTGGACGACGGTCTCGTAGCTGCGCGGCGCCGCGGAGGGGTCGCCGTCGGGGACCCGGACGTTGGACTGGTGTCCGGTGGTCGGGCTCCACGCGCCGGTGAAGTCGTAGCCCTGGACGTTCATGAAGGTGAACTCCTCGGCCAGTTCGTCGACCTCGTAGCCGGCCTCGATGGCGCCGGTGTTCGCCGGTACGAAGGCGGTCAGGTCGTACTCGCGGCCGTTCCGGCGCTCCAGCGCGTCGAGCCGGTCGCGGAACTCCCGGACCAGGGCGGTGAAGTTCTCCCTGTCCTCGGGGCGGACCGCGTTGCCGGGTTCGCCGGGGGTGGCGGGCCACTCCCAGTCGAGGTCGATGCCGTCGAACAGGCCGGCCGCGGAGCCCTTGCCGCCGGCTCCGTTGAGCCGGGGCAGGTCGCCGCGCAGGAACATGTCGACGCAGGACTCCACGGCGGCCTCGCGGTTCTCGGGCAGTGCCGCGTCGGAGAAGTGGTCCGACCAGGCCCAGCCGCCGATGGCGATGCTCACGCGCAGCCCGGGGTAGCGCTCCTTCAACTCGCGGAGCTGGTTGAAGCTGCCGCGCAGCCGCTGGCCGGGGGTGTCGGCGACCCCGTCGACGGACTCGGCGGCGGAGTAGGCCCGGCCGTAGTCCGCGTAGGCGTCGCCGCGGCCCTCTTCGTCGGACATGAAGCAGCGGCCGTCTTCGTCCAGGTTGGCGAACGCGTAGTTGAGGTGGGTGAGGCGCTCCGCCTGCCCGCTCGCGACGAGGTCCTCGACGAGGTAGCCGCGGTCGGCGGCGCCCCATTGGGTGAAGTAGCCCACCTGGCGGTAGTCGTGGCCGGAGCACGGCGAGCCGTTGACCGTGCAGGCGGTGAAGTCGGTGTCGCGGCCGGAGAGGTCGCCGTTGTAGCCGAACGTGTAGCTCTCGCCGGCGGGGATCGCGGCGCCCCAGGCGGGCGGGGTTGCGGTGTAGCCGCCGGAGCCCCTGTTCAGGTCCGCGTTCCACATGTGGCCGACCTGCGCGCCTTCGGGCAGGGAGAACTCGACGGTCCAGTCGCTCACCGGGGCCCCGGTGCCGTTGGCGACGGTGATCTGGGCCTGGTAGCCGCCGGGCCAGCGGGCGTTCTCGACCTGGGTGACCGTGAGTCGCCCGGTCGCGGTGTCGGCCTCGGCCGTCGCCGCCTGCGCGGCCGCTAGGAGTGGGGCGGCGAGGACGACGGCGGCCGCCGCGGCGAGCCGTGCGGGAGGTCGGTAGCGGGGGGTTGCCATGGGTGCGCTCGCTCCGTCCGGGCGGGGGATATTTATTAGGAAACTTAACTACCGATTTATATGCGAGCAAGAGGGTTGTGCACTGCGCGCCGGGCGCGGGCGGCCGGCCGCGGCGGAGGGGCGCTTCGCCCGAGTACGCGGCTCCTACGGGTCGGTACAGTGTCGGCGTGGGCAACCCGCTGAATCTCCCGTTCGATCCCATCGAGCGCGCGCACGACAACTGGACGCGCCGGTGGGGCGCCAACCCGTCGATGGCCGCCGTCACCTCGATCATGCGTGCCCAGCAGATCCTCATCGGCCAGCTCGACACCGCGCTGAAGCCCTACGCGCTGACCTTCGCGCGCTACGAGGCGCTGGTGCTGCTCACCTTCAGCTCGACGGGCGCACTGCCCCTGGGCAAAATCGGCGAGCGCCTGATGGTGCACCCCACGAGTGTGACCAACACCATCGACCGGTTGGAGCGCCAGGGCTTCGTCCGCCGCCTGCCCAACCCCAGCGACGGCCGCGGCACCCTCGCCGAGATCACCGGCAGCGGCCGCGAGGTCGTCGAGCAGGCCACCCGCGACCTGGTCGCCATGGACTTCGGGCTGGACTGCTACTCCGACGAGGAGGCCTGGCAGATCCACTCCGTCTTCGCCAAGCTCCGCGTCGAGTTCGGCGACTTCCCGGCCGCCCAGCGCCGCGACCGGACCCCGTCCGAGCGCCCGCCGCCCGAAGCGGACGCCGGCCCGGCGCACTGAGCACCCGCCTGTTCCGCGGCGTCCCGGCGCACCGGCTCACCGCTCGGCCCGGGTGCGCGGGAGTGGGTGATCGGCGGCCGGTCGAAGGCTCTATGCATCTTTAGTTGGACGTCCTACTATTGGGGTATGGCCAACCCTGAAGACATCGCTGCGGGCCGCGCCCGCTGGCAGGCGCGCTACGACGCCGCGCGCACCCCCGGGTCCGGCGGGCGGGGCAGTGCCGCGCCCGAGGCCAGGACCACCATCTCGGGGCAGCCCCTCGACCCCGTCTACGGACCCCCGGAGGGCGCCGAGGTCCCCGGTTTCGAGCGGATCGGCTGGCCGGGGGAGTTCCCCTTCACCCGCGGGCTCTACGCCACCGGCTACCGCGGGCGGCCCTGGACCATCCGCCAGTTCGCCGGGTTCGGCAACGCGAGCCAGACCAACGAGCGCTACCGGATGATCCTGGAGTCCGGCGGCGGCGGGCTCTCGGTGGCCTTCGACATGCCCACGCTCATGGGCTACGACTCCGACCACTCCTTCGCACTGGGCGAGGTCGGCCACTGCGGTGTGGCGGTCGACTCGGCCGCGGACATGGAGGTGCTCTTCGACGCCATTCCGCTGGCCGAGATCACCACGTCCATGACCATCAGCGGCCCGGCCATCCCCGTCTTCTGCATGTACCTGGTCGCCGCCGAGCGCCAGGGCGCCGACACCTCCGTGCTCAACGGCACCCTGCAGACCGACATCTTCAAGGAGTACATCGCGCAGAAGGAGTGGCTCTACCCGCCGGAGCCGCACCTGCGCCTCATCGGCGACCTGATGGAGTACTGCGGCGAGAACGTGCCCGCGTTCAAGCCGCTGTCGGTGTCGGGCTACCACATCCGCGAGGCCGGAGCCACGGCCGCCCAGGAGCTGGCGTTCACCCTCGCCGACGGCTTCGGCTACGTCGAGCTGGGCCTCTCCCGCGGGCTGGACGTCAACCGGTTCGCGCCCGGCCTGTCGTTCTTCTTCGACGCCCACGTCGACTTCTTCGAGGAGATCGCGAAGTTCCGCGCCGCCCGACGGATCTGGGCGCGCTGGATGCGCGACCGCTTCGGCGCCGACCAGGAGCGCGCCCAGTGGCTGCGCTTCCACACCCAGACCGCCGGGGTCTCGCTCACCGCCCAGCAGCCCTACAACAACGTCGTGCGCACCGCGGTCGAGGCGCTCTCGGCGGTGCTGGGCGGCACGAACTCGCTGCACACCAACGCCCTGGACGAGACCCTCGCGCTGCCCACCGAGCGGTCCGCCGAGATCGCGCTGCGCACCCAGCAGGTCCTGCGCGAGGAGACCGGGGTCGTCAACGTCGCCGACCCGCTGGGCGGCTCCTACTACGTCGAGGCGCTGACCGACCGCCTGGAGGCCGAGGCCGAGCGCATCTTCGAGCGTATCGAGGGCATGGGCGGGGGAGCCGGCGCCGACCACGCCATCGGCCCCATCACCTCGGGCATCCTCGCCGGGATCGACAACGGGTGGTTCACCTCCGAGATCGCCGAGTCCGCCTTCCAGTACCAGCAGGCCCTGGAGAAGGACGAGAAGCGCATCGTCGGCGTCAACGCCCACACCGCCTCGGTCACCGGCGAGGTCGAGACCCTGCGGATCAGCCACGAGATCGAGCGCGAGCAGAATCGGGTGCTGGCCGAGCGCCGCGAGCGCAGGGACGGCGCGGCCGTCGACAAGGCGCTGGCCGACCTGCTCGGGGCGGTCCGCGACCCCGCACGCCCCAACCTGATACCGGTCATCCTCGACGCCGTCCGCGCCGAGGCCACCCTCGGCGAGATCTGCGGCACCATGGGCGAGGAGTTCGGCACCTACACCGAGAAGCCGCACCTGTGACGCCGGCGGGGCCCGGCGGGCGGCACCGCGCGCGGCCCTGATCGCGCGGGGCGGCGGCCCGCCGTCCACAACCTTCACCGGCGCCCCGCGCTATGCGGCAGGATGGAGGTATGCAGCCTTCGGACTTCTCCATGCAGAGCGCGGTCGACCTCGGAGCTCGCAAGGCGGCCTTGGAACGCGAGGCCAAGCGGCAGGCCGAGGCGTCGTCCGGCAGCGCCAATCCCTACGCCATCGACATCAACGAGGAGAACTTCCAGCAGGAGGTTCTGGAGCGCTCGATGAGCGCACCCGTCGTCCTCGCGGTTCTCCAGTCGCGTTCCGAGCAGTCGGACCAGGTCGAGCGGGCTCTGGACCGGCTGGCGGTCGAAGCCGGCGGCCAATGGGCGGTCGCCAAGGTCGACGTGCAGGCCAGCCCGGAGATCGCCCAGGCCATGCGCGTCCAGGCGGTGCCCACCATCGCCATGGTGATCGGCGGCCAGGTCGTGCCCGGCCCGGGCGGCCCGGCCACCTACGACCAGCTGCGCGACTGGCTGAGCCAGATCTTCGAAGGCCTGCGCCAGCAGGGCGTGCTGCCCGAGGAGTACAGCGGCCTGGGCGAGCCCCAGGAGGCCGATGAGGACCAGGAGGGCGCCGACGCCGGCGAGCAGAGCCCCGCCGACGCCGAGGCCCAGGAGGCGCTTGAGCGCGGCGACTTCGAGGCCGCCGAGGCCGTCTACGCCAAGGCGGTCGAGGCCGACCCCCAGGACGCCGAGGCCAAGATCAAGCTCGCCCACATCCGCCTGGTCGGCCGCGTCCGCAGCCTCGACGGCAACGAGCGCCGCAAGGCCGCCGCCGACGACCCCGCCGACGTGCAGGCCCAGATCGACGTCGCCGACATCGACATGTACGGCGGCAACATCGAGGACGCCTTCGACCGCCTGGTGGCCACCGTGCGCCGCACCGCCGACGACGACCGCGACCGGGCGCGCCAGCACCTGCTGTCGCTGTTCGAGGTCCTGCCACCGGGCGACCCCCGCGTGGGCAAGGCGCGGCGCGCCCTCACCTCCGCGCTGTTCTGATCCCGACGGACGGGAACAGGCCGAGGAGGCCCCGCTGAGCTGCGCCTCCGCCCGGCGGCGGGCGGCCCCTGCCGCGCCGTCCGCCGCCGGGGAGCGCGCGAGCGCCGCGGTGCGCCCGCGGCTCGGCCTGCGCTTCGCTCCTGGCCGCACCGCAGGAGGATCGCCGCCCCGACGTGGCCGCGTGCTTTGCGGCGGGTACTACCGAGGCACGGGTGCCCGGCACTGCGGGCACCGGCCGGACCCGGGCGGGTGAGTGCGATGGCGTACGTGGTGACGGTTTCGGCGGCCTTCGGGGCCGGCGGCAGCGTGATCGGCCCGGCGCTCGCGGCGCGGCTCGGCGTCGCCTTCGTGGACCGCGCCATCCCCGCGGCGGTCGCCGGCGAGATCGGCTGCACCCTGCAGGACGTGCTCGAACACGACGACCGCGCGCCCACCGGGCTGCAGCGCCTGCTGGCCGGGGCTGCGCGGCTGCCGGCGGTCACACCGGGCAGCGTCGACATGACCTACGTGCGCGCGGCCGAGGGCAGCGGGCACCTGCTCTTCGACCAGGAGTTCGTCGAGCGCACCGAGGACGTCATCCGCGAGGTCGCCCGGACCGGCGGCGTGATCCTCGGCCGCGCCGGCGCCTGCGTGCTCGCCGACCACCCCGGTGCGCTGCACGTGCGCCTCGACGGGCCGCCCGAGGCGCGGCTGATGCAGGCGGCCGAGCTGCGCGAGCAGGGCCCGGGCACCGGCTCCGCCGCCGGCGGCGAGTCCGGCGGTACCGGCGGCAGCGGCGCCGAGGGGCGGTGGAACCCGCCGACCAAGCGCGACCTGCGCGACAACGACCGCGCACGCTCGGCCTACGTGCGCCGCTTCTACCGGGTCGACCCGGCCTCGGCGGCGCTGTACCACGCGGTGCTGGACACCACGTCGGTCCCGCTGGAGACCTGCACCGACGTGATCGAGCGGCTCGCCCGCGAGCGCGCCCGGCGCGCCTGAGCGCCGCGGCACCCGCCGGCCGCGGCCGCGGCGGCGCTCGTCCGTGTCACTCCAATGGATACCGAATACGATTCCGTGTCCGTTTTCTCACCTGTGAAGCGCGCAGAATGATCACCGGTGATGGCACTATGAGAGGGGCGCCAGGTGCCGCCGTCCGCGCGGCGGCCCGAACCGCCGCCCGCCTCCCCCGAGGCGCGGGCCGGTGCCGGTGCCAGGCAGCATGATCGCGCGGCCCGACCTGCTCCGTACCTCCCCCGCCGGCAGGCCGACGGCGGCCCCGCGGCAGATCCGTGATTCGCAAGGAGCATTTCGTGGCCACCCTTCCCAGCGTCTCCTACTCGATTACGATTCGCCTGGAGCTCGACGGGCACGGCAGCGCGGTAGGCAGCCTCACCAACGCCGTCGAGCACGTGGGCGGCGTGATCACCGCCCTGGACGTCGCCTCGGCGGGCCACGAGCGCATCCGGATCGACGTCACCTGCGCCGCCCGCGACACCGACCACGCCCAGTCCATCGTCGACGCGCTCGGCGCGATCGAGGGCGTCACGGTGCACAAGGTCAGCGACCGCACCTTCCTGCTGCACCTCGGCGGCAAGATCGAGATGAAGTCGAAGGTGCCGCTGCGCAACCGCGACGAGCTGTCCATGGCCTACACCCCGGGTGTCGCGCGGGTCTCCCAGGCCATCGCCGCCAACCCCGACGACGCGCGCCGGCTGACCATCAAGCGCAACAGCGTCGCCGTGGTCACCGACGGCTCGGCGGTGCTGGGCCTGGGCAACATCGGCCCGCAGGCGGCCATGCCGGTGATGGAGGGCAAGGCGGCGCTGTTCAAACGCTTCGCCGACATCGACGCCTGGCCCATCGCGCTGGACACCCAGGACGTGGACGAGATCGTGCGCACCGTCCAACTGCTGGCGCCCGGCTTCGGCGGCATCAACCTGGAGGACATCTCCGCGCCGCGCTGCTTCGAGGTCGAGGAGCGGCTGCGCGACCTGCTGGACATCCCGGTCTTCCACGACGACCAGCACGGCACCGCGATCGTGGTGCTCGCCGCCCTGCGCAACGCGCTGCGCGTGGTCGGCAAGGACCTCGGCGAGGTCCGCATCGCGATGTCGGGGGCCGGTGCCGCGGGCACCGCCATCCTCAAGCTGCTCATGCACGCCGGAGCCAAGCACGTCGTGGTCTGCGACCTGCACGGGGCGGTGCACTCCGGCCGCGGCGACCTCGACCCCAACCTGGCGTGGATCGCCGAGAACACCAACCCCGAGGGCTACGCCGGCGACCTGCGCGGCGCGGTCGACGGGGCCGACGTGTTCATCGGCGTCTCGGCGCCCAACGTGCTCGGCGGCGCCGACATCGCCGAGATGAACGACGACTCCATCATCTTCGCGCTCGCCAACCCCGACCCCGAGGTCGACCCGGAGGTCGCCCACCTGCACGCCTCCGTCGTGGCCACCGGGCGCAGCGACTACCCCAACCAGATCAACAACGTGCTGGTGTTCCCCGCGGTCTTCCGCGGCCTGCTGGACGCGCAGAGCGACCACGTCGACGCCGACATGATGGTGGCCGCGGCCAAGGCGCTCGCCGACGTGGTCACCGCCGACGAGCTCGGCCCGCACTACATCGTCCCCAGCGTCTTCCAGCCCGACCTGGCCCACCAGGTCGCCACCGCCGTACGCGACGCCGCGCTGCGCGAGCAGGCGCAGCGGTCCGAGCGCCGCGGAGGCGGGGGGCGGGCCCGCACCGCGGACTGAGCCCGGTCCCCACCCGGCCCGGCGGCACTGGATTCCGCCCGGCGATGCGGGTACACGTGGAGCATGGACGAGCCGACTCTGACCGGGAGCCTCCTCGTGGCGACCCCCTTGCTGGAGGACCCCAACTTCCGGCGGGCGGTGGTGTTCGTGGTCGACGACGAACCCGCCGAGGGCACGCTCGGCGTGATCGTCAACCGCCCCCTGGAGCTGGCGGTGGGTGAGGTGCTGGTGGACTGGAGCGGGTTCGCCACGGAGCCGGCGGTGATGTTCTCCGGCGGTCCGGTGGGCACGGGCGCCGGGCTGGCGCTGGGCACGCCCGGCGGCGACGACGCTCCGCTGGGGTGGCGCCCGCTGGAGGGCACGCCGCACGAGGGCTCGCGGGTCGACGGGCTGGGCGTCGTCGACCTCGACACCCCGCCGGAGATCCTCGGCAGCGCGCTCGGCCGCTTCCGGGTCTTCGCCGGGTACGCGGGGTGGGGAGCGGGCCAGCTCGCCGATGAGATCGACGAGGGCGCCTGGTACGTGGTCCCGGCCGTGACCGACGACGTCTTCTCCGCCGACCCCTCGTCACTGTGGCCGCGGGTGCTGCGCCGCCAGGGCGGGGATCTCGCCTTGGTATCGACCTATCCGGACGACCCGACACTGAACTGAGCGCCGGCTCCGCCGGATACCGTGGAACGAGCATGGAGGAGGTGTGAGGGCCCGATGGCAATGGACGTTGTCAACAAGGTGCTTCCGGAGAGCGAGACCCGGCCGGACGTTTCGCACGACGACGGTGATCGCGAGCGGTTCGCGCACTACGTGCAGAAGGACAAGATCACCGAGAGCGCTGTCACGGGCAGCCCGGTGATCGCGCTGTGCGGCAAGGTGTGGGTGCCCAACCGCGACCCCAAGAGGTTCCCGGTCTGCCCCGAGTGCAAGGAGATCTACGAGGAGATGATGAAGGGCTGAGTCCGCGGTGCGCCCTCCGGGCGCGAACGCGGACCCGCGATCCCGCGCGGGCCGTCGCGCCGCGGGCCCGCCGCCGGGCGGGCCCCGCAGGCCGCCTTCCGCCGCGAGCGGGGTCTGCTCCTCAGGTCGCCGCGCGAGCGGCGCCGACTGCGTCGTGTCCGGATGCGGACACGCGGCGCATCGGCGGAGCGCCCTGCTCGCGCCGCGTATAGGCGGGGCCCCGGCGTGCGGCGCCGAGCCTGCGCCTCCCCCGATCCACCGCGATCGCCCGCGGATTCGGCGATGTGCGCTGTACGCGAGTCGGCGGCGCGGTACCCTCCTCTGTGGACCAATCGCCGCATTCGGACCAACGGGGAAGTACGTCCGGAATGCGCCTTGGCTCTCCCCGCGTCCCCGCGACGCCCTCTGACGTCTTCCCGACTCCAACACCGAGCACAGCCGCCCCGATGCACAGCGGCACGCGTCCCTCACCGCGCCCGGGCGGCCGGGGCGGCGGCAACCGACGGTAGGTCACATGGTCTCCACGAGTGAACTGGACGCCCCCCGCGCCGGGCGCCGGGGCCGCGCCCGCGGGCGCCGCAGGAAGCCGCCGGCACGGCGGCGCACCGGCGGCGACCTCGCCCGCGGGGCCGTGCGCACCCTAGGCGAACTGCTGTTCACCGCCGGGGTGCTGATGCTGTTCTTCGCCGCCTACGAGGTCTACGGCAAGCAGATGCAGACCGACCAGGAGCAGCAGCAGCTCGCCCAGGGGCTGGAGGAGAGCTGGGCCCAGCAGGAGGAGAAGGGCCCCGACGCCGGAGCCATGCCCGGCGCCGCCAACAGCCGGCTCTACATCCCCGACCTGGATCTGAAGTGGGTCGTGGTCAACGGGGTCTCCCCGGAGGACATCCGCTACAGCCCCGGCCACTACACCGACGACGACGTCACCGGCGGCGACGCCACCGCGGCCGGCGAGAAGGGCAACTACGCCGTGGCCGGCCACCGCACCCCGGGCATCTTCTGGGACCTCGACCAGCTGGAGGGCGGCGACGAGATCGTGGTCGAGGACGCCGACAGCTTCTACACCTACGAGGTGATCGAGGAGACCACCGTCACCCCCGACCAGGTCGAGGTGGTCGACCCCGACCCGTTCGACGCGGAGAACAACGACGACCCGCAGCGCTCCCTGCTGACGCTGACCACGTGCGCGCCCAAGCTGAACAACACCCACCGGCTGGTCATCCACGCGGAGCTGACCGACACCCGTCCCAAGGAGGACGGCATGCCCGACAACATCGCCGACATGGCGCCGCAGGACCGGGGAGAGGGGGCCTGAGCGCCGATGTACGGACTGATCTGGCGCATCCTCCCCGGGCCCTGGCCCGTGCGGCTGCTGCTGGCGCTGGCGCTGGCGGCGGGCGTCGCGGCGGGGCTGTGGCTCTACGTCTTCCCGGCGATCGACCCCTACATGCCCTTCAACGACGGCGCCGTGGAGACCACAACCAGCGGCGGCTGAGCTGCGGCGGCGCGGCCGGTGCGCGAGAGGGCGCCCGGCCGCGCGCGGCCCACCGCGCGGGCGCGACGTGACGAACGCACCGGACGGCGGGCGCCATGCGCCCCGGCCCAGCGGGATACCCTCGTCCCCGTGAGCATCTGGGGAATCGCACGATGACGCTTGTCGACACCAACACCGAGGATCGGCTGAGCGGTCTGCGGCAGTGGCAGCGCGAGGCGTTCGAAGAGTACTTCCGCCGGGACCCCCGGGACTTCCTGGCGGTCGCCACGCCCGGCGCCGGCAAGACCACGTTCGCGCTGACCCTCGCCGCCGAGCTGCTGTCCCGCCATGCCGTCCGCGCCATCACGATCGTCTGCCCCACCGAACACCTGAAGAAGCAGTGGGCCGAGGCCGCGGCCGCCTTCAACATCCCGATCGACCCGGACTTCAAGAACGGCCAGGGCGCGCTGGGCAAGCAGTACCTCGGGGCCGCCGTCACCTACGCGCAGGTCGCGGCGCACCCCATGCTGCACCGCAACCGCACCGAGGCCCGCCGCACCCTGGTGATCTTCGACGAGGTCCACCACGCCGGCGACGCGCTCTCCTGGGGCGAGGCGGTGCGCGAGTCGTTCGACCCCGCGGCGCGGCGGTTGTCGCTGACAGGCACGCCCTTCCGCTCCGACGTCAACCCGATCCCGTTCGTCGACTACGTGCAGGACCACAACGGTGTGCGGCGCTGCGCCTGGGACTACAGCTACGGCTACGCGCCGGCGCTGGCCGACGGGGTCGTGCGGCCGGTCATGTTCATGGCCTACTCCGGCGAGATGCGCTGGCGCACCACGGCCGGCGACGAGCTCGCCGCGCGCCTGGGCGAGCCGCTCACCCAGGACGCGCTGGCCCAGGCGTGGCGGGCGGCGCTCGACCCCAAGGGCGACTGGATCAAGAAGGTGCTCGCCGCCGCCGACCGCAGGCTCACCGAGGTCCGCAACAGCCACCCCGACGCCGGCGGCCTCGTCGTGGCCACCGACCACGAGAACGCGCGCGCCTACGCCCGCATCCTGCGCCAAATCACCGGGCGCGGCGCCACGGTGGTGCTGTCCGACGACCCCACGGCCAGCAAGAAGATCAAGCGCTTCGCCGATTCCGACGAGCGGTGGATGGTCGCGGTCCGCATGGTCTCCGAGGGCGTGGACGTGCCGCGCCTGATGGTGGGGGTCTACGCGACGACCACCAGCACCGCGCTGTTCTTCGCCCAGGTGGTGGGCCGCTTCGTGCGCGTGCGCAGACGCGGCGAGCTGGCCTCGGTGTTCCTGCCCTCGGTGCCGACCCTGCTGGAGTACGCGGGCGAGATGGAGCGCGAGCGGGACCACGCGCTCGACCGCCCGATCCGCGAGGACGACTTCGACCCCGAGCAGGACATGGTCGACGAGGCCCGCAAGAAGCGGGACACGCCCGACGCGGGCGAGGAGCTCCCCTTCGAGACCATGGAGGCCTCGGCCGAGTTCGACCGGGCGCTCTACGACGGCTCGGAGTTCGGCGGCGGGGCTCCCGACTCGCCTGAGGAGGAGGACTTCCTGGGGCTGCCCGGCCTCCTGGAACCCGATCAGGTCAGCCAGCTGCTGCGCAAGCGCAAGGCGGACCAGAAGGCCAACGAGCGCAAGGCCAAGGGCGCCAAGGACACCACGGACGAGGACTCCGGGCCGCCGGCCCACGAGGTCATCGCCGATCTGCGCAAGGAGCTGAACGGGCTCGTCGGGGCCTGGCACCACCGCACCGGCCAGCCGCACGGCGTCATCCACAGTGAGCTGCGCCGGGTCTGCGGCGGCCCGCCGATCGCCCAGGCCAGCGCGGATCAGATCCGTACGCGCATCGCCCGGATCCGCGCGTGGGCGACGGGGCAGCGGTAGCCGGGTCGCCCCGGGGCGGCTGCCGAGCAAGAACGGGCAAACACTTCGCAAGTTGGGCATGCCGCCAGAGATGCACCGCTATCCGGTGACTACCGTCCGTGTTCATGGACGACGGTGGAAAGACCCTGGGTAATGCCATCAGCGGCAAAGCGGGCACTGCGGCGCGCCTGTGCGGCGCCCTGCTGATCAGCGCCGGCGCGCTGGCGGGCGGGGCACTCGCCGCTCCGGCCGCGCAGGCCGGCACCGCCGCACGCCTCGACGACTGCCCCGAATCGGGCACGCAACAGCGGGACGGGCTGCGCCGCGACCACGAGGGCCACCTCACCTCGGAAGAGGCCGCCGCCTACGACCGCGAGCTGCGCGAGGAGCTGCGCGACCAGCAGGGGCCCGGCGCGGCTCAGCAGATCGACGTCACGGTGCCGGTGGCGGTGCACATCGTGCACGCCGAGGACGGTACCGGCAACGTCTCGAACGGCACCGTCCGGGAGCAGATCGCGGTGCTGGACGAGGCGTTCGGCGGCGGCCTGGCCGGCGCCGACACCGGGTTCGGCTTCGACCTGGCCGAGACCACCCGCACCGCGAACAATGCGTGGTTCTCCGACTTCGCCGAGCACGAGGAGGAGATCAAGGACCGCCTGCGCCAGGGCGGGGCCGAGACCCTCAACCTCTACATCACCGACCTGGGCGAGGGGGTGCTGGGTCAGGCCGCCTTCCCGCAGGAGTACTCCTCCGACCCCGGCAACGACGGTGTCGTGATGAGCTACCGCACCGTCCCCGGTGGGTCGCAGCAGGACTTCGACCGCGGCTACACCGCCGTCCACGAGACCGGCCACTGGCTCGGCCTGTTCCACACCTTCCAGAACGGGTGCACCGACCCGGGCGACTACGTCGACGACACCCCCTACGAGGCGGAGCAGGCGTCGGGCTGCCCCGAAGGCCGCGACACCTGCCCGGACCGCCGGGGCGACGACCCCGTGACCAACTTCATGGACTACAGCGACGACGCCTGCATGGACAGCTTCACCGCTGGCCAGGCCCGGCGCATGGCCGACCACTGGACGGCCTTCCGCGGCGAGCAGGCGCAGGGGGCCCGGGAGTCGCGGGCCCCGGCCGTTCCGCTGCTGCGGCACTGAGCCGCGGCCCGGCGGCGGGCGGCGCGGCGACCCGCCGCCCGCCGCCGGCACCGCCCCGGCACGGGAGGCCGGTACCGGTCAAAAACCGCGCATTCGGGCCGGATCGGGGTATGCCATAGTCGGACCACCCCAGCGCAGCCCGCCCCCGCGACCACGACAGCGAACCGCCATGGCACAGAGCCCGCCCCCGCCCCCGGGTCCCGGCCCCCACGAGGCCGGCGGCGCGCCTCCGCTGCCCGCGGGGTTCTCGCCGCTGGAGCCGGAGGACCCGGTCTCGGTCGGACCGTTCCGGCTGGTGGGCCGGATCGGCGCAGGCGGGATGGGCGCGGTCTACGGGGCACTCGACGCCGGCGGGCGCCGTATCGCGGTGAAGGTCATCCACCCCCGCTACACCGCCGAGCCCGCCTACCGCGCGACCTTCGCCCGTGAGGCCGAGCTGCTCAGCCGCGTCGACGCCGAGTGCGCCCCCGAGTTCCTGGGTGCCGACACCGCTGCGCCGCGGCCCTGGCTGGCCACCGAGTTCGTGCAGGGCGACACCCTGCGGCGGCACACCGCCGAGTACGGCCCGCTCACCGGCGAAGCGCTGCGGGCCTTCGCGGCCGGCACCGCCGAGGCGCTGTCCGCCGTGCACGCCGCGGGGATCGTGCACCGCGACGTCAAGCCCGCCAACATCATCCTCGGACCCGGCGGCCCCCGCGTCATCGACTTCGGTATCGCCCGCTCGCTGGACGACACGACGCCGGAGGAGGGCGTCTACGGCACACCGGGGTGGGTGGCGCCCGAGCGCCTGGGCCGGGCGGCGTCCCCGGCGGCCGACACCTTCGCCTGGGGAGCCCTCGTCGCCTACGCAGCGACCGGCCGCGGCCCGTTCGGCACCGGCGATGCGGGGACGCTGCTGCGGCGCGCCCGTGAGGGCGCCGCCGACCTCGACGGCGTGCCCGAGGACCTGGCGCCCTTGGTGCGACGCGCGCTGGCCCCCGATCCGCAGCAGCGGCCGACGGCGGCCGAGGTGCTGGATGAGGTCCTGCTGCTGTCCGGAGCGGCCGAACCCGGCGCCGACCGCCGCGGAGGGCTGCGGAACCTGCTGGGTTCGGCCTGGCAGGGCTTCGGCGCCGCCGGGCGCGGCGCAGGGCCGTGGGTCGCGGCGGCCGCGGTGCTCTCGGCCTCGGCGGCGGCCGGCGGCGGCGCGGTGGCGGCCGGGGGAGCGGCAGCGGGCGCGGCCGCCGGCGGAACCGGTGCCGCCGCGGGAACGGCCGGAGCCGGCGCGGCGGGGACCGGCGCCGCAGGTGCCGGAGCCGGAGCGGGCACCGTGCTCGGGATGAGCAAGGGCGTGGCGGCGGCGGTCGCCGCCGCGACCAGCGCGGCGGTGATCGCCGGCGGCTGGGTGGCGGGGCGGGCCGTGGCCGGCGACCCCGAGCCCGCGCCTCCTCCTTCACCGTCGCCGACCCGCGCCGCCTACCCGCAGACCGTGGACTTTCGGACCATGACGGTGGGCTTTCCCGAGGACTGGAACGTGCAGCGGGTCCAGGACGACTTCGCCTACCTCGGCGACGACGGCCCGATCCCGGCGGAGTGGGTGGCGGTCTTCCCGGGCGGCGGCTCGTGCGAAACCGACCTGACGTGGACGACCGTCAGCGCCGAGGGGTGCGAGCACATCAAGATCCTGGGCCCCGAGGCGATCGAGCGGGGCGGCCCCGGTCTGGCCCCCGTCGACGAGCGGACCTACTACATCCCCAGCACCGACGTCTCCCTCTGCCCCGAGGGCGTCGCAACCCGGCCCTTCAACCGGAACGAGGCCGAGAGCGGTCCCAGCGACGACGTCGAGACCGCCCCGATCGGCGACCTGGAGGCCTACTACAACGAGTTCGCGGTGCCGTGCGTGAACAGCGGCACCGGCAGGATCGACCTCACCTACGCCCAGCGCCTGTGGCTGCTGCCCGACTCCGGGATCCTGGTGGTCGACAACATCGGCGTCCCGGAGCTGGACGACATGCTGGCGCAGGCCGAGACCGGCGGGTGAGCGGCCGCGGCGTAGGCCGCCCGCCGCCCGTCCCCAGTCCCCGCACCGGCGCCCGGGGCCGCCCCGCGCGCCGATAAACTCGGCGTCATGGCAGCGACCAAGACCTACCTGACGGGCATCCAGACCTCCGGAATGCCCCACCTCGGCAACTACTACGGCGCGATCCAGCCCGCGCTGGCCGCCGCCGAGTCCAACGACACCCTGTACTTCCTCGCCGACTACCACTCGCTGAACTCCGTCAAGGAGCCGGCGCGACTGCGCGAGGACGTCCGGTCGGTCGCCGCCACCTGGCTCGCCTGCGGGCTCGACCCCGAGCGCACCGTGCTCTACCGCCAGTCCGGCGTTCCCGAGGTCTTCGAGCTCGCCACCGTCCTGGCCAGCGTCACCGCAAAGGGCCTGATGAACCGGGCGCACGCCTACAAGGCCGCGCGCGACCGCAACGAGGCCGCGGGCAGCACCGAGCTCGACGCCGGGATCAACATGGGGCTGTTCAACTACCCCATCCTCATGGCGGCCGACATCCTCCTCATGGAGGCCGACGTCGTCCCCGTCGGCCGCGACCAGGCCCAGCACATCGAGTACACCGCCGACATCGCCCGCGCCTTCAACCACCTCTACGGCGACGCCTACAGCTTCCCCGTCCCCGAGGGCGCCTATCCCCAGGGCGAGGGCAGCGTCCTTCCCGGTGTCGACGGCCGCAAGATGAGCAAGTCCTACGACAACCACATTCCGCTGTTCATGGCGGAGAACAGGCTCAAGAAGCTCGTGCGCCGCATCCCCACCGACTCCACGCCCGTCGCGGAGCCCAAGGACCCCGACTCCTCCGTCCCGTTCCAGCTGCTGGCCTACTTCGCCGACGCAGAGCGCACCGACGGCGTCCGCAAGCGCCTGGAAGCCGGCGGCATGGGCTGGGGCGAGCTGAAGAACGAGCTGTTCGACACGATCAACGACCGGTTCGGCCCGATGCGCGAACGCTACGAGCAGCTCGTGGCGCCCGGGAGCGAGCTCGACGACATCCTGGAGGCCGGAGCCGCGCGTGCCCGCGGCCGCGCCGCCGCCACCATGGCCAAGGTCCGCCGGGCGATCGGCATCGACTAGCGATCCGCCGCCGCCCGGATCCGGGCGGCTCTGCCTGCCGGGACCGCCTGCCCGCCCGGACGGGCAGGGGCCGCACTAGCATGGCCCCCGCCCGCCCGCGCGGCGGGCGTGGAGACGACCCCGTTGCGGTGAGGAGCCATGGACGCTGACGCACCCCGCACGCCCCGCTCCCAAGCCCCGTCCGGCCGACCGGCGGTGCGGGCGGTGGGCGCCGCGCTGCGCGGCCTGGCTCCGCACGCGTTCTTCATCGAGCGCGAGGTGGCCGGGCTCGCCGAGATCGTCCGCCCCGGCGACGTGTGCCTGGACATCGGCGCGGAGTACGGGCTCTACACGTGCGCGCTGGCCGATCTCGCCGGTCCCGGCGGCCGGGTCCTCGCCGTCGAGCCGCTGCCCGGCCCCGCCGCGTTCCTGCGCGCGGTGGTGCGCGCACTCGGGGCGGAGCACGTACGCGTCGTCCGCGGTGCCGTGGGATCCGGCGAGGGGGCGGGCACACTGAGCCTGCCGCTGCGCCGCGGCCTGCCCGTGCACGGCCGCGCGTTCTTGACCACCGGTGCCGAGGGCGTGGGCCCCAACGCCGAGTTCGGCGGCGAGCGCACGGTCGCCACGCGCATCACGACACTGGACACCCTGGTCGCGCAGGCCGGGCTCGACCGGGTCGACTTCGTCAAGGCCGACGTCGAGGGCGCGGAGCTGAGGGTGCTCGACGGGGGGCGGCGGACGCTGCGCGACCACCGCCCGGCGCTGCTGCTGGAGATCGAGGACCGCCATTTGGCGAAGTACGGTGCGCGCGCGAGCGACATCGTCGATCGCCTGACCGGCCTGGGCTACCGCATGCGCGTGCGGGTCGCGGGCGCCTGGCGGGCGGCCGACCGCGTGCGCGAGGGCCACCGCAACTACCTGTTCACCGCCGAGCCGCGGCACTGAGTCCGGGTCCGGGCACACCGCACCGTCCCGGCGGCGCCGGGGACGCGCCGCTCGCCCGCGGGCCCGCCCGCGAACCCGCATGCATACGTCAGGCCGCCACCACGGGCTCGCCCTCCAGACGCACACCGTGCTCGGCCATCCGGGCCCGGGCGGCATCGGTTCCCGCGCGCGAGACGCCCGCGGTCAGCCCGAGCAGCACGCGGGTGTCGAACCCGGAGCGGGCCGCGTCCAGCGCGGTCGCCCGCACGCAGTGGTCGGTGGCGATGCCCACCACGTCGACGGCGGTGGCGCCGCGGTCGCGCAGCCACGCCTCCAGGCGCCGCCCGTCCTCGGCCTCCCCCTCGAATCCGCTGTAGCCCGAGCTGTACTGCCCCTTGCGGAACACGGCGTCGGCCTCGCCGGCCGCGAATTGCGGGTGGAACTCGGCGCCGGGGGTGCCGGCCACGCAGTGCGGCGGCCAGCTGTCGACGAAGTCGGGGTCGTCGGAGAAGTGGGGGCCGGGATCGATGTGGTGGTCGCGGGTGGCGGCGATCCCCGCGTACTCGCCGCGGTGCTCGGTGATGTGGCGCGACACGGCGGCCGCGACCGAGGCGCCGCCGGACACGGCCAGACTGCCGCCCTCGCAGAAGTCGTTCTGCACGTCGACGACGATCAATGCCCGCATGTCGGTCTCCGTTCTCTTTCCGCCCGGCGGATCACCGGGCTCAGGCCAGGTCGGGCTGCTCGAACCGGGTCGGGATGACGGGTTCGGCCCGGTGCATGCGGTGAACCGTCTCGGGCAGCTCGGCGATGGAGCGGGAGTGGCGCTCGCGCGCCTCGTCGATCGGTTCGCGCCCCACGACCTCGCCGCCCGCGACCAGCCGCCGCAGCAGCGGGCGCAGCCGCGGCTCCTCCTGCGGCTCCTTCTCGTGCACGAACTCGGCGGCGGCCGCACCCGAGGCGTCCAGGCGGCGCGACGCCCACTTGCGCCCGCCCTTGCTGGGCTTGCCGACCGACCGCTTGGCGACCGGCTCCAGCTCGTCGGTGCCGTGGGCGGAGCGGGCCACGAGCTTGTAGACCAGGGACGCCGTGGGCGCCCCGGAGCCGGTGACCAGCGCGGTGCCGACGCCGTAGCCGTCGACCGGCGCCACGGCCAGCGCCTGGATGGCGTGCTCGTCGAGGTCGCCGGTGACGATGACGCGGCTCTTCGGCGCGCCCAGCTCGTCCAGCTGCCGGCGCACCCGGAACGCGGCACTGCTGAGGTCGCCGGAGTCCACGCGCACCCCGCCCAGGCCGGACCCGCCCAGCTCGACGGCGGTGCGCACCGCCTCCTCCACGTCGTAGGTGTCGACCAGCAGCGTGGTGTCGCCGCCGAGGGCGCGCAGCTGGGCCTCGAACGCCTCGCGCTCGGTGTCGTGCACCAGCACGAAGGAGTGCGCGCTGGTGCCCGCTGTGGGGACGCCGAAGCGGCGGCCCGCCTCCAGGTTGGAGGTCGAGGAGAACCCCGTCAGGTAGGCGGCGCGCGCGGCCGCCACCGCCGACATCTCGTGGGTGCGGCGCGAGCCCATCTCGATCATGGGCCGGCCGCCGGCCGCCAGGGACATGCGCGAGGCCGCCGAGGCGATGGCGCTGTCGTGGTTGAAGATCGACAGCGCCACGGTCTCCAGCAGCACCGACTCGGCGAACGTGCCCTCGACCACCAGGATCGGCGAGCCCGGGAAGTAGCACTCGCCCTCGCCGTAGCCCCAGACGTCGCCGGAGAAGCGGTAGTCGGCGAGCCAGGAGAGCGTGGTGTCGTCCAGTCCGCCCGCGTCGGCGAGGTAGTCCAGCGCCGCGGAGTCGAACCGGAAGCGCTCCAGGGCGTCGAGGAAGCGCCCGGTGCCGGCCACGACACCGTAGCCGCGGTTCTCGGGCAGTCGACGGGCGAACATCTCGAACACCGTCCGCCGGTTCGCGGCCCCGCTGTGCAGGGCGCCTTGCAGCATCGTCAGCTCGTACCTGTCGGTGAGGAGCGCGCTGCTCGCATCGTCGGTCATAGCGGACCAGCCTAGTTTGTGACTATCGGTATCAAAATAGGTCGCCTGCTATGACACTGCCCACGAGATCCGCCCTCCAACAGTGGCACCATAGAGGCAGGGGCCGGAAACCGCCGGCGCCGCCCGTACGTTGCAGCAGAGCGGGGGAGCGCCCTGCTGCGGGGCGGCCCCGCAGGCGGCCGGCAGCGGCGGAGTCGAGGCAGGAGAACCATCCATGAGTACGGCACCGGTCGAGCTGGAGCGCCCGGAGACCGAGGAGCAAACGGCTCCGGACCTCCCGTGGGTGACGATCGTGTGGAACGACCCGGTGAACCTGATGTCCTATGTCACCTACGTCTTCCAGACCGTCTTCGGCTACCCCAAGAGCAAGGCGCACAAGCTGATGCTGGACGTGCACTACAAGGGGCGGGCCGTGGTCTCCAGCGGCAGCCGCGAGGAGATGGAGCGCGACGTCGCCACCCTGCACGAGTACGGCCTGTGGGCCACACTGCAGCAGGACAAGTAGCCGGTGGGCCACGGGAGGGACCGCCACATGACACGAGGCTTCCGCGCCGCGGGCGGCGGTGTGGCCGTCGACCTCGACGCCGAGGAGACCGAGATCCTGCGGGCCATGGCCGGGCTCGTCCTGGAGCTGGTCGAGGAACCGCCGGAGAAGGACGAGTTCGAGCGGATCGTCGGCATCGGCGCCAACACCGAGAAACCCGATGACCCGGTGCTGGCGCGGCTGTTCCCCGACGCCTACAGCGGCGACGACGCCGACCCCTCGTCCTCCGCCGACTTCCGGCGCTACACCGAGGACGGGCTGCGCCTGAACAAGCGCGCGAACGCCCGGTCGCTCATCGAGGAGCTGCCCGCGGGCGGCGGCGGGCGCGTCGAGCTGGACTCCGGAGGCGCCCACGCCTGGCTGAAGTCGTTGAACGACGTCCGGCTGGCCCTGGGCACCAGGCTGGGCATCGACGAGGAGGCCCACGACGCCTACCTGCGCGGCGAGGACGTGGTTCCCGAGTCGCAGGCCGCCGCGCTGCACCTGTACGACTGGCTGGGGATGCTGCAGGAGAGCCTGGTCGAGGCGCTGTTCGACGTGCGGCGCGAGGGGGAGTGAACGGCGGGCGACAAGCCATACCCAGTGGGTGGGTATGGAAATTTCCTCGGTTAGGCTGAGCCCCATGCTGAGGATCAACCGCGCGATCTACGAGCGGATCGTCGCCCATGCGCGCCGCGACCACCCCGACGAGGCGTGCGGCGTCGTCGCCGGCCCGGAGGGCTCCGACCGGCCCGAGCGGTTCATCGAGATGGCCAACGCCGAACGCTCCCCGACGTTCTACCGGTTCGACTCCAAGGAGCAGCTCAAGGTGTGGCGGGAGATGGACGACCGCGACGAGGAGCCCGTGGTCATCTATCACTCCCACACCGCCACCGAGGCCTATCCCTCGCGCACCGACATCTCCTACGCGTCCGAGCCCAACGCCCACTACGTGCTGGTCTCCACGCGCGACACCGAGACCGAGGAGTTCCGCTCATACCGCATCGTCGACGGGGTGGTGACCGAGGAGCCGGTCGAGGTCGCCGAGGGCGAGCCGGCCCGGTAGAGCGGCGGCGCGCACGGGGGCACCGGCCGGCTCCTTCGCCCGGCGAGTCCCCCACGGCGGCCGCGGCACGGAATCAGGGGTGAGCCCCGCCTGTTGGAAACCAAGGCGGAGGAGTGCGTGCCCGCGCGCGGTCCCCGCGGGCGGGCGCGGCCGGCGTCCGAACCCCCGCGACACCACACAGACGCAGACGTCCACACGCTACGGAGAACTCTCATGGCCATCGAGGTCCGCATCCCCACCATCCTGCGCAACCTGACCGGCGACGCGAAGGCGGTCGAGGGCGAGGGCTCCTCCCTCGGCGAGCTCATCACCGACCTCGACAAGCGCCACCCCGGCCTGCAGGAGCGCCTCGTCGAAGACGGCAAGCTGCGCCGGTTCATCAACGTCTACCTCAACGACGAGGACGTCCGCTTCCTGGGCGGGCTGGAGTCCCCGGTCGCCGACGGCGACACCGTGACGATCCTGCCCGCGGTCGCGGGCGGCATGCGCTGACCGCCGCCATGCGATTCGACTCCCTGCTGGACTCCGTGGGCGGCACCCCGCTTGTGGGGCTGCCCCGGCTTTCGCCGGCGCCGGGTGTGCGGCTGTGGGCCAAGCTGGAGGACCGCAACCCCACCGGCTCGATCAAGGACCGGGCCGCGTTCTACATGATCGAGCAGGCCGAGAAGGACGGACTGCTCTCCCCCGGCTGCACCATCCTGGAGCCGACCTCCGGCAACACGGGGATCTCCCTGGCCATGGCGGCCAAGCTGCGCGGCTACCGCATGGTCTGCGTGATGCCCGAGAACACCTCGGCCGAGCGGCGCCAGCTGCTGGCGATGTGGGGCGCCGAGATCCACTACTCCCCGGCCCAGGGCGGCTCCAACGAGGCCGTGCGGGTGGCCAAGGGGATGGCGGCCGAGCACCCCGACTGGGTGATGCTCTACCAGTACGGGAACCCGGCCAACGCCCGCGCCCACTACGAGACCACCGGGCCCGAGCTGCTGGCCGACCTGCCGGAGGTCACGCACTTCGTGGCCGGACTGGGCACCACGGGTACGCTCATGGGCGTCGGCCGCTACCTGCGCGAGCAGCGGCCCGGCGTCAAGATCGTGGCCGCCGAACCCCGCTACGGCGAGCTGGTCTACGGGCTGCGCAACCTCGACGAAGGGTTCGTCCCCGAACTCTACGACGAGTCCGTGCTGACCACGCGCTTCTCGGTGCCCTCCGACGCCGCGTTGAAGCGCACCCGCGAGCTGCTGGAGAACGAGGGCATCTTCGCCGGCATCTCCACGGGCGGCGCCCTGCACGCGGCGATGGGTATGGCCGCCAAGGCCGCCAAGGCCGGCGAGGAGGCCGACATCGCGTTCGTGATCGCCGACGCGGGATGGAAGTACCTGTCCACCGGCGCCTACGAGGGCACGCTGGAGCAGGCCGAGGAGCGCATCGAGGGCCAGCTCTGGGCATAGCGCACGGAGCGCACCACCGCGTTCGGACGAGCGGGCGGGCTTCCGGCCGGCCGCCGGGAGCCCGCACCCGTACCGCACCCGAACCGGTCGGGACCGGCCGCGAGCAGGGGCGGGTGTCCTCACCGGCGACGCCGTTCGGTTCAATGTCACCATGACGCGATTCGATTCCGCCACCGCCGTGTCCGCCGCATCCGAGGGCCGCTACACCGCCGAGCTCGATCCCGGCTACCTCATCGGCAAGGCGATGAACGGCGGCTACCTGATGGCCGTGCTGCAGCGCGCGGCGCTGGACGCCTCCCCGCACCCCCACGCCGTCTCGTCGTCGTTCCACTTCATGCGCCCCGCCGCAGCCGGCAGCGCCGAGGTGGACGTGGAGGTCCTCAAGGCCGGGCGCACCGTCGCCACCGTCCGCGTCACCCTGCGCCAGGAGGGCAAGGCGTGCGTGACCGGAACCATCGCCACGTCGGAGGTCGCTGACGGGTCGGTCCCCGACTACGCCGCGGCGGCGCCGCAGCTTCCGCCGATGTCGCAGTGCCGCCGGTACGACCCGCGCGCCGGCGTGCGGAACGCCCCCGCCTTCGTCCACCGCGTCGCCCAGTTCTACACCGAGGAGTCCTGGCAGCGGCTGCGCGGCCGCGAGGAGCCCCCGGTCCCCGAGCTCACCGGCTACGTCCACCTCAGTGAGGAGGACGGCGGTCCCGGTACCGACGACCCCGCCCTGTTCCTCCCGCTGGCCGTCGACGCGCTGCCGCCCGTGGTCACCGTCTTCGGCACGTGGCGCTGGGCGCCCACGGTCGAGCTGACCTGGCACATGCGCGGCGTCCCCCAGCCGGGTCCGCTGACGTTCCGGGCGCGCGCCGACGCGGTCAACGACGGCTGGTTCGACGAGACCGTCGACGTGTGGGACGTGAAGGGAACCCTCGTCGCGCAGAGCCGCCAGCTCGCCCGGGGCGGACGCTGACGAGCTCCCGCAGGAGGCCGTGGGCGGGGAGGACGGCGCTCGTTGTGATGTGTGAAGTCGTCACATGTGATTCAACACGCGTGAGACTCGGACCACATTCGGTACCGCCGGTGCGGTCATTGGGGTAGACCCGTAACACGGAGAACACGCAGGGGCCCACCTCGCGATACACCGGCTTCACGTGTGCGTCTCCGCGGAGGCACCCCAGCGAAAAGGCAATGCACCGTGCGACTCACCATCATCGGCTCGTCGGGAAGCTTCCCCGGCCCGGCCAGCCCCGCTTCCTGCTACCTGGTGGAGGCCGAGGGGTTCCGGCTCCTGCTGGACATGGGCAACGGGGCGCTCGGCGTGCTGCAGCGCCACGTCGACATCTACCGGATCGACGCCGTCTACCTCAGCCACCTGCACGCCGACCACTGCTTCGACCTGTGCTCCTATTGGGTCGCCCGCACCTATCCGCACGGCGGGCCCAAGCCGCCCATCCCCGTGTACGGGCCGCCCGGCGTGGCCGACCGCATGGCCGAGGCCTACGGGCTGGAGCCCGACCCGGGCATGCGCGAGACCTTCGACTTCCGCGAGCTCGCCCCCGGCGAGATCTCCATCGGGCCGATGACCGCACGCCTGGGCCGGGTGAACCATCCCGTCGACGCGTTCGGCATCCGCCTGGAGCACGGCGGCACCAGCCTCGCCTACAGCGGCGACACCGGCGCCTGCGACGAGCTGGTGGAGCTCGCCGCCGGGACCGACCTCTTCCTGTGCGAGGCCTCCTTCCACGACCACCGCGAACATCCCAAGGACATGCACCTGACCGGCAGCGAGGCGGGGGAGCACGCGCGCCGTGCGGCGGCCCGGCGGCTGGTACTGACCCACCTGGTGCCCTGGAACGACGACGACTGCACCCTCGCCGAGGCGCGCAGCACCTTCGGCGGCCCCATCGACGTCGCACGTTCCGGCGCCGTATACGAGGTAGGCAGGGCCGCCCTGAACCCGGTGTAGGCGCCGGGGCCGCGCCGCTTCGACCGGTCGGCGGCCGCCGGGGAGTCAGTCCCGCGGCTCGGCGGTGGAGTCCGCGTCGGCCTGCACGGTCGGTTCGGGTGCCGGCGTCGGCGGAGCCGGCTCGGCGGTGCCCTGCTGGGCGGTGCCGCCGGTGAGGTCCTGGGCGGTCGCGGTGACTGCGCGCAGCAGGTCGCCGGTCGCGACCCGGGGCGTGTTGCTCGTGGTGGAGATCAGCATGCCCGGCAGATGCAGCTTCACCCCGGAGAACATCTCGCCGGTGTCCCACTGGGCGATCCCGCCCATCGAGGCCACCGCGCCGGTGGTGAAGAAGTCGTCGCGCCGCTGCGCCTTCACCGGGACGTGGCCGGGGTAGGCGACCAGGCTCTTCTCGGGCGCGAAGGTGACCATGACCACCTCGCTGCCCTCGTCGGGGTCGAACCCCGCCCAGGAGCACTCCAGCCGGGTGTCCGTGCGCACCTCGGTGAACTCCGGGCTCTCCAGCTGCCCGAGTACGCGGGAGGCGTCCTGCTCGATGCCGGTGGCCTCGCACGACGCAGGGAGCGGAAGGGCGTCGACGCGGCGCTCGTCGATCTCGCTCTGGGAGGCGCTGGGCGAAAGCGAGGGACCGGTCACCGCCTCGCCTCCGACGGCCGACCAGCCCGGGGCGGACGCGGACCCGCTGGGCGAGGGCGACTCCTCCGCGGACGCGTCGGAGTCCGGCGCGCAGCCTGTGGCGGCCAGCGCGAGGGCGGCCGCGCCGACCGCCCAGCGCGCCCGGTACACCCTTCTCGGAACGATGCTCATCGCGTGGTGACCTTCTACCATCCAGCGGTGCTCGGGCCGCCCGCGATCAGAGACCGCGTCGGCGCCTCCCATGGTGTCACCTTCCGGACGTCCACCGGTGCGCGCCGGCGCGACCGTAAGCCAAGGGATACCTCCGCCCCACCCGCCTGCCGTGTCCGGTGCAGCGGCGCGTCCGTCGGGACACGCAGATAAGCTTTCGCGCATGGCACGACCCGACGGACGCGCTCCGAACCAACTTCGCCCCGTGACGATCACCCGCAACTGGCTGCGGCACGCGGAAGGCTCCGCGCTCATCGAATTCGGCGACACCCGCGTGCTCTGCGCGGCCAGTGTCGAGGACGGCGTTCCGCGCTGGCGGCGCGGTACCGGAGAGGGCTGGGTCACCGCGGAGTACGCGATGCTGCCCCGCTCGACCGACACCCGCGGCGCCCGCGAGTCGGTGAAAGGGAAGATCGGCGGCCGCACCCACGAGATCTCCCGGCTGGTGGGGCGCTCCCTGCGCGCCGTGGTCGACTTCAAGGCGATGGGCGAGCACACGGTGACGCTGGACTGCGACGTGCTCCAGGCCGACGGCGGTACCCGCACCGCGGCGATCACCGGGGCCTACGTCGCGCTGGCCGACGCCTTCAAGTACCTGCGCAAGAAGCGCAACCTGAAGAACAACCCGCTGAAGGGGTCGGTCTCGGCGATCAGCGTCGGCGTCATCCAGGACCAGCCGCGCCTGGACCTGAACTACCTGGAGGACTCCGTCGCCCAGACCGACATGAACGTCGTGGTCACCGGTGACGGCGACTTCGTCGAGGTGCAGGGGACGGCGGAGGGCGCGCCCTTCGACCGTGCCAAGCTCGACAGCCTGCTGGACCTGGCCGTGACCGGCTGCGGCGAGCTGACCGAGATCCAGAAGAAGGCCCTGGCGGGATGAGCGACCGCATCACGGTGGTGCTGGCCACCCGCAACGCCAAGAAGCTGCCGGAGATGCGGGCGATCCTGGGCGAAGCCGGACTGGACGCGGACGTGGTCGGCCTCGCGGACTACCCGGACGCGCCGGAGGTCGCCGAGACCGAGGCGACCTTCGCCGGCAACGCGCTGCTGAAGGCGCGCGCGATCGCCGCCCACACCGGCCTGCCGGCGGTGGCCGACGACTCCGGGCTGCGCGTCGACGCGCTCAACGGGATGCCCGGAGTGCTGTCGGCGCGCTGGTCCGGGCGCTTCGGCTCGCGCTCGGGCGACAAGGACGAGGCCAACCTCGACCTCGTCCTGGACCAGCTCGCCGACACCCCCGAGGACCGGCGCGGCGCGGAGTTCGTGGCGGCGGCGGCCCTCGTCGTCCCGCTGGGCACCGCTCCCCGGCCCGAGGAGGAGGTCGAGGAGGTCGTCGAGGGGGTGCTGCGCGGGAGGATCGTCGGCGAGCGCCGGGGGGCCAACGGCTTCGGCTACGACCCGGTCTTCGTTCCGGACGGCGAGACCCGCACCACGGCCGAGATGAGCGCCGAGGAGAAGAACTCCATGAGCCACCGCGGTACCGCGTTCCGCAGGCTCGCGGTGCGGCTGGGCGAACTGCTGTGACCGCGGCGCCGCCGCGGCGCGAATCCGACGTCGCCGGGCCGGCCGGGTCATCGTGTAGCGGGCGCCGGCCGGTCGGCGGCGGTTCCGGTTTGGCGCCGCGGCTGATGCGTGGTTAGGATGGAGAGCTGACGCGGACGCGGTGTGTCCGGCGGTTCGGGGCCGGCGGGAGCCGGTATCCGGTGCCGGCAGGGTCCGCGGTCTCCAGGAAAAGCGTTCGCGGCGGTTGTCGCGAGCTAGTATCCTGGAGAGAGCAAGGAAGCCGAGAACCGGACATCCCCCGGGATGGGCGGTCGGCCCGGTCCGACATACGGACGGCGCGGACGCACGGCGGACGCGCTCCCAGTACTTGCCGGAGTCTCCACAGAAAACGGCCGACATGTCGGCGGTTGAGCGTGCGGACTCGTTCGGATTCGGCACCGCTCGCGGTGCCGCAGTCCGGAAGGCGGAGATGCCGACCGGGTGAACGGTCGGCGTGCGTTTGGCGGGACGAGTTGGAATTCGCCGATTTGGTGGGTTCGCGAAAGCCCTGCTAACGTGGAGACACAACAGAACGCGGATGCGAAATCGCGGCCGCCGGGACACGTTTTCCGGAGGGTGCGGTGGGAAATCCGCCGGGAGATTCCGTCTCTTGGGAAGAGCCTGAGCGGGCCCGCAGGGTTGCGGGGCCGGGGCTTGTACCGGATGAGCGGTCGCTTCTTGAGAACTCAACAGCGCGTGTTTATTCTTTGTGCCAT
>NZ_BAAAQI010000023.1:0-69776 GCF_039531585.1 Streptomonospora arabica | reverse complement strand
CTCCGAGACCATGGTCAAGATCGCGATGATCCGCCTGATGGCGACACGGCTGGCTGGTCAGAGCGCACGCTGGAGTAATCGCCCTGCCACCCGATCCGCGTAATCACCCGCATACCCAACAGTCACTAAGGCGCGGCGGTGACCCGCAGCAGAGGCACGTGCAGCTCCGCGGCGGTCAGGGAGCCGTGGTGGCCGACCAGCCGGCTGATCGTGCGCTCGGACTCCGGCGCGATGAGGGCGGTGTTGCCGCGGGCAAGCGCGAGGACGTCGCCGATGCGCGGCCGCACCGCTTCCTCGACGTCGCCGAACAGGCCCTCCGCAAGCGCCTCGTCGCGGGTGAGGACCCGGGCCCGCGTGCCGAGCAGCTCGCGCCAGGCCGCGGCGACGTCGGCGGCCGCGCCGTCGCGGGTGTAGATCTGGCGCAGGCGCGGCTCGCCGGCGCGCAGGCGCACCCCCGCGTTGAAGGCGGGCCCGGACTCGATGTCGATGCGGGTGTCGGGCGCGGTGTCGACCATGCCGTGGTCGGCGGTGATGTAGAGCGCGGTGTCGGGCGGCAGCGAGTCGGCGATCTGCTCGGCGAGGCGGTCGACGTATCCCAGGTGCAGCCGCCAGTACGGGGAGTCGACGCCGCAGAGGTGGCCGTAGGAGTCGAGGTCGGAGTGGTAGACGAAGGCCAGCACGCGGTCGTCGCCCTCCAGCGCCTCGCCGGCGCGCACGGCCAGCTCGGTGATGCTGTCGGCGCCGACGTAGCGGGAGCCGCGCGCCGAGGCGCGGCTCAGCCCGCTGCCCCGGTAGGCCTCGTCGGCGATGTAGGCGGTGCGCACGCCGGCGCGTTCGGCGCGTTCGTAGGCGGTGGTGTGCGGCTGCCAGTCCTCGGGGACGACCTCGGGGTCGCCCCACCGCAGCTGGTTGAGCACGCGCTCGGTACCGGGCACGGCGACCTGGTAGCCGACGATGCCGTGGTGGCCGGGCACCAGACCGGTGCCCATGGTGGCCAGGCTGGTGGCGGTGGTGGTGGGGCATCCGGCGGCGAGGGGGGTGCCGGACTCCAGCAGGGTCGCCAGGAACGGCGCGTGCACGCGGTACTCGCGCAGCAGTTCCCAGCCCATCCCGTCCACCAGCAGGACGCAGGCCCGCCGCACCGGAGGGAGGCCCAGCAGGTCGGCCTCTCCCGCGACTCCGAGGGACGCCAGGACCGACGTGGTCAGCGAGGCCAGCGATGCCTCGTAGCGGGGTGTGCTGAGGTCATCGGTGCGTACGGGCACGGGCGGTCCCTTCACTGGTGTCGCCTGGCGGCTGGTTCCCCGTGGTGTGCTGCTCGGTCGGCACGGCGGCGGGTGTCGCGGTCCGGGCCGCCCGGCCGCCGCTCCCCGCACCGCTCCGCCTGCTCTGCCGCGGCCCCGAATCCGGCCGTCCCCGAGTCCCGGCGCGCACGGGCCCGCCCGCGCGCGGGTGCTCAGGTGCCGGTGGCCTCGCACAGCGCGTCGGTGAAGTGGATCAGGTTGGTCACCGAGTCGGCGCCGTCCGCGGTCTGGCTGACCCGCACCGTCAGCGGCTCCGCGGTGATGGCACCGGTGTAGCCGTGGTCGAGCTCGCAGGACTCGTCGTTGCACGAGGCGGGTTCGAGGTCGACGTTGGCGATGGCGCCGGGACTGACGCCGAGGCCGATGCTGAGCACGGCCTCGCTGGGCATGGTGCCCGGCACGTAGTTGGCGGGGTCGGATACCACCCGGGTGAGCGCAACGGACTGGATGTTGCCGAGCCGGATCGCGTCGGTGGTGGTGGACGCGTGCGGGCGGCCCCCCGCTTCGGCGGGCGGATGCTCGTCGGTGTGGCAGACGATCAGCCGGGTCGGGGTCAGGATCAGAACGGTGATGTGCCGCCGCATCTCCAGAGCGGGGTCGAAGGTGGCCTCGTGGTGGACGACGAAGGCCTCAGCCCCTTCGTCGCCGAGGGCTGTGGCGACGGCGTCGATTACCAGGGCCGGGTAGTAGCCGCTGCGCTCGACCTCCGAGCGCCAGTCGGTGGACACGGCACGCGTTTTCCTCATGGTTCCATCCTGCCTTCTTCTGGAGACGGATCGCACCCGCCCGCCCCCGCGGATCGCCGCGCGCCCGGTCGCCCCCGCACCGTCGGCCCGCCCGCGGAAGTGGAAAGCACGGCGATTGCGGGTAGTGCCCGTGGCATGTACGCAACCGTGCCTCCAGTGCCGGACCCTCCGGAGCCGGGCGGCCCGCCGCTGCCGGAGCCGGGGCCGCTGCCGCCCGACCCCGTTCCGGATCCCCCGGACCCGGAGCCGGGTCCCGGGCCGGGACCGCTGCCGCCGGAGCCCGAACCCCAGCCCGAACCGGCCTGATCGGCCGGACCACCGGCCGGCCCGGCATCACGCGCGGGCCGGATCCCTAGAAGGTGATGTTGCGCAGCCGCCTGGGCCCGGAGTCCATCCGCCGGTCGGGCGGCTCCCGCAACCACACGCGTGCGCCCAGTACGTGGGCGCCCGCGGAGTTGACGATCACCGGGTCCAGCTCGATGTGGGCGACCTCGGGGAAGGCGTCGACCAGCCGTGAGACCCGCACCAGCGTCTCCTGCAGCGCTTCGACGTCGGGCTGCTCGGCCAGGCTGGTCGCTCCGGCGGGCAGGCCGAACAGCAGCGGCGCCGCGCGCACCGCGTGCACCAGGTCCGCGGCGTCGGTGTCGGTGAGCGGGGCGAGCCGGAACGCGCGGTCGTCGAGCAGCTCCGCCGTGACGTCGGCCAGGCCGAAGCCCACGACCGAGCCGAACGAGGGGTTCTCGCCCGCGCGGACGACCGTGGGCACACCCGGCACGACCATGGGCTGCACCACCAGGTCGGCGTCGGCGCCGAGCCGGTCGTCCAGGGCGGTGAACGCGCCGCTGACGTCGGTGGCCGAGCGCAGGTCGGCGCGGATGCCGGTGCCGCCGGCGCGCAGCCGCAGGTCGGGGGCGTTGGCCTTGACCACGACCGGGTAGCCCAGCTCCTCGGCCGCCCGCACGGCCTCCTGCTCGGTGGAGACCGGCACATAGGGCACGGCGTCGATGCCGTAGCACGACAGCAGCTCGTAGGCGGTCTCGCGGTCGGCGGCGGACTCCTCGTTCTGCACGGGCTCGCTGGTGAACCAGATCGTCCGGTCCTCGGCCCGCTGCTCCTCGTCGCGCTTGCCCAGCGCCCGGTCGACGATGGAGCGGGCGCGCGCGCCGTCGATGTCGGCCAGTTCGGGGTGGCGGCCGCTCTCGCGGTTGCGCCACAGCGAGTAGCGGGTGGCGTAGGCCAGCGCCCGCACGGCGTCCTCGGGCGCGGGGTAGGAGGGCACGGAACCCGCCGCGGTCTCGCCGCCTTCGCCGATCTGGCGCAGCTCGGCGGGCAGCCCCTGGTAGCCGAGGTAGGTGGTGACGATGGGCTTGTCCGCCGCGGCGGCCTTGGCCCGCATGACCTCGGCGACGTCGTCGGAGATGGGGGTCAGGGCGGGGATGAACACCACGACCAGCGCGTCGACGGAGTCGTCGGCGAGCACCGCGGTCAGGGCCTCGTCGAAGTCCTCGGCGGTGGCGTTGGGGCCCAGGGCCACCGGCTCGCGCGGGCGCAGTCCCTGGCGCACGGAGGCGTCCTTGACCAGCAGCCCAAGGGAGTCGGAGTTGCCGACGATGCCCACCCGGGGCCCGGACGGGAGGGGCTGGTAGGCGAAGAGCTGGGCGACGTCGAACATCTGGGTGATGTCCTCCACGCGCACGACACCCGCCTGCTCGAACAGCGAGGTCACCGCGTAGTCGGGCAGCGAGAGCGCGCCCGCGGCGTGCCCGCTGGGCACGCCCTGGGACGACCCGCCGCTGCGCACGGCCACCACGGGCTTCTGCTTGGCCAGCCGGCGCGCCAGCCGGGTGAACTTGCGCGGGTTGCCCAGCGACTCCAGGTACTGCAGCACCACCTTGGTGGCGGGGTCCTCCTGCCAGTACTGCACGAGGTCGTTGCCGGAGACGTCGGCGCGGTTGCCGGCCGAGACGAACGTCGACAGCCCCATACCGCGTCCGGCGACGCTCTGCAGGATGGCCCGGCCCAGCGCGCCGGATTGGGAGAAGAACCCGATGGGCCCGCGCGGCGGCACGTAGGGCGCGAGGGTGGCGTTCAGCGAGATCTCGGGGTCGGTGTTGGCGATGCCCAGGCAGTTGGGGCCGATCACCCGCATCCCGGCGGCGCGTGCGGTGCGCACGAGCTCGTCCTGGCGCTCGCGCCCCTCGGGACCGGCCTCGCCGAACCCGGAGCTGACGACCACCAGCCCGTGGACGCCCTTCTGCGCGCACTCCTCGACCACGTCGACGACCATGTCGGCGCGCACCGCCACCACCGCGAGGTCGACCGTGTCGGGGACGTCGAGGATGCCGGTGTAGGCCCGCACGCCCGCCACCGCCTTGGCGGTGGGGTGCACCGGGTAGACCGGGCCCTTGAAGTCTCCGTCGAGCAGGTTGCGCAGCACCGACTGGCCGATGGTGTGCGCGGTGCGGCTGGCGCCGATCACCGCGACCGAGGCGGGGAAGAGCAGGCGGGCGATCGAGCGCGACTCCGCTCGCTGCTCGCGGGCGCGCATGACCTCTTCGGCGTCGTGTGTGGGCTCCAGGTCCAGGGTGAGGCGGATGACGCCTTCGTCGAAGGACTGCTGGGCGGTGTATCCGGCCTCGCGGAAGACGTTGATCATCCGCCGGTTCTCCGGCAGCACGTCGGCGATGAACCGGCTCACGCCGCGCTCCGTGGCGGCCGCGGCGATGTGCTCCAGCAGCACGGAGGCCAGTCCGCGCCCCTGGTGGCCGTCCTCGACCACGAAGGCGACCTCGGCCTCGTCCTCGGCCACCTTGTCGTAGCGCACGACCGCCACCATGACGTCGGAGATGGTGGCGATGAGCGCCACCCGGCTCTCGTAGTCGACGTTGGTGAAGCGGTCCACGTCGCGCGCGGAGAGCTTGGGGTAGGGCGCGAAGAAGCGGTAGTAGATGGTCTCCGGCGACAGGCGGCTGTGGAAGGCGCGCAGCAGGTCGCCGTCATCAGCGGTGATGGGACGCAGGTGCGCGGTGCCGCCGTCGGTGAGGACCACGTCGGCTTCCCAGTGGTTCGGGTATGACTGCACGGTTTTGAGCCTATTCGAGTCGCCGGAGCGCGTGGCGGACCTCACGCCGCCCGTTCCGCTCCGGATTCGCGATCCGGTCACCATCGAGTTTTCGGGCAGCGGGTCCGATATCACGCAGCTCTGCCACTTCGTTACCCGACGTCTCCCCCTAACCTGTTAACGTCTGTCTGCACACAGGCTCTTCGGGCATGGTCGCGCATAGTCCCCCATTCGGGACCGCAAGGTGGTGGGCAAGGCAATGGCACGAGTGGTCGTGATCGGCGATCTCATGACCGACAGCGTCGCGCGGGCTTTCTACCCGCTCGCACGCGGAAGCGACACCCCCTCCTCAGTGCAGACCTACGGTGGCGGGTCCGGCGCCAACGTGGCGGCCTGGCTTGCGATGGAGGGCGTCGACACCACCTTCGTGGGGCGGCGCGGATCCGACATCACCGGACGCACCCGCGAGATGGAGCTGATGGGCTACGGGATCGACTCCCGGCTCGTCATGGACCCCGAGCGGCCCACCGGCACCTGCGTGGTCATGATCACCCACAAGGGCGACCGCACCATGCTCAGCGACCCGGGCGCCAACGCCCGCCTGCAGCCCGAGGACCTGCCCCGCGACGTGTTCGGCCCCGACGGCCACCTGCACATGTCCGCCTTCACGCTGATCAACCCCGACTCGCGCCGCGCCGCCCGCATGGCGCTTCGGATGGCGCGCGAGTCCGGGATGTCGATCTCGGTGGACGGCGGCTCGCACGCCCCGCTGGAGCGCGCCGGCGCGGAGAACTTCCTCGACTGGACCAACGGCGCGCGGCTGCTGTTCGCCAACCCCCAGCAGGCCAAGGTGCTGACCGGCCGCGAGGAGCCCGAGGCGGCCGCCAAGGTGCTCACCGCCTGGTACCCCAACGTCGCGATCAAGCTGGGCGACGAGGGCGCGCTGTGGGCCTCCAAGACCCGCGACGACCTGGAGACCGTGCCGGCCGAACCGGTGGAGCCCTCCCCGGGCTCGATCGGCGCCGGCGACGCGTTCATCGCCGGGTTCCTGCCGTCCTGGCTGGCCGGCAAGCACCCCAAGGACTCGCTCACCCGCGCCCAGTCCCTCGCCGCCCGCGCACTCCACCAGCCGGGCGCCCGCCCCGACCTGGGCGACTAGCCTGCGCCGACCGGGTGCGGCCCGGCCTTCACCGGCGGGACCGCGACCCGCGCGGCGCGTGCGGAGGCCGGGGACGGCGCGCGGACTGCGCCCGAGCCGCCGACCGCGGCGCCGGCCCGCGGGCCGGCGCCGCGGCTGTCAGCTCTTCGCGGCCAGGACCAGGGGGAGGACCTCCTCGGCGCCTGCGTCCGTGAGCAGACCGGCGGCGACCGCCAGGGTCCAGCCCGTGTCCGTGTGGTCGTCGACCAGCAGCACCGGGCCGCCCAGTCCGCCGACCGCCGCCGCCACCGCCGGCGGCACGGCCAGGGCCCGGTACACCTGCGCCAGCCGCTGCGCGCTGTTGTGGCGGCGCGCTCCGGTGCCCGCCTCGGGCTCGGCGTAGGCGAGGGAGCCGACCGGCTCCAGCCGGCCGACCCCGCACAGCCGCTCGGCGAGGTCGGCGATCAGCCGCGGGCGGGTGAGCGACGGCAGCGCCACCACGCCGACGGGCCGGCGCTCCCACGGCCAGGCGGCGAGCACGTCGACGACGCCCGTGAACACGTGGTCGCCCACCGGCTCGTCGGGGGTCTCGGGGTTCAGCAGCCGCCGCAGCTCGGTGCCCCAGCCGATGTCGGTGAGCCTCGCCAGCGCGCGCCCCTCGGCGGGCCGCCGCTCGGCGCGGATCTTGCCGGACAGGTCGACCCCGAGCGCCGCCATTCCGGTGGGCCACTGCTTGCGCGGCGCCACCGCCACGCCGGGGCGGTCGAGGTGGCGCGCGGCGGCCTCGCGGTCCTCGGCGGCGACCGACGCGGCGAACGGGGAGCCCGCGCAGTTGTCGCACCGGCCGCACGGCTCGGCGCCGGGGTCGTCGAGCTGCCGGCGCAGGAACTCCATGCGGCAGGTGTCGGTGCCGATGTAGTCGAGCATCGCCTGCTGCTCGCGGCGGCGCGCCGCCGCGACCGCGGCGTAGCGCTCGGAGTCGTACTCCCACGGCCGGCCCGTGGCGGTCCAGCCGCCGCGCACCCGATGCACCGCGCCGTCGACGTCGAGGACCTTGAGCATCTGCTCCAGTCGGCTGCGCCCCAGGTCGACCCGGGTCTCCAGGCGCGGCAGCGACATCGGCTCGCCCGCCTCGGCCAGGACGTCCAGGGCCTGGCGCACGGTCTCCTCGGCGGGAAACGCCATCGAGGCGAAGTAGGACCAGATCTCGCGGTCCTCGCGGCCGGGCAGCAGCACCGCCTCGGCGCGCTCCAGGCCGCGGCCGGCGCGGCCGACCTGCTGGTAGTAGGAGATCGGCGACTGCGGCGCGCCCAGGTGCACCACGAAGCCGAGGTCGGGCTTGTCGAAGCCCATGCCCAGCGCGCTGGTGGCCACCAGCGCCTTGGTGCGGTTGGCCAGCAGGTCGTCCTCGGCGCGGCGGCGCTCCTCGGGGTCGGTCTGGCCGGTGTAGGCCCGCACGTCGTAGCCGCGTTCGGCCAGGAAGGCGGCGGTGTCCTCGGCAGCGGCGACGGTGAGGGCGTAGACGATGCCCGAACCCGGAAGCTCGTCCAGGTGGCGGGCCAGCCAGCTCCACCGGGCGGGGGTGTCGGGCAGGTCGACCGCCGACAGGCGCAGGCTCGGCCGGTCCAGCCCGCCGCGCAGCACCAGGGTGGCGGCGCCGTCGCCGGTCTCCAGCTGCTCGGCGACGTCGCGGGTGACGCGGCCGTTGGCGGTGGCGGTGGTGGCCAGCACGGGCGTCTGCGGCGGCAGCCCGCTCAGCAGGGTGCGGATGCGCCGGTAGTCGGGCCGGAAGTCGTGGCCCCAGTCGGAGATGCAGTGGGCCTCGTCGACGACGAGCAGGCCCGCCCCCGCCGCCAGGCGGGGCAGCGCGCGGTCGCGGAAGTCGGGGTTGTTCAGCCGCTCGGGGCTGACCAGCAGCACGTCGACCGCGCCCGCGGTGATCTCGGCGTAGATCGCCTCCCAGTCGTCCAGGTTGGCGCTGTTGATGGTCCGGGCGCGGATGCCGGCGCGCTCGGCCGCGGCGATCTGGTTGCGCATCAGCGCCAGCAGCGGGGAGACGATGACCGTGGGGCCCGCGCCGGCGGCGCGCAGCAGCGCGGTGGCGACGAAGTACACCGCCGACTTGCCCCAGCCGGTGCGCTGCACGACCAGGGCGCGGTGGCGCTCGGCCACCAGGGCGCGTATGGCGCTCCACTGGTCCTCGCGCAGCCGCGCGGACTCGCCGGCGAGTGCACGCAGGCGCTCCTCTGCGGCATCGCGCAGCGCGGCGTCGGCGGCGGGGTCGGCGACCGCCGCGGCGGGGTCGGCGGGAAGCGCGGACGCGGGTTCCGCCCCGAAGGGCGCAGGGGTCACCATGGCACCCTTGCTACCAGAGCCCGGTGTCCGAACGCGGCGGCCGTGCACAGGCGCCCGGTCCGGGACCGCCCACGCGGCCGGTCACATGCCGCCGCCGTCGCCCCTTTCACGCGACCGCTCGACCGCGTCGGCCAGCTCGTCGGTGACGAGGTGCCCGGTGCTGATCTCGCCGCGGCTGTAGGCCACGCGGCCCAGCGTCTGCGCCAGCACCGGGACCGTGAGGAACTGGAACAGCGCCGCCAGCCCCAGCCAGGCGGCCCCCCGGACGTCGTCCAGCTGGAACGCCGCGCCCGCCAGGATCAGCACGAGGGCGACGGTGTCGGGCTTGGTGGCGGCGTGCACCCGCCCCAGCAGCGTGGGGAAGCGCACCAGGCCCAGGGTCCCGACGAACGCGAAGGCCGCACCCAGCGGCAGCAGCACCGCGGTGGCGATGTCAGCCCCGGTCATGGGCCCTCCTCTCGGCGAAGCGGGCCGCGGTCAGGGAGCCGACGAAGCCCAGCAGCGCGAAGGTGATCACCACGCCGATGTAGGCGGTGTCGCCGCGCAGCGCCACCTCGACCGCGATGAAGCTGACCAGCAGCACCGACGTGGTGTTCAGGCACACGATCCGGTCCATCACCGAAGGCCCCCGCACCAGCCGGTACATGGTCAGCAGCACCCCCGCCCCCAGCAGCGCGAAGGTCGCCGTGTAGGCGTAGTCCAGGATGTTCATGCCTCCCCCTCGGCGGAGTCGGCGGTCTCGGCCTCCAGCATGAGCCGCTCCTCCCGCTCGAACTCCTCGATGTCGGACGAGGTGCCGAACGCGCGCACGAACAGCTCCTCGGTCCGGCGGACCTGCCGGCGCAGGTTGCGCACCGACCGCTCCGAGTGGATCGGGGTGCCGTGCACGTACAGCACGCCCTCCTCGCGGTTGAGCTCGATCACCAGGCTGCCCGTGATCAGCGACAACCCGGCGGCGGTCAGCGCCAGAAGCAGGTCGGAGTCGGTGCGCATCGGAACCTCGACGATCGCGCCGCGCATGCGCCTCGGCCGCCACAGCACGTGGACGGCGACGCGCACGCTCGACGTCAGCAGCTCGACGGCGATGTGCCAGACCAGCAGCAGCGTATGCAGGGGCCGGAAGGTCAGCCGAACGGGCAGGTGCGGCAGCCGCGCCGCCGCGTAGCACCCCGACGCCACACACGCGCCCGCCACCACCGTTCCCAGACTCGCGTCGCCCCACAGGATCACCCACATGACGGTCAGCCACACGACGGTGGCCATCCGCCCCGCCAGCCGCTGGGGAAGGCTGAGCGCCGCCGCGCCCGCCGGCGTCCGTCCGCTCACCGCGCCCCCTCCCCCAGCACCGCCTCGATGTAGGCGGCTCCGTTCATCAGGTCGTGGGCGGCGACGAATGCCAGCTCCGACAGCGGGCCGGCCGCGGCGGCCACGAGCAGCCCGAAGGCCACCATCACGCCGGTCGCCACCGCCATGATCCGCAGTCCGCCCACGTGGGCGCCGCTCTTGAGGCGCACACGGGCCTCGATCATGTCGGGCATCGGAGTGCCCCAGAAGCCGCGCACCCAGACGCGGAAGATCGCCACGATCGTCAGCAGGCTGGTGACGACCCCCGCGGCTATCGCGGTGTAGACGAGCCAGCCCCCGGCGCCGACCCCGGCCTGGAACAGGGCGACCTTGGCCATGAAGCCGGACATCGGCGGCAGCCCGGCCAGGCTCATGGCGGGCAGGAAGAAGAACACCGACAGCATCGGCGAGACCGTGGTCACCCCGCGCATCGACCGCAGCGAGCTGTGCCCGGCGAACTGCCGGATCAGGCCGTTGACCAGGAACAGGTTGGCCTGGACCACGATGTGGTGCACCAGGTAGATGACCACGCCCGCCATTCCGGCCACCGAGTTCAGGCCGAGCCCGAAGATCATGAACCCGATGTGGCTGACCAGCGCGAAGGACAGCAGCCGGTTGATGTCGTCCTGCACCAGCGCGCCGAGAATGCCCACGACCATGGTCGCGATCGCGATGCACAGCAGCACCGCGGCGATGTCGTCGCGGCCGAAGAGGAGGGTCTGGCTGCGGATGATCGCATAGACCGCGACCTTGGTCAGCAGGGCGGCGAAGATCGCCGAAATGCGGGTGATGGCCACCGGGTAGCTGTCCGGCAGCCAGAAGTGCATCGGCACGAGCGCGGCCTTGATGCCGAACACCACCAGGAACAGCAGTGCCAGGACCATTCGCAGCTCGGCGGGGGCGCCGCCCAGCTTCACGGCGGCGTCGGCGAGGTTGACCGTGCCCGTCAGCCCGTAGACCAGGGCGATACCGGTCAGGAACAGGATCGAGGAGGTCAGGCTGACCACGGTGTAGATCATGCTGGCGCGCACCCGCGCCCGGGTGGGTGCCTGGGTGATCAGCGCGTAGCTGGCCGTCAGCATGATCTCGAAGCCGACGAAGAGGTTGAACAGGTCGCCCGCCAGGAAGCTCAGGCACACCCCGGCGGTCAGCACCAGGTAGATGGGGTGGAACACCTGCGGCATGGCGCGGCTCAACCCGGCGATGTCCTGGCCGATGGCGTAGAACTGCACCACCAGCAGCACCACCGCCGACACCGCCAGGAGCAGGGCCGCGAGCGGGTCGGCGACGAGAGTGATGCCCAGCGGCGCCTTCCAGCCGCCGGCCTGGCTGGTCAGGACCGCGCCGTCGGCGGTGGCGCGCAGCAGCAGCGCCGTGGCCGCGGCGACCGAGGCCAGCGCGGCCACGGCCACCCCCTGCTGGAGGCGCGGGGCGCGCCGCAGCAGCAGGGAGGCGGCGGCGCCCAGCAGCGGGACCACCACGGGCACGGCCAGCAGCACGTTCACGAGGAGTCCTCCGGTTCCGAGAGCCGCCCGATGCGGCGGTCCTCGAGGTCGGCGGGCACCTCGTCGTTGTCGTCGCCCAGCCACACCCGGTAGGCCAGCGCCAGCAGGAAGGTGGTCACCCCGAAGGTGATCACGATGGCGGTCAGCGCCATGGCCTGGGGCATCGGGTCGGAGATGGGCCCCTCCTTGCCGGTCAGCAGCGGGGGCAGGGTGATCGCGCGGTCGGTGAGCATCAGCGACAGGTTGGCCGCGTGGCCGAGGACGACGATGCCGAAGACCACGCGCATCAGGGAGCGCTGGAGCAGCAGGTAGAAGCCGCTGGAGTAGAGGACGGCGACGGCCGCGATGAGGATGAAACCGGGTGCGCTCATCGGTGGCCTCCCTCCGGACCCGCGCCTTCGCGGCTGCGGGCCTCCTCTTCCTCGGCCTCCATGCGCGCGCCCAGCGTAGCGACGACGGAGAGGACCAGACCGACGACGATGAGGAACACCCCCGATTCGAATAGCAGGTAGCTGGCGAACTTGACCTTGCCGAAGACCGGCAGGTGTGCGGTGAAGCTGTTGACCTCCAGGACCGGGTGCCCCAGCAGCAGCGGCGCGGCGGCGGTGCCGCAGGCCAGCAGCAGCCCCAGGGCGAGCAGGCTGTTGGGGAGCATCGGCATGCCCGCCCGCAGTTCGTGGCGACCGCCGGCGATGTAGCGCAGAACGTAGGCCATGCTGGCCACCAGCCCGCCGGCGAATCCGCCGCCCGGCCGGTCGTGCCCGGAGACCAGCAGGAACACGGCGAAGGTGAGGATGGCGGGGGTCAGCAGCCGCGCGGAGACCTCCAGCATCACCGAGCGCGGGCCGAACGCGGGCCGAACCCCGGTGCTCAGCCAGCGCTCCCGGGGGGCCTCCCAGTCCTCGGGCGGTGCGCCGCTGCGGTCGGAGCGCCCCCACTCGCCGTCGGCGCGCCCGGGGCTGGGTTCGGGTCGGACCGGTTCATGCTCGGTCATCGTCGCTCCCCTCGTCGTCGGCCGCGGTGCCGGCGTCCGCGGGCTCGTCGGCTCCCCCGGCCCCACCGGCCTCCCCCTCGCGGGCGGGACCGCGCTCGGCGGTCTCGGCCCCGGCGCCCTCGGCGCCCGCGGTGCGGCGCCGCAGCGCGAGCGCGCCCGTGTCGGCGGGCCCGGGTCCGGCCGCGCCCTCCGCGCCCTCAGGGCTCTCGCCCTCGTTCTCGGCCGCGGGTTCGTCGACGATCCGGTCGCGCCGGTTCAACAGCACCAGCGACGCCACCGCGACCGCCGCCGTGGCCAGCACCACGATCTCGCCGAGGGTGTCCAGCGCACGGAAGTCGGCGAGGATCACGTTGACCAGGTTCGTGCCGCCGGCCTTCTTCGCCAGGTCGGCGTATTCGGTGGAGACCGGGTCGGCCGTGCGCGCGGCGGTCATCAGCCACAGCGATATCGCGATGAAGGTGCCCGCCGCCGAGCACAGCAGCACGGTCAGCCGCTTGCCCCAGCCCCCCGGCCGCACGCTGAAGGTGGCGGGCAGCCGCCGCAGCACGAAGACGAGAATGATCGTGGTGAGTGTCTCGACCAGCACGAGGGTCAGTGCGAGGTCGGGCGCGCCGTGCAGCACGAACAGCCCGGCGATGCCGAACCCCAGCACGCTGAGCAGGATCAGCGCCGGGAAGCGCCGGTGCTCGCGCACGGTGGCCACGGAGGTGATGACGATGACCACCGTCACCAGCAGCTCCAGCGGGCTGTCCCAGATCCGCAGGCCCTCTTCTGTGCCGGGGATGGCGATCTCGCCGGTGACCAGCCCCGCCGCCAGCCGGGCGCCGGGCAGCACCAGCAGCACGGCCAGGATGATGCCCAGGTACACCGGCAGCGAGCCGCTCTGGGTGCGCCGGGTGACGCTCAGCGCGACGCTGTAGATGCCGTGGATGAACAGGTGGTAGCCGTACTCGGCGTCGGGCCAGCGCGGCATGGCGTTCTGGATCCGGCCCACCGTCCGGCGCTTGGCGAACAGCAGCACGCCGATGGCCACCACGGCGGCGGTCAGCAGCAGCGGCGGTGTCACCCCGTGCCACAGCGCCAGGTGGTAGGGCTTCTCACCGGTCGGCAGCGCGTGGGCGTAGCCCTGCGCGAGGGCGTCGGCGACCGCGGGGACCGCGCCCAGCGCGAGGCTGAGGGCCGCCAGTCCAACGGGGGCGGCGACGAAGGCCGCGGAGGGTGCGTCGAAGGCCCGCTCGGAGACGGTGGGCCTGTCGCCGAAGGCGCCCCAGAGGAACCGGGCGCTGTAGGCGAAGGTGAGGACCGAGGCCGCCACGAGTCCGGCCAGCTCGACCGCCGAAGCCGGCGCCGGCAGGCCCGGCGCCGCTCCGGGCACGAACGCCTCCAGGGCGGCCTCCTTGGCGGCGAAGCCGATCAGGGGCGGCAGCCCGGCCATCGACGCCGCGGACAGGCACGCGGCGGCGGCGAGCACCGGCATGCGCCGGCCCAGCCCGGTGAGGCGGCTGATGCTGCGGGTCCCGGTCTGGTGGTCGATGATCCCGACGGTGAGGAACAGCCCCGATTTGAACAGGCCGTGGGCGAGCAGGGCACCGATCATGGCGGTCCCCGCCACCTGGGTGCCCGCGCCCCCGAGCAGGGTGAGGAAACCGAGCTGGCTGACGGTGCCGTAGGCCAGCAGCAGCTTCAGGTCGTCCTGGCGCAGTGCCCGCCATCCGCCCACGATCATGGTGGCCAGTCCGACGCCGAGCACCAGGACCTGCCAGACGCCGGCCTCGGCGAACCCGGGCGCCAGGCGGGCGACCAGGTACACGCCGCCCTTGACCATCGCCGCCGCGTGCAGGTAGGCGCTGACGGGGGTGGGCGCGATCATCGCGCCCGGCAGCCAGAAGTGCATCGGCACCTGGGCGGACTTGGCGAAGGCGCCCACCAGGATCAGCACCAGCGCTGCGGTTAGCCACGGCCCGCCCTCGGGCGGGTCGGCCACCAGGGACGAGATGCTGTAGTCGCCCGCCGCCCAGCCCAGCATGACGAACCCGATGAGCATCAGCAGCCCGGTGCCCGCGGTGGTGACCAGCGCCTGGGTGGCCGCGCGCCGCGCCTGCTCCTTGCGGTCGTCGTGCCCCACCA
This sequence comes from Streptomonospora arabica, assembly GCF_039531585.1. Taxonomy (NCBI): domain Bacteria; kingdom Bacillati; phylum Actinomycetota; class Actinomycetes; order Streptosporangiales; family Nocardiopsidaceae; genus Streptomonospora; species Streptomonospora arabica. The sequence continues at coordinate 55,202 of NZ_BAAAQI010000023.1, read as the reverse complement.
GCAGGAAGGACGTGACGGAGGTCAGCTCCCAGAAGACGTAGAGCGCGAACAGGTTGTCGGTGGTGACCAGGCCCAGCATCGAGCCCGCGAACAGCACCATCACCGCGGCGAGCCGGCCCAGGCCGCGCTCGTCCGCGTGGAAGTAGGCGGCGCAGTAGCCGAAGATGATCGCGCCGACCCCGCTCACGAGCAGGGTCATGGCCAGCGCGAGGGCGTCGACGCGGAACGCGAAGGCGATGCCGAGGGCGGGCGCCCACGCGACCGTCGCGTGCACCGGTGTGCCGTCGAGGATCGCGGGCGTGTGGGCGAGCGCCCATACCGCCGCGGCGGCGGGCGGCAGTCCGGCGAGCAGGAAGATCCGGGCGCCCAGTCGGCCGGCGAGGGGCGGCAGCAGCACCGCCGCGGCGGCGTGCAGCGCGAGGATGGCGGGCAGCAGCATTGGCACGTCGTTCATCGTCGGTCGGTGCGGCGGCCGGCCGCCGGAGGGCGGCCGGGCGGTGCCGGCGGGGCGTGCGGGCCGGGTGGGCCGGGCGGGGCCGCGGGAGCCGTGGGGGTAACCGGACTCATGGTGATCTGGCGGGCGCTGAGCGCTCCCGTGCGGTGGAGGTGCCCTTTTGAGGCTAGCCCCGGAATCAGTCTCCGCCTTGACTGCCCGGGGAACGGGTGTACCATTCGCCGCCTCCCATCGCCCTCCCCTGCTGCGCACGATGCGTAGCGCGGGGCCGCCACCTGCGCCTACGTGCGCCGTGGCACGTCGGTCCCCGCGCTTCTTCCTCCGGGAGGCGTGGCTCTTCTCACGCGCGGGGGACCCGCGGACCCGCCCTCCCAACCCTCCCTGTCACCCACCGTGAGCATCGTCGCGACCGCGGTGCGACCGAAACCCCAGAGGCAACCCCAATTACCGCTATTTTAACGGAATCCTAACGCAGCGCGACGGGCCCGGGCGGGGCTCCTGGTTCGCGATGGTCGGCGCAGCGGGCCAGAATTGCCGACATGGCCCGTACAACCTCTCCACCACCTCCCGAGGATCTCGCTGAGAAGATCATCGACATCGACGTCTCCGAGGAAATGCGCGGAAGCTTCCTCGAGTACGCCTACTCGGTGATCTACCAGCGCGCGCTGCCGGATGCCCGCGACGGGATGAAGCCGGTGCAGCGGCGCATCCTCTACCAGATGAACGAGATGGGCCTGCGCCCCGACCGTGCGCACGTCAAGTGCGCGCGCGTGGTCGGCGAGGTGATGGGCAAGCTGCACCCGCACGGCGACTCCGCCATCTACGACGCCATGGTGCGGATGAGCCAGCCCTTCGCGATGCGGGTGCCGCTCGTGGACGGGCACGGCAACTTCGGCTCGCTGGGCGGCGACGACGCGCCGGCCGCGATGCGCTACACCGAGGCCCGCCTGGGCCGCGCGGCCCAGCTCATGGTGACGTCGCTCGACGAGAACGTCGTCGACTTCCAGCCCAACTACGACGGCCAGGAGAGCGAGCCCGACGTCCTGCCCGCCGCCTTCCCCAACCTGCTGGTCAACGGGGCCTCGGGGATCGCCGTCGGCATGGCCACCAACATGGTGCCGCACAACCTGGGCGAGGTCATCGCGGCGGCGCGCCACCTGATCTCCCATCCGGACGCCTCGCTTGAGGACCTGATGGAGTTCGTGCCGGGCCCCGACCTGCCCACCGGCGGCACCGTCGTCGGGCTCGACGGCATCCGCGACGCCTACCGCACCGGCCGCGGCACGTTCCGCACCCGCGCGACCGTCAGCGTCGAGCGGGTCTCGCCGCGCCGCACCGGCCTGGTGATCACCGAGCTGCCCTACAGCGTGGGCCCGGAGAAGGTCGTCAGCCGCATCAAGGAGCTGGTGCAGAACAAGAAGCTGCAGGGCATCAGCGACCTCAAGGACCTCACCGACCGCAACCAGGGCCTGCGGCTGGTCATCGAGCTGAAGAACGGCTTCAACCCCGAGGCGGTGCTGGAGGAGCTCTACCGGCTGACGCCGATGGAGGAGAGCTTCGGCATCAACAACGTCGCCCTGGTCGACGGCCAGCCGCGCACGCTGGGGCTGCGCGACCTGCTCCAGGTCTTCGTCGACCACCGCCTCGACGTCGTCCGGCGCCGCTGCGAGCACCGCCGCGCCAAGCGCGAGGAGCGGCTGCACCTGGTCGCGGGCCTGCTGATCGCGCTGCTCAACATCGACGAGGTCATCGCGCTCATCCGCGACTCCGAGGACACCGCGCAGGCGCGCCAGCGGCTGATGACCACCTTCGAGCTGTCCGAGACCCAGGCGCGCTACATCCTCGACACGCCGCTGCGCCGCCTGACCAAGTACGACCGGCTGGAGCTGGAGACCGAGCGCGACCAGCTCAGCAAGGACATCGAAGAACTGACCGCGATCCTGGACTCCGACTCCAAGCTGCGCCGCCTGGTCTCCAAGGAGCTGGGCGAGGTCGCCAAGGACTACGCCACCGACCGGCGCACGGTGCTGCAGGAGAGCACCGGCGAGACCCGCAGCGCCTCCATTCCCCTGGAGATGGCCGACCAGCCCTGCCACGTGCTGCTCAGCGCCACCGGTCTGCTCGGCCGCAGCGCCGGGCCGCGCGTGCCGCCGATGCACGAGGGGCTGCGCGCCAAGCACGACGCGATCGCGGCGTCGGTGCCCACCACGTCCCGCGCCGACGTCGGGCTGATCACCGACCAGGGCCGGGCCATCAGGGTGCCGGTGGTGGAGCTGCCCGAACTTCCCGACGACGCGGCCGAGTCGCCGCCGCAGTCCCACGGGCTGCCCGTCGCGGAGTTCGTCTCGCTGGAGGAGGACGAGCGCGTGGTCTCGGTCGCCGCCCTGGACGACGACGGCCCCGGCATCGCCGTCGGCACCGAGCAGGGCGTGGTCAAGCGGGTGACATCGGAGTCACCGCCCAACAAGGACGACTTCGAGATCATCAACCTGCGCGAGGGGGACCGGGTCATCGGCGCCTCCCAACTGGCCACCGGCGAGGAGGACCTCGTCTTCATCACCAGCGAGGCGCAGCTGCTGCGCTTCTCCGCCGACACCGTCCGCCCGCAGGGCCGACCCGCCGGAGGGGTGGCCGGTGTCCGGCTGCCCGAGGGGGCTCGGGCACTATGGTTCGGTGCGGTCGTGCTGCCCGAGGACTCCGTGGTGCTCACCGTCGCCGGCAGCTCCGACGAGCTGCCGGGCACCGGCGGGGGCGCGGCCAAGGTCACCCCGTTCGAGACCTTCCCCACCAAGGGGCGGGCCACCGGCGGGGTGCGCTGCCAGCGGTTCCTCAAGGGCGAGGACCGGCTGGTGCTGGCCTGGATCGGGCGGGCTCCGGCCCGCGCGAGCAAGGCCGACGGCGGCCCGGTCCGGCTGCCCGACCTCGACGAGCGCCGCGACGGCTCCGGCGAGCCGCTGCCGCGCGCCATCGCCGTGGTCGGCACCGGCCGCACCGACACCGGGCTCGCCGGCTCCGCAGGCAGCGGCTGACCGCTGCCTCCGGTGCGCCGCCGCACCGGGGCGACCGCCCTACGACTCCGCAGCGCGGCCTCGGGGACGGAGCGCATACATGCGCACCGCTTCCCGCGGCCGCGTCCGCCGCCGCGCCCGTGCGGGCGGTGCGTGCACGCATCGCCCGCACGGGCCCATCCGAACGGGGAGCAACTCGTGAACAGCGCCTTCGACGACCTCTTCACCGCCAACGACGCCTACGCCGCCGACTTCCGCCTGAGCGGCCTGGCCCCGGTCGCGGCGCGCGGCCTGGCCGTTGTGACCTGCATGGACTCGCGGATCGAGCCGCTTCAGGCGCTGGGTCTTGAGCCCGGCGACGCCAAGATCCTGCGCAACGCCGGCGCCCGGGTCACCGACGACACGCTGCGCACGCTGGTGCTCGCCGTCTATCTGCTGGAGGTCGACCGGGTCCTGGTCATGCCGCACACCCGGTGCAAGATGGCGTCGGTCTCCGGCGACGACGAGGTGCACGAGGCCATCGAGGGCCGGTTCGGGGTCGACACGCGCAGCCTGGAGTTCCACACCGACAACGACCAGGTCGGCGCGCTCCGCCATGACCTGGAGCGCATCCGCCACCACCCGCTGCTGCCGCGCGCCCTTCCGGTGGCCGGGGCGGTCTACGACGTCGACACCGGGCGCGTCGAGCCGCAGGACGCGTAGGTCCGGCCGTGCGGACGCGGTACGGGGCCGAGGTGTGAAGGGCGCCGTCCACGGGAATTCAAGGGAGTCTGAGGGAATAGGTCATTCCGCTTCGGGGTTGTGCGGACCGACGAAGGGAGTGCCAGGTGAAGGAGACGACCTACGAGACGTTCAGCCGCGGCAGACTGTACTTCGACCTGGGCGACTACATCGAGGCCGCCCGCATCCTGAAGCCCATCGCCGACGACGAGCCGGGCAGCCGCTCCATCCTGGAGCTGCTGGGCCGCTCCTACTTCCACTCCGCCCAGCTCGCCAAGGCCGAGGAGACCTTCCGGCGCATCATCGAGCTCGACCCCTGCGACAGCTGGGCCCACATCGCTCTGGCGCGCTCCCTGGAGCGCCAGAGCCGCGACGACGAGGCCGCCCCCTACCGGCGGATGCACGCCGCCATGTCGGGCGGCTCGCTGGACTGACCGGACGCCGCGCACCCGCCCGCGGGCGGCGCCATCCGCATCGAGGGGCTCTCCGTGCAGGCGGAGAGCCCCTCGGCGCGCTCGGCCGGGGCCGGGCGATATGGTCGGGCGCATGACCCCACCCGCCGACGGCCCGGACGACCCCTGCGTGGAGCGCTCGTCCAGGCGCTCCCGTGCCTGGGTGGACGAGGCGGTGCGCAAGGTGGTCGCCGACGCCAACCGCTCCGCCGACACGCACCTGCACGTGTTCCCGCTTCCGCCCGAGTGGGGCATCGACCTCTACCTCAAGGACGAGTCGGTCCACCCCACCGGCAGCCTCAAGCACCGCCTGGCGCGGTCGCTGTTCCTCTACGCCCTGGCCAGCGGCTGGATCGACGAGAACACCACGATCGTCGAGGCCAGCTCCGGCTCCACGGCCGTCTCCGAGGCCTACTTCGCCCGCCTGATCGGGCTGGACTTCGTCACGGTGATGCCGCGCTCGACCAGCCCGGAGAAGATCGCGCTGATCGAGCGCTACGGCGGCCGCTGCCACTACGTCGACGTCCCGACCGAGATGTACAGCGAGGCCGAGCGGCTGGCCGCCGAGTCCGGCGGCCACTACATGGACCAGTTCACCTACGCCGAGCGGGCCACCGACTGGCGCGGCAACAACAACATCGCCGAGTCGGTCTTCGAGCAGCTGGCCATGGAGCGCCATCCCGTGCCCGAATGGGTCGTCGTGGGCGCCGGGACCGGCGGGACCTCGGCCACCATCGGACGGTATCTGCGCTACCGCAGGCACCACACCCGCCTGGCGGTCGTCGACCCGGAGAACTCGGCGTTCTTCCCCGGCTGGGTCACCGGAGCCTCCGACTACGCCACCGGCATGCCCTCACGCATCGAGGGGATCGGCCGGCCGCGGATGGAGCCCAGCTTCGTGCCCTCGGTCATCGACCTGATGATGCCCGTGCCCGACGCCGCCGCGATCGCGGCCATGCGCCACCTCAACGCGGTCACCGGACTGAGCGCGGGCGGTTCCACCGGCACCAACATGTGGGGCGTGTGGCACCTCCTCGCGCGCATGCTGCGCGAGGGCCGCCGCGGCAGCGTCGTCACCCTGATCTGCGACGGCGGCGAGCGCTACCGGCACACCTACTACGACGACGCCTGGGTGGCCGAGGCCGGGCTGGACCCGGCGCCCTACACCGCGGCGATCGAGCGCTTCCTGTCCACCGGCGAGTGGAACCCGCCCGCGTAGCCCCGGCCGGAGGACAGGCCCGACGGCCCGCGCCCGCTGCCGGCGGCGGGCCGCGGCGTGCGGCCCGCGGCGCTCGACGCTCAGGTGTCGATGCGGCTGGTGTCGAGCTCCTGGGCGCTCTGCGAGAGGAACTCCCGGCGGGGGGCCACCTGGTTGCCCATCAGCAGGTCGAAGACCTTCGCGGCCTCCTCGGCGTGCTCGACGCGGATGCGGCGCAGCGTGCGGTGCCGGGGGTCCATCGTGGTCTCGGCCAGCTGGTCGGCGTCCATCTCGCCCAGGCCCTTGTAGCGCTGGACCGGCTCCTTCCAGGTGAGCCCCTTCTTCTCCAGCTCCAGCAGCCGCCGCTGCAGCTCGGCGTCGGTGTAGGTGTAGATGTAGCGGTCCTCCGGCTTGGCGCCGCGCTTCTTGCGCACGTTGGTGAGCTCGATGCGGTGCAGCGGCGGGACGGCGGCGTAGACGCGGCCGGCTTCGAGCATCGGGCGCATGTAGCGGTAGAACAGCGTCAGCAGCAGGCAGCGGATGTGTGCGCCGTCGACGTCGGCGTCGGCCATGAGGATGACCCGGCCGTAGCGGGCGGCGTCGATGTCGAACGTGCGCCCCGACCCGGCGCCGATGACCTGCAGGATCGCCGCACACTCGGCGTTTTTCAGCATGTCCGAGACCGAGGACTTCTGCACGTTGAGGATCTTGCCCCGGATGGGCAGCAGCGCCTGGAACTCGGAGTCGCGCGCGAGCTTGGCCGTGCCCAGCGCGGAGTCGCCCTCGACGATGAACAGCTCGCTGCGGTCCAGGCCCTCGCTGCGGCAGTCGACCAGCTTGGCCGGCAGGGCTGAGCTCTCCAGCGCGTTCTTGCGCCGCTGGGTCTCGCGCTGCTGGCGGGCGGCCAGGCGCGCCTTAGCGGCGTTGACGGCCTTGTCCAGCACGGCGCGCGCCTGCTGCTTCTCGCTGCGGCGGGTGCTGGCCAAGAACGTGCGCAGCTCCTTGCCGATGACCTGGGAGACGATGCGCGAGGCCGCCGAGGTGCCCAGGATCTCCTTGGTCTGGCCCTCGAACTGCGGTTCGGGCAGCCGCACGGTGACCACGGCGGTCAGCCCTTCGAGGACGTCCTCCTTGGTGACCGGGTCGTCCTTGTCCTTGAGCAGCTTGCTGGCGCGCAGCTGGTCGTTGACCACCCGCACCAGGGCGCGCTCGAAGCCGGTCATGTGCGTGCCGCCCTTGGGGGTGGCGATGACGTTGACGAAGGAGCGCACGGTGCTCTCGTAGCCGGTCCCCCAGCGCATCGCGACGTCGACCTCCAGATGGCGGTCGACGTCGGTGGGGGTCATGTGGCCCTGGTCGTCGAGCACCGGGACGGTCTCGGTGAAGTGCCCCGACCCCTGGATGCGCAGGACGTCGTTCACGGCCTCGTCGGGTGCCAGGTAGGTGCAGAACTCCCCGATGCCGCCGTCGAAGCGGAACTCCTCCTCGTAGGTGCCCTCCTCGGGGAAGCGCTCGTCGCGCACCGCGAGGGTCAGCCCCGGGATGAGGAACGCGGTCTGGCGCGCGCGGTCCAGCAGGGACTCGCGGGTGATGTCGGCGTCCTTCAGGAAGATCTGGCGGTCGGCCCAGAACCTGATGCGCGTGCCGGTGACCTTCTTGGCGACCCGGCGCACCTCCTCCAGGCCCGATCCCGGGGTGAACGGGGCGTCGGGGCCGTCGCCCTCGAAGCGGCCCGGGATGCCTCTGCGGAAGCTCATCGCCTGCGTGTGGCCCTGCCGGTCGATCTCGACGTCCAGTCGGCCCGAGAGCGCGTTGACCACGGAGGCGCCGACGCCGTGCAGACCGCCGGAGGCGGTGTAGGAGCCGGAGCCGAACTTCCCGCCGGCGTGCAGCTTGGTCATGACCAGCTCCACGCCCGAGAGGCCCGAGCGGGGCTCGACGTCCACGGGGATGCCGCGCCCGTTGTCGCGGACCTCGACCGAGCCGTCGCCGTACAGCACGACGTCGATGCGCGTGCAGTAGCCGCCCAGCGCCTCGTCGACGGAGTTGTCGATGATCTCCCACATGCAGTGGGTCAGACCGCGGCTGTCCGTGGACCCGATGTACATGCCGGGGCGCTTGCGGACCGCCTCAAGTCCTTCCAGGACCGAAAGGTGCCGCGCGGAGTAGTCTTCGGGCTCGTCGACGGCTGCGGTTAGGGCGGTCACGTGGGACTCTCCTGCGTTGGGCGGACAGGGCCGGCGCACACGGCGCGGGGGCGTGCGCTGGATGTTGGCGGACAGGGGGCGGGTGCGTCGCCGCTAGCTTGACGCACCGGTGTGACAGGAATGCGGCGCCGTCGCGCGCACCGCGCGGTCGGCCCCGGCTCGCCGGGAGCGGCCGCAGGGCCGCGGGCGGCAGCGGGCGGACCCGCTCCGTCGCGGGGTGACCGCGTGGTCGGCGTGCGGTTCACCCGACCGCAGCGGGACGGCCGCCTGATCATCACGTGCACACCACGCGCGAGATTACCACCTCGGTTTCCGCTGACTCCGCCGCCTCACCGGCGTTCCGGCCCGCCGAGGGGGCCGCGGCCCCGCGCCGGCGGCCCGGCACCCGCCCGCGCGGCACCCCCGACACGCGTTCGCATACCGCACACTGACGGCGGGCGCGCGGAGGTGGGCTTTACGTTTACCCCGGCCCCGGTAGGGCAAGCGACGGTCTGCCGCGAGTAGGGTGACGCCCATCACCATCGACCACCATGCGGGGACCCGCTGCCGCCGCCCGAACGGCGCGAACGCCCGGAACACACCGGAGACCGGCCCTTTCCCGGGCGCCGGAGCGGGCCGATTCCGCTGACGGCGTACAAAGGGGCTGGTTGGGAAGCTCTTGGTCCGGTTAGATGTTGTGCTGAGTGACTAGCGCCGAGTATTGAGGAAGGCGAAGTGACTGGAACCCTTGCCCCCACCCAGCCGCTGACGGCTGCAGACCGTTGCGACCGTTGTGGTGCGCAGGCGTACGTCCGAGTGGTTCTCAACTCCGGTGGCGAACTGCTGTTCTGCGCGCATCACATGCGTGAGCATGACGATTCGATCCGCAAGATCGCCGCCGAGATCCAGGACGAGACCAGCCGATTGCAGGAGTCGCCGGCCGCGTCCGCCGATGAGGAGCGTTAGGTCATCACAGGCGTGCGGCGGCGGTCCTCCTCCGGGAGGGCCGCCGCCGGCCTCGTTCTCGGACCCTTTCGCCGCCCGCAGCGCACTCCCGCTGCGGCCGCCGCTCACCGGGGCCGCGGCGCACCGCCGTCCGGCTCGGCGGGGCCCACCCGGTAGCCGTACGCGCACTCCAGGGCGAAGCCCGCCCACTTGTAGACCCGCTGGGCCACCGCGTTGTCCTGTTCCACCAGCAGGTAGGAGCACGCGGCACCCTTGGCCGCCGCCCACTCCAGCAGCGACTCCAGCACCGCACCGGCCAGCCCGCGGCCGCGGTCGGCGGGGCGCGTGGCCATGGCGTAGACGCCGGCCCACTCCCCGTTCAGCACCGCGCACCCGCGCGCGGCACCCGAGCGATCGAGCCCGTAGCCGACGGCCGGCGCCCGCTCCAGGATGCGGTGCAGCGCCGGGACGTGCTCCGGCGAGCGCCCGGACTCCCCCCACAGCGCGCGCCACGCGTCGTCGGGCCGCGACGTGACGGTGACGTCGGCTCGGCGCGGCTGGGGCGGCCGCTCGGCCAGGTCGCGCACCATCACCTGCGCTGCGCGCTCCACGCCGTAGCCGTGCAGCGCCAGCCGGTCGTCGGTCTCGCCGTCACCCGGCCAGATCTGCACACAGGGCGCCGCCCCGCGTGCGCGGTAGAACTCCTCGACGACCCCGACCGGGGCACCGGGCTCCAGGCACACGGCCGAGTTCGCCCGCCGGGTCACCCCTTCGCTCCAGGCCAGCCGCCACCCCGAGCGTATCTCGACCTCGGCGGCGGGCCAGTCCTCCGCCACCCGCCGGGCCCACCACGCCCCTGACCGCACCTGCCACCCCCTGATCACGCATTCCGGCGCTCCGCCGAGCGTCCAACCTAGGGCGTGCCGGGGCGGCAGGCCACCGCACTACCGCGTGGGGGTCAGCACATCGAACACCTCCCGGACGGCACATCCGTGCGCAAAGCGGACCGGTGTGCGCCAGACGAGCGGTGCGGCACCCCTATCCTTGTGCCGGGTCCGGTCGCGGCCGACCCGCGCCGCGCAGGCCGTCTCCCGCTGTCGACGAGTTGGAAAGTTCCCGCATGCTGATCCTGCTGCCCCCGTCCGAGGGGAAGGCCGTGCACGGAGACGGCCCGCCGGTCGACACGGGGGCGCTGGCGCTGCCCGAGACCGCCGAGCACCGCGACGAGGTGCTGGCCCGGCTGCAGGAGCTGTGCCGCGGCCCCGAGGAGGCGGCCCGGGAGGCACTCGGGCTCTCGGCGGCCCAGGGCGAGGCCGTGCGGCGCAACCGGGAACTGGTCCGGGCGCCGACACTGCGCGCCGCCGACCTCTACACCGGCGTGCTCTTCGACCGGCTGGCCCTGCCGGACCTGCTGGCGTCGGCGGCCGCCGACCGCGCCGCCGAGTCGGTACTGGTCTTCTCCGCCCTGTGGGGCGTACTGGCCCCCGGCGACCGCGTGCCGCCCTATCGGCTGTCGATGGGCTCGCGGCTGCCCGGCGTCGGCCCGCTGGGCGCGTTCTGGCGCGCACGGCTGAGCGACCTGCTGGACAAGCGGGCCGACGGGAGCGCGGTCGTGGACTGCCGGTCCTCGACCTACGCCGCCGCGTGGCGGCCCGGCGGCGCAACCGCCGGGCGCACGGTGTCGGTGCGGGTGCTGCGCGAGACCGGCAGCGGCGCGTCGGCCACGCGCAGCGTCGTCAGCCACATGGCCAAGGCCGCACGCGGCGCGGTCGCGCACAGCCTGCTGGCCGAGGACGTCCGCGCGCACACCCCGGCCGAGGTCGCCGAGGCGCTGAATGACATCGGCTACACCGCGGAGCTGCACGTCCCCGATCGCGGCGGCCGCCCCTGGCGGCTGGACGTGATCGAGCGGGCCTGAGGCCTGAGCCGCAAGCACCGTCCGCGGTACTGCGCCGACGGCCTCCGGGAGGACGTGATACCGGCATCGACCTGCGAAGGCAGAGGTCTACACCACCTGGTAACAAACAGGTCTCGACGCTTTATCTCGGCCATACACGGCACTCGGCATGATTGCCGGTGTCGGATGAGGAAGCAGTGCGTGAGCGGGCGCACGGCCACGGCGGCCCCCGAGTAGTCGCCACGGAATACGGGGGCGGGCCGCACGTCGCCGCCGCGGGCACGTTCCGGGCCGGTTCTCTTGGTCAGGGGGGCCGGCCCGGACCGCATCCCGAAGCGGCGCACCCCGGCACGCCCCTCCCCTGACCTGCGCAAACCTCGCCGACGCCGACCGGAAGCGGTGCAGACCCGGTACCGGCGTACACCCACGGACCGCACGGAGCATGGACGACGCGACACGACGCCGACCGACGGCGCAGACGGGACCGGGCCGCACAACCCGCGGGTGCGCGGCGCGCACAGCAGCGCTGCGCGCGGGCGCACCGGTGCCGGGGCTCCGGTGGGCGTGCCCGGTCCCGCCCGTCCGCCGTAGCCGTCCCGCCGTCGGGCACAGGGGCGGCACGGGCTGCTTGGCCGGGTCAGTCCAGGTAGTCGCGCAACACCTGGGACCGCGACGGGTGGCGCAGCTTCGACATGGTCTTACTCTCTATCTGCCGAATGCGCTCGCGCGTGACGCCGTAGACCTTCCCGATCTCGTCGAGGGTCTTGGGCTGGCCGTCGGTGAGCCCGAACCGCATCGAGACCACGCCGGCCTCGCGCTCGGAGAGCGTGTCGAGCACCGAGTGCAGCTGCTCCTGCAGCAGGGTGAAGCTGACCGCCTCGCCGGGCTGGATCGCCTCGGAGTCCTCGATGAGGTCGCCGAACTCGGAGTCGCCCTCCTCGCCCAGCGGGGTGTGCAGCGAGATCGGCTCCCGGCCGTACTTCTGGACCTCGACGACCTTCTCGGGGGTCATGTCGAGCTCCTTGGCCAGCTCCTCGGGCGTGGGCTCGCGGCCCAGGTCCTGCAGCATCTGCCGCTGCACCCGCGCCAGCTTGTTGATGACCTCGACCATGTGCACCGGGATGCGGATGGTGCGCGCCTGGTCGGCCATCGCCCGGGTGATCGCCTGGCGGATCCACCACGTGGCGTAGGTGGAGAACTTGAAACCCTTGGTGTAGTCGAACTTCTCGACCGCGCGGATCAGACCGAGGTTGCCCTCCTGGATCAGGTCCAGGAACAGCATGCCGCGGCCGGTGTAGCGCTTGGCCAGCGACACCACCAGGCGGAGGTTGGCCTCGAGCAGGTGCTTCTTGGCGCGTCCGCCGTCCTCGGCGATCCACTCCAGCTCGTCGCGGAACTCGCGGGTCAGCGAGTCGCCGTCGTCGGCCAGCTTCTCCTCGGCGAACAGGCCGGCCTCGATGCGCTTGGCGAGCTCGACCTCCTGCTCGGCGTTGAGGAGTGCGACATTCCCTATCTGCTTCAGGTAGTCCTTGACCGGGTCCGCGGTGGCTCCGGCGGCGACGACCTGCGCGGCGGGGGCGTCGTCGTCATCGTCGTAGAGGACGAAGGCCTCGTCCTCGGAGGTGTTGGCCGCGGCTTTCTCCGGGATGCCGACGGACTCGGGCTTGACCCCCGAGCCGGCGACCGGCCCCTCGGCGGGCGCGAGGCGGTCGTCGGTGTCCTCGACGAGCTCCAGCTCGACGCCGGTGTCCTCGAACTCCTCGTCCGTCGCCTCCAGCTCCAGCTCCTGGTCCTCGGCGACCTCCAGCCCGGCGTCCTCGCCCTGGTCGTCCTTCGCACCGGCCTGAGCGGCCCCGGCTGCGGGAGCGGCCGCGGCGCCGGCGCCCTCGGCGCTCTTGGTCGGGGAGTCGGTCTTGGCCTTCTTGGCCGCCGAGGTGGACTTGGCGGACTTGGCGGCGCTCTTGCGGGCCGGCTTGGCGGCCGGCTCGGCACTCGCCTCGGCTTCCCGCTCCTGGTCGGCCTCCTGGACCGGGGCCGCCGCCGCGGCGCGCTTCTTCGGCGCGGTGGCGGTGGCCGCAGGCGAGGCGGAGTCGACGACCGCCGTGACGGTGTCGGTCTGCTCTTGGGCGGCGGCGGCGCGCTTGGCGGCCTTGGGGGCGGACTCCGCGGGCTTCTTGGCGGTGTCGCGCTTGCGCCGCGACGCGGACTTGCGGCGCGACGGCGCGGACTCCTCGGCCCCCACGACCAGGGTCACGCCCTCTTTGGTCAGGCTGCGGAGGACCGCCTGGGCCTGCGACATCGGGATGTCGGCCTCTTCGAAGGCACGGCGCACGTCCTCGGGCTCAAGGTACCCCTGGGACCGCCCACGCTCGATCAACTGCTGGATGACGGGCTCGTGCAGCGAGTCCGGCTGCTTAGAGCGGGTCGAACTGGCAGGTGACACAAACACCTCTCGAACGGACGTGTGGCGAGATTGCTGGACCCGGCGGCCCTATGAGCCGCGAGGGGAGAGCCCCGCCCTCTCCTCGCTCTTGCCCGGGATCATCCCCGCCTGGCCGACGGGGACACCGACTTCTTTCAGCGTATGCGCCCTCTCTAGCGTTTGGGCACATCCGCCCAGTAGGATTTTCCCGCTCTGTGCGCGGGCCCAACCCCACCGTCGGGTCCTCGAACCCACCCCCCGCCGGAGCGGGGCTGATGGCTCCTCCACCTTAGGCAAAGTGTCGGACTTCTTCGTACGGTCTCCTACTCCGGTGCGCTGTCCATCACCGGTAGGTGGACGGCGAGCAGCGTGACGTCGTCGTCCTGCTCATACCCCGCGAGCATGCCCTCAACAAGGTACTGGAGCATGTGCTGTGGATCGCCCACCACCTCCGGCCGCGCCTGGGAAGCTACGGTGACCAGTTCGTCGAGACCGGATGCGACCGCGCGCTTTCGGTTCTCAACAAGTCCATCGGAATAGAGCACCACGGTGTTACCGGGTTGGACGAAAAACTTGTGGTGGCCCCGCTCGGAGCTGACCCCCAGCGGGGTGTCGGGGGCGGTCTCCAGCAGCCAGGGGCCCGCGTTCTCGGTGACCACCAGGGGCGGCAGGTGCCCGGCGTTGCTCAGGTCGATCTGCCCGGTCTCGGGGTCGAGCACGAAGTAGACGAGCGTGGTGACCTGGTCGACACCCTCGGTGGCGTCGAACATCCGGTCCAGGCCGGTGAGGACGTCGGCGGGCTCGGGCATGCTGAACGCCAGCGCGCGCAGCGCGTTGCGCACCCGGCTCATGCCCGTGGCGGCCTTGATCCCCTTGCCCATCACGTCGCCGAGCACCCCGGCCACGCGGCCGTCGGGCAGCGGGAACGCGTCGTACCAGTCGCCGCCGACCTGCACGTGCTGGGTGCCCGAGCGGTAGAACGCCTGCATCCGGATGCCCTTGACCTTGGGCAGGTCCTCCGGCAGCAGGCTGGCCTGCAGCGCCTCGGCCGTGCGGTGCTCGCGCTCGAAGAGCTTGGCCCGCTCCAGGGCCAGCGCGCACTGGCCGGCCAGGGCCTCCAAAAACACCTTCTCCTCGTCGGAGATGTCGCGGGCGCTGGCGAACGTGAAGCGCAGCGCGCCGATGGGCTGGCCGGCGCTCAGGAGCGGCAGGGCGACCCAGGCGCGCTCGTCGGTGGCGCGCAGGAACTCCAGCGCCTCGGCCTCGTCCGCGTCCTCCAGCAGCGCCCGCATCTCGGCGGGGTTGCCGGCGATGAACGGACGGCGCTCGCGGACCGCGAACTCCATGGTCGCCGGGCACTCCGCACCGGCGGCGGTGCGCGCGCCGGAGCGGGCTCCGTGCTCGTCGCCGAGCATGTGCAGCCGCAGGTCGTCGCGGTCCAGCTCGCCCAGCGCGGTCGAGTCGGCGCCCACGGCCGACTGCCCGATCTCGGTCATAGCCTGCACGACCTCGCCCACGGTCAGCGCCTCGGCGAGGTCCGCGGTGGCCTTCTGCAGCCGCACCGTGCGCAGTGCGGCCTCGCCCAGCTGCTGGGTGAGGCGCTGGCGCATGTCGTCGGCCTCGTGCTGGGTGGTGATGTCGCTGTGCGCGCCCACCCACTCCATCAGCGAGTCGCCGCGCATGATGGGCACGGCCCGGGAGCGGTAGTAGCGGAAGTCGCCCGACTGCGTGCGCACCCGGAAGATCTCATCGAAGGTGGCGCGGTCGGCGACGGCGTCGTTCCAGGCGCGCTCGACCTGGTCGCGGTCGTCGGGATGGGCGGCGTCGAGCCAGCCCCGGCCCAGGTACTGCTCGGCGGTCTGGCCGGTGATGGTGCGCCACTCCGGGCAGTCCTCGCGCACCTCACCGCCGGCGTCGGCGGTCCACACGACCTGGTTGGTCGCGGTGAGCAGCGACCGGTAGCGCTCCTCGGTGCGCCCCAGCGCCACCTCGGCCCGGTAGCGGTCGGACAGGTCGACGGCGATCATCGCCACCCCCTCGGCCTCGCCCTCGCCGCGGGCCGGGAACCAGGACAGCGACCACTGGCGCCGCTCGCCGGACTCGTCGGGCTCGCCGGCGGCGAGGCGGTGGCCGCTGTCGACCGCCTCGGCTCCCGCGAGCACTTCGGCGATGGCGGCCTCGTGGGCGGCGGCGTCGTCAGGCGAGGCCAGCACGTCGGAGGGGGTGCGGCCGCGGCACGCGGGCTCCTCCAGACCGTAGATGGCGGCCAGGGTCCGGTTCATCCGCTGGAACCTGCCCGCGCGGTCGAAGAAGGCGAACCCGATCGGGGCCTCCCTGAGCAGCGTGTCCAGCAGGGCGGAGTCGACGGGGCCCAGTTCGGACATGCGAGGGGGCGGGACGGACGTCTCGGTGCTCAACAATGACACCTCCGGGGTCCTTTCCCCCGTTCGAGGGGACTCGCCTGGGCGAGCGCCAGAAGCTTAACCAATGCGGGCGGGCACCTGTGGAGGCGGAGGCCGCTTCGTCCACGGCTCACCGGTGGCCGCGCCGATCACTCCCTATCGTCCATGACGCACCGGCGACGTGCGATCCCTGACGCGAAATCCCGCAAGGGGGCGTGCCGGGCCCGTCACCGCATCAGCATAGGCCACAACCGCATCGACTCGCCGAGACGGGGACTGCGGAAAGTCAGCGGCCATAGCGGATGGTAAATAATACGCCTTGGTGTCCACCCTAGGCTGCTGTCCACCGTTTCGGATAGCCTTTTCCTAATGCCGTGTGGTTTGCGCAGGATAAGGCTGGAAAGTCTGCCTACTCTAGGACACGCCCCCTGTCCGAAAACAGGACCGCAACCGGACGGTGCACGGCCGCTGCTCAGCGGCGACCGCGTTCACAAGGGCTGACCGGCCGCGTCTCAGCGGCGCGCAAAACCTCGTTAAGGCCCTCCGTTGCAGGGGTTGACACCCCGCCATAACGAAGTGAAATGGATTGTGGTCGACGAGTCGACGGCCAGGCCAAGCATGCGAGGGGGCGTGAGCGAGGATGCTGCAAACGTATCCAGTGGGTGATCTGCAACGTATCGCCGGACGACTCCAGGACGAGTTCGTCGGGCTCGGACTGTCCCACCGATGCGTCGAACGCTGTGTCCACGACACGTGGAAGTGCGCCGAGCACCTCGGCTTCACCGTCACCGCCGGACTCGTGGAGCGGGTGGCCCGCGAGCACCTGCAGGCCATGGTCAAGTCCGCGCCGCCCTCCGGGCTCATCGCCCCGCCGCGGACCCACGGCCACGACCGGCTGGCCTGACCCGCCGCACGCAGCGCTCCGCACGCAGCGCTCCGGCGCCGACCGCGCGCCTCGTCCACCCCGCGCCCCCGGCGCGGGGCGGACGTGTGCGCACCCGCTCCGCGGCTCCCGGTCGCCGGCCCCTCCGCCCCGTCGCCGGCGGCGCCCCGAACCGCCCGCCCTGCTCCCCGCGCAGCCCGCGCCGCGCCGATCCGCCCCGCTGCCGGGCGTTCGATCGCGCGCACGCACCGCGTCCGATACCGCCGGTGCCCTAGGCTCTGTGGGGTGTCCGTACCGCCCCACTCAGACCAGCCGGACCCCGGTGCCCTGCCTGACGCCGTCTTCGCCGAGATGCTGCGCGCCGCACGCGCGCTGCTCGCCACCCGCGACCCCCTGGACGCAGAGATCGGAGTCAGCGAGATGCTCGGCTCCTGGTGGGGCCGGCGTGTGCCGGGAGTCGACGTCGAGCGCCTGCTCGGCGACGGGCTGGTGGCCCACGCGCAGGCCTCCGGGTCCGCGGCCGGCCTCGCCCTGCTCACCGGGATCGCCGTTCTGGGCACCACTGTCCGCCAAAGGGAACTGGCCGAAAAGGGAGCGGCGACGCTCACCGAGCGCGGCGTCGCCCGCCCGGTCTGGGCCGAGTCCGTGGGACGCGCCCGGCCCATCGCCGCCTACACCTCGGGCACCCGCTTCGGCGACACCGACGACGTCATCACGACCTTCCGCTACGGCAGCGGCGACGACGACGCCGAATCCGGCGAGCACGCGCTGATCGCCGTCCTCGACCACAACAGCGGCGGCGTGCTGCGCGACGCCTGGGTGACCACCAAGGTCGAACGTCTGCTGGAGCACTGCCGCGGCCAGGCCGAGGGCGGCGACCCGATGGCGACCTTCACCCAGATCCGGCCGGAGCGCGCCCGCCACCTGCTGGAAGGCGCCGTCGAGCAGACCGACCGGGCCATCGCCGCCAACGCCGGCGGCCCCGGGATCACCGACGGTTCGCCGGCCGCCCACCACGCGCTGATCAGGTCGCGCGTGCGGGCGCTGCCGCGCGACCCCAGGGCCAACCAGCGCGCGGCCCGCAGCCGCGACCGGCGGGCCACCCTGGCCGCGCGGTTCCTGGCCTCCGACGCCGCTGCGGAGCTCTCCGACTCCGGCGCCGCGAGCCGCTGCGTCGACCACATCATCGCCTACGGCTGCGACGCCGACTCCGACCGCCCGCTGCGGGTCAGCCCCCGAAAGATCGAGGCGTTCCTGCTCAGATGGCTGCCCCGGCGCGTCATCCTGCTGCCCGAGGAGCACGAGGCCATGCCGCACGTGCTGGCCGCGTGGATCCGCTGGGCGGGACCGCGCCACGGGCTGCCCGAGGTCGCGGTCAACGCGACCCTGGACGCGCTGTGGGAGGCGACCTCGGCCTTCACCACCTCCTACCTGGACGCGGCCTCCTTCGGCCTGCCGCCCGAGGTCGTGCGGCGCCTGGTCCCCGACGGCGACCTGTCGGCGCTGCCGCGCCGGATGTTCGCGTTCCCGCTGCTGACCAGCGACCTGCTCGCCGAGTCTGAAGACGAGTTCGACCCCGCCACCCGCGAGGGCAGGCGCGCGCTGCTGCGGCTGGACCACTTCGGCGAGTACGACTCCCCCGTCAAGCACAAGGGCAAGCACTCCACCGGCGCCCCGGCGGGGCCCTCCGCCGACCCGGCCGCAACGGAGGAGGCGCTCGACGCCCACGAGCGGCTGGCCGAGCGGCTGTGGAAGGGCGAGCCCGCCGAGCTGTGGACCGCCGCCGAGCGGCTGCTCGACCGCGGGCATGAGCGCCCGGTGGTGCTGCGCATGCTGATGGAGGTCGTCGAGGACGCCGAGCCCGGCGAGGACGTCACGGCCCGCCTCGAAGACCTCTGAGGCGCCGGCACCGTTCGCCTGCGTCCGACCGGGTCAGGGCGGGTCAGAACGCTGGGAGGTACCACGCCGCGAGCATGGTGGCGAAGACGGCGACCAGCACGGCACCGGTGATCGCGAACCCGATCCGGAACGGATGCCGCTCGAGGACCGAGACCAGGTCCAGCCCGGGGTACATGTCGGAGAGCTCGCCGGCGCTGACCGGCTCGCGGGGACCGCTGCACGGCACACCGAGCGTTCACCAGCCGGTCGACTTCACCGCGGGGGTAGGAGCGGCAGGCAGCCGGAAGAGGACGGCGCGCCGGGCGTCGAGCAGGAACAGGGTGTCACCGGGCGATCCCCTGTGCGCGACGAGGGTGGCGCGCACCACCTCCGCCACGCGCGACCGCGCCCGGCGCCGCTGGAGCACCAGCCCGCGGGTGACGACCTCCTGCTCGGTGAGGACGACCCGGTCGCGGTGGATGTGCCCGGCGCCGAAGGCGAGCATCGCGCCGAACGGCACCGCCGCGGCCAGCGCCGCCGCGCCGCCGGCGCCGACCGCCGCGCTCGCGACCACGGCGACCGAGAGCGCCGCCGCGGCGCACAGGTACATCAGCCCCTTGCGCCTGTCGGGCCGCAGGACGAGGTCCTCGTGCATGCCGTGCAAGTGCCGCCGCGTCCCCTACTCCAGCTACTGTCCCAGCATGCGCCCGCGCACGGCCTCGACGGTGGGCCGGTCCAGCCCGAGCCCGTCGCGGACGTAGCCCTCGAAGGTACCGAACACCCGCTCCACCTCGGCGTAGGCGTCCTCCAGGTAGGCCCGGCGGCACTCGGTCATCGGCGCCACGAGCGCGGGGTCGACACCCGAGCGCTCGCAGGCCTCGCGCGTCAGCTCCTGCATCCGGACCAGCCGGTCGTTGCTGGCCAGGTAGTCGGCGAAGACGGTCTCGCGCGGCACCTCCAGGATCTCCAGCAGCACCGCCGCGGCCCAGCCGGTGCGGTCCTTGCCGGCGGTGCAGTGGACGACGGCCGCGCCGGGGCCGGCGGCGATGCGCCGCACCATCTCGGCGTAGCCCGCGCGGGCGTCCTCGGCGCTGACGAGGACCCGGTTGACCTCGTGCATGAACCTCGTCGCGCCGCCGTCACCGAAGACGGTCCGGGCCCGCCCGGGCTCCGTCAGCACCTGCACCAGGTCGGCGCCGGTCGAGTGGTCGCCCTGCACGTCCAGCACGACGTGGTCGGCGCCCTCGGGCAGCCGGTCGGGCCTGCTTTCGCGCTCGAAGGACGTACGCAGGTCGATGACCTGGCGGACACCGGCCTCCTCCAGCGTGCGCATGTCCGCGGCGTCCACCCGGTCCAGGGCGTCGGAGCGGAAGACCACCCCGGGGCGGACGCGGCCGCCGCCGCGCGTGGCGTGTCCGCCGAGGTCGCGGAAGTTGGGCGCGGTGGACAGCGGGGCAGGCGCTAAGTACGTCACGGCCCGACCATACCGGGCGGTATCCGACACGGCCGCGGCGCCCGTACGTCCGCGGGCTGAACAGGTCGTTGACGCGCCCGCCCCGGCAGCGGGCGGGCGAGGGCCGTTCGCCGAACGGACCGCCGCCCGCCGCGCCCCAGCCGTCCCGGATCTAGCGCGCGCCGCGCAGGGCCGGGATCTGCTCGCCGGCCTCCTTGACGTCCTTGACCGTGTCGACGCCCCGCCAGAACCCGGTGATCCGGTAGCCGAAGAGGCGGCCCTCGGCGGCCAGGTCGGGGAACGTGGAGGACTCGTGGTCGCCCTTGGCCGGCAGCAGGTCGGTGGCGGCGCGCTCGAAGACGTAGACCCCGGCGTTGATCCAGAACGGCAGCATCGGGCTCTGGGTGAAGCCCTCGATCGCGCCGTCGTCGGTGACGTCGACGATGCCCCAGCTGGTCTGGTACTGGGCCAGCGCCAGGGTCGCCAGGCCGCCCTTCTCGCGGTGGAAGGCGGTGAACTCCCCCAGGTCGAACCAGGTCAGCACGTCGCCGTTGAGGGCGAAGTAGGGCGCGGCGGACTCGCGCAGCCCCGACGCCGCGTACCGCAGCGCACCGCCGCGGCCCAGCGGCTCGTCCTCCACCAGCAGCGTGATGTCCAGCCCGGAGGGGTGTGCGTCGAGGTGCTCCCGCAGCACCTCGGCCTTGTATCCGCAGGAGACCACGACGTGCTCGACTCCGTGACCGGCGAGCCACTCCAGCTGGTAGTCGATGATGGGGCGGTCGGCCACCTCGACCATCGCCTTGGGGCGGGTGTCGGTGTAGGGGCGCAGCCGCGTCGCCTGTCCTCCCGCGAGGATCACGGCCTGGCCGACGGGGGCGTTGGGTCCACTCATGGGGCGGACACTAGCAGCAGGCGCCCGCCGCCCGGCCCGGCCGCCGGAGTCACGCGGAGCCCGCGCCGTGGCCGGGGCGCGCCCCCGTCGGCGGGGGTCTGTCAGCGCTGGGTGGCCTCGGCGTAGGCCTGGCGCACGTCGGCGCTGGTGACTACGGTCAGCTCCGCGGCGGTGGCGCTGTCGCCCAGCTCCTCGGCGACCCGCACGTCGCGCTGCGAGCACGCCTTCTCGAACAGGGAGCGGGCGAAGCGGCCGTTGCCCAGTTCGTCGATCCAGCCGGACTCGCACACGTAGCCGAAGATGCGCCGCAGGTCCTCGCGGGCGGAGGCGTCGAAGGCGTCGCCGGTGCCCTCGGCCACGGACTCGGCGATCTCGGCCAGCTCCTCGGCGGTGTAGCTGGGGAAGGCGACCCGGACGTTGAAGCGCGAGGACAGGCCGGCGTTGCTGGCCAGGAACCGGTCCATCTCCGCGGGGTAGCCGGCGAGCACCACGACGAGCCGGTCGCGGTCGTCCTCGGCGCGCTTGAGCAGGGTCTGCACGGCCTCCGCGCCGAAGGCGTCGCCACCGCTGTAGCCGGGGTTGTGCAGGGCGTAGGCCTCGTCCACGAACAGCACCCCGCCCAGCGCCCGGTCGACCAGCTTGCCGGTCTTGATGGCGGTGGCGCCCAGGTGCTCGCCGACGAGGTCGGCGCGCTGGGCCTCGACCACGTCGGCGCTGCTGAGCAGGCCCAGGGCCGCGAAGACCCGGCCGAGTATGCGCGCGACCGAGGTCTTGCCGGTGCCGGGCGGCCCGGAGAAGACGAAGTGCCGCATGGGCGGATGGTTGCGCAGGCCCTGCTCCTCGCGCAGCTTGGCCATCTGCAGCTGGGCCACCAGCGAGCGCACCTGGCGCTTGACCGGCTCCAGCCCGATCATGGCGTCCAGTTCGGCCAGCGCCTCGTCGATGTCGGGCGCCTCGCCGAACCCCGCCAGCCGCGCGGTCAGGCCGTCGAAGGCCGCGGCGATGTCGGGGGCGCGCACGGTCACCAGCTCCGCGGCCTCGGGCGGGCCCGCCTGCTCCGAGGAGGTGACCACCCGCACGTCGCGCGCCTCGGCGGCCTTCTCGACCAGCGAGCGCGCGAAGCGGCCGTTGCCCAGGTCGTCGATCGCGCCGCGCTGCACGATCCGGTCGAAGCGGCGGCGCAGGGCGGGGCGCGCCTCGCCGTCGAGCAGGTCGCCGCGCTGCTCGAAGAGGAACCCGGCGATGCGCTCAAGCTCGTCGGCGCTGTAGCTGGGGAAGGTGATGCGGGTGGAGAACCGCGAGGCCAGGCCGGTGTTGGAGGCCAGGAACCGGTCCATCTCGGCCTCGTAGCCGGCCAGGATGATCACCACGCGGTCGCGGTCGTCCTCGGCGCGCTTGAGCAGGGTCTGCACGGCCTCGTTGCCGAACCGGTCGGGTTGCCCGTCGGAGTCGTTGACCAGCGCGTAGGCCTCGTCGACGAACAGCACGCCGCCCAGCGCGCGGTCGACCAGCTCGTTGGTCTTGATGGCGGTGGCGCCCAGGTACTCCCCCACCAGGTCGGCGCGCTGGGCCTCGACGACCCGAGGCGTGGGCAGCAGGCCGAACGAGTGGAAGACGGTGGCCAGCGTGCGGGCGACGCTGGTCTTGCCCGTGCCGGGCGGTCCGGAGAAGACCAGGTGGCGCAGCGGCCGGTCCACGGCGTACCCGGCGTCGGCGCGCAGCCGGGCGGCCTCTATGGAGGCGGCGATGGCGCGCACCTGCTGCTTGACCGGGTCCAGCCCGATCATGTCCTCCAGCTCGGCCAGCGCCTCGTCCACGGGCACGGGTACGGCGTCGTCGCCGCCGTCCTGGCCCGCGCGGGCGCGCCCGCCCTCGGTTGCGCGCTGGCGCGCCTGGCCGCCTGCCTGCTGCGCGGGCGCGGCGCCGCGCGTGCTCCGGCTGCGGCCGGGCGGGGGCGCGCCGAGGTCGCTCATCGTGCGGCGCAGCCGGTAGGCCGCCACCACCCGCCACAGCAGGGCGGCTCCCGCGCCGGCGAAGGCGCACACGACCCCGAGCGCGGCGGGCGCGGACCCGGCGAGCATCCCGGCCAGGGCCGTGCCCATGCCGGCGATGAGCGCCACCAGCAGCGCCAGCAGGGTGGTGTGCCACACCGGGAAGGCGGTGATGCGGGTGGCGGCCAGCGAGACCAGCAGCGGCAGCAGGGGCAACAGCAGTAGTACCGACGAGTCGGCCACGCGGATGGGGATGAGGAACAGCGTGTAGGCCAGCACCAGCCAGCCGATGCTGATCAGGGCGGTGGCCACGGCGTCGGAGGAGCGCATCAGCGCCGCGAAGACCAGCAGGGCGGCGGCGGCCGCGAAGACGGTGGTGGCCACCGGCAGGCCCAGCAGCAGCGCCGCCACCGCGAGCACGGTCACGACGGCCAGGCCGGCGACGAGGCGGGTGCGCAGCGGGAAGCCGTAGTAGAGGCCGCGCAAGCGGTTCAGGGCGGAGGCGCGGTGGGGCGGCTCCGTGGTGCGGGAGCGTTCGTCGCGCGGCATCCGTTTCCCTTCGTGCGTAGCGGGTCCCATATTCAAGCACTGCAGCACTGCCGCGGCGTGCATAGGAGCCGTGCCCAGCAGGGATCCGGCGTGTCGGGGCCTGACCGGCTACAGCAGGGGTATCTGGCCGCCGGGGTCGGGGCGCGGCTTGCGCAGGTGCCGCCACTTGGGCAGGGCGTCCAGGTAGGACCAGGTCATCCGGTGGTGAGGGGTGGGGCCGTGCTCGGCCAGTGCCGCGCGGTGGGCGGGTGAGGGGTAGCCGACGCAGGTGTCGAAGCCGTAGTCGGGAAACGCGGGGTGCAGGCCGGCCATGTAGGAGTCGCGGTGCACCTTGGCCAGGACCGAGGCGGAGGCGACCGCGACGCAGGAGAGGTCGGCCTGGATGCGGGTGCGCACGCTCCAGGGCGCGCCCAGGAAGTCGTGCTTGCCGTCGAGGATGACGGCGTCGGGCCTGAGCGCCAGGCTCTCCAGCGCGCGGGTGGCGGCCAGGCGCAGTGCGCGGGTCATGCCCAGTTCGTCGATCTCGCCGGGCCAGGCGCTGCCGACGGCGTGGTCGCGCACCCAGCCCCGCAGCGCCTCGGCCATGCCGGTGCGCCGCTGGGGGGTGAGCCGCTTGGAGTCGGTGAGCCCTTCGGGCGGGCCGGTGCCGTCGGCGATCGCCGCGCAGACCACGACCGGGCCGGCCCACGCGCCGCGGCCGACCTCGTCGACTCCGGCGACGCAGTCGGCGCCTCCGGCTTGGAGCTCGCGCTCCAGGTCGTAGGTCGGCACCGGCACCTCACCGGCGGCCGCCGCGGTGGAGGCGGCCGGGGACGGGCGGGTCGAGGGGGTCTCAGCGGTCTCAGCCACGGGACAAGCCTAGAGCGTCACCGGCGGCCGCCACACCTTTGCGGCCGGAAGCCACAGGGGATTTCGGGGGGCCACCGCGTGTTACGCAGTGCCATGGGACGTCGCTGTCGGTAGTTTCCGCATGACTCCGGGTCGCCGAGGAAGGACGCATGGAGCTGAGCAGAGCACACAGCCGAGCGGGCCCGGTGCCGGCCCGCGGCGGGCACACGGACCGCGGGGCCCGTTCCGCGCGGGCCGCGCCGGCCGGAAAGCGGCGCGGCGGCGCCGGAGGACCGCGCGGCGGCGCGGGGTCGTGGGTGCGGCGCGGCAGCGGTGCGCTGCGCGCGGCGCTGCTGGGCGCCGCCGCGCTGCGCGGGCGGATCGCCGCCGCCTGGATCGCCGCCGCCTGGGCCTGGGAGGCGCT
Source organism: Streptomonospora arabica (assembly GCF_039531585.1). Taxonomy (NCBI): domain Bacteria; kingdom Bacillati; phylum Actinomycetota; class Actinomycetes; order Streptosporangiales; family Nocardiopsidaceae; genus Streptomonospora; species Streptomonospora arabica. Next base: position 30,620 of record NZ_BAAAQI010000023.1, on the reverse strand, counting down.
GGCCGGCGGGCCGCGCACCGATCTCGCGGCCGGCGCGGTGCTGGCGTGCGCCGCCGCGTTCGCGGCGGGCCTGGCGGCGCGGCCGGCCGGGCTGGTTCTGGCCGCGGCGGCTCCGCTGGCGCAGCTGCGAATGGCGCAACCGCCGGCGGGGCCGGGCATCCCGCATGCCGCCGGACCGGAGGGGGCCTCGGCGGCGCTGCTGCCCTCGGCCACCGCGGCGCCGTGGTGGATCGCGCTGGCCGCCGTTTGCCTGCTGGGGGCGCTGACGCCGGGCCGGATCTCGCTCGACGCGCTGCTGACACGCCGGCGCGGCCGGCGAAGGACCCTGCGGAGCGGGGCGAATGCGGTTTTCGAGGACGAGCGGATCGGCAGACGGCCTGAGGAAGCTCCGCCGCTCCCCTATCCTGGGGGGAGGGTCGAATCGACGCGGCCCTCCCGTATCTGACCCGGTGTCGCCGGAGGCCCCCAAGCCCGCTCCCTCTGGTCGGCCTGTGTCACGCACCGAAGGGGAATAGCCACGCATGTCCGCCGCCGATGAGGGCTCGGTCGCGAAGCTCATCGAGATCGCCCATCCGCCGACTCCCCGGCAACGGATCGCCTCGTGGGCCTCGCGGCCCCCGGGCCGCCTCTACATCCCGGCCTGCGCGGTCGTGGGTCTGGTCCTGCTGTACGAGGACAGCGTGCCCGGCGGGCACCTGCCGACCTTCGTGCTCGGCATGGGCGGCGGAGCACTGCTCGCGGCCATGGGCGCGCTGCGCCTGGGCATCGCGTTGAGCATCGCCCGCCCGATGATCGCCCGCTACTGGCTGCGCTGGACCACCGCGCCGCTGATCGCCGCCGCCGCCATCGCGCTGTCGCTGACCGACATCCCGCTCCAGGCGCGGGTGGACACCTCCGCCGCGGCGCTCAAGGACGTCGCCGCCACCGCCCAGCCCGCCACGACGGCTCCCCTCGACACCTGGGCGGGGCTGTACCCGCTGAAGTCGGTGTCGGTGACCGACGACGGCGTCACGCGCTACACGGTGCGCGGAGCGGGGCTGCTGGACTCCTCCGGGCTGGCCTACAGCGCGGAGCCGCTGCCCACCGACGTGTTCGTCAAGGGCCACGGCGGCATCGTCTACGAGCACATCAGCGGCCCCTGGTACTCCTGGACCGAGTACTGACCGCGCGGGTTCCCCGCACCGCCGTGCTTCTCCTCACGCCCGGGTTTTCCCGTTTTGCGGGCCGTGTCTCACCCTGCCTTTATCCGGCGCCGATAGACAGGGATGCGACAGGTTCTCCTCAGGGACGGGAGATTGCGATGAACGAGTTCATGACGGCACTGCACCTGCGGATCTACGACGCCGTCAGCGCACTGCACGAGGCGCGCGAGCACGGCGACACGGACCTGTGCCTGCTGCAGGCGGGTGAGCTTGAGGACCTGGTGGAGATCGCGGCGCGGCACGGCGTCGACATCGACTGCGGCTACGGCGAGCTGGCCGACGCCGCCTGAGCGCCGGCCCGCGGCGCGGGGCCCGTTGTACGGGGGCGGCCCCGCGCCCGGCGCCGGCCGGACCGGCGAGTCCGGGCGGAACACGAACGAGGGGGAGGCGGCGCGCCGCCTCCCCCTCGTCGTCTCCGGTGGCCGGAGCGGGTGCCCGTCAGCGCCGGCCGCCGCCCTTGCCGCGACCGCCGCCGGAGCCGCCCGTGCCGGAGGCCTGGTCGCCGGTCTGCCGGCCGCGTTCGGCCGCGGCCGCGACGGCGCCCTGGACCTGCTGGAAGGCGTCGTCGGCCGCGTCGGCAGCATCGGCGGTGTCCGCGGAGCCCAGCGACCGCCGCTTGCCGCCGCCCCGGGCGTTGCCGCCCAGATCGGGCAGGAGCTGGGCCAGCAGCAGCGTCGACAGCGCGGAGGCGTCGCCGCTCTGACCGTCGGTGCGCACCACCACGGGCTGCGGAGCGTGCTCGGCGAGGGTGGCGCCCACGTCCAGGCGGCGCCTGGCCAGCTCGTAGCGCAGGACCGCGCGGTTGTCGCGGTAGGAGGTCGCCAGTCGGCGCTGCGCCTTGGCCTCGTTCTGCGCTGCCACGAGGTCGGACTTGCCGCGGGTCTCGATCTCGAAGCGGACGCGCTGGGCCTCGGTCTCCTGCTCCTCCAGCATCTGCGCGACGTCCTTGCGGGCCTTGTTCAGCGCCGCGTTGACCTCGACGATCTTCGCGTCGCGGGTCTTCTTGGACCGCTCGATGTCCATCAGCAGGGTGTCGATGCGCCGCTTGCGGGTCAGCTCCCACTCCTGCTCGTAGGCCACCAGCTCCTTGGCGACCCGCTCGCGGGTGGCCAGGTGCTGCTGGTACTGGCTGGGCAGCTGGACGTCGGGGATGTTGCAGCCCATGATGCGCACGCCGTAGCGGCTGAGCTGGCGGTTGAGCAGCTCCTGCATGTCGGCCACGTCGGAGCCGCGCAGGTCGTAAGCGCTCTCGGTGAGCACCTGGCGGCTGCGCTGGCGGATGGCGTCCTGCACGGCGTTGGACAGCACCAGGTCGAAGTTGCTGGCGCCGATGCTGCGCACGAACGCGACCGCGTCGGTGATGCGGAACTTCAGGAAGAACTCGATCGACTTCAGCGGCACGTTCTCGTGCGTGGGGCAGGCCAGAACGGGCGCGGTGTAGGGGATCTCGGTCGAGATGTCGACCACGAAGTCCACCCGCGACCAGGGGTGCCACAGGTAGTGCCGGCCCGGGTCGAGCTGGCCGGCGACGGCGCCGTACTTGGTGAGCACGCCGACGGTGCCCTGCTCGATCTCCACGATCGAGGAGCGCCACCACCACAGCAGGCCGAGCATGAGCGCGCCGAGCGCGAGCGCGAACGCCGGGATCGCCGCCCAGGACAGGAGGAGGCCGCCGACCACGCCGAGCAGCAGCGCGGTCAGCAGCATGTAGAGCGCGAACCACACCAGGGCGGTCCACTTCAGGCCGCGGCTGTCGCGCGGGATGACCACGGGCACCAGCGCACCCTGGTCGCCGCCGCGCAGCAGGCGCGCGATGTCGTTCCAGGAGGCCAGCGCCTCCTTGATGCTGGAGCCGCCGGTGCCCGGCTCGGGCTGGTGCTGGCTCATCGGTTGCCTCCCTCGTCCGTGCCGGGCTGGGACCACGGCGGCGCGGGCGGGCCCTCAGGCGATGGGAACTCCCCCGGCTGCGGCGCCTGCCGCTCGGACCGGCCCGGCGCCCCTCCGGCGGGTGCCGCCGGAGCGGAGCCGCCGAACCGCGGCGCGGACGCGCCGCCCTCGGGCTCCTCGCCCGCGGCCGAGCTGATCCGGTCGTCGATGGTCTCGTCGCTGACCGACTGGCGGATCTCCTCGATCCGGTCGGCGTTGGGGACCTCGTCGGGCTCCGCCGGCTCGACGGTCTCCTCGTCCTCCTCCAGGACCCGGGAGATCTCGGCCTCGCGCTCGGCGATGCGGTCGGAGATCTCGTGCAGGCGGGAGCGGATGGCGGCCATGTCGTCGTCGGTGAACAGAGTCGCCTCGGCCTCGCCGATGATCCCCTGCGCCACGCGCAGGAAGTCGACGCTGGTCTCGTCGCCGCCGCCGATGTGCAGCACCTGCGGCAGGCTGTCGGCGACCGACTCCAGCTTGTCCAGCAGGTCCTGCTGGTAGCGGTAGTTGAGGATCTCCGGCGCCTCGGCCGCGCTGACCGCGCGGATGTCCAACGCCTGGGCCTCCAGCAGCGCGGCGTTGGCGTTCGCGGTGCTCTCGGCCTCGACGAAGCGCTGCCGGGCCTGGGCGCGGGCCCGGTTGGTCTCGCGCTCCAGGGCGGTGTCCATCTGCGCCTGGTACTGGGCGATGTCGGCCTGGATGGCCGAGAGGGTCTCGTTCAGCGAGGCGAGCTCCTTGTTGAGGTCGCCCTCGTTCTGCTCCTTGCGGAGCTGGAGCTCGTACTCGTAGGTGTAGGCCTCCTTGGCCACCCGCACCATCTCCGGCGCGGCCAGGTCCATGCGGTACTCCTTGCTGGAGGGCTCCGCGTGGGTGATGTTGGCGTTGGTCAGCCGGACGGCGGGCAGGAACTGCTGGTTGAGCTGCTCCAGCAGCCGCGCGGTGTTCTCACCGACCATGTCGTAGATCTCCGACGCCTGCTGGTCGTAGATCAGGCTGCGGGTGACCTCGCTGATGGCGTTGTTCAGCTTCTCCTGGAAGCCCTGCACGGCGCCGAGGACGAAGATGAACTGCTCGGGGTCCTCGATCTTGAACTGCACGAACAGGTCGATGGAGGCCTGGACGCCGCTCTTGGTGGGTGCCTCGCGGATCGGCGCGTTGAACGGGTACTCGCGGGTGGTGTTGACGATGTAGGAGACCCGCTTCCACGGGTTGAGCAGGGTGACGCGGCCGGGGCCCACGACCTGCTCCAGCTTGCCGAAGCGGGTGATCAGCGCCGCGCAGCCGTCGGGCACCATCACCATGCCCTGGCGCCACCACATGAAGGCCGCGAACAGCAGCAGGACCACCCAGAAGTGCACACCGAAGAACGGGTTGAGCAGCGGGCCGGTGACCGCCGAGACGGGGAAGGTGACGACCTGGCCGACGACGCCGACCACCAGCAGCAGGATCACCGGCAGCATGGTGGTGAAGGTGCGCCCGCGCGGGATCACCATGGGGCAGATGACGTGGACCGGGCCGCCGGAGCCGCGCTCGTAGGAGCTGCGGTTCAGTGCCTCGCCGGCGTTGTTGAGGGAGGAGCTCTGCTGCTCGATGCGGGTTCCCACCGAGGCGCCCTGGTCACGAGCGGCCAGGAAGTCGCCCGGATCGAGGCCGAACCCCTCCGCCGCATCGCCGAGCGCGTCGGACACCGCCTCGCGTGGGTCGCCCCCTTGGGCGATCGAGGAAGCGGCTCCGCGCACCGTCTGCGCGAAGGACATAGGTATCGACTCCTTGCTGGTTGCGGAACTGCGGATTCGACGCGGGCATCGCCTCTGCGGTTCCGCGGCTCCTGCTGAGAGTGCAGGCATCGTCCCACACCGCCAGGTGCCGACCTGTGGCCGGACGATAACCATCCTCTATCCATGTCCGAAACACGTGTCCAGATCCGGCCAGGCCACGCGCCCCGCCGGCCGGGGACACCCCGCGGCCTCCGAAGCGCGGGCCGCCCGGCGTCGGGTTCGGGGCGTGCCGGGGTAGCGTCGTCTCCGAAGCGTCGGGCCCGGGGCGCCCGCCCCGGGCCCGCGCAGTTCGCCAGACGACGGGAGATGGACGATGGCTTCGGTTCCCAGCAGCCTGCTGACCACCGCCGGCCTGATCGGCGGGTACAGCGTCGCGCGCGCCACCGGCAACCGGCGGTTGGGCGGTGCGGTTCTGGCCGTCTGCGGCGCGGGCGCGTTCGCGAGCTGGCGGCGCAGCGCCGGACTGCCCGCCGCGACGGCGCTGTCGGCGGTCTACACCGGGGCGTTCGGCCTCTCGCACCCGCTGTCGAAGAAGCTGGGCGCATGGCCGTCAGTGCTGGCGGTGACCGCCGCGACCGGCGCCGCCGCCCACGTGGTCGCCGACCGGCGGCGCGGGCGGGCCTGACGGCGCGGCCGAAGCGCGGCCCGCGGTGTGCGGTTGCGGACCGCCCCGCGCACCGGGCGGCTCAGCCCTGGGTGATGTAGGCCTCCAGCTGGCGGCGGTCCTGTTCCAGCTGGCTGATGCGGCTCTTGACGACGTCGCCGATGCTGACGATGCCGACGAGCTTGCCGCCGTTGAGCACCGGGACGTGCCGGATGCGGTTCTCGGTCATCAGCACAGTGAGGGTGTCGACGGTGTCCTCGGTGGTGCAGGTGACGACACCGGTGGTCATGATGTCGGAGACCGGTGCCCCCAGGAGCTCGGGACCGCGCCGGTCGAGCGCGCGCACGATGTCGCGCTCGGATGCGATGCCGACCACCCTGCCGTCGTGCATCACCACCACCGCGCCGATGTTGTCTGCGGCCAGCCGCGTGAGCAGTCCGGCCACCGACTCCCCGGGGCTCACGGACACGACGCCGGAGCCCTTGTCCTTGTTGCGCAGAATCTCAGCGATCAGCATGCGGCCACCTTTTCGCGAAGGGTGACCATGGGTTACCCCCTGAGCACGAGGGCTAATCGGACCCGTCGGCCCCGGCGGGCCAGAGAGCGCTCTCTCGCCCGCCGGGGATGTGCCCTGCGACAGATGCGGGGTACGGGGGTGCCTAGAACGGGGTCAGGGAGACCTCGAAGGACGCCGGGGCGTGGTCCTGGATGTAGGACGCGAAGCCCGAGACGTCGTCGAACGCGAACCCGTAGGCGCGCCCGTCCTCGGTGGCCTCGTGGAACACGGCCGCGTACTTGTTGTGGATGTCGTTGTTGTAGAAGGCCGACGCCTCGGCCACCGGGTGATCGGCGGTGTTGAGCAGCGTCGCCCGGTTGAACGCCGCACCCAGGATCGCCGCGACCGGCCCGGTGATGCCGTCGTTGGGGGCGACCAGGGCACCGTCGCAGAAGAACACGTCGCGGGTGGAGGGCTTGGCGATGGGCGCCACGCCGCCGTCAAACGCCAGCTGCCCCGACCCGTTAACCCGGCCGGTGAACGTGCCGGCGTTGGTGGTCACCTTCAGGTCGGTGCCGCTGTAGCGGGACCACACCTGCTCGATGTAGGGGTCGAAGTAGTCGGCGGCGAAGCGGCCGGAGTCGATGCCGTGCCCGGGCGCGATCACCCGGCGGCGGTCACCGACCACGAGCGGGGAGTAGTCGGGGTCGTTGAGCATGGCGTCGAAGACCATGTCGCGCCCGCCGGGCTTGAGCCGCCCGGTGGACTGCTCCTGCTCCCCGCTGAGCGCGATGGCCAGCGGGACGCTGAACTGGTCCACCATCGAGGTGTTGCAGTACATGCCGGAGTCGTCGTGGGTGAACTCCACCGTGTCGTGCAGGACGCCGAAGCTGGGGTCGGACTTCACCCATCCCGCCGGGTACTGCAGGGCGGGGTTGCCGTTGCCGTCCTCGACGACCTTGAAGCGCAGCTTGTCCTCCAGCGCGAGGTAGATGCGCCCGGACATGAACGGCAGGGTCAGTCCGCCGGCCTCGCTCAGCGGGATGGCGTAGTCGGTGTAGCCGCCGTCGGTGTTGTCGGAGAGCCGGACCGGGGCGAAGGTGCCGTCTGCCTTGACCCGGCCCTGCTTGCCCGTGGCGGTGTCGGTGCCCACGATGTAGAGGCGCACGGCGCTGTCGGGGTAGCCGCTTTCGTTGGTGAAGGACACCGGCAGCGCGCCGGCCGAGGCGGCCTTGTCGCCGGCGGTCAGCTTGGCGCCGCCGGTCGATGCGCCGCAGGCGGCCGAGCCGAGTATCGGAGCGGCCAGGGCGGCCCCTCCGGCGCCGCGCAGGAACGAGCGTCGGTCGAACATGTGGTTTCCCTTCTTGCGGGGTTGGGCGGGCGGGCGCCGCGCATGAGCGGGCAGGCGCGGCGGCCGTCCGCACGGGGGTGCGGCCGTGTCCGGTCCGGCGTTTCGGGGCCGGACCGGCGGCCGCGCGAAGCGGGCTCTCGACGAGCCCGCGGCACCTCGGGGTGCGCCGGCCCGGTCTAGGATCCCGGCGCGGTCGGCGGTCCCGGGTGCGGTCGGGGGGCGCGGCCGGCGGGGCGGCGGCCGCGTGCCGGAGCGGCCGCGGAGGCGGGCGGCGCCGGTGGGCCCGGCGAAGCGGGCGCGCGGGGGCGGGGCTGGGGGCTGTCCATCTCGTCTTCCTCGGGGCAGGGAGTCAGCAAGATGCTCGGATTCTGTTCAGGTGTGTGGGGGCACGGCGAAGGCGCCTGTCGCCGGGATGGCCCCGCGGAGGCGGCCGAGCCCGGGCCGACCCGCTCGACCACCGCGGATGGGCCCTCTCGGACCGCCGACCGACCGCCACCAGGAGGACCGCGGGGGTTTTCCAGGCCAACGGGCGCCTGTGCGCTGCACCTGAACGCTGTTTTGTGTGTGAACGGTTGGTTTCGGTCGGTTATGACCCCCGATGCTAGAGAGCCGACGACCACGACGCAAGGAACCCAGGTGACAGGGGCACTCCCCCGATCATCGTGCCCCTCGCGCCACACCGATCCGGCGGGCTGCCGGAGCGGCGGGGGGCGGCGCCGGAGCCCGGACGGCGTCGGACTCGTCGCGCGCCGTCCCCTGACCCCCTGATCCCCTGTCCCCTGTCCCTGTCCGGGAGCGTCCTCAGGCCTCGCTGAAGATCCTCCGGTAGGCGCCGGGTGTGGTGCCGAGATGCGTCTTGAAACGGCGGCGCAGATTGACCGCCGAAACGAGTCCGACCCGGGCGGCGACGGCGTCGACCGGCAGGTCGGTCTGCTCCAGCAGGACCCGTGCCGCGTCGAGGCGCCGGCCGAGCAGCCACTGTCCCGGGCTGGTCCCGAGCTGTTCGGTGAAACGCCGGGCGAGCGTCCGGCTGGACAGCCCGGCGCGTTCGGCGAGGCGGTCGAGTGTCAGCCGGGCGTCGATCCGGGAGGCGGCCCACTCCAGCAGCGGCGCCAGCGACGCGTCCGCACCGGCCCGTGCGGGCTGCTCCGGCGGTGCGGCGTACTGGAGTTGGCTGCCCTCCCGGTGCGGCGGCAGGACCATGTTCCGGGCGATCTGGGCGGCATACGCCGCGCCGTGGTCGCACCGGACGAGGTGCAGGCACAGGTCGATGCCCGCGCCGGTTCCGGCGCTGGTCGCCACGTCGCCGTGGTCCACGTAGAGCACGTCCGAATCGACCTGCACCTCGGGGTAGGCGGCGGCGAATTGGGCGGCGCGGCGCCAGTGGGTCGTGGCGCGGCGGCCGTCGAGCAGTCCGGCCTGAGCGAGGACGAACGCCCCCGTGCAGATTGCGGCGATCCTCGCTCCGCGCCGGTGGGCCGCACGCAGAGCCCCGGCGACGGTGTGCGGCACGGGTGCACCGGGGGGCTGCCGCCCGGGGACGATCACGGTGTCCGCCTCCAGCAGGGCCGCCGGCCCCGCGTCGACGAGCATCGCGTAGCCCGCGGTGGTCTGCACGGGGCCGGGCCGCTCGGCGCAGACCCGGAAGCTGTAGCGGGCCAGCGCGTCCTGGTGGGCGGTGCCGAAGACCTCGGCGGCGCAGGCGAGCTCGAAGGGCGACTGAGGGGCGGTGACCAGGGCCACCACCCGATGGAGGCTCATGGCCATAATGTACCCCTGGGTGTCTTTCCAGACTCTCGGCGGGAAGGCCGGCCACCGGTCACAGTGGTCCCATGAGTGCAACCCCGGAAACGCGAGTGCTGAGGACCGCCGTCCAGGTCGGCGGCGAATCGGCCAGCTACCTGACCGTGGAGCGGGACGGCCCGGTCGTGCTGCTGCTGCACGGCACGTATTGGAGCCGGGTCTGGCTTCCGGTGCTGGGCCGCCTCGCGCAGGCGGGCCTGCGGCCCGTCGCGGTCGATCTTCCCGGGCTGGGGCGTTCGGGAGGCGAGCTCACCCTGGAGACGGCCGCGGTCCCGGCCCTCGCGGAGTGGGTCGCGCGGTTCACCGCCGCGCTCAAGGTCTCCGGGCCCGTCGCCGTGGCCGGTCACGACATCGGCGGCGGCGTCGCCCAGCATCTCCTCGCCCGCGGTCGGCTGGAGGTGTCCCGGCTGGCACTGGTCGACTCGGTCACCTACGACTCCTGGCCGGTACCCAGCGTGGCCCGGTTCCGCGACCCGGAGGCCGCCGCGGCGACCACCGCCGACGAGTTCCTCGCCGCACGCCGGCGTGTGGTGGCGGCGGCGCTGGCCGGGGCCGCCACCGAAGAGCGGATCGCCGACTATCTGGCTCCCTGGAGCGCCGCCCGCGTCCGCCGCTCCTGGATGGCCATGGCGGGCGCGGCCGACAGCCGCTACACCCGCGACCTCGTTCCCGCGCTGCGGCGATCCGCGACGCCCAAGCTGCTGGTCTGGGGCGAGGACGACGGCTTCCAGAAGGTGGAGTACGCCGAGCGGTTCGCCTCGGAGATCCCGCAGACCACGCTGGTGCGCGTCCCCCGAGCGGGCCACATCCCCATGGAGAACGCGCCCGGCCGGGTCGCCCGCACCCTTGCCGACTTCTTCACGGCGTAGCGGCACCGGCGGCGACGGCAGAAGGGGGGACCCGACCACGGCCGGATCCCCCCTTTGAGCTGCTATTGCGCAGTCAATCCGCTAGGGCGGACGCTGCATCGATCGCAACGTCGCCTGTTCGCCTGTTCGCCTGGTCCTAGCTGCAGCCGCTGGTGGAGCCGCAGCCCTCGCAGACATAGCAGCTGCCGGACGGCCGCATCTTGGTGCCGCAGGTGACGCACAGCGGGGCGTCGGCCACGAAGCCCTGGCTGCGCTCGACCAGCTCGGTGGTCGTATGCGGCTCGTCGCGCTCCTCCGCCGCTGCGGAGGAGCCGGGACGCTCGTCCTCCTCGGCCGCGCGCTCGGCCGGGGTCAGCGGTGCGGACTGGGCGTAGGACTCGACCTGGGCCGCGACCTGGGCGGGGTCCTCGCCGTTGGCCATGGCGCGGCGCTCCTCCGCCGAGAGGACGCCCAGGGCGGCCCGCTCGTCGTAGGGCAGGTGGTCCAGCGCCAGGCGGCGGAAGATGTAGTCGACGACCGACTGCGCCATGCGGATGTCGGGGTCGTCGGTCATCCCCGCCGGGTCGAAGCGCATGTTGGTGAACTTGTCGACGTAGGTCTCCAGCGGAACGCCGTACTGCAGCGCGATCGAGATGGCGATGGAGAAGGCGTCCATGACGCCGGCGAGCGTGGAGCCCTGCTTGCCGAGCTTCATGAAGACCTCGCCGAGGCCGTCGTCGGGGTAGGAGCCCGCGGTGATGTAGCCCTCGGCGCCGCCGACGGAGAAGGACACGGTCTCACTCGGCCGCTTCTTGGGCAGCCGGCGCCGCACCGGGCGGTTGACCTCGATGACCTCCGGCTCGGGCTTGTCCCGGGCCTTGCTCTCGGTGGAGGCGGTGGACAGCGGCTGGCCCACCTTGCAGTTGTCGCGGTAGACCGCCAGCGCCTTGAGGCCCAGCTTCCAGCCCTGGAAGTAGATGTGCTCGAAGTCCTCGACGGTGGCCTCCTCGGGCACGTTCACCGTCTTGGAGATCGCGCCGGAGAGGAACGGCTGCACCGCGGCCATCATCTCCACGTGGCCCATGGGCTGGATGTAGCGCTTGCCCATGGCGCAGTCGAAGACCTCGTAGTGCTCGGGGCGCAGTCCGGGAGCGTCGACGACGTGGCCGTGCTCGGCGATGTACTCGACGATCGCCTCGACCTGCTCCTCCTGGTAGCCGAGGTTGCGCAGCGCCCGCGGGATGGCCTGGTTGACGATCTGCATCGACCCGCCGCCGACCAGCTTCTTGTACTTGACCAGCGAGAAGTCCGGCTCGATGCCGGTGGTGTCGCAGTCCATCATGAAGCCGATGGTGCCGGTGGGGGCGAGCAGGCTGGCCTGGGCGTTGCGCCAGCCGTTCTTCTCGCCGGTCTTGAGGCACTGCTGCCAGGCCGTGGTGGCCGCGGCGGAGACGGCGCGGTCCATCGCGCCCACGGTGCGCAGGTCGTCGTTGGCGGCGGCGTGCTTGCGCATGACCCGCTTGTGGGCGTCGGCGTTCTTGGCGTAGCCCTCGTAGGGGCCCACCACCCCGGCCAGCTCGGCGCTGCGCTTGTAGGCGGTGCCGGTCATCAGCGAGGTGATGGCGCCGGCCACGGCGCGGCCGCCGTCGGAGTCGTAGGCGTGGCCGGTGGCCATCAGCAGGGCGCCGAGGTTGGCGTAGCCGATGCCCAGCTGCCGGAAGGCCCGCGTCGTCTCACCGATCTTCTCGGTCGGGAAGTCGGCGAAGGTGATGGAGATGTCCATCGCCGTGATGACCAGCTCGGTGAGCTTGACGAAGGGGGCGATGTCGAAGCTGTCGTCCTCGTCGAGGAACTTCAGCAGGTTGATCGAGGCCAGGTTGCACGACGAGTTGTCCAGGTGGACGTACTCCGAGCAGGGGTTGCTCGCGGTGATGCGCCCGCTCTCGGGCGCGGTGTGCCAGTCGTTGATGGTGTCGTCGTACTGCAGCCCCGGGTCGGCGCACTCCCAGGCGGCCTTGGCCATGCTCGCGAACAGGCGCTTGGCGTCCACGGTGGCCAGGACCTCGCCGGTGGTGCGGGAGGTCAGCCCGAAGTCGGAGCCGGACTCCACGGCCCGCATGAAGGAGTCGGAGATCCGCACCGAGTTGTTGGCGTTCTGGTACTGGACGCTGAACATGTCGGCGCCGCCGAGGTCGACGTCGAACCCGGCGTCGCGCAGAGCGCGGATCTTGTGCTCCTCGCGCGCCTTGGTCTCGACGAACTCCTCGATGTCGGGGTGGTCGACGTCGAGCACGACCATCTTGGCGGCGCGGCGGGTGGCGCCGCCGGACTTGATGGTCCCGGCCGAGGCGTCGGCGCCGCGCATGAACGACACCGGGCCCGAGGCGGTGCCGCCCGAGGTCAGCAGCTCCTGGCTGGAGCGGATGCGCGAGAGGTTCACGCCCGCGCCGGAGCCGCCCTTGAAGATGATCCCCTCTTCCTTGTACCAGTCCAGGATCGACTCCATGGTGTCGTCCACGGAGAGGATGAAACACGCGCTGACCTGCTGCTTCGAGGCGGTTCCGACGTTGAACCAGACCGGGGAGTTGAAGCTGAAGTACTGGTTGACAAGAGCGTGCTTGAGCTCGTGGTCGAAGATCTCGGCGTCCTCGTCGCTGGCGAAGTAGCCGGCGGCCCTGCCGGTCTCGGTGTAGGTGCCGGCCACGCGGTCCACGAGCTGCTTGAGGCTCCACTCGCGCTCGGGCGTGCCCAGCGCGCCGCGGAAGTACTTGCTGGCGACGATCTGGGTCGCGTTCATCGACCAGGACGCGGGGAACTCCACGCCGCGCTGCTCGAAGTTGACCGAACCGTCGCGCCAATTGGTCATGACGACGTCTCGGCGCTCCCACTCGACCGCGTCGTAGGGGTGGACGCCGGGCCGGGTGAAGATGCGCTCCATCTTCAGTCCCTTGCGGCGGTCCTTCCCCTTGCGGGCCGGCCCGCTAGCGGTCTCAGTCATCTCGCTCCCCCTGCTCCTCGTCGCGTACCCGGTTCAGGCACCCATCCGCCCGGCCGGATGCGGTGCATCGTGCTCGCCTCGGCCGTTCTCCGCGGCCCAGTCCTGGTCAGCCCAACTCCTCTTTTCCGTCCTCGGCCGGCTGCTCCCGTTCCGGCCCGCTGCGCTCGCGCCCCGCACGCAGCAACTCGATCTCCTTCTCGAAGTCCGCCAGCGACTCGAAGCCGCGGTAGACGGACGCGAAGTGCAGGTAGGTCACCTCGTCGAGCTCGCGCAGCGGGCCCAGTATCGCCAGCCCGATCTCGTGTGCGGGCACCTCGGCCACGCCCTGGGAGCGGATCTCCTCCTCGACCCGCTGACCCAGCTGGGCCAGCTCGTCCTCGGTGACCGGCCGACCCTGGCAGGCCCGCCGCACACCCGCGACGATCTTGCTCCGCGAGAACGGCTCGGTCACACCCGAGCGCTTGGCCACCATCAGCAGGACCGTCTCCTGCGTGGTGAAGCGGCGCTCGCACTGCGGGCAGGACCGCCGCCGCCGGATGGCCGAGCCGTCCTCGGTGGAACGGCTGTCGATCACCCGGGAGTCCGGATTGCGGCAGAACGGACAATGCACGCCGACGCGCCTCCCCCGACTCGGCTGGCTCCTCCCGGCCCCGGACCGCCGCGGTGGCGCGGCCCGCTGTCGCGGGACGCGCCTCCGGCGGGCGCTCCGGTGGTCGGCCCCCGTTCGCAGACCGCCTGCGCGACAAGCGATCCACGAGGATCAGGTACCTACTAAAGCACAATTTCTAGGCTGCTTGTTCCAAGACGAGCACTAGATGTTGTGGTTAACCTACGACCGCCCTACCCACTACGCAAGTCCCTGAAGCGGGTGGCGTGCGAGTGCTGCAGGTCATCGTGCGCAAACCACCTGGCGTGGCCGGATGGGCCCTGTACGTACCCGTACGCGCGGCCGCTCGCGTGTGCACATGCCCACAGCCGCGCCCGGCGCGCCGCGGGTGCGGCGACGGCGGCGCCGGCAAGCCCCGGAGCCTGTCGCGGGGGGCGCACAGCTGCCGCTCGGGCCGGTCGGGCGCGGGGATCAGTTCGGCGCCGGTCGAACGGGTGGCCCGGGCGACCGGTCGGGCGAGTGAGACGGCCACCGCGGCGGCGGCCGGTGGACACCCTACTCGCCCTGCGCGCCCCCGGCCCCGCCCGACACCGATCCGGACCGAGCGGCCCCGGCGCCCGGGCCCCTCAGGTGGTCTCGCGGGGGCGCCAGTTGCGGCCGCGCCCCGCCTTGCGGACCTTGCGGGGCGAGCGCCGCGTGTCGGCGTCCTCGTCGCCGCCCGCACTCTCCTCGGCGTCCGGTGGCGCCTCCTCCGGAGAGGGCGACTGTGCCGTCTCGGAGGAGGACTGCGTCGCCTCCGGGGGCCGGGACGGTGCGGGGGCCGCCCCGGGAGCGGCGGCGCCCGCACCGGTGCCGGTGCCAGGCGAGTCCGGGGCCGCCGCCCCCTCGGACGCGGCGGCCCCGGACTCGGGTCCGTCTCCGCCGGACCCGTCGCCGCGTTCAGCGGGACCGAGCCGCGCCGACCGCATGCGCCGGACACGCGCCGCGCGGGCGGTGGCGTCCCGCCTCCGGTCTCCGTCCTCGCCGGCGGTCGGGGCCGTGGCCGTGTCCGACTCCCCGGCGCGCCCGTCCGCCGGTGCGGTCTCCCCGTCCGCCTCGGCCGGCGCGGCGCCCGAAGGCCGGGCGTCGCCGGCCTCGCCGCCGGAGCGCTCCGCCGCCCGTCGACCGAGCGCGCCGGCGGCGGGAGTGGCGGACTCTTCGGAAGTCCTCAGGTGCTCCTGCCGGGATGCGCCGGACTCTTTCGAGCCGCCGTCGGCAGGGGTGCGCTCCCGGGCGGTGCCGCCGCGTCTGCGGAGCGGGCTCGCGGGCCCCGCGGCGGGCGCATTCCGCAGCGGCAGGGGCGATACAGGCCCCGCCGGCGCGCTCTCGGATTCCCGGTCGGCGGTCGGGACCGCCACGTCCGGACCACCGGTGCCGTCCGCCTCCTCGGCGTCCTCCGCCGACGCGGCGAGGCCCGCACCCGGGGCGGGCTCAGCGCTCACCGGCCTCTCAGCGGCGGCCGACCGCGCCGCTTCCCGCCTCCGCGAGGCAGCCGCCTCCTCCACGCCCGTTATCGGCGTGCTGCCCTCTGGTCCGCCGACGGCCGAGGCGGACGAGCCGGCATCCGACCCTCCGGTAGCCGAGACGGCCTCCCCGGCGGCGGGCCGCGGCGCCGGACGCGCCGGCCCGCCGGCGGCGGACGGCGCCGCCTCCTCTTTCTCCGTCTCCTGTTCCTTCGACGCCTGCGTCTCGGGCGTGAGCGCGGCGGCGAACCCGCTGGGGTCGAACGCGCTCTCGGTGCCTGCGCCCGCATCCTGCGGGCCGCGCTTCCGGTCCCGCGCGGCGCGCAGCCTCCCGGCCTTGGCGGAGCGGGCGGGGGCGGCCGCGGCAGCGAACGGATCGGACCCCGCGGACTCTGCAGATTCCGCGGACCCGGCCTGCCCGGCCGAAGCGGCGGCCGCGTCCGAATGCGCGGTCTGGGAGGCAGGCGGCGCCGCGGCGGAGCGCGGCCCCGCCTCGTCGGTGGCGCGGGAGCGGAGCCCCGCCGCCTCCTGCGCGTGTGCCGTCCCATCGCTCCCGTCGGCCATGGCGCCCTCGCCGGGCTTCCGCGCCGTCCCGCTCGCGGCGGCGGACGCCGAGGACCGGGCGGCGCGCGGCCCCGCGGGCCGGGCGTGCCGGTGGGCGCGGACCGCGGCGACGACCTCGCTCTGGCTCGCCCCGGGCCACGAGGCGTGGTGGAGCGTGTTCAGCGGCGGACTGGTCTCGGTGATGAGGCCGTCCTCGGCGATCTCGCAGCTGCCGCCCAGCGGCCAGCGCCCGATCACCACCGCCGTGACCCCGCGCCGCTGCCCGTGCAGCAGCAGACCGGACAGCGCCGCCTCGTGCTCCGGGTCGCTGGTGGTGACGAGTACCAGGGGGCGGCCCTCCGCGGGGCGCTCCGGGTCGTCGGCGCGCTCGTGCAGCTCGCGCTGGAGCGCCTCCAGCGCCTCCTCCGCGGACTCCACGATCCGCACCGGCTCGCAGGGGTGCGCGGTGAGCACACCGTACGCCTCGGGGCCGAGCAGCCGCACGGCCTGGGAGGCGGTCATCAGGATCTCGGCGGGGCGCTCCGCCGCGTCGCCGAGGGCGTTGACGACCAGGCGCCGGGCCGCCGCCCGCGCCCCGGGGCCGGTGATGCCGATCCCCGGCACGTGGTCGAGTTCGACCGTCACCCGGGTGTCGATGCCGGGTTCGGGTCCGGGACGGCCCGGCACCGCAGGCAGGGCGGGCCGCTCGGGATCGCGCCGCGCCCAGCGGGGCAGCGACAGCCGCATCGCGGGCATGCGGACGCCGCCGCGCCCCAGTACGTAGCCGCCCGCGATGCCGGCGAGGGCCAGCGCCGACGCGGAGGCGGCGTCGGGGACCTCCAGCATCACGACCGGCCCGCCGTCCCCGCCGGCGGGTTCTCCGGCTGAGGCGGCGCCGCCCGCGTCGTCGGGCTCGGCGTCCGCGCCGGCACCCCGGGCGCCGACGGCGGCCGCGGCCGCGCTCCCCGCTTCCGAGCCGCCGCCCGCAGCCTCGGCGGCCTGCTCGTCCTGCTCGGCCCGGTCGGCCTGCTCGCCCCGGCTCTCCGCCGCTCCGGTGGACGCCTCCGACGCCGCACCGTGGCCACCGGACTGCCCGGCGGCCACGGTGTAGACGATCTCGATCCGGCGCTGCGCCCGGTCGTCGCCCGAGCGCGGGTCTTGGGAGCCCGCACCCGCGGTCTCGATCTCGGGAGCGTCCTCGCCCAGCTCGCCGCGCAGGTACTCGGCGGCGCTGTCCGCCCGATCCCTGGACAGGGCGAGGTTGACGTCGTCGGGCCCGGTCGCGTCGGTGTGGCCGACGATGCGGACCGTGGTGCCCTCGCCGCCGAAGTCGCGGACGAGACCGGCCACACCGGAGAGGTCGTCGCGCATCGGCCCGGTGAGCTCCGCCGACCCGAAGGCGAAACCGGCGACGGTGCGGGAGCGCTCGACCGCCGATCCCGGGTCGGCGACCGGTGTCTGGGGCGCGCCGCCGCCGTCCGGGCCGGTGTCCTCGGGCCGGCCCGCGCCGCCGTCGTCCTCCTGGCCGGCGTCGGTCTGGTCGACCTGCACCGTGTCGGCCAGCGCCCCGGCGGGGGCCGCGACGGTGGCACCGAGCGCGGTGGCGGCGAGCACCTGCAGCGGGCCCAGCGGCCTGAACCGCAGCCCGCCGCCGCGCGCCCGGGCCGCGGCCTCCGCCACGAGGGCCGCCGCGTACAGCCCCCACACCGCCCACAGCGCGCTCATCAGCACCGCCGTGGTCACGCCGGGCGGAACCGCGAGGCTGCGCAGGTGGACCGACGCGCTCTGCCAGGTGAGGTCGAGCTGGGGCCAGGACAGCTCCCACAGCAGTAGGTAGGGAAGTCCGATCAGGACGGCCGACGCGAGCAGCAGCGCGCACAGCCGACGGAAGGTGCCCATGGTCGCCTCCACGGATCGCTACGGGGCGGGGGATTGGCTGTAGGGGCGTGCGCTCGCGGTGGCTTCCAGCGTCGCCGAGCCGAGGGGCAGGAGCGCGAAGTCGTAGGGGACGGAGCAGGTCACCGTCACCGTGTCGCCCTCGACGGTGACGGTCCCCACCGCGCCGGCGTCGGCGAGGAAGGTGCGGGCGGCGGCCCCGGCGGCGACGGGGTCGAGGTCCACCTCCTGTGCGCCGGAGCGGTACTCCTCCCAGTCGATCTGCTGGACTCCGGCCCGCGCGGCCTCCTGGGCGAGCAACTGCGCCCGGCCGTGGGCGTGCAGCGCACCGCCGCCGTCGAGGACCAGTCCCAGGCACATCAGGAACGCCGCGGTCATCACCACCACGAACGCGGTCGCCTGGCCCTCCTCCGAGCGCGCCTCCCCCGCCCGGAACCCCCTGAGGCCCCCGAGGCCGCAGCGGGCGCTCCGGGCGCTCCGGGCGCTCACGGACGCCCCCGGAAGGTGTCCACGACGACCGTGGACTCCCCCTCGACGGTGTGGCTTCCGGGCACGTCCAGGCCGGAGAGGTCGCCGAGGTCCACGCGGCACGCCAGCACCGCGGTCACGGCGCCGCCGGCGGACAGCCCGCCGTGCTCCAGCCGGAGGTCGTAGTCCGAGCACGCCATGCCCTGGCTGTCGAGGGCGGAGGCCGCGACCGAGGCGGCGGCCGCCTCGGCCCGGTCGGGGGTGCGCTCCAGCGAGGCGGCGCGGGCGGCCGAGTGCGCGACTTCGTCGGCGGTGGCCTCGGCGCGGGTGACCCGTCCGGCGAGGATCATCAGCAGCGCGAACAGCAGCAGCAGCGGCGTGAGGACGGTCAGTTCGAGGGCCATCGATCCCCGTTGGGAGTCGCGCCGCCTCACGGTGGGCCTCCTTCGGTCGCGGGCGCGCCGCCCTGCCCGCCCTGACCGCCCGGGGCCGCGCCCTCCGGTCCGACGAAGCGTTCGGCGGGCCCGGTCAGCTCGTGGCGGACGGGCCAGGTCATGCCGGGGATGAGCGAGGGGACCTCGGCGGCGACGATCACCCGCACGTTCTCCGGCCCGCGTTCGACCACGACGCTGCGGTGGGTGAGCAGCGTCCCGCCGAGGCTGTCGGCCGCCGCCTCGGCCTGCGCCTGGGCGCCGTCGCCCTCGACGGCGCGGGCGGCCTCCAGGCCGCGGCGGGCGACGGTGGCCGCGACGTGGTCGGCGTGCGCCCAGACCGCCGCCTGGACCACGAGCAGGACCAGCACCAGCATCAGCGGTGTGGCCACGGCCAGTTCGACGCTGCCGCGGTCGTCGCCGCGGCCGGTGTGCGGGCCCACGGTCAGTCCAGCGTTATCGAAGCGGCCTTGTCGGTCACCACGGTCGTGATGGTGGTCACCACGCCGAGGGCCATCACCGCCAGCAGCGCGATCACGATGACGGTCTCGGTGGAGTAGCCGGCATCGCCGCGGCCGCGCCAGCCGCGGTCGCGGAGCAGTCGGCGCAGGTGGTTCATCGGGGCTCCTCAGCGGGTCCGGAGTGTGGCGCCGCGGCGTCACAGGGCGGTCAGGATGTGCGATAGGGCCGGATAGCCCAGCAGGATCAGGAATCCGGCGAAGAGCAGCACGACGGGCAGGCTCATCCGCTCGGTCGCGGACTGGGCCTCGGCGTCGAGCTCGGCGAGGAACTGGGTGCGCAGCGTCTTGGCCTTGGCCGCGAGCGAGCCCCGCACCCGGGCGCCGTCCGCGCCGGCGAGCTGGAGGCTGGCGGCGAGCTCGGCGAACTCGTGCGTGTCGTAGTGCTCGGCCAGGTCGCGCAGCGCCGACCAGGCGGGGATGCGCCGCAGCGCGGCCACGCGAAGGGCCTCGCGGATGCGGCCGACGGCCCAGCCGCCCCCGGCGGAGGCGGCGTCGGTGAGCGCGCCGTTGACCCCGGCACCGCCGGCCAGGGACACGACGACGAGGTCGGCGAAGCCCGCCAAGGCGTGGCGCATCTGCTCGCGGCGCTTGCGGGCCTCGTCGCGTAGGGAGAGGTCGGGCGCGAACCAGGCGACGGCGGCGAACACGGCCCAGGCCACCAGCCCCCACATCGTTCCGGCGTCGCCTCCGACCAGGCCGATCGGCACCGCCGCGAGCGGCGGCCCGGCCACGCCCAGCACCAGGCCCGTCGCCTTCTCGGCCAGGTAGGCGGAGGTGTCGCGCTCGCACACCGCCAGATCGCGGCGGACGCGCTCGCCCGGCAGGCCCAGCGCCGCGATCGCGGGGGCCCCGACGGCCCCGACTCGGGCGAGGGGGCCCTGGGCGGTGCTGCGGGCGCGGACCGTGCTCTGCTCGCGCGGCGGCGGGTCGGCCAGGCGCTCGCTCAGCGTGGGGCGGGAGAATCGGGTGGCCAGCAGGAGCCACAGGCCCAGGCCGACGGCGGTTCCGCCGATCACGGCCAGCAGCAGGGTGGGACCGTTCATGCGGTGACCTCCGCCGATTCGCCGGACGGTGCCGCGGACGCGCTGGGCGCGAGGACCCGCGGGTTCTGCCGGGGCCGGGACAGCCGGACCATCCAGGTCAGGGCCGCGGCCCAGATGGCGCCGGTCCCGGCGAGGACGGCCTGCCCGGTCAGCGTGCCGAAGGGCGCGAGATAGTCGGGGCTGAACAGCAGCAGGACGGCGGCCGTGCCGAGCGTGACGGCGATGATCATGCGGATGGAGGTGCGCACCCGCGCGCGGTTCGCCGCCACGCGCACCAGCATCGCGGCCTGCTCGCGGGCCGCCTCGGACAGCGAGCCCAGCAGGACGCCGAGGTCGGTGGCGTGGCGGGAGGCGGCCGTGGTCAGCGCCGCGGCCACCAGGTCGGCGATGGGGTTGTCGACCTCCGCCGCGAAGTCCCCGAGCGCCGCCTGCGGTGACCGCCCCTGGCGCAGCGCCTCGGCGAGCCGGGCGACCTCGCCGCGGACGGGATCGGGGGCGATGGGCACGGTCGAGGCGATGGCCTGGTGCAGCCCGGAGGCGCCGGCCATCAGGTCGCGCAGCATCTCCGTCCAGGCCGCGACGGCTTCGACGCCGGACACGTGGTCGGCGTAGTGGCGGTCGGGCCCCAGCACCCCGGGCAGCCACCAGGCCCCCAGCGCGGCCAGCACACCGGCGACGGGCCAGCCCGTGAGCACCCAGACCAGCACGCCCGCCGCCACCGCGGCGGCCAGTAGCAGGGGGCGCCCGCTCAGCAGGAGCCCGCGCACCGAGGGGCCGCCGCGGCGCGGTGAGCGCGGCACCGAGAAGAAGGCGGCGAGCGCGATCCACAGGCCGGCTCCGGCCAGTGCCCAGCAGACGGCTGCGAGGGCGGCGCCGGCCGCTCCCCCGCTCATGCGACCCACCCGCCGACGCCCATGCCCTCGCCCAGCAGTGCGGCGTCGAACCCGGCTTGGGCGAGCGCGTCGGCCGTGGTGGGGCTCGGCGGCGCGGCCGGAAGCGGCGTACCGTCCCGGTCGCGGCGCAGGATCTCGTTGGAGACGACCTGCTGCCCCTCGCAGCCCACGACCTCGCGGACGCTGGTGACGATGCGGCCCCCGGTGGGCAGCGCCGAGACGTGCACGACCAGGTGGACGGCCGCGGCCACCAGCGAGGCGGTGGCCTCCAGCGGCAGGCGCTCGGCCGACTGGGCGGCGTAGGCGCCGAGCTTGGTGAAGGCCCCCGCGGAGTCGGCGGCGTGCAGGGTGGTGAGGCTGCCGTCGTTGCCCTGGCTCATCGCGTTGAGCAGCGGGACGGTCTCCTGGCCGCGCGTCTCGCCGACGATGACGCGGTCGGGCGACATGCGCAGCGCCGCCCGCACCAGGTCGGCGATGGTGATCTCGCCGGCGCCCTCGACGTTGGCGGGGCGCGCCTGCAGCGCGACGCAGTCGGGGTGGGCCCCGACGTCGCGGTCCAGGCCCAGTTCGAAGACGTCCTCGATGGTGACCAGGCGCTCGGTGCGGGGGATCTCCGCGGCCAGCGCGCGCACCAGCGTGGTCTTGCCCGCGCCGGTGCCGCCGGTGACCACCATGTTCCGGCGGGAGCGCACGGCCGCCCCCAGCAGCGCCTCGGTGAGCGGGTCCAGGGTGCCCAGTTCGCTCAGGCGGCGCAACGTGGTGGTGGTGTGGCGGTGGCGGCGGATGGAGACGGCGGGTACGCGGGCGACGTCCATGATGGCGTTCAGCCGCTCGCCGCCGGGCAGCGGCATGTCCAGGATGGGCGCGCCGGGGTCGAAGCGCCGCTCTCCCGTCTCGGACTCCGCGGCGATGCGCCGCACCAGCGCGACCAGCTCGTCGGGGCTGGCGAACAGCGGAGGGCGGCGCTCGCGGGTGCCGTCGGCGTAGCGCACCCACACCTGGGTGCCGTTGCAGTTGACGTTCTCGATCGAGGGGTCGTCCAGCAGCGGCTGGAGCGGTCCCATGCCGCAGACCTGGGCGAGCGCGCGGCCGGCGATGACCTCCTCGGTGGCCGAGTCGAGCACGGCGCGGCCCTGGGAGAGCGCGGTGCGGGCGGCCTCGTCGAGGATCTGGGCGATGACGCGCTCGGCGTGGCGGCGGTAGTCCTCCGCACCCGCCTCCTCGCCGCTGAGCAGGTCGCTGAGGCGCCGCCCCGCCTCGGTCGTCACCCAGGCGGTCCAGGCGTCCTCGCGTTCGGCGCGGTCGGGGTCGGCGAAGCGGTCGAAGCGCCCGCTGTGCGGGGAGAGGTCGGTTTCGCTCACTTGGCCCTCCGGTGGCTCACGGCTGCGTGTCCGGTCCGCGGTCGCCGCGGGTGGCGTAGGGCTGCGCACGCGGCTGCGGGGGTGCCGGTTCCGCCTCCGGGTGCGCGGCCGCAGGCGCGGCCTGCCGGGGCTCGACGACGGTGCGGGCCAGCGCGAGCGCGGCCTTGAACAGCGGGCGGCGCCCGGGGCGCCGGACCGGGGTCTCGCCGCGCAGGAACGCGGCGCTGCGGGCGTCGGCGGGGATGCGCCCGCTCCACACCGGGAGGCCGAGGACCGAGGCGATCTCGTCGGTCGTTCCGGAACCGCCGGCGACCACGACCCGCAGCCGCGCGACGGTGTCGGCCAGGCCGGCCGCGGACTGCTTGGCGCGCCGCAGTTGGGCGAGGTCGTCGGAGACGACGAGCAGCGCCTCGCCTGCGTGGGCGGCCAGGTGTGCGGTGGGCGTGCGCGGGGCGAGGCGGCCCAGGTCGACGACCAGGGCGGGCCGCCCGCCGTCCGCCGGTTCGCCGGCCAGCGCCGGGTTGTTGGTGGCCAGCAGCTGGACGGCGCCCTGGGCGGCGTCGGCCGATGCGGGGCCGGCGCACACCGGCAGGCCGCCGGGCAGCGCCTGGGTGTGGTCGAGGGGGTCGGCCGCCCGGTGGCGGGTCGCCGCGGCGAGGTCGGTGACGCCGGGCGAGGGGTGCAGCCGGTGCCAGGCGGCGACGTCGCCGCCCGAGGCGTCGGCCTCGACGAGCACCGCGCCGGCGGGCTCGGGCCAGACCGCGGCGAGGGCCGCGGCGGTCACGGTGACCCCGGGCGCCCCGGCCAGCGAGAAGAGCGCGACGGTGCGGCTCATCAGCCCTGCCCCCTCGGCCGGACCTGCACGACGGCGGCCTGGTCGGTGGACGCCGCGGCCGAGACCTGGGCGGCGGCCGCGGCGTCGACGACGAGTTCGACGGAGGCCGACCCGTCGGTCTCGGACAGCTCCACGGACTGGACGCGGGCGGGGTAGGCGGTGACCCCCGCGTCGGCGGAGGCGGCGCCCCCGCCCGCCGCCGAGCCGCCCGCTGTCTCGGACCCGGACGCCCCGGAGCCGCCGGAGGCGGGCGGGCCGGAGGAGTCGTCGACCAGGACCACCGAGACCGAGGCGCCCTGCTCCAGCGATGCGGGGAAGCGGCCGGGCGGCAGGACCGCGCCGACGACGGCCTTCCCCTCGGCCGGGTAGTCCGCGCCCGGGCCCAGCGCCGAGGAGGGGAGGACCCCGCCCTCGAGGACGGGGACGGTCAGCGTGCTGCCGACCGCCTCCTGCAGCCGGTCCTCGCCGACGACCGAGACTCCGCTGGTCACCGAGATGCGCGCGACCTCCAGGTCCGCGGCGCTGAGCACGTGGCCGGCGGCGAGGTCGCCCCCGGCCACCAGCACCGCCTGGCGTTCGTCCATCCGGTCGACGGCGACGACGCCGGCGAGGGCGCCGGCGGTCATGATGGCCAGGCCCAGGCCCAGCCAGCGCCATCTCCGGGGGCCGGTGCCCAGCAGGCGCACCTGGGGCGGTGCGGTTGCGGGGCGCGGCTCGGCCGCGGGACGCGCGCCGGTCGTCGTGCTCACCGTGTCCTCCTCGTCGTGGGCACGCCCCGCGGCGGCGCCGCGGGGAGTGCGCGGGTCCGCGCACCGGCGCGGGGTCTCACGCCCCGCTCCCGGTCACCAGGCCCTGGGACTCCTGCACCGCGATCTCGACCTGCGACGTGGTCGTCACGGTGTCGAGTTCGCCGGTGTCGCCGTTGGACATCTCCCAGGTGATGTCCCAGCTGATCTCCGCGGTGACGGTATAGGTGCCGGAGGGCTCGGCCGCCGAGGAGCGGGTGTAGAGGTGGCCGCAGTCGGGTGAGGCCTCGTCTGCGGCGTGCACCGCGGGGTCGAAGGCGGTTCCGGGGCCCTCGCAGGTGACCTGCGTGCCGTCACCCATGCTCCATCGGGTGGCGCGGGGGGTGGCGGTCAGCTGGAGCGCCAGTCCGGGCACGTCGGCCTGGGCGGTGGCGGGCCGCCACTCCTCCTCGTCGATCCACAGCCACACCGGGGTCTTGACGAGGACCAGGGCGTGGGGGGACGGGGAGGAGGAGATCTCGGGTCTCGGCAGCCGGAAGGAGTCCAGGGACTCCACGAGCGCCGCCATGGGGTCCGCGGTCTGCTCGCCGCCCTCGTCGCCGCCCTGGCTGTAGTCGACGGACTCCCAGTCGATCGCGTCCCAGTCGACCGCGTCCCAATCCACGGCGTCCCAGTCCACCGCGTCCCAGTCGGTGCCGCCCGCGCCCTGCCCGCCGGAGGCCTCCGGTGCCGCGGGCCGCCCGCCGCCGTCGCCCGGGGCGGCGGCGTCGCGCTGCAGCCAGCGCAGCATGATGTCGCAGCCGGCGCCGCCGTCGGTGCCGCACTCGACGGTGCTGAGGAACGAGTCGCCGTCACCGGGGGCGGCGCGCGCCGGGGCCGAGGCCGCCAACAGCACCACGGCGGTGGCGAGAGAGACGGTTCCTGTTGCTTTCAGCATGTTCCCGGCTCCCATATCCGCATTTCACTGACACGCCAGACGAGCCCGTCGTGCACCAGTCCGGCCTCCACCTTGCGCGGCCCCGCGGCCGTGGCGGGGCCCGCGCCCAGGTTCCAGCCGGAGTCGTCCAGGCAGTCGGTGACGCTGGCGCGGTCCTTGCTCTCGATCTCCACCTCGGGGTCGAGCACCGGCTCCCCGGTGACCTCGGTTCCGTCGGCCCCGGCCAGCGCCTCGCTGAGCAGCAGGAGGGCGGCGCCGGTGGCGTAGCGGTCGAGCTCGCCGGTGTCACCGCCGCCCTGGTGGGAGGCTGCCGCGGCCTCTTCCCACATCGCGGTGTAGGCGTCCAGCGCCGCCTGCTCCCGGTCGGTGGCGGGGGGAGCGGCGGAGGCCCCGGGCGAGGCGGAGGCCCCGCTGCCGGTGGAGGCGCCGGGACCGGCGGCGCATCCCGCCGCCAGCAGGACGGAGGCCGCGCAGCCGACGACCGCCCGGAGGATGTCCGCGGTCCCGGGACGGCTGCGTCCGGACGCCGGAAGCACAACCGCGGCGCGGGTCGTTGGCTGCATTCGTTCCCATCCCAGGAGTTCCGTCGGCGGCCTCCACCGGAGGGCCCGGGGGCCGTTCCGCCGAACGGCGCGGCGGAAGGAGGGCGGGCCGCGCTCGCCGACCGTGGGGCGGGCGCGGGGGGCCGTCGCTCGGGCATCCGGTCGTCGGCCACCGCGCCGCGGAGCGGGCGTGTGTGGTGTTGCCTTTGGTATCCCTTGGCTTTGCGTAACTTTATAGAAGGAGTTTGTGGCAAACAAGTTCTAAGCAACTGAACGCCACACCAAGGCAACTTAAATCACACACACCTCCACCCGTCCACGGGGCGGGAATGGGCCCGTGCGGCGCGAAGGCCGGCGGAATCGCATCCCGCACCGGCATCGGGCGGCGCTTCCACCGCCGCCCGACCGAGCGGGCGGGCGGCCCCGGGGCGCGCTCCGCCCCGCCGCGCGCGGCGGGCGCGCGGCGGGGCGGAGCCGGAGGCGGGACCGGGAGGGGGGAGGTCCCGCCTCCGGCACCCGGCCGCGAGGCGGCCGGGCGTGTCAGGGTTCGATCGTCACCTTGATGGCGCTGCCGGACGCGACCGTCTCGATCGCCTTGGGCACCTCCGCCAGCGGCAGCCGCTCGGTGATCAGGTCGGCCACCGGCACCGCGCCCGAGGCGACCAGGTCCAGGGCGCGCGCGTTGTGCGCAGGGCTGGAGCCGTTCGCTCCCACGATCGACAGCTCGCGGTAGTGCACCGCGTTGGAGTCCAGCGGGATCACCGGATCGTCCTTGGGCAGCCCGCCGAAGAAGCTGATGCGCCCGCGGCGGGCCGCCATCCGCACCGCGTCCTGTTGGGCGCGGCCCGACGCCGCAGCGGTGATCACCACGTCCGCGCCCCGGCCGCCGGTCAGGCGCAGCACCTCCTCGACCGGGTCGGTGTCGACGCCCGCGATCGCCGCATCCGGCGAGACGGCCGCGGCCGACATGTCCAGCCGCGCACGGTTCAGCTCGACCAGGAGCACCTGCGCCGCGCCCCGGGCCCGGGCCATGCGCACGTGCATGCACCCGATCGGCCCGGCACCCGTGACCACGACCGTGTCGCCCTCGCCCACGCCCGCGATCTCCTGGCCGTTGAGCACGCACGCCAGCGGTTCGGCGACGGACGCCTCCGCGAACCCGACGCCCTCGGGGATCCGGTTCACCCCGTCGACGGCCAGGACCTTCGCGGGCACCACCAGGTACTCGGCGAACCCGCCGTCGTAGTGGTAGCCCATCGACTCCTGGTCGGGGCAGATCGTCTGCCACCCGCGCCGGCAGTAGGCGCACTCACCGCACGGGATGGCGGCGATCACCTGCACCCGGTCGCCCGGACGCCATCCGGCGACGCCCGATCCCGCCTCCACGACCTCCCCGGCGATCTCGTGCCCGATCACCCGCGGCGGCACGATGTGGTGGTGGCCGTGCCGGTGGATCTTCACGTCGGTGCCGCAGGTGGAGCAGTTGCGGACTCGGATCTTGAGCTCGCCCGGACCGGCCTGCGGTTCGGGCGCCTCCTCCAGGCGGATATCGCCGGGGGCGTAGAAGCGGGCGACCAACATGGCTGCCTTCTCTCTGCTCGTGCTGTGGTCTTCGGCCGGACTTTCCGGGGCGCGGGGCGCGTGCGGCCCGGCTTAGGGCGGGGGCTCGGCGCCGACCGGGGCCAGCAGCTCCACGACGGTCGCCGCGTCCTCCGCCCCGCGCAGCCGCTCCGCCTTCGCCGGGTCCGACAGGACGCGCGCCAGCGCGGCGAGGACGCCCGTGTGCTCGTCGCCGTGCGCGGCGATGCCGATCCCGATCACGGCGCGGTTGCCGGCGCCCCAGTCCACGCCCTGCGGGAACTGGACGAACGCCAGCGCGGTTCGCTCGACCAGCGTCCGCGCCGCGTCGGTGCCGTGCGGGATGGCCACGCCCTCGCCGATGTAGGTCGAGACCGACCGCTCGCGCTCGTGCATGGCCGGGAGGTAGGCGGGATGCACCGCACCGAGGCGCAGCAGCAGCCGACCGCACAGGTCCACCGCCTCGGCCCTGTCCCGGGCGGTGCGGCCCAGCCACACCGCCTCGGGGCCGATCCGCAGCTCAGTCGTCAATGATCTCGCCGGCCCTGACGGCCTGCTCCACGCGGGCGAACGCCGGGTCGCCCATGAACATCTGGAAGCCCACGACGACGGTTCCGGGCCGGGTGGAGCGGGCCCGCGACACCAGGCTGGAGTGGCACAGCACCAGGTCGGCGTCCGCTGGGATCCGGTCCACGGAGGCGTGCTCCACGGTCACCCCGTGCGGCGACAGGGAACTCGACATCTGCGAGGTGAGGAGGACGCTGCTGCCCATGCCGGCGTCGCAGGCGACGACGACCTTCTTGATGTCGGCTCCGTTGATGCTGCTCATGACTGTGCCTCCGCGTTGGTGTGCTGGGCCTTCTCCTTGTTGCGCTCCGGACGGCCGAAGCCGAGCAGCAGGGAGGCGACGACGAACGAAACGACGGTCGCCGCGGCCACGCCCGCGAGCACGGACAGGTGGCCGCCGCGGGGTGTGACCGCCATCAGGGCGATGATGCTGCCCGGCGACGGCGTCGAGACGGTGCCCGCACCCAGCAGCATGAAGGTCGTCACGCCGGTGATTCCGCCCGCGATCGCGGCCAGGATCAGCTTGGGCTGGGCCAGGATGTAGGGGAAGTAGATCTCGTGGATGCCGCCCAGGAACTGGATCACGATCGCGCCGGGGGCGGTGGAGCGGCTGACCTTGGGGCCGAAGAACATGCAGGCGAGCAGGACGCCCAGGCCCGGACCGGGGTTGGTCTCGATCAGGAACTCGATGGCCTGGCCCGTCTCGGACACCCGGGCGGCGCCCAGTGGCGCGAAGACGCCGTGGTTGATGGCGTTGTTCAGGAACAGCACCTTGGCGGGTTCGACGATGATCGAGACCAGCGGGAGGAGCTGGATGTCGATCAGCGCCTGCACGCCCGCGCCCAGGGCGTTGGTGATCCCCTGGACGACCGGGCCGATGGCGTAGAGGCCGAGGATCGCCGTCGCGCCGCCGAGGATGCCCGCGCTGAAGTTGTTGTAGAGCATCGTGAAGCCGGCGTGGATGCGCGGGAGGGCGACCTTGTCGACCAGCTTCATCAGATAGGCGGCGAGCGGGCCGATGATCATGGCGCCCAGGAACATCGGCACCTCGGAGCCGACCACCACGCCGATGGTGGCGACCGCGCCGACGACGGCGCCGCGCTGCTCGTAGACCAGGCGGCCGCCGGTGTAGCCGATCAGCAGGGGCAGCAGTGTGCCGATCATCGGGTCGACGAGCTGGGCGAGGGTCTCGTTCGGGAACCAGCCGTCGGGGATGAACAGGGCGGTGATGAGGCCCCAGGCGATGAAGGCGCCGATGTTGGGCATCACCATGCCCGACAGGTAGCCGCCGAAGCGCTGGACGGCGGCGCGGGTCGACTCGAACCGGCTGGGGGACTGCTTCGGGGCGTTGCTCGCGGTCGGTTGGGGTTGGGTCATGGGGGAGATCACCTGGCTGCGTGTCGGGGCGGCCCGGGAGCCAACGGCCCGGGGCCCGCGGGGGGAGTCGGGGGCAGTCACCGCCGCGGCGGGGGCGCCGTCGGCGGGCCGGCCGACCCGGGGCCGCGGCCGCCGGCGACGGCGCGCGGCGGGCCCTTCGGCCCGGGCCGGCTCTGGGGTGAACGCGGAGCCGGATGGACGGGCGGCAGGCGCCAGGGGAGGGCGGCGCCTGCCGCGGTGGGTGGATCACACCACGACGACTCGGGGACCGAACGCGGCGAGCTCGTCGGCCAGCCCGTCGGCCAGCCCGGAGTCGGTGATGATGCAGTCCACCTGGTCGAGGGTGGAAAAGCGGGCGAAGTGGTCGTTGCCCACCTTCGTGTGGTCGGCGAGCAGGACGAC
Source organism: Streptomonospora arabica (assembly GCF_039531585.1). NCBI lineage: Bacteria > Bacillati > Actinomycetota > Actinomycetes > Streptosporangiales > Nocardiopsidaceae > Streptomonospora > Streptomonospora arabica. Next base: position 1,365 of record NZ_BAAAQI010000023.1, on the reverse strand, counting down.
GCGGCGTGCAGAGCGGATCATCGCCCGCTTGACCTGTGCTTCGGCGGTATCGGGTGTGGTGAGCCCGTGTTCGGCCGAAACACCGTTGGTGGCCATGAAGGCGACGTCGACGAAGGTCTCCTCCAGCGCCTGGAGCGCCCAGCTCTCGACGGTGGCCTGGGTGCGGGGGCGGAGCCGGCCGCCCAGCAGCATCAGGTTGGTGTGGGAGCGCGGGGTCAGCATCAGCGCGATGGAGACCGAGTTGGTGACCACGGTGAGCTCGGCGGGGAGCTGCTCGGCGAGCCGGCCGGTCGTGGTGCCCGCGTCGAGGAGGATCGCCCCTTCGGCCGGCACCTCTTCCAGAGCCCGCTTGGCGATGCGCTCCTTCTCCGGGGTCATGACGGAGTCGCGCTGCGCCAGTGTCGGCTCGAATCCCAGCCGCTCGACGGGGATCGCGCCGCCGTGCACTCTCCGCAGCACGCCGTGGCGTTCGAGGGCGGTCAGGTCGCGCCGCACCGTCTCGTAGGTGACGTCGAAGTCGGAGGCGAGCCGCGCGACGTCGACGCGACCGTCCTTACGGGCGCGTTCCATGATGCTGCGCTGGCGCTCTTCGGCGTACATGTGACATCACCTGCGTTTCGGTGTGGCTTTACGTGATGTTAGTGAGATCCCGCGAGGCGTTTCAAGAGCGACCGCGGATTGCGCGCGAATTTCCCGAAATGCGGCGTTACCGGTGCCGTTTCCGCCGACGGCCGGGGCGAGCCGGCGGCCACCGGAGTCCGCGAATGGGTCCGGTCATCCCCTGTCCGGCCCACCCGCCGACCGCGGCGCGGCACCGCCCGGTACCGGCCCGAGGAGCGCCGCCCAACCGCTGCGGCGGCGCCGAGAAGGCGGCAACGCGAGCGACAACGCGAGCGGGGCCGACGGTACCGGCCTGAGCGGCGACGCCCCCGCGACGTCGCCGTGACCTGACTCTCTGCACCCCGAATGCTGCGGGGAGGGGGCGGCCGGGTCGCACGGCCGGCACGACGATTTCCACAGCGTTAACCCGCGCTTCGCCGCCCGCCGCCACTCCTGTTTCCTGCCGAATGTTTGTTTGGGTGCGATTCCCACACGAATCGACGTCTGCGGTATCGGCGAGGAGCTGAGGCGAACCCCAATGCCCCCTTTCGCCCATGACAGCGCGCAATGGGTCCGCGACACCGCCAAATGGGTCCTCGGCATCGAAATCCCCGAGACCGACCCCGCCAAACTCCGCGCCCTCGCCGCAACCCACGACGGCCTCATCACCGCCCTCAACGAACTCCGCGACACCATCGACAACACCCGCCGCAAAGCCCGCGCCAACTTCTCCGGAACCGCCGCCGAATACTACAGCGAAGCCAT
>NZ_BAAAQI010000022.1:0-79931 GCF_039531585.1 Streptomonospora arabica | reverse complement strand
CGGGCACCAGCGGCCCCGGAATCGTTGCATTGGCACACACCACGCGATCATTCCGGGGCTGCGTCATGTTCGGGCATCCGGCATGACTGGTCACCCAACGCCGCTACCCGCATACCCAACAGTCACTAAGGGCGCGGGACGGGGTGCGGCGTAGGGTCGGAGCGTGCGTCGGTTCGAGAGGGTGATCGGCAGCCGGTGGGCGCTCGACGCGGGGGCGCTCGCCGTTGCGCTGCCGCCCGTGCTTTTGGGGCCCGACCTGCCACCCGATTCCCGGCTTCAGCCCACCGCGCTGCGGATCGCCGCCGCCTGCGTGATCCTCGCGGCCGTCCTGGCGGCGCGTCGGCTGCCCGCGGCCGCCGCTGCGGCGCCGGCGGCGCTGTCCGTCGCCGCGGCCGGCAGCCTCTACAGCGACCAGCTGACCGTGGCCGGGATCCTCCTCGCCTACCTGCTCGGCCGCCGGACCGGCGGGAGGCGGGCCCTCGCCCTGCTCTGCGCCTACCTCGCCGCCGTCGCCGCGGCCCAGCTGACGTGGCCGGACCTGGCGGCCCAGGACTGGTTCGAGCTCGGCGGCACCGCACTGCTGCTGTCGCTGCTGCCGTGGACGGTGGGCCAGCTCGTACGCCACCAGGCGCAGGCCCTTCGGGCGGGCTGGGACCTCGCCGAGCGGCTGGAGCGCGAGCAGGAGCGGGTCGCCGACCAGGTGCGGCTGCGCGAGCGCGCCCGGATCGCGACCGACATGCACGACTCCCTCGGCCACGAGCTCAGCCTCTTCGCCGTGCGCGCGGCCGCGCTGCAGCTCGACCCCGCCATCAGCGACGAAGGGCGCCGAGCTGCGGCCGACCTGCGCCGGGACGCCGCCGAGGCGACCGACCACCTGCGGGAGATCATCGGCATACTGCGCGACGACGGTGAGGCCGCGCTGCTGCAGCCGGCCGGCGCACCCGTGGCCGAGATCGTCCGCCGTGCGGCGGCCTCGGGCATGGACGTCACCCTCGACGACCGCGCCGACGAGGGCTCCCCGGACCCTCCGCTGCCCGACAGCACGGTGCGGGCCGCACGCCGCGTGGTCCAGGAGGGCATCACCAACGCGGCCAAGCACGCCCTGGGCCGTCCCGTCCGCGTCACACTGCACCGGGACGCCGACCACCTGATCGTCGCGGTCACCAGCGAACTGCCGGCGGCCGTGCCCGAATCCCACAGCGGCTACGGTCTGATCGGTCTGGACGAGCGCGTCCGCCTCGTCGGCGGGAGCCTCGAGGCCGGACCCCGCTATGGCGAGTTCGCGCTCAAGGCGCGGTTCCCGCTGCGGGAACCGGTGGCACCGCCCCCGCCGTCGGACGCCCTGCGGTCACGCCGCGCAGAGGCCCGCTCGCGCCGTGATCTGGTCCGCGGTCTGGCGGGAGCGGTCTGGCCCATCGCGGCGATCGTGGTGCTTCTCGCGCTGGTCTATCTGCTCGACCGCGGATGGAGCTGACGCCGGCCCCCGTTCGCCGCCCACGCGGGGCACCGTCCGCCCGGCGGTTCCCACCAAGGACAGCGGTAGCCGCGTGCTCGTCCCAACACCCCCGTCCGGGGGCGAGCCCGCCGACGGAGGGCACGGGCGCCGGGGCACGGGCCGGGCGGCGGGCGGTAGTGCGGGCGGCCTTGGCCTCGCGGCAACGCGCCACCCGCCCGGGTCAGGCCACGGTGATGGCGATCTTTCCCCGGTGGTCCCCGGCGGCCAGCCGCGCGAACGCGGCGGGCGCCTCCTCCAGGGCATAGAGGCGGTCGGCGCCGGGGACGACGGCGCCGTCGGCGACCAGGGCGGTGACCGTCTCCAGGTCGGCGCGCGACTGCGGCACCACCAGCACCCTGACCCGTTTTCCCGTGGTCCAGCGGATCGGCGGCCCGGCGACCAGTGTCGCGAGCAGGACGCGGGTGTGCCCGCCGACGACGAGGTAGGTCCCCTCGGAGCGCAGCGCCGCGTGCACGCGGTGGGGCGAGCGGTGCGCCACGAGGTCCACGACGCGGTCGTAGCGGCCGCGGTGGCCGGCCCAGTCCTCGTCCTCGAAGGCGATCGTGGTGTCGGCTCCGACGCGCAGCAGGTGGTCGGCCTTGTCCGCACGGTCCACGGCGGTCACCACGGCACCGAGGTGCTTGGCGAGACCGACCACGAACGCCCCGCCGGCTCCTCCGGCGCCGTTGACCAGCACCTGCTCCCCCGGCCGCAGTCCGCGGGTGGCCCGCAGCGCGATGCACCCCGCCTGCGGGATCGCCGCCGCGTCGGCGAACGACAGGTGGGGAGGCTTGCGGGCCAGCAGCCGCGGCGGGGTCGCGACGTACTCCGCGAGTCCGCCGCGGTAGCCGGCCAGTTCGCCGAACACCTCCTCGCCCGGCGCGAACTCCGTCACCGCGCTCCCGACCGCCGCCACGACGCCGGCGACGTCCGAGCCCGGCACCGGGTTGCGGGGGCGCCGCAGCCCGCCCAGGCGCGCATAGAAGGGCCGGCCGACGAGGTTCTCGCGGTCGGATCCGTTGAGCGAGGCGGCATGGACCCGGACCAGGATCTCGTCGGCCGCCGGGACCGGTTCCGGGATGTCTTCGACGGTGACGACGTCGGCCGTCCCGTACCGTGCCTGGCTGACGGCCTTCATGCGGGAGACTCCCGTCTCGCAGCAACTAGGGGTATCAGCTTAGCGCCGGGAGGCCGGAATCGGGGCGCAGCCGGGCGATCGCGATCGGGCAGGTGCCCGGCAAAGGCCGCCCTTGCGGCAGTCGTGCCGACCATGCCGGCAGGTCGGCCCCGCGCCGGGGCCGACCTGCCGGGCGGCATCCGCTTCGCCGTGTCCGGCGGCATGCCGAGTGCCGCGGCGGACTCGTCCGGGGCGAGCGTTCGCATTGACGAGCTGCCGCTCGGTGGAGCCGGCCCGGCTCATCGCGCCGAGGTGGCGGTCGGTCAGAAGACGGCGTCGTCGGGGGTGAGCAGCCGAGCGGAATGGCCTACTCCTGGTTCGTCGCCGGGTGATCGGACGGCCGACGGCTTCAGAGGTTCTCGATGGCGTACTCCGGGCCCAGTTCGACGGCGGTCCGGAGCCGCTCGGCGGTCTGCGCGGGGTCCGGAGGCGTTGTGCGGCCGGACAGCGGCTCGCCCCATCGGCTGAAATAGTCCTCCAGGCCGGGCGGGGTGACCGCGCACAGCATGCGGGCGTTGCGACCGGAGGCGTTGCGGAAGAAGTGCGGCGCGCGGGCGGGGATGTTGACCGTCTCGCCCTCCCGCACCGTGGTCGTCTCGCCCCGGAAGGTGATCTCGATCTCGCCTTCGAGGACGTGGAACATCTCCTCGAAGTCGTGGCGGTGCGGTGGCGGGCCGCCGCCGGGTGGGATGTGCATGTCCATCAGTCCGTACCGGCCGCCGGTGTCGGCCCCGGTCAGCAGGACCGTATAGGTGTCTCCGACGGCGCCGTAGTGCGGTAGTGACGGGTCGCTGTCCGGGCGGCGCACGGCGATGTCCCGGGCGGGGTCCTCAGGACCGGTGCCGGCCGCCGACGCCCCGGCCTCGCCGCCGGCGTCCTGCAGCGCGCGGCGGCGGAACCGGATCACCGGGAGCGGGCGCGGCGCCGCGGCCTGGTACTGCTCGAACGCGGGGGCGACCTGGACGAAGCGCGCGAACGCGGCCTCGCGGTCCGGGCCGGTCAGCTCGGTCGCTCGCACCGGCACCGTGGTGACCGCGCCGTCCACCACGGCCTCGATCTCGACTTCAGGGAAGGCACGGAGGTTGACCGTCCAGGCCGGGTCGCGCGGCGCCCCCTTCGCGGATCCGACCACCAGCCAGTCGTCGCCGTCGCGTAGGGACATCGCGGGGTTCACCCGTTCGGTCTTCGTGCGGGCCCCGCGGTGGTGGATGAGGACGAGGCTGGATCCCCACGCGCCGACGTGTCCGCCGTTCGACCGGAAGGACGCGATCACGCGGTCGTTGAACTCGGTCACAACTCTCTCCCTGTATTATTGCTCGGACAAGCAACTTCACTATGCCTTTCAAACAGGGACAATACAAGAGCTCGGCGAATAAAGTTGTCCGAGCAACTAGTGATGACTCGGAGGGGCGTAGCACGCGTGGGCACCCCTCTCGCGGGTGGACATCCCCGAACCGGAACGGTAGCGTTTCAAAACGACATCGTATCGAAATGGGGCAACGCATGACACAGAACCCGCCGACACGACGGACGGGCCGCTCGGCGGGTGGGCGCAGGCCCGACCCGGCACGAGAGGCCGCACTGCGTCAGGCCGCCCTGGAGCTGCTCGCCGAGGTCGGCTACGAAGCGCTCACGGTCGAGGCGGTCGCCGTCCGGGCCGGCGCCGGGAAGGCCACGCTGTACCGCCGTTGGGCGAGCAAGGCCGACCTGGTGGCCGACGCCTTCCACACCATGAAAGCCGCGGGCGAACCCCCCGACACGGGCTCACTGCGCGGCGACCTGCACGAAACCGCCCTGGCCGCCGCCGGCGCCGAGGACGGGATGAGCCTCAAGGTCACGATCGGCGTGGCCGGAGCACTGGACCGCCATCCCGACCTGCGGGCCGCCTTCCATGAGCGGTTCGTCCTGCCCTTGCGGGCCCGGCTGCGGGAGGTCTTCGACCGCGCCGCCGCCCGGGGCGAGATCTCGGCCCGCCACGACCTCGACCTGCTGGCGGAGGTCTTTCCCGCCCTGGTTCTGCAGCGCTCGCTGATCACCGGCGCGCCGGCGCCCCTCGACTACATGCGGCACGTCATCGAGGCCGTGGTCTGGCCGCTGGCCTGCGCCCCTCCCCCGCACACCGGCCCACCGAGCCCCGACTCGGCGCAGAGGAGGACGGCATGACCGACCGGCGAAACCCCGCCGCCCGGCCCGCTCCGGTGGTGGTGATCACCGGCGGGACCTCGGGACTGGGCCGAGCGTTGGCCCGGGAGCTGGCCGCACGCGGTGCCGCCGTCGTGCTCTCCGGCCGCAGCGCGCAGAAAGCGGAGGAGGCCGCCTCCGCCCTCGGAGAAGCCCGGATTCTCGGCGTCGGCTGCGACGTCAGGCGCGCACCGGAGATCGACGCCCTCTGGGAGGCGGCGGTCGCCCGGTTCGGAAGGGTCGACCACTGGATCAACAACGCCGGGATCGGCCATGCGCACCGCCGGCTCGACGACCTCGACCCCGAGCAGGTCGACGCAGTACTCGGCACCAACCTCACCGGCGCCCTGACCGGGGCGCGACGCGCCCTGCAGGGGATGCTCACCCAGCCCGGCGGGGGCCGGATCTGGCTGACCGAGGGCCTGGGAAGCTCCCGGCTCCAGCCGGCGATGGCCGGTATCGGCGTCTACGGGGCCAGCAAGTCAGCCGCCGGCTACGCGTTCCGCGCCCTGGCCAAGGAGTACCGGGGCACCGGCGTGCAGATCGGGTTCCTCCGCCCGGGCATCATGCCCACCCCGGTGGTCCTCGGCGGCCCGGCCACCGAGCTTCCGGCCGCCACCCGGCAGATGGCCGGCATCCTGGGCGACTCGGCCGAGGACGTCGCCCGCGGCTTCGCCCCGCGGATCCTGCGTGCCCGACGCAACGGCAGGCGGCTGACCTGGCTGACCCCCGCCCGCACCGCCTCGCACCTGCTCACCGCCCCCTTCCGCAGACGGCAGCCGTTCTGATGGCCCGGCCGCCCCGGCTCCGCGGACAGGGGCGCTCCGGGCGGGCGGATGTCTCCCCGCGACCGGCTGCCGCGGGAGGCCGCCCATCGGTGGCGGGCGGGCGGGCCGCCGCACCCCTGTTCTCACTCCTCGTGCAGCTGCCGGGGGTGTTCGGCCTCCGGGCGGTCCGTGCGAGGGGCCTGCGGTCGGGCCGCCAGGGAGCCGGTGACGCAGATCGCGACGTTGGCCAGCAGACCGATGATCCCGCCGTGAACGCCGTACACGTTCTCGATCTGCAGCCACGTCATACCGCCGGCGATGACGACACCCACCGCCATGCCCCAGAAGACGGCGGTCCCGGTGAGCCGCTTCCAGTACATCCCGAGGATGAAGGACGGAGCGAGCTGCACCAGAAGCTCCATCTTCAGCACGAAGATGTTCACCAGGGTGGTGGGCGGGTTCCACGCCAGCAGGAGCAGGACGAAGACGACCGCGATGCCGACGGTCTTGCCGAGGCGGACCTGGCGGTGCTCCTCGGCGCGCGGGTTCACGTAGCGGCCGTAGACGTCCTTGGAGATGATCGACGACAGCGAGAGGAACGCCGAGTCGGCGGTCGAGACGACCGCGGCGACGATGCCGCCGAACAGCAGGACCATCGCGACGTAGAAGGCGGTGTTGATCGCCCCCACCTCGTTGGCGATCATCCCGACCAGCTGCTCGGACTCGCCGTCGGAGAGGCCGGGGAAAAGGCGGATCCCCACCATCCCGACGCAGAACACGGCCCCCGCGGTGACGAGCGGCATCCACACGAGGAACCGCAGGGACCGCTTCAGGGCGCGTTCGCTGTGCGCCGCGTAGATCCGCTGGATCGCATGCGGATACAGGCAGATGCTCAGCCCCACCATCACGATCATCGAGATCCAGTTGACCGAGACCTCCAGCGGCGGCGAGGAGACGGACTCCGGGTCGTTCTCGATCAGGTACCGCGTCGTTCCGGCCGGGGACTCGCCGGTGAGGTAGAAGGCGCCGGTCAGCAGGAGAGCCACACCCAGCAGCAGGGCGATGCCCTGCATGACGTCGGTGAGCGCGACGGCGCGCATGCCCCCGGTCCAGGAGTACAGCAGCATGACGCACACGAACAGGGCGACGGCGACCTGGTAGGGGACCGTGCCGCCCGTCAGCCCGGCGATGGCGTGGCCCATGGCGACGAGCTGCTCCAGGAGGTAGTTCGCCAGCGCCCACAGCATCAGCAGCGTCGCCAGCAGGGTCACCGCGGGCGAGCCGAACCGGTGGCGGATCCAGTCGGTGGGGGTGACGAACGACTTCCTCTTCGCCAGGACGTAGAGGCGGGGCGCGAACAGCATGTACCCGGCCGTGATGACCATGAAGAACGTCACCGACTGCCACCACGGGAACCCTGCGCGGTAGGCCTGGGGCGCGTAGCCGATGACCGTGTTCCCGCTGTACTGCGTGGCGTAGAGGGTGAAGAACAGCACGAGCACGCCGAGGTTGCCGCCGGCGAGGTAGTAGCTCTTGAGGGTGTGCTTCTTGTCGGGCCGGCGGCGCCCCGCCCAGAAGCCGATCCCGAGCATGAGCGCGGCATAGGCGCACAGCACGATGATCCCGGGCGCGCCGCTGAAGGTCAGGGACTCCACCGCTGTCCCTTCCCCTCGACGTCGTCCAGGGGCGTGTCGGGACCGACGGGCTCACCCGCGGACTCCTCGACGTCCTCCACGACGTTCCACAGGTGCGAGAGCATCCAGCTCAGGTAGGCCGCGACCGCCACGGACGACGCCACCGCGACCAGCGCCCACAGGGGCAGGCCCAGGACGACCGGGCCGACGGTGCCGGGCGGCAGGTACCAGGGGACGCCGGCGAGGACGATCACGCCGAGCCCCACCCAGGGCCAGGGTCTGCGGATCGGCTCTCGCCGACCTGGGCCGGCCTCCTCGGGCGGCCGACCGCCGCTCGTCGCAGACATCCGCACTCCTGTTCTGTGCTGCGGCGGAACGGCCGCCGCGCGCTCCGGTGCGCGGCGGCCGTTCCGGCGAAGGGACGGGGGCGTAGGGCCGTCGTCACCCAGTGTGACGACCACCGGCGACGGCGGCCCGGGCCGCAGGGCGTTGCAGGGCCCGCCTCCGGTACGCGCGGCGGCGCCTTCGGGCGCGTTCCGGGGGTAGGGCGCCGCGCACGCCCGGGCGGCGCCGGAGCCTCGGCGCATCGGCACGGGACCCGCGGCAAAGACGATATTCACGGTGTCGACGAATAATGTGGGTTACCGACTGGTTACGTCAAGGATGCGTCGAACAACCGTGACGCGCTGGAAAAGGACCGCGTGCCCCGTTCGGGGGTGGAAACGCGGAGCGGGCGCGCCGACGGCGGCGCCGGCGGACCTGCCCGGTCGGCGCGGGCCCGGCTCGGCTCACAGCGGTCCCAGTACGCGGCTCGGGTCGGCGTCCAGCGCGAGCGTCTCCAGCACCTCCGAAAGCCGCCGCTCCTCGTAACGGAAATGGGACTCCATGATCGCGGCGATCCCCTCAAGATGGCGGTCCAGCTCCGCCGGGGGCGCCGACCGGTCGACGGCCTCCCGCAGCCCCGCGAGCAGGTGCGCGATCATCGAGTGGTCCTGCTCCAGCCGGCGCAGGGTCGGGCGCAGCCCGGGGTGCCGGGCGGCGATCGCCGGGAACAGCTCGCGGTCCTCGCCCGCGTGGTGACCGGTCAGGGCGCTGCAGAACCCGTGGCAGAAGAGCAGCAGGTCGCGGGCCGCGGGTTCGGCGGAGCCGCCCTCGGCCAGTGCCTCCCGCGTCACACGCAGCGCCTCGCGCAGCCGTTCGTGGACGGAACGCAGTTCACGGCTCCAGGCGACAAGCCTGGTCTTCTCGCCCTCACTCACAGGAGCGGGGCGAAGGGCGGCGACTCGGCATGCGTCGCGACTCCTTCGGTCCGGCGCCTCCATGCCTGGCACTGCCTGCCACCGGCACGCGACGCTGCCGGGAGCATAGCAGCGGCCGCGCTCCGAGCGCGGACGGGTCCATGACGGGGCGCCGGGTCCCGCCGACCGGGCCGCACGCCCGCGCCTACGGCCCGCGCCACCCCCGACGCGGCCCGCCCCGCCTCGCCGCACCGGCGGGACCGGAGCGGCGCCCCGGCGCGCCGGGCCGGGCGCTCGACCAGCTTGGCCGTGACCGCCTCGCCCGGGTTCGCGGCGATGGCCTGGCGCGGCTCGGCGCGCACGGGAAGCGTGTGGCTGCCCTCGCACGCGGCCGTGAACGAGCCCTGGAACGCCCGGCCGTCGAGGACCCCCTGCACTGACTAGCGGGATCGGCCCCGGAGCCCGTCGAGCTGGTCGGCCAGGTCCGCCAGGCCCTCGGCGTGCAGGTCGAAGCGGTCCGCTGAGGCGGGCGGGTCGCCGACGGGGCGGGCGACGTAGGCGGTGCGCAGGCCCAGCGCCTGGGCACCGCGCAGGTCCCAGGCGTGGGCGGCGACCATCATCAGCCGCTCCGGCGGCCGCCCGGACACGGTGACGGCCAGCCGGTAGACCGCCGGGTCCGGCTTGTAGGCCCGGGCGTCTTCGGCGGACAGGGCCTGGTGCCAGCGCAGCCCGGCGTGGGCGTCGAGTTCCAGCAGGGCCGTCCGGCTCGCGTTGGAGAGTCCGATCAGCGGGAACCGTTCGGCGAGCCGGGCGAGCCCCGCCGCGGCGTCGGGCCACGGCGGGAGCCGGCGGCCGGCCAGGGCCAGCGCCGCCACGGCGGCCGGGTCGCCGACTCCGGCGGCGTCGGCGACGATTCGGGCGGCTTCGCGGTCGAGGGCGTCGCCGGCGGCGTAGGGGCGGGCGCCGTCCCGGATGCGGCGCTGCTCGCGCTCGATGTGCCCCTGCCACAGTGACAGCAGGCGCTCGGCTCCGGAGCCGTCGAGCGAGGGGTCGAGTCCGCGGATGCCCGCGCGGAGCCCGGCGGGTTCGTCGACGAGTGTGCCGAGCACGTCGAAGACGAGGGCATCGATGTCCGGCACCGGCATGGGCGGTCTCCCCGAAAGAAGCGGTGGGCGCGGGCCGCGGCCGCCCTTCTCCGCCCGCATGGCCGGGGCGGGGTCGAACCGCGTCGCTGTAAGGACTAAAGTGGCTTTTAAAAGAACCTAGTGGGAGGCTCCCAGCCGATGCAAGTTGCCTTGGACGACTACGTGTGGGCGGCCGGGGTCGCGACCGAACTGGTCAACACCTCCGCCGAGGTGTGGCGGGGCGAGGACCGGCTGCCCGACGCGGCCGCCCTCGCCGCGTTCGCCGACCTGCACGGCGACCGGTCCGAGGACGGGGCCCCCGGCACGCTGTCCGACCTGGCCTGCCGCGTCGGCGCCGCCGACCTCCGTGCGGTCCACGCGCTCCGGGCCAACGTGCGGGACCTGATCGACCACCCCGACCGCGGCCGCCTCGTCGCCGGCGCCACCGCGCTCACCCGGCCCGCCCGGGGCGCCACTTTGGTCGCCGACCCCGCGCACCGGAGCCGCACGCGCTGGGCGGCCCCGCTCCGCGACGGCGCGACCGTGGCCGACGCCCTGTCGCTGGTCTGCGGCGTCGGGATCCTCGGCGCCGTGCACACCCTCGGCGAGCAGCGGTTCCGCCCGTGCGGCGCACCCACCTGCCGCGGCGTGTTCATCGACACCACCCGGCCCGGCCGCCGCCGCTACTGCATGCCCGGCCTGTGCGGCAACCGGGTCAACGTCGCCAACCACCGCGCCCGCCGAGCCGCCGCGGACCATCGCCGCCCCGACACCGGATGACCCGCCGACAGGCGACCGCCGGTCCGCCCGGTACGTCGCCGGTCGAGGCGCCTCAGACCGGGACCGCCTCGATGGCGCTGAACCCCGCGGCCAGCGGGACGACGTCGGACACGGCGAAGCCCGATGCGGCGCAGAGGGCGTCGAAGTCGTCTCGCGTGCGCTCGCGGCCGCCCACGTTGACCAGCATGTTCAGGTCGGTCAGGTACAGGCCGGAGAACCCCTCGGGCGGGACGGTGGCGGGCAGCACGGGCTCCACGATGAGCAGCCGGCCGTGGTCCGGGACCACCGCGCGGACGTGGGACAGGATCGTCGCCGCCCGCCGGTCGTCCCAGTCGTGCACGATGCTCTTGAGCAGGTAGACGTCGGCGCCGGCGGGGACGCCCTCGAAGAAGTCGCCGGCGGCGACGGTGCAGCGGTCGGCGACGCCGGCCTCCTCCAGGCGCTCCGGCGCCTGCGCCGCGCCTTCGGCCGTGTCGAACACGGTGCCGCGCATGCCGGGGTTGGCGCCCAGCACGGCGGCGATCAGCGTTCCGTCCCCGCCGCCGATGTCCATGACGGCGGCGGCGGAGGCGAATTCGTAGCGGGCGGGCAGCGCATCGGCCACGCTCCGGGTGCCCTGGCTCATCGCCGTGTTGAACAGTGCGGACAACTCCGGGTCGGTGCCCAGGTGGCTGAAGAAGTCGGTGCCGAACATGCGGTCGAACGAGGTCTCGCCGGTACGCAGGCTCTCGTCGATCCCCTCCCAGGCGCGCATCATCGCCGGGTCGGTGAACATCCGGACCATGCCGCGCACCGAGTCGGGGTGGTCGCTACGCAGCAGCGCGCCCGTGCCGGAGACGCCGAACCGCCCGGGCTCCTCCTCGGTCAGCAGGCCCAGCGCCGCGAGTGCGCGCATCAGCCGGCTCGCCGACTGCTGCGGCAGCCCCAAGTCGCCCGCCAGGTCCTCCGCCGACCGCCGACCGTCGCCGATCAGGTCGACCAGGCCGGTCCGCGCCGCCGCCCCCAGCGCGTGGGATGCCATGTACCCGAGCATCAACCGCATGACCGCCCGCCGCTGATCGGCGGCTTCATCTCCGTTCGCCATCGGATGAGCCTAGCCGCGCCCGGACGGCCGGTGCCAGAGCCGGCGCCGCCGCGCCTGTGCCGGGGCCGCTTGCGGCCGTGGAGCGCGCGGTTCCGGCGGGTGCACCGCGGACGCGGTCGGGTCCCGGCGGACCGTGCCGCAGGAGGCCGCCGAGGACCTGCTGACCTGAGCCCGGCGCCCGACCTGCCCCCTCCTGCGCTCTGACCGGCGGGGACGCGAACCGGCCCGAGAACCCGGACCTCCCGGCCGCGGGCGGGTCGCAGCGGGTCCGAAGCCATCCGGTACCTTGCCGAAAGGCTCATACGGGGGGATCCACGTCCATCTCGGCCGGGAGTGATATATGCGTGTTGCCATCATCGGGCAGGCGGCCTTCGGAGAAGCGGTGCTCCGGCGGCTGCAGGAGGACGGCGTGACCGTCGCCTGCGTCGCGGCACCGGAGCCGGCCGGCGGCGGCCGGGAGGACCCCCTGTGGACCGCGAGCGCGGCGGCGGGCGTCCCGCGGGTGCCGACCAGCAGCCTCAAGGAGCCCGGCGGCCTCGTGAAGTGGAAGGAGTTCGAGGCCGACTTCTGCCTCATGGCGTTCGTCACCGAGCTTCTGCCCGAGGACGTGTTCACCCAGCCCGAGCACGGAACGGCGCAGTACCACCCCAGCCTGCTGCCGCTGCACCGCGGCAAGTCGGCGATCAACTGGGCTGTCATCAACGGGGAGAAGGAGACCGGCCTGAGCGTGTTCTGGCCGGACGACGGCATCGACACCGGTCCGGTCCTGCTGCAGAAGCGGTGCGAGATCGGGCCCGACGACACCGTCGGCAGCCTCTACTTCGACCGCCTCTTCCCTCTGGGGGTGGACGCCATGTCCGAGGCGGTGTCGCTGGTGGCGGCCGGCGACGCACCGCGCATCGAGCAGGACCACGCCGGCGCCACGTTCGAGCCCGCGTGCCGCGACGAGCACGCCGAGATCCACTGGCACCGCCCCGCCCAGACCGTCTACGACCTGGTGCGGGGCTGCGACCCGCAGCCGGGCGCGTGGACCCGCTTCGACGGGGAGAAGCTGCGGTTCCTCGACTGCCGCTTCACCGGAGAACAGCGCCCCGGCATGCCCGGCCATGTCCTCGACGTCGACGACGACGGCTTCTCGGTCCGGCTCAACGGCGGCGTGCTGCGCGTCGGGCGGGTGCGCCACACCCGCAGAGGCAAGCTCCCCGCCGGTGAATGGGCCGCCCACGTCGGCCTCTCCAGCGGGTTCCGCTTCCGCTAGGGGCGCGCCTCCCCCGCGCTCCGCCCTGCCGCCGGGCGTACGCGGGACGGCCCCCGAGCCCCGGCCCGCCGCGCAGGGCCCGGGGCCGGGCGCGCACGGCCGCGGGCCGGGCCGGCCGATCGAAGGCCCGATCGGCCGGCCCCGGCCCCTGCCGCGGCGCGTCAGCCCATCGGCACGAGAGCGGCACCCAGGAGCGCGAAGACCAGGGCGAACACCGACGCCAGGAACTGCGCCAGGGTGTAGGTCTTCAGCCCGCCCGAAACCGAGAAGCCCGGGAGCCTGGCGGTCACCCAGAACCCGCTGTCGTTGATGTGGCCCAGGCTCAGCGCACCGGCCAGGCACGCCATGGCGACCCACACGGGGTGGACGCCGACCGTCGGCCCCAGTGAGCTCATGATGGTCATCGTCGTGATCGAGGCGACCGTGCCCGATCCGACCGCCAGCCGGAAGGCCATGCCCACGAGGTAGCAGGCGAGCAGCGCGACGAGGAAGTTGCCGCCGACCGCCGACACGGAGTCGGCGATCAGGTCCCCGATGCCCGCCTTTTCGATGATCGCGCCGAAGGCCCCGCCGGCACCGGTGATGAGCAGGACGATTCCCGCGCTCTGCACCGCGGTGGCGGCCGAGCGGTCCATGTCGTGCCTGCTCATGTTGCGCGAGGCCACGGCGTAGGCCACGAGGACGCCGAGCAGCAGCGCGACCGTCTTGTCGGTGGCGAAGGCCAACCACCCGGGCAGGTCGCCCGCCGCGGCGCTCCACACCGTGCCGAGGAGGATCAGCAGGATCGGTGTGAACAGCGGCAGCAGGGAGAGGAGGAACCCGGGCTCGCGCCGGTCGGGGTCGGCCTCGTGCTCGACGAAGGCGGGCTCCCCCTCCTCGTCCCACTTCGGCCGCCAGATGCGCGGCAGGATCGCCGAGTAGGCGGCCACGGCCAGGATCACCGCGACGAGCGCGCCGATACCGCCGACGAGGAGCATGATGCCCACGTCGAAGTCCATGATCTCGCCCGCCGCCAGCGGGTTCGGCGTCGGCGGCACCAGCGTGTGGGCCGTTCCGGCGCCCAGTGCCACCGCCCCCACGGCCAGCGGCATGGGCTTGCCCGCCTCGCGGGCGATGGCCACGGCCAGCGGCACCAGGATGACGAAGGTGACGTCATAGAAGACGGGGATGGAGAGCACGAACGCGGCGCCCGCCAGGCCGTACATGGCGAAGCGCTCGGAGGTCGCGTTCACCAGGGTCCGGGCGATCACGCGCGCGCCGCCGGAGTCGGACAGCAGCTGGCCGAGGATGATGCCGAACCCGACGGACAGGCCGATGCCGGCCATGAGCTCGCCGAATCCGCCGGCGGCCGCGCCGGCGAGGTCGGGAAGGGGGATGCGGGTGAGCAGCCCGAGCATGAGGGTGCCGATCACCAGCGAGACCGCCGGGTGCAGTCGGAGCTTGATGATCAGGAGGACGATCACCAGGATGCTGAGCAGGAGCCAGAGAAGGTCGATCATGTGCACGACCACCGCTCCGGCCGGATTGATGCGTCGGCCACTGGTTTTCCTTTCTTCCGGGCCTTGTGTAGGCGGCCGGGCCGCTCGGGCCGACCGGCTCGGTCGACGAGCCGATCGCGAGGGCGCCGAGGGGCCCGGCCGCGCGGGCCCCGCTTCGTGCGGGGGGTCAGGGCTGTGCGGCGACCAGGCGCTGGCGCTGGGCCGCGCCGAGGCCGTCGATCCCGATCTCCATGACGTCGCCGACGCCCAGGTAGGGGAACCGCTTCGAGAGGGCGACGCCCTGCGGCGTGCCGGTGTTGACGAGGTCGCCGGGCTCCAGCACCACGTAGTGGGACAGGTGGCGGACGATCTCGGCGACGGTGAAGATCATGTCGGAGGTCGTGGAGTCCTGCCGGGGCTCGCCGTTCACCTTCGACCAGACGCGCAGCGCCTGCGGGTCGACCTCGTCCGCGGTGACCAGCTCGGGCCCGACCGGATTGAAGGTCTCGGCGCACTTGCCCTTGGACCACTGGCCGCCGGAGTGCTGGATCTGGTAGTCGCGCTCGGAGACGTCGTTGCTGGTGACGTAGCCGGCGACGTGGTCGAGGGCGTCCTCGGCCGACCGCAGGTAGCGGGCCCTGCGCCCGATGACGACGCCGAGCTCGACCTCCCAGTCCACCGCCTCGGCGGCGGGCGGGACCGCCACGTCGTCGTAGGGCCCCACGACCGTGTTGGGGTGCTTGAAGAAGAGGATCGGCACCTCCGGGGGCGCGCTGCCCGACTCCGCGGCGTGCGCCGCGTAGTTCTGCCCGATGCACAGGACGGCGGTGGGCCGGGCGATCGGGGCGCCCACGCGCAGGCCCTCGGCGCCGGCGAGCGGCTCCAGCCGGCCCTCCTCGACGGCCGCGCGCGCCCGCGCGAGGCCGCCGAGGAGGAAGCCGCCGTCGATGTCGCCGGTCACGGGGCGCAGGTCGAGCCTGCGGCCGTCGCCGTCGACGGCGACGGGGATTTCCCGGCCGACGTCTCCGAGTCTCATGAAACGCACGATCGAATCTCCTAGTGGGTGAAGGGGCGGATCCGCTCGACCTCGGGGTTGAGCTCGACGCCGAATCCCGGTCGGTCGGGCACGCGCAGCCGGCCGTTCTCGGGTACCGGCTCGCCGAGGAGCAGCGGCGAGAACATCGGCACGACCTCCTCGGCGGTCTCGTGCATCATCAGGAACTCCGCGAACGGGCTGTTCGTGCGGGTCACGACGAAGTGGTAGGAGTACACCGACGACCCGTGCGGGACCACGAGCGCTCCGTGGGCGTCGGCCAGCGCCGAGATCTTGACCAGTTCGGTGATGCCGCCGCACCAGCCCACGTCGGGCTGGACGATGTCGACGCCGGTCTCCAGGAGCTGCCGGAACCCCCAGCGCGTCGCCTCGTGTTCGCCGGCGGTCACCAGCATCCCGGTCGGCACCTGCCGCTTGAGCTGCGCGTAACCCCAGTAGTCGTCGGGGATGAGCGCTTCCTCGATCCACTTCAGGCCGTAGTCGGCGGCCCGCTGGGCCAGCCGGGTCGCGTAGTCGACGTCGAGGGACATCCAGCAGTCCCACATCAGCCAGAAGTCCTCGCCGACCCGCTCGCGCATGTCGGCGAGCTCGGCGAGGTTGCGGCGCATGCCCACCTCGCCTTCGGCGGGACCGTGGTGCAGCGGCATCTTGCCGCCGATGAAGCCCAGCTCCCGGGCGGCGTCGGGGCGGCTGCCCGTGGCGTAGAACACCAGCTCGTCGCGCACCGGGCCGCCCAGCAGCGCGTGCACGGGCTCGCCGCGGAGCCGTCCCAGCAGGTCGTACAGCGCCAGGTCGACGCCGCTGATGGCGTTAAGAACCACACCGCGCCGCCCGTAGAAGAGCGTCGACCGGTACATCTGGTCCCAGATGCGCTCGATGTCGGTGACCGGGCGCCCTTCGAGGAAGCGGGACAGGTGCTTCTCGACGATCCAGGCGCCGATCTCCCCCGCCGTCGTCACCGCGAAGCCCGTGGTGCCGTCGTCGGCCTCGATCTCCACGACGAGCGTGCCCAGCACGTTGAGTCCGAAGCTCTGCCGCGACCGCCGGTACTCGGGGTAGACCGACATCGGGGTGGCGATGTGGTCGTCGATCCAGTGGTAGCCGGACCGGTCGTGGTAGTCGGCTCCTCCGCCGCGCACGGTGTACGCACGGACCTGCGCGATCGTCCGCTCCATCGTCACTGCTCCTCGTCGAGTCTGATGAGGACCTTGCCGGGGGTGTCGTCGCCGGCGGCGAGCGCGGCGAACACCTCGGGGCCCTGCGCGAGCGGCACCTGCCGTGAGATCAGCGCCGAGGCCAGCTGGGGAGCGGTGCCGATCCAGGCGGCGGCGTCGGCGAAGTCCCGGGCGGTGTAGGTGAAGGAGCCGACGAGGGCGCGCTCCTGTGTGCTGATGAGGAAGGCGTCCAGCTGCAGCGTGGGCGCGCCCATCCCCACCAGGCACACGGTGCCGCCGATCCGGGTGGCGCGCAGCGCCGAGCGCAGGGTGGACTCGATGCCCACGGCGTCGATCGCGCGGTCGGCGGGCCCGCCCAGCGCCTGCGCCACCGCCTCGTCGGCGCCGTCGGCGGCCGCGTCGACGGCGGTCACGCCGAGCTCTGCCAGCAGCGCGCGCCGCGACGGCACGACCTCGGTGGCCGCGATCCGCTCGACGCCCGCCATCTGCAGGGCGAGCACGACCGACTGGCCGATCGGCCCGCCGCCCAGGACCAGCACCGCGTCGCCGGGCCGCACGCCCGCGTTGCGCACGGCGTGGACCGCCACGGCCAGCGGTTCGACCAGGGCGCCCAGCTCGATGGGCATCGCGGCCGGCAGCGGCACGACGTTGCGGGCCGGTACGGCGATGCGCTGTGCGAACGAGGCGACGATATCCGGGGTCACGCCGATCACCCGCTTGTTCGGGGACAGCTGCTCGCGGCCCGCATAGGCCTCGACGTCCTCATCGGCCACCACGACCGGGTTGAAGGTCACGGGCTCTCCGACGCCCAGGCCGTCCACTCCCGCGCCCAGCGCGGCGACGGTGCCGGCGGACTCGTGTCCCATAACCTGGCCGGGGACGCGCCGACCGTTCTCGCCGGTGAATCCGTGCAGGTCGGAGCCGCAGACTCCGGTCGCGGCGATACTGATGAGCACCTCGCCGGGGCCGGGCTGCGGCTCGGGCAGGTCGGCGACCTCCATGCGCCCGATGTCGGCGAGCCGGAGCGCCCTCATCGGCTCCCCTCCGCGGGGGCCGTCCCGGTCGCGGCGGCACGTGGGCCTGTCATGTGCATCCCCCTCGCATCCCCTCTGGTTCACATTCATGAAACAGAGTTCTTACTTCTGAAGATGCGGGAGTATGACACCTTGTCCCACGTCACACAAGCGGAGTCCCACGTCACACAAGCGGACGCGAGGTCAGGGCGACAGCGAGCCGGACAACCCCATTGCGCTGCGGATACGGTTCGCGCCCTCGCGCAGCACCGAGTACATCGAGTGCGGCCACCGGCCGTCCGTGCGCGATGTCGGCATCGTGACGCTCATCGCCGCGCACACCCCGGTCTCGGCCTCGGTGGCCACCGGAACAGCGACGCACCGGCAGTCCTCGATGAACTCCTCGTCGTCCACCGCGTACCCGAGCTCGCGGCTGCGGCCGATGACGCGCATGAGCTCGTCGACGTCGGTGACCGTGTTGCGCGTCAGGCGCGGCAGCGCCACCGCTTCGAGCCGCCGCCGGGCCTCGCCGGGGTCGAGCGTGCTCAGCAGCGCCTTGCCGATACCGGTGGCGTGCGCGTGCAGCCGCATGCCCACGCTGGACGCCATGCGCATGGGCTTGGGCGAGAGGCGGATGCCGATGTAGACGTTCTCGATGCCTTCGAGGCGGGCCAGCTGCACCGTCTCGCCGACGCGCGCGACCACGTCGTCCATGACCTCCTGCGAGGCCTCCAGCAGGACCTGGTGGCCCTGGTAGGCGTGGCCCACCTGCCACGCGCGCAGCCCGAGCCGGTAGCGGCGCGTCTGCGCCGAGCGCTCCAGCCACCCCGACTCCACCAGGGTGGCCAGCAGGCCGTGCGCGCTCGACTTGGGCAGCCCGGAGTCGACGACGTCCTGGAAGGTCACGCTTCCCCGCTCGGCGACGAAGTCGACGATCTCCAGCGCCCTGCCGGCGGACTTGACCTTCTTCGCCGGATGCTCCGCTGCGGTCACCGTCGACCCCCTCTCCCGTGCGAGCGCCGTCGCCCCAGCCTAGGCCCGCCCGAGCCCCGCCGGCCGAGGGGCCTGCACGGCGGCGCCGGTGCGGGGCGCGGCGGCGCGGTGGGCGGCCGGAGCTCAGGCGGACTCGCGGACGACCAGTTCGGTGGGCAGCACGACGCGGTCGCTCTCGCGCTCTTCGGGCGGGGTGAGGACCAGCCCGACCATGGCGGTGGCCTGTTCGACGACCGGGTGGCGGACCGTGGTCAGCGGCGGGTCGGTGAAGCTCGCGGCCTCGATGTCGTCGAAGCCGACCACCGCCACGTCGTCGGGCACGCGGCGCCCGGCCCTGCGCAGCGTCTGCAGGGCGCCGATGGCCATCAGGTCGTTGGCCGCGAAGACCGCGTCGAGCCCGGGGTCGTCCTCGAGTAGATGGCGCATCGCCGTGGCGCCGGAGGCCCGGGTGAAGTCGCCGACGGCCACGATCGCGCGGCGGTCCGCCGAGCGCAGCGCGTCGCGGTACCCGGTGAGCCGGTCCTGCCCGGCGGTCATGTCCTGCGGCCCGGCGATCGCCGCGATGCGGCGGCGGCCGACGCCGCTCAGGTGCCCCACGGCCTGCTCGGCGCCGCCCACGTTGTCGTTGTCGACGTGCGGCAGGTCCACGGCGGGGCGCCCGTAGGAGACGGCGGGCACGTCCATGCGCGCGACGGCGCCCGGAAGCGGGTCGGCGCCGTGCATGGACAGCAGCATGACCCCGTCGACGTGCCCGCCGGAGACGTAGTCCTCCACCCGGGCCTGGGCCTGCGGGGAACTGGCCAGCATCAGCACCGCCTGCTTGCCGGCCGCCTCCAGCTCACTGCTCACGGTGCGCACCACCAGGGAGAACAGCGGATCGTCGGAGAAGACGCGGGTCGGGGGCTCGGAGACGACCAGGGCGATCGAGTCCGTCTGCCGGGTGACCAGGCTGCGCGCCGCGGAGTTGGGGACGTAGCCCAGTTCGGCGACGGCGCGCAGAACGGCGTCGCGGATCTCGGGGTCGACGGTGGTCCGCCCGTTGACCACGCGCGACACCGTGGCACGGGACACCCGCGCGCGAGCGGCGACCGCCTCCAATGTGGGACGTCTGCTACCCAATGATCCTCCCTGCCGCAGCCGGCCGCATTGCCGGGGAGCGCTCTCTGACGTGGACCGCCGCTCCGAATGTTCCCTGGTTCGCCAACGCGGCCGGCGCCACCGCCTCCCACCCCGCCCCGGCGATCGCGGAACGGCCGCGTTCGGGCGCGCCGACGCGCACGCCCGGCACCGGGCGGCCGGCCGGCTCGGCGGTTCTACCGCGCGTTCCCATCATTCCAGTTCGCGCCCCTCTTTCGGAAGAAGAAGGGGTTCGGCACCCCGCGCACCGGTCCGCCCGAGCCGAATCCGAATGCCCGACCCGCCTTGCCCGCCCGTGTGAAGTGTGCCATGTTCGGTATGCGAGAGAGCGCTCTCTCGCCAACGCCTGCCACCACCCCTTCCGGGGTCTCCGCCGCACGGGTCCGCCGAAGCACCCGGGGCGGAAAGGCACCGCGACTGACCGATCCATCCCCCACCTGCGAAACGTATGGAAATGCGACACGTAAGGAAAGAGGTCAGAATGGAGAGCAACCGGCCCTCCAGGAACCGGCGCCGGCGCAGACTCCTCGCCGCCCTCGCCGCGTTCGTCCTCCCGATCTCCATGGCGACCACGGCAAGCGCCCCCGCCCAGGCCGACCTGCCCCCCGATCCCGAGGGCTGGAACCTGGTGTGGAGTGACGACTTCAAAGGCCAGGCCGGCTCCCTGCCCGACGCCGACGACTGGATCGTCGACACCGGCACCTCCTACCCCGGCGGTCCGGCCAACTGGGGCACCGGCGAGATCCAGACCTACACCGACAACCCCGAGAACATCGGCCTGGACGGGCAGGGCAACCTGCGCATCACCCCGCGCCGCGACTCCTCGGGCCAGTGGACCTCGGCCCGGATCGAGACCCGGCGGGCCGACTTCAAACCCGCCGACGGCGAGACCCTGCGCATCGAGGGCCGGATCCAGGTCCCCGACGTCACCGGCCAGGAGGCCCTCGGCTACTGGCCGGCGTTCTGGGCGCTGGGCTCGCCCTACCGCGGCGAGTACTGGAACTGGCCCGGCGTGGGCGAGTTCGACATCATGGAGAACGTCAACGGGATCGACTCGGTCTGGGGCGTGCTCCACTGCGGGGTCTCCCCCGGCGGACCGTGCAACGAGACCCAGGGGCTCGGAGGCAGCCGCGCCTGCCCCGGCTCCACGTGCCAGTCGACCTTCCACACCTACAGCTTCGAGTGGGACCGCACCGGCTCCTCCAGCCAACTGCGCTGGTACGTCGACGGACAGCAGTACCACAGCGTCGACCAGGGCCAGGTCGGCGCCTCGGCGTGGAGCGACATGACGAGCCACGCGGGCTACTTCATCCTGCTCAACGTCGCCATGGGCGGCGCCTTCCCCGACGGGGTGCAGGGCAGCGCCACCCCCACCGGCGCGACGCGGCCCGGCGAGCCGATGGTCGTCGACTACGTCGCCGTGTGGGAGACCGGAACCGGCGACGGCGGCGGTGACGACGGCGGTGGCGACGACGGAGGTGGCGACGGCGGCGGCGTGGACGCCCGCTCCACCATCCAGGGCGAGGACTACCAGGGTCAGTCGGGCACCGCACTGGAGACCACCTCCGACTCCGGAGGCGGGCAGAACGTCGCCCAGCTCGCCGACGGCGACTGGCTCCGCTTCGACGGGGTCGACTTCGGCTCCACCGCCGCGCACCAGTTCAAGGCCCGGGTGGCCTCGGGCGCGGCGGCGGGGGTGAGCGGCCTGGTGGAGGTCCGGCTGGACAGCCGCACCGCCGCACCGGTCGCGAGCTTCGCCGTCGGCAACACCGGCGGCTGGCAGAGCTGGCGCACCGTCCCCGCGAACATGGACGCGGTGAGCGGGACCCACACCGTCTACGTGACGTTCTCCAGCGGCCAGCCGGCCGACTTCGTGAACCTGAACTGGTTCACGTTCTCCACCGCCTGACCCCGCTCGCCGGGGAACCGCGCGACGGCGACGGCCGCGCGGTTCCCCGGCTCCCCCGCCGGCCCCGGTCCGCGCGCCCGCCCGCCGACTCCGGCGGGCGGGACCCGTGCCCGCGGCCGCGGCCGCGCAGTCGCAAGCGGGAGCCCGCGTCAGGCGGGCGCGTCCGAGGCCCACAGCGCACGCGCACTGTCCAGGTGCGCGCGGTAGCGGGCATAGCCTTCGGCGTAGCGGGCGCTCGTCTCGGTGCGGGGGGCGATCCGCTCCCCCTGCGCGAGCCAGCGCGCCTCGTCGGGCGCGTCGCCGAGGGCCCGCCAGGCCGCGGCCGTGGCGCCGCGCACCCCGATGGCGTCGTCGGAGGGCAGGACCACCGGCCGCCCCAGGACGTCGGCGAAGACCTGCATCCACGCGCGCGAGCGGCTGCCGCCGCCGCAGACGGCCAGCTCGCCGGCCAGACCGGCCGCCTCCAGGCAGTGCCGGGCCGCGTAGGCGATGCTCTCGCAGACCGCGCGGACGACGTCGGCGCGCTCGGTACCCAGGTTGACCCCGGTGAGCTGGCCGCGGGCCCAGGGGTCCACGAACGGCGCCCGCTCGCCCGACTCCGCCAGGAACGGCAGGGCCGACACGCCGCGGGCTCCGGGCGGGCTCGCCTCCAGCAGCGGCTCCACCTCGCCGATCCCCAGGCCCAGCAGGTCCAGCAGCCAGTCCAGGCCGGCCGTGCCGACCATGGCCGGCATCGCGCGGGAGAACCGGTCCGGCCGGTCGGTGCACAGCCACATCCCGGCGGGTTCGCCGCCGGGCTCCACGTCCACCCGGTCGGCGACGACCTGGCAGGCCAGGGTCGTGCCCACGGTGAGCAGGCCGTCGCCGACCTCGCTGAGCCCGCTGCCGAGCAGGCAGGCGGGCAGGTCGAACGGGCCGCCGGTCACGGGGGTGCCCTCCGGCAGGTCCAGCAGCCGGGCCCCGCGCCGGTCGAGGGAGAACAGGCGGTGCGGCTCGGCGGGCTCGGGCAGCAGCCGGCGCCACCGCTCGACGCCGCACTCGGCCAGCGCCTCGGAGTTGTAGGTGCGGGTGCCCACGTCCAGGAAGGGCAGCGAGGCGTCGGAGGCGTCCACGGTGATCTCGCCGCTCAGGTGCTGGGCGATCGCGTCGACGCAGTAGCCGGCCACCGCGGAGCGCTCCAGCGCCTCGGGCTCCTCGCGGTCCAGCGCGGCCAGCAGCGGGCCGTGGGCGCCCGGGAACATCCCCTGGCCGGTCAGCCGGTGCACCCGCGCCATGGTGCCGTCCTCGTACCACCGCCGCACCAGGTCGCCGGCGCGCCCGTCGAGCCAGGAGACGGCGCGCCGGGTGGGGCGGCCGTCGGCGTCGCGCAGCCAGAGCCCGTCGCCCTGCCCGGTCAGGGCGACGGCGGTGACCGGTTCCGACCGGGCGGCGGCGACCTTGCGCACGACCGAGGAGACGGTCGCCAAAACCTCGTCCAGCTCCTGCTCGACCCGGGCGCCGCCGCTGCGGTGCAGGGTGGTCGGCTCCTCGGCCTCGGCCACCGCGCGGCCGTCGCGGTCGAAGACGGCGGCCTTGGTCACCGTCGTGCCCACGTCGACGCCGATGATCATGCGCGCACCTCCCGCACCTCGGGGTTGGCCAGGTGGCGGGGCGCTTGGCCGCGCAGATAGCGACCCACCTCACCAGCGACGATACGCGCAGCGCGCTCGGCGGTCTGCCGGGTGGCGCCCGCCAGGTGCGGGGTGGTGACCACGTTGTCCAGCCCGCGCAGGGGCCAGTCGGCGGGCGGCGGCTCGACGTCGTAGACGTCCAGCGCGAGCGCGCCGAGCCGGCCGCTGTGCAGCGCGTCGGGCAGCGGCGCGTGGTCGAGCAGCCCGCCGCGCGCCGTGTTGACCAGTACCGCGCCGCGCGGCATGAGGGCCAGCCGGTCGGCGTCGATCAGGTTGCGGGTCTCCTCGGTCAGGCGCGCGTGCAGGCTGACCACGGTGCAAGTGGAGAGCAGCTCCTCCAGCCCGACCAGGCGCACGCCGTCCTCCTCGGCCGTGGCTTTGTCGGTGTAGGGGTCGCTGACCAGCACGTGCGCACCGAACGCGCGCAGGATGCGGGCGACGATCCGCCCGATGGCGCCGTAGCCCACGAGACCCACCGCGGTGCCGTCCAGCTCGACCCCGGCCTGGTCGTAGGCGTAGAAGTCGCCGCGCCAGCGGCCCTCGCGCATCTCGGCGTCGGCGGCGGGCACCCGGCGCAGCGCCGCGAGGATCATCGCGATCGCGTACTCGGCGGCCGCGGTGGCGTTGCGGCCGGGTGCGTAGGTCACGGCGACGCCGGCGCGGGTGGCCGCCTCCAGATCCACGTTCACGGGCCCGCCCCGGCACACCGACACCAGGCGCAGGCCGGGGCAGGCGTCGATGACCCGGGAGGTCACCGGTGCCATCTGGGTCAGGCAGACCTCGGCCCCGCGCAGGGCCGCGATCACCTGCTCCTCGGTCCCGCTGGCCTCCTCGACTCCGCCGACGGGGCCGAACGGCTCGACGGGCCAGGGCAGGTGCAGCCGGGTGGCCTCCAACGGCTCCAGCCGATCGGCGCCGGTCTCCTCCTCCAAGGCGGTCACCAGCAGGTCCGGGCTGACGAAGTTGTCACCCGCGGCCAGTACTCGCATGTCGGCTCCTGTTCGAGTTCGCGTCGTCGATACCCCGTCGGGGGGCTGCGGATTCGGGGGCGAGGCCGTCCGCCGCGGCTCAGGCCTGTTCGTAGTCGCTGATGCGGGCGACCTTGGCCGCGCTCGCCGACTCGGGGTCGAAGACGTGGCCGATCCACTCGGTGACGATCCGCTTCGCCAGCTCGGGCCCGATCACCCGGGCCCCCATCGTCAGCACCTGGCAGTCATTGGACTTGACCGAGCGCTCGGCGGAGTAGGAGTCGTGGGCGACGGTCGCGCGCACCCCGGGAACCTTGTTGGCCGAGATGCACATGCCGATGCCGGTGCCGCACACCAGCAGGGCGCGTTCGACCTCGCCCGCGGCGACCGCCTCGGCGGCGGCGATGCCCAGCAGGGGGTAGGCCCGGTCGTCGGCGGCGTCGGGGACGCCGAGGTCGCGGACCTCGGCGATGCGCCCGTCCGCGCGCAGCAGGTCCCGCAGCTCGTTCTTCAGCGCCACTCCGGCGTTGTCGGCCGCGACGGCGATCTTCATGGCGTGCTTCACCGGCTTTCGGGGTCGTTGTCGGCGGGCGCGGAGCACCGGGCGTCGAGGACGCCGCCCACGGCCCGGGCCATCAGCGCCAGCGAGGTGGCTCCGGCGTCGGCGTGGCCCAGGCCGCGTTCGCCCAGGCGGGCGGCGCGTCCGCGCTTGGCGGGCATGTCGGCGGTGGCGCGGGCGGCGTCGGTGGCGGCGGCCGCGGCGGCCGACCAGGCGGCCGCCAGCGGCGCGCCCGCGCGCGCGTGCTCGGCGAGGATGTCGCGGAAGGGGGCGAGCGCGTCGAGCAGGGTCTTCTCGCCGACGGCGCCGCCGCCGAGCTCGCAGACGGCGTCGAAGGCGGCTTCGACCGAGGGGGCGACCAGCTTCGCGGTGACCGGCGCCGGCCCGGCTTCGGCCAGCCCGCCGCCGATCTCGGTGAGCAGCAGCCCGTAGAGGGCGCCCGATGCGCCGCCGGCCGCGTCGGCCAGGGCCGTACCGGCCAGCAGCAGCGCCCGGCCCGCGTCCTCGGCGCTGTCGCCGGGGCCGGAGCGGCGGGCGGCCGCGGCGGCCGCGCGCAGCCCGCGGACGATGCCCTGGCCGTGGTCGCCGTCGCCGGCGACCGCGTCGAGCCGGCCGAGCTCCTGCTCGTTGTCCTCCACCGCGGCCAGCGCCGCCTCCAGCGCCTCGGCCGCGACGCCGCCGCCGGTGCCCGGTCGCGCATCGGCCGCGCTCTCAGCGGACGAGGACGCCGAGCCCGCGCGGGAGGCGGTCCGGGGCCGGGGCACAGCGGGCTCGGCGACGGGGGTCATGGTGTAGGCCGGGCTCTGGCACGGCTGGTCGTAGAGGTCGGCCAGTTCGTCGTCGAGCACCATCAGCGACAGCGACAGCCCCGCCATGTCCAGGGAGGTCACGAACTCGCCCACCTCGGGGCGGTGCGCGGCGACCCCTTCCTCGGCCAGGCGGTTGTGCACGCGGGAGTAGCAGACGAACAGGTCCTCGTAGGGGGTCTGGCCCAGACCGTTGAGCAGCACGGCCGCGCGTGCGCCGCCGGCGGCTTCGGGCAGCTCGGGCAGCAGGGTGTCGACGAGCACGTCGGCCAGCCCGGCCGGGTCCTGCGCGGGCACGCGCCGCAGCCCGGCCTCGCCGTGGATGCCCAGTCCCAGCTCCATCGTGCCCGGCGCCACGCTGAACAGCGGCTCGTCCTGGCCCGGCAGAGTGCACCCGCCGAATGCGGCGCCGAAGGTGCGGGTCATGGCGTTGGCGCGGGCCGCTACGCGGGCGACGCCGTCGAGGTCGTAGCCGCGTGCCGCGGCGGCCGCGGCGATCCGGTAGACGAAGAACCCGCCGGCGACTCCGCGGCGCTGCGCGGCCTCCTCCGGCGAGCCGCTGGCGACGTCGTCGGTCACCAGCACGGTGCGGGAGTCGACGCCCTCGGCGGCGAGCCGGCGGGCGGCCAGCCCGAAGTGCATCACGTCGCCGGAGTAGTTGCCGTAGCTGAAGAACACGCCCGCGCCGCCGTCGACCGCCCGCGCGGTGCGGTAGACCTGCTCGGCGCTGGGGCTGGTGAACACGTCGCCCACGACGGCGGCGTCGACCAGGCCCGGTCCCACCAGGCCCGCGAAGGCCGGGTAGTGGCCGCAGCCCCCGCCGATGACGACGCTGACGCGGCCCTGCTCAGGGGAGCGTGCGCTCATCACGCCGTACGCGTCGGGCACGGGCGCGACCAGCCGGGAGTAGGAGCTGCACAGGCCCTCCAGCCAGGAGGTCTTGTATGCGGCGGGGTCGGCCGTGGACATCAGCTGCTCCTCGGGGCCTCGGCGCGGCCGAGCAGCCGCAGCAGCCGGGCGCACACGTCGGCGAGGTCGCCGGCCTCCTCGGCGGCCAGCGCGAGCGCATCGGGCGCCGGACGGTAGCCAGGGGCCTGGTTGGGCAGCGCGACCACGGTCATCTCGGCGGCGTGGGCGGCCCGGATGCCGTTGGAGGAGTCCTCGACGGCGGCGCAGTCGATACCCTGCCGGCCGATCCGCGAAGCAGCCTCCAGGTAGACGTCGGGGTGCGGCTTGCCGCGCTCGACCTCGGCGCTGGAGACCGTGGCGCTGAAGCGGTCGACGAGACCGTGGCCGCGCAGCACAGCGTCGATGAGCCGGCGCGGCGCGGAGGAGGCGAGGGCGATGGGCACCTCGGCGCTGACGGCCTTCACGGTCTCGCGCGCACCGGGGAGCAGGTCCACGCGCTCCTGCTCGAAGGCCCCCACCATGCCGTCGACCACCGCGCGCTCGGTCCCGGCCTCGCTCTCACCGGCGCCCGACATCCGGTTGAGGTAGTGCGCCCACTCGCGCGAGCTCATGCCCTGGACGGTCGCGGTGTCCTCGGAGGTCCACTGCGCGCCGTGGCGGGCGGCGTAGCCCGACCACATCTCTTCCCACAGGTGGTCGCTCTCGATCAATACGCCGTCGAGGTCGAACACCACGGCGCTGAGTCTGCTGCTCATCGCATCCTCTCATCCACCTTCATGACATGTATGGCGTTAAATTAACACGATGAAAGTTATTTAGCCATGCCCCGGTGTTATCGCTCGGGTCGGCACCGCTCCGCCGCCGGACCTGTCGCCTCCGGGGCGCGGCCCCGCTCCGCTAGCGTCGGACGAGCAGTGCAGCATCCAGCAGCCGGCCGACATCGAGGACAGGGGTCCCATGAGCACCCGACGCGGCGAATCCCGCCCCCAGGAAGCTCGCCAGCAGGCCATCGCCGAGTTCGTCGCCAAGCAGGGCTCCGCGACGGCGGTCGAGCTGGCCGAGCTGACCGGCGTCAGTGTTATGACGGTGCACCGCGACCTCGACGAGCTGGCGCGGCGCGGCCTGCTGCGCAAGTTCCGCGGCGGCGTCTCGGCCCAGCCCTCGACCGTCTTCGAGAGCGACGCCGAGTACCGCCTCAACGCGCGCATCGACCAGAAGCGCGCCATCGCCGCCCGCGCCGTGGAGCTCGTCGAGCCGGGCGGCTCGGTCATGCTCGACGACTCCACCACCGCACTGCAGCTCGCGACGCTGCTGGAGCCGCTCGCGCCGCTGACCGTGGTCACCAACTACCGCCGCACCATCGACGAGGTGTGTGCGATGAAGGACGTCCGGCTCATAGCGCTGGGCGGCGACTACTTCCGCACCCACGACTCCTTCAACGGCCTGCCCTGCACCGAGGCCATCGCCTCGGTCAGCGTCGACACCGCGTTCCTCAGCACCTCGGCCATGACCGCGGCGATGACCTACCACCAGGAGCAGGAGATCGTCGTGGTCAAGCGGGCCATGCTCGCCGCGGCCGCGACCAAGGTGCTGCTCATGGACTCCAGCAAGATGCCGCGCACCGCGCTGCACCACCTGGCGCCGGTGGACGCCTACGACCGCGTGATCGTCGACGACGGCGTCGATCCCGTCCTCCTGGCGGAGCTGCGCGACCGCGTGGAGGTGGAGGTCGCGACGACGAATCACTAGTTAACTCCTTGCGTGTTAATTTCACGCGAGTTATGTTTCCTCGTGTGGCGAAGGTGAGACCCGGATCACGCGCGGAGCCGATCACGACGCAGGTCGCGGTGCCGCGCGGATGCGGGGGCTCGGCTTGTGTGCGGGCCCCGGCCCGCACCCCCGCACGCCGCCCCGCACCCGGCCCGCCCGCGGCCGGCTGGTGCGGGGGGCGAGGCACCGCCAATCCGCCCGCACCGAGCGGGTGCCGGGACGCGCCGGACGACTCCGGCCCCCGGCCCCGCTCAGCGCGGCGGGCGGATCCCACCCCCTGCGAGGAGAGACCATGAAAGAGTCGGCGACGTCCCGTCAGCCGCAGCACCCGCCCGCCAGCCAGCCCGAGCCCGCGTCGAGACCGCTGAGCGGCATCGAGCGGATCGGCATCCCCAAGCCGCTCTTCTGGGGATTCGTCGCCGTGCTGATCTACATGGTCGGCGACGGCGTCGAGATCAGCTACCTCACCGACTACCTGCAGCAGCCCGACGGCGGCGGCCTCGCCGGCGAGCAGGCGACGTTCGCCACCGTCACCGTCTACGGTGTCGCCGTGATGCTGGCCTCCTGGCTGTCGGGCACCCTCTCGGCGATCTGGGGCCCGCGCCGCGTGATCTGGCTGGGCGCCGCGTGGTGGGTCGTCTTCGAGGCGATCTTCCTGTTCGCCGCCATCCCCTCCCAGAACTTCGCGTTCATCGTCTCCGTCTACGGCATCCGCGGCTTCGCCTACCCGCTCTTCGCCTTCGCCTTCCTGGTCTGGGCGCAGACCACCAGCCCCGAGCGCATGCGCGGCTCGGTCGCCGGCTGGTTCTGGTTCGCCTTCACCGGCGGCCTGCCCACGCTGGGCGCCGGAGTGGCTGCGCTCGCGATCGGGCCGCTGGGCTTCTCGCTCTACGACACGCTCATCCTGTCGCTGGTGCTGGTCGCCGTCGGCGGCGTCCTGGGCTCCTTCGCCGTGCGCGAGCCCAACGGCCTCAAGCCCATCGCCGACGAGTCGGTGGCCAACCCCACCAGCTACCGCCGGCTGCTGGAGGGCGTCGACATCCTCTGGCGCGACCGCCGCACCCTGGCCGGGGGGCTGGTGCGCATCGTCAACACCGCGCCCCAGTACGGATTCTTCGCGATGTTCCCGTTCACGCTCGGCAGCGCGGGCGGCAACGACGGCTTCCTCAGCCTCGCCCAGATCGCGACGCTGACCGCGGCCGC
Source organism: Streptomonospora arabica (assembly GCF_039531585.1). Taxonomy (NCBI): domain Bacteria; kingdom Bacillati; phylum Actinomycetota; class Actinomycetes; order Streptosporangiales; family Nocardiopsidaceae; genus Streptomonospora; species Streptomonospora arabica. Next base: position 50,549 of record NZ_BAAAQI010000022.1, on the reverse strand, counting down.
TTACGGCTCCAACATCGCGGCCAACCTGTTCTTCGGCGTGTTCGGCGACTACTTCGGCTGGCGCCGAACCGTGACGTTCTTCGGCTGCCTGGGCTGCGCCGTGGCCACGCCCCTGTGGTACTTCACGGCGGTGGCCACCGAGAGCTTCGGCATGACCATCACGCTGGGCTGCGTCTACGGCGTACTGCTGGCCGGGTTCGTGCCGCTGTCGGCGCTGATGCCGTCGATGGTCCAGCACAAGGACAAGGGCGCGTCGCTGGCGATCCTGAACTTCGGCGCGGGCGGCGCCGCCTTCGTCGGCCCCATGGTGGTCACCCTGGCCTACCCGCTCGTCGGCGGCGGCGGTGTCGCGGTGATCTTCAGCTGCATGTATCTGGCGGTGGCCGTGCTGTCCACGCGGCTCAAGGACCCCAGCGACCCGGGCGAGAAGCGGTTGGCCGCCGCGGCGACGGCCGAGGCCGCCTGACCCGGATCGACGACCGCGAGGGCCCGCCGGCGCACGAGCGCCGGCGGGCCCTCGCGCGCGCATGCGCCCCTGCGCTTCGGTCCCGGCCGCGGCAACCGGTGCGCACGGCCTCCTCTAGCGGACCAGCGGGAGGAAGACCGTGTCGACGATCTCCTCGATCACCTCGGGGGCGACCGGCCGCAGCGTCATCATCGCCTCGCCTCGCAGCAGGTCGAAGGGGAGTGCGGCGATCCGCGGCGTGAGCTTGGCCGGATCGAGCTCGCCGCGCTCGACGGCGCGCTCCATGATCTCGTCGCTTCCCGAGCGGCGTCCGGCGAGGACCGTCCGGCGCAGCTCGGCGAAGCTGGTCTCGGTCTCGGCGAAGTAGCCGGCGAGCAGCAGGCTGAGCTGGGCGAGGTAGGGACCCCGCTCATTCAACTCGGTGAGGGTGGCGATCAGGTCGCCGCGCAGGGACCCGGTGTCGGCCGGGGTGACCGGCTGGGCGGCATCGCGGCGCACGACCGCCGCCTCGACCAGCTCCTGCTTGTCCGCCCAGCGCCGGTAGAGCACCGGCTTGCTGGTGCCGGCTCGCTGGGCGACGGAGTCGACGGTCAGGTTCGCGTACCCGCGCTCACTCAACTCGTCCCAGGCCGCTTCGAGGATCGCCGCCTCGAGCGCTTCGCCGCGCCGTCGTCCCACAGCACTCCTTAGAAACTTTGACGTTTCTTATATCCTACCCTACTCTGCTCAATAAGAAACTAAAACGTATCCTAAGGGTATCCCGGCATCGTCGCGGGCCCATAGCAAGGAGTCCTCAATGCAGCAGAGCAGGGCCGAAAGCACAGACCCCGGACTGCATACGAGATGGACCGGGCGGGTCATCGGCCTGGTGGCCGTGTTGGCCATGGTGAACTTCGTGGTCGACTCGGCCATCAACGCGCCGCTGCTCGTCCTCCCGACGATGCTCGACCATTTCGGTACCGACCAGGCGGCGTGGCTCAACGCCACCGCGATGCTGGCGGGAGTGATGTGGGCGCCCCTCCTCGGAAAGAGTGCCGACATCTACGGCAAGCGCAGGGTGCTCGTGCTGACGCTGCTCCTCAGCTGCGCGGGCGCCCTCGTGTGCGCCGCGGCCCCCAGCATCTGGGTGTTCGTGCCGGGGCGCATGCTGCAGGGAGCGGCTCTGGGCGCCATGTTCCTCTCCGTCGCGATCGTGCGGAGCGTCTGCGCACCCCGCATCGCAATGATCATCGTGGGCATCGTGACCTCCGGCTCCGCGGTGCTCAACATCGCGTCCCGCTTCCTCATCGAGAAGTGGGCCGCGGAGTTCGGCTTCCAGATCCTGTTCCTCATATCGGCCTTCGTCGCGGCCGCGATGGCCGTCTGCGTGCGCGCCCTGATCCCCGAATCCCTGGTCAAGACACCGGGCAGGATCGACGTCGGCGGCGCGGTCCTCCTCGGCGGCGGTCTCGCCGCAGTGCTCGGCTACGTCAGCCTGGGCTCGGACGCCGGCTGGCTCGCCGTCGGCCCGCTGGCTCTCCTCGCCGGCGGCGCCGCGGCATTGGCCCGGTGGTTCCTGGTATCGAGTCGCAAGCCCGACCCCCTGATCGACGTCAGGAGCCTCGGCGGGCCGCTGGTGCTCACGCTCCTCGTCGTCTTCCTGGGGACCGGTGCCTACCAGAGCACGCTTCAGCTCCTCCCCCTCATCGCCGACGTCTCGGCGGATCAGCAGCTCGGGTACGGACTGGCCGACCAGGGATCGATGGCACTGCTGCTCGCGGCGCCGACGCTCGGAGTCATGCTCGGAGGTCCGGCGGCCGGATGGCTTGCCGCGCGCATCGGACCGGCCGCGACGCTGGCCGGGGCGGTCGTGTTCGGAACGGTGGTGACCCTCGGGATGCTCGTCGGGGCCTCCCAGCTCCCCGCCGCGCTCGGCGTCGTGTTCCTGCTGGGGATCACGGTGGGAGCGCTCGGGACGTCCGGCTTCAACATGGCGGGGAGCTTGGCGTCGCCCGAGCGGCAGGGCATCGTGTCCAGCCTGGTCATGGTCATGGTCTCGATCGGGTCGGTGGTGCTGAACTTCCTGGGCGCAGCCGTGCTCAGGTCGACCGCCGTGGTCGTCGACGGTGAAACGGCGAACTCGGCCACCGGCGTGTTCAGCTACATCGGGCTCGCTTCCGGCGCGTTCGCGGCCGCCGCGGTGCTGGCCGTCGTGCTCGTGCGCAGCACACGCCGCAGCCGCAACTCGCCGGCGCCCGACGTCGAGCGGGACCCGGCGTGACGACCCGGTGCGGCGCACCTCTGACGAGGCCGGCAGAAGCCGGCGCCTTCCTCGCGAACACGGTGACCCGCGTCGGTCGCCGGATGTCTCACAACGGCCTTGGGAGTTGACGAATGGGCATAAGAACCGCACCGAGAGGAACGGTCCTGGTTTCCGGCGCGAGCATCGCGGGCCCCGCCGTTGCGTTCTGGCTGCACCGGTACGGATTCGCGGTGACGGTGGTGGAGAAGTCCACCGGACTGCGCAGCGGCGGGTACCCGATCGACGTGCGCGGCACCGCGGTGGAGGTGGCGCGCCGGATGCACATCCTGCCGCGGCTCCGGGAAGCGCATGTCGAGTCGCGCCGGGTGACCTTCCTCGAGGCCGACGGCGGCGAGGCGGCGGTGGTGCATCCGCAGGCGGTGGTCGGCGGAGTCGAGGGACATGACGTCGAGGTGCCCCGCGGTGATCTGACCGACGTCCTCTACGGGGCCGTCCGCGACGATGTGGAGTTCGTGTTCGACGACTCCATCGACGCGCTCGCCGAACACGGGCACGGTGTCGACGTGACCTTCCGCAGCGGCGTCCAGCGCAGCTTCGACCTGGTCGTGGGCGCGGACGGGCTGCACTCGCACACCAGGGAGCTCGTCTTCGGCCCCGAGCAGCGGTTCCACCGCTACCTGGGGTACTGCTTCGCCGTGTTCACCATGCCCAACACCTTCGGGCTCTCCCACGAGGTCCTCCTCTGGAACGCTCCCGGAAGGGCCGCGGCGCTCTACGCGGTCGGCGACAGCAGCGAGCTGCACGCGTTCCTCAACTTCGCCCGCCCCGAACCACCGCACGAGGCGCTGCGCGATGCCGAGGCGCAGCGCGACCTCGTCGCCGCCACCTTCGCCGGCGACGGATGGGAGATCCCGGCCATGGTCGCCGCCATGGGCCGCGCGAACGACCCGTTCTTCGACTCCGTGAGCCAGATCCGCATGCCGGCCTGGTCCAGCGGCCGGGTCGCGCTCGTCGGCGACGCCGCCTACGCCCCGTCGTTCCTGACCGGGCAGGGGTCCAGCCTCGCCCTCGTCGGCGCCTACATGCTCGCCGGATCGCTGGCCGCCCATCGCGACCACACCGCGGCCTTCGCCGCCTACGAACGCGACACCCGCGGATTCGTCGAACTGAACCAGGCGCAGGTCGGTGAAGGCGACGCGGCGCTCTTTCCCACCACCGCCGACGCCCTCGAAAAGCGCAACGCCAGGCTTCGCGGCCTGACCGCCTTGCCGCCGCGAACCGGGCGCCCCGCGCACACGGCCCTCACGCTGCCGCCCGAACAGGGTCCACCCCGACGTGGCGCAGACCCGCACGGCGGCGGAGACGACCGTGATGGACGCGCCCTCGGTGGACGTGCCCGCTAAAGGGTGCGGCAGTTGACGGTCTCGGGATCTCGGTCCCGCCGCGTGAGCGGCGGGGCCGGACCCCGTGCCGGCACGGGGTCCGGCCCCGGCCGCGGGTTTAGGAGCGGTCGCCTCCGTCGAAGGGCGGCTCGCCGGCCTCGATCTCCTCGCTGATGGTCCTCCAGAAGTTCAGCGCCGCGTACTCCAGCTCCAGGCCCAGCCGCAGCGTGACCATCCGGGACGCGATCTCGGAGCGGCCGCCGAAGCGCTCCCGCATCCGCTCGTAGACCCGGATGCGCTCGCGGTGCTGGCGCTGCTGGTCGACGGCCAGGCGGGCGACGTCCTCGTGTTCGGCGAACTCGTTGAAGAAGAGCTTGATCTCGGCGACGTCGCGCAGCTCGAAATGCTGCTCCGTGGGCTCGCCGAGCCAGTCCCGCAGCGCCTTGCGCCCCTCCTCGGTCACGGAGTAGGTGCGGCGCCGGCGCCCCGCCCCCTCCTCCTCGGACTCCAGCAGCCCGAGCTCCTCCAGCCGCTTGGGCTCGGAGTAGAGCTGGGCGTGCGGGAAGTGCCAGAAGTAGCCGACCGAATGGCCGATCGCGCGTTTGAGGTCGTAGGACGTCGACGGGCCGCGCATGGCGATCATCCCGAGCACGACATAGGAGGTCGTCGAAAGGCGCGCTGTTGACACGCCCCAGAGCTTACCGTACGTTGGCGACCATCTGATCTATATGATCTGTTTCATACTGTTGCTGGAGGGGTGCATGGACCTCGGAACAGTGCAGAGCCGGACGGCCGAGCGCTACCCGGACCTGCGGGCGGTGGGCGGCCCGGTCCCGCTCACCCACCGCGAGTGGGACGCCCGCACCGACCGGCTCGCCCGCGTCCTCGCGGCGCACGGGGCCGGCCGCGGCGACCGGGTCGCACTGCTGATGGGCGGCGGCGAGCCGCTGGCCGGCCTGCACCTCGCCGCGCAGAAGATCGGGGCGGTCTCGGTGCCGCTGTCGTTCCGGCTGGGCCCAGAGGAACTGGCCTACTGCCTGGCCGACGCGCGCCCGGCGCTGCTGGTGACCGACGCCGCCACCGAGGCGACCGCCGACGCCGCGGGACTCCGAGCAGCGGTTCCGCGGCTGCACTCCGCCGCGGGCGGACCCCCCGGCGCTCCCCCGCCCCCCGGCACGGTCGAGCACGAGGCGCAGGCCCAGCCGGACGGGCCGCTCGGGGTCGCGGTCGGCGACGACGACCTCAGCGTCATGCTCTACACCTCCGGCACCACCGGCCGCCCCAAGGGCGTGCCGCGCACCCACCGCGCCGAGCACAGCGCCGCCGTGGCCCACCTGCTGCAGACCCGCCCGGGCCCCTTCAGCCGCACCCTCGGTGTGATGCCGATGTTCCACACCATGGGCCTGCGCACACTGCTGGCCTGCCTGGTCGGCGCCGGCACCTGGGTGCCGCAGACGCGGTTCGACGCCGAGGAGTCGCTGGAGCTGATCCACCGCGAGCGCGTCGACTCCCTCTACCTGGTGCCCACCGTCTACTGGAGCCTGCTGCGCACCGGGCGCCTGCACGAGGCCGCGAGCGTACGCAGCCTCGCCTACGCCGGAGCCGCGATGACGCCGGCGCTGGCGCAGGGCCTGGTCGAGGCGCTGGAGCCGGCCGCCTTCGTCAACCACTTCGGCAGCACCGAGATCTACACCTTCACCATCGGCCCCGACGTCGCCGCGAAACCGGGCTCGGCCGGGCGCGCCGGGGTGTTCGGCCGCGTCCGCCTCGTCTCGCCGCAGCCGGAGGCCTCCGCCGAGGACGAGGTGGAGCGCGGCCGGACCGGGCAGATCGCGGTCAGCATGGACAATCCCGAGGCGTTCGGCGGCTACTGGCAGCGGCCCGACGCCGACGCCGCCTCCATCCGCGGCGGCTGGTACTTCCCCGGTGACCTCGCCGTGCAGGACGAGGACGGCGACCTGTGGGTCAGCGGCCGCGTGGACGACATGATCAACTCCGGCGGCGAGAACATCTACCCCGACGAGATCGAGGACGCGCTGATCCGCTGCCCCGCCGTCGCCGAGGTCGCGGTCGCGGGCCTGCCCGACGACCGCTGGGGCCAGGCGGCCACCGCCTTCGTCGTGCCCCGCACCGGCACGTCTGCGCAGGACGCCGTCGACGAGGTCGTCGGCTACCTGCGCGCGGGCTCCGGGCTGGCGTCGCTGAAGCGCCCCAAGCGGGTGGTGGCGGTCGCCGAGATACCCAAGTCGGCCGTGGGCAAGCTCCTGCGGCGCCGCCTCACCGCCGGCGACTTCCGCGCGCTGGCCGAGGCGAGCACGGAAGGGGGGCGCTGACCCGTGCCGTCGCAGACACCCGACCAGCAGACCGCGCGCGTCGAGGACCCCGCACTGCTGTGCGGACGGGGCCGCTTCCTCGACGACCTCGACCCGCTGCCGGGCACGCTCACCGCGACCGTGGTCCGCAGCGACCACCCGCACGCGCGCATCCGCGGCGTCGACCTGAGCCGGGCGCGCGCCCACCCGGGCGTGGCCGCGGTGGTGGGCCCCGAGGAGGTGGCCGAGGCGCTGCGGCCGTTCCCGCTGTCGGTGAAGACACCGATGGACTACTACCCCGCCGGCACGGACAAGGTCCGGTTCGTGGGCGAGCCCGTCGCCGTCGTGGTGGCCGCCGACCGCTACACCGCCGAGGACGCCGGGGAGCTGGTCCGGGTCGACTACGAGCCGCTGCCCGCCGTCGTGGACGTCCGCGCCGCGATGGACGGCGACGCGCCCCTGCTGCACGAGGCGGCCGGCACCAACGTCGCCACCGACCGCACGTTCGACTTCGGCGACGTCGACGGCGAGTTCGACCGCGCTGAGCACGTGGTGCGGGGCGAGTACTCCTTCCCCCGCTACTCCTCGACCCCGATGGAGTGCTACTCGGTCGTCGCCGAGTGGCGCGACGAGGCCGACGGGCCCTCCGTCACCGCCTGGGCGAACTTCCACGGCCCCTTCTCCATGGTCCCGGTGCTGGCGGGCGCGATCGGCGTCCCGGCCTCCCGCGTGCGGCTCGTCGTGCCCCCGGACAACGGGGGCAGCTTCGGCATCAAGGCGGGCATCTATCCCTACGTGGCGCTGCTGGCGCTGGCCAGCAGGCACGCCGGGCATCCGGTGCGCTGGACCGAGGACCGCGTCGAGCACCTGCTGGCCTCCTCGGCCGGCTCGGACCGGTCGATGGTCTTCGAGGCGGCGGTCGACTCCCAGGCGCGCATCCGCGCGCTGCGCGTCGACCTCGTCGACAACGTGGGCGCCTACCTGCGCCCGCCCGAGCCCAGCACCCTCTACCGCTGCTTCGGCAACATCACCGGCGCCTACGGCATCGAGGCGGTGCACCTGCGCTCCCGCGCCGTGGTCACCAACAAGACCCCCACCGGGCTGAACCGGGGGTTCGGCGGCCAGCAGCTGTACTTCGGCCTGGAGCGGCTGGTGGACGAGACCGCGGCGCAGCTGGGCCTGGACCCGGCGGAGATGCGGCGCCGCAACCTCGTGCCCGCCGACGCCTTCCCCTACGCCACCCCCTCCGGCGGGGTCTACGACTCCGGCGACTATCCCGGCGCCTTCGAGCTGCTGCTGAAGAACGCCGACTACGAGGCGCTGTGCGAGCGCCGCCGCCAGGCGCGGGAGAACGGCGAGTACCTGGGCCTGGGCATGGCCGCCGTCGTCGACCCCTCGGCCACCAACATCGGCTACGTGGGCCTGGCCACGCCCGCCGAGCAGCGGGGGCGCGGCAAGTCCGGCTCGACCGAGCACGTGCGCGTCAGCGTCGACGTGAACGGGACCGTCTCGGTGCTGCTGGGCACCGTGCCCCAGGGGCAGGGGCACGCGACGGTCGCCCGCAAGGTGGTCGCCGACCAGTTGGGGCTGCCCCTGGACCAGGTGCGGCCGATCGTGGAGATGGACACCGCGACCACGCCCTGGACGGTCAGCTCCGGCAGCTACTCGTCGCGCTTCGCGCCGCTGCTCACCAGCGCCCTGGTCGAGGCCGCCGAACGCCTCGCGGCCACGGTGCGCGCGGCCGGCGCGGTGCTGCTGGAGGCCGAACCCGGCGACGTGGAGCTGGCCGGGGGCCGGGTGCGCCTGCGCGAGGCCCCCGACGACGCCGTCGAGTTCCGCCACGCCGCCGGCCTGGTGCACTGGGACCCCGGTGCGCTGCCGGAGGGGGTCTCGGCCCGGCTGTACGAGGAGGCGGCGTTCACCCCGCCCGAGTCCAAGGCGGCGGGCCGCGACGACCGGATCAACTCCAGCCTGTGCTACGGGTTCGTCGCCGAGCTCGCGGTGGTGCGCATCGACCCCGACACCCGGCGGATCGAGCTGACCGACGTCTACACGGTGCACGACGCCGGGACCGTGCTCGACCCGGTCCTGCTGGAGGGGCAGGTGCACGGCGCCCTCGCCCACGGCCTGGGCGGCGCGCTCTACGAGGAGCTGCGCTACTCCGCCTCCGGCCAGCCCACGGCGGCCACCTTCATGGACTACCTGTGCCCCACCAGCGCCGAGGCCGGCTACCGGCTGCACAGCGACCACATGCAGACCCCGTCGCCGCTGACGCGGCTGGGCGCCAAGGGCTGCGGCGAGGGCAGCAGCATGAGCCTGCCCGCCGCCGTAGCCAACGCCGTGGCCGACGCGCTGTCGCCGCACGGCGTGCGGATCGACTCGCTGCCGCTGCACGGCGACGTGGTGCACCGGCTGCTGGAGGACGCGTTCTAAGCGCCGCCCGCCGAGACCGCACCGCCCCCGCCGCGGACCACCGTCGGCCGCCGAACCGGCCCGGCGCCGCGACACCGAAGAAACCGCAGAAGTGGAGAACCGCAATGCCGCTCACCGGAGGCGAGATCCGGCTGCACCACGGCCACGACGGCCGCGTTGCCTACCTGACCCTGGACCACGGGCCCTACAACATCATCACCTGGGAGACCCGCCAGGTCATGGCCGACCGCTTCGCCGAGATCGACGCCGACGACCGGGTCCAGGCCGTCGTCGTCCAGGCCGAGGGGGAGCACTTCTCCTCGGGCGGCGACATCGCCGGGTTCATGGAGGTCGAGGCCGTCGACTTCACCGACCTCGGCCACAACGTCACCGCGCCCGCACGCAGCGCCAAGCCCGTGGTGTGCGCGGTCGACGGCTACTGCTTCGGTGTCGGGCTGGAGCTCGCGCTGTCCTGCGACATCCGGCTGGCGACCGAGCGCAGCCGGTTCGCGCTGCCGGAGATGCGCCTGGGCATGATCCCGGGCTCGGGCGGCACCCAGCGGCTGGCCCGGCTGATCGGGCTCTCCCGCGCGAAGTACCACGTCCTCACCGCCGAGCGCATCACCGGCCGCGAGGCGGCCGACTGGGGTCTGGTGGCCCGGCTGCTGCCCGATGCCGACGGGCTTGGCACGGCCACCGAGGAGCTGGTGGCCACGCTGCTGGGGTTCTCGCCGCTCGCGGCCCGCACCGCCAAGGAGGTGCTGGACAAGGGCGTGGACGCCCCGCTGTACAGCGGCATCGAACTGGAGCGCAAGGCCTACGCGATGCTGCGCTCCAGCCGCGACTTCGCCGAAGGGGTGGCCGCGTTCCGCGAGAAGCGCTCCCCCGAGTTCCAGGGAAGGTGATCGGCGGCCATGAAGCCGGCTCCGTTCGACTACGTCCGCCCCGCGCGGGTCGAGGACGCGGTGGCCGAGCTTGCCGCCGCCGACGGCGGCGGCAAGGTCATCGCCGGCGGGCAGTCGCTGATGCCGGTCCTGGCGATGCGGCTGGCCCGGCCCGAGACGCTCGTCGACGTCAACGCGATCGCCGAGCTCGCCGACGTCCGCGAGGAGGACGGGGCCCTGCGCATCGGCGCGACGGCGCGCCAGCGCCGGCTGGAGCGGGAGCCGGGCGGCGCGGGCGTCCCGCTGCTGGGCATGGCGCTGCCGTGGGTGGGCCACCGTGAGCTGCGCAGCCGGGGCACGGTGTGCGGCAGCCTCGCCCACGCCGACCCCGCCGCCGAGCTGCCCGCTGTGGCGTGCTGTTTGGACGGCGTGCTGACCCTCGCCGGCCCCGCCGGCGACCGCGACGTGCCCGCCCGCGACTTCTTCACCGGCGCCATGACCACGGCGCTGGGGCACGCCGAGGTGGTGCGCTCGGTACGGCTGCCGCGCGCGGCGCCCGGCGACGGTTTCGGCTTCGCCGAGGTCGCCCGCAGGCACGGCGACTTCGCGCTGGCCGGGGTCGCCGTGCACGTCTCCCGGTCGAGCACCGGCGGCGGCGCCGGAGTCGCCCGGGCGTCGGTCACCGCGTTCGGGGTCTCCGACCGGCCGGTCACGCGCGACGCCGCCGCGCTGCTCGCGACCGCCGACCCCGGCGGGGGCGGCGCGGCCGAGGCCGCAGCGCGGCTGTCCGCGCCCCTGGCCCAACTCGCCGAGGAGGTGGTCGACACCGCGGGCGACGCCCACGGCTCGCCGGGCTACCGCAAGCGCCTCTTCGCCACTCTGGCCGCCCGCGAACTGGTCCGGGCCTACCGCCGCGCCGAGCGCGGCACAGCGGAGGTGAGCACATGAGTAGCGCCGAGTCCCGGCCCGGCGCGGGCGGCCGCGAGGCGGCCGGGCCGCGCCCGGTGCGCGCGGCGGCGCACGACGGCGTCGACGTCGCCATGACCGTCAACGGCACGCCCGTCGAGCTGCACGTGCCCGCCCGCCTGACCCTGCTGGACGCGCTGCGCGAGCGGCTGGGGCTGACCGGCACCCACACCGGCTGCGAGCACGGGGTGTGCGGCATGTGCACGGTACTGGTCGACGGGGACGCCGCGCGCGCCTGCCTGCTGCTGGCCTGCCAGCTCGACGGCGCGGAGGTCGTCACGGTCGAAGGGCTGGGCCGCCCCGACGACCTGCACCCGCTGCAGGCGGCGTTCGGCCGCAACCACGCGCTGCAGTGCGGGTTCTGCACTCCGGGGTTCCTGATGAGCTCCTACGACCTGCTCTCCCACGAGCCCGCCGTCGCCGAGGAGGACCTGCCCGAGCAGCTGTCCGGCGTCCTCTGCCGCTGCACGGGCTACCGCAACATCGTCACCGCGGTCGCCGAGACGGCGCGCGCCTACCCCGGCGGGCCGCCGGCTCCGGGCAACTGCGCCAAGCGCGTGCTGACCGGGCGCGGCGGCCCGGGCGCCGGTGCGCCGGCCGGCGCCGGGGGCGAGCGGGTCCCGGCCGCCGAGGCGGGCGCGGAGGACGTCGCCATCCGGCTGCCCGACGCCGAGCCGACGGTCACCGTCGACCTCACCAGCGAGCTGGCGGTGGACGAGGACCGGCTGTGGCGGGTGCTCGACGACGTGCACACCCTCGCGCGCTGCCTGCCGGGCGCCGAGCTCACCGAGGAGCTGGGGCCCGACCGCTACGCAGGGCGCGCCCGGGTGGCGGTCGGCCCCGTCAAGCTCTCCTTCACCGGCGTCGCGCACGTGCTCGAACGCGACCGCGAGCGCGGCCGCGTGCACGTCGTCGCCCAAGGCCAGGACACCGGCGGCGCCCGCACCCAGGGCGACGTGGTGCTGACCCTCGACCGCGCCGACGGCGGGCTGACTCTGCGCGCCGCCGCCGACGTCTATCTCACCGGCCGCATCGCCCAGTTCGGGCGTGCGCTGGCCGGTGACATAAGCCGCCGCATGTTCGAGCAGTTCGCCGAGTCGCTCGAACAGGCCGCGGCCGCCGGCGCCGCCCCGGTCCGTCCGGGGGCGGCGCCCAGTGCCCTGGGCCTGATGGCCCATGCGCTGCGCCGGCGGGTCCGCGCGTTCTTCGCGCGCATCACCGGGCGCGGCGAGGAAGGAGGAAGGCGATGACTCCCCCCGCAACGGGCGCGCCGCAGCGCCCCGCAGCACGCCGGCGCATCGTGGAGCCGGCACCCCCCGGCCCGCGCGGACCGCGGGCGTTCGTGCGCAACCTGTCGGTGGCCTCCGCCGGCAGCGCCCTGGTGGCCGCGATCTTCGGCTGCACCGGGCCGGCCCTGATCATCATCGACGGCGCGTCCGCCAACGGGCTCAGCCCCGAGCAGACGGCGACGTGGATCTTCGGCGTGTACGTGTTCGGCGGCCTGATCAGCCTGGTCCTGGCGACGTCCTACCGCCAGCCGGTCGTGGGCGCCTACAGCATCCCCGGCGCGGTGCTGGCCGTGGGCGCGCTCGGCAGCCACTCGTTCGCGGAGATGGCCGGAGCCTACGTGGTGGCCGCGCTGCTGGTGCTGGTCCTGGGCCTCAGCGGCGCCGTCCGGCGGGTGATGTCGTGGCTGCCGCTGCCCATCATCATGGCGATGATCGCCGGCGCGCTGATCAACTTCGCGGTCGGGGTGCTCGACGCCGGCCGGGAGGCGCCGTGGATCGTGGCGGCGGCCGTGGCGGGCTTCCTCGTCTCGACCCGCTTTCTGCCCCGCGTGCCGGGCGTGCTCGGCGCCCTGGTCTGCGGAGCCGCAGCGGCCGCCGCCACGGGCGCGTTCGGCGCGCCCGCGACGGAGGTGGCGCTGACGGCGCCGCAGCCGGTGGTGCCCGGGTTCGACGCCGGAGCGGTGCTGGCGGTCTCGGTGCCGCTGGCGGTCCTCATCGTCGGTGCGGAGAACGCCCAGGCCATCGGCGTGCTGATCACCGAGAGGTACCGCCCGCCGATGAACGCGATGACGATCGCCAGCGGCGTCTTCGGGCTGCTGGCCTCACCCTTCGGCGCCCACAGCGCCAACATCGCCGGACCGATGACCGCCATCTGCGCGGCGCCGGGCAGCGGCCCGCGCGCGGGCCGCTACACCGCGGCGGTGGTCAACGGGGTGCTCTTCGCGGCGTTCGGCGTGCTGGCCGGGGCGGCCGTCGGCCTGGTCACCGCGCTGCCGTCCCAGCTGATCTCGGCTGTGGCGGGCCTCGCGATGGTGACGGTGCTGGTGAGCGCCCTGCAGCGGGCGTTCTCCGGCGGACGGTTCCAGATCGGCGCCTTCTTCGCGCTGGTCATCGCGATGAGCGGGGTGACCGCGTTCGGGATCTCCGCGCCGTTCTGGGCGCTGGTCGGCGGCGTGCTCGCGTCCCTGGTGCTGGAGACCGGGCACTTCCGCGGCCGGGACCGGGAGGGCGCACTGGGCGCCGACGAGACGGACGGGCACGAAGGCGCGGAGAGCGCGGACGGCGACGAGGCCGGGGCCGCGGCCCCCGCTTCGCCTGGGAAGCACGGGCGCGACGAGCGCTCCGCGTCCGGCGAGCGGCCGGAGCCCGCTCGCGAGTGACGGCGGAGGGGGCGGGGACCGGCCGGGCCCCGCCCCCGCTCGGCGGGTCCGCCGGCAGGCGGAGCCGTGCGGTCTGGACGCGGCGCCGGAGCCGGGCTCAGCCGCAGGCGGTCCGGCCGCGCTGTGCGCCGGTCAGTCGCACTCGGGGCCCTCGCGCCACAGCCCGTCGGCCGTTCCCTGTTCCAGGTGGCGCGCGTAGGTCGCGACCTTGGCCTCGATGACGCCGAGGGACTCCTGCAGCTGCGCCACCTGGCGGCGGACCTTCGCCTCGTGGCCGCGCAGCAGCGCGAACCGCTCCTGTTCGGTGCCCGGCCCCCGCCGGACCAGCTCGACGTAGCGCCGGATGTCGGGCAGGGACATGCCGGTCTCGCGCAGTCTGACGCAGACCCGCAGCCACTCCACCTCGCGATGGGTGAACATCCGGCGCCCCGCGCTGTCGCGGCGGACCGGATCGACGAACAGGCCCTCCTGCTCGTAGAAGCGGAGCGTGTGCGCGGACAGTCCGGTGCGGGCGCTCACGGTCCCGATGCTGAGCGTCTCCTCGGTGACGGCCATGCCGCCAGCCTACGCGGTTGACTTCGAGTCGACTCGAATTCGTAGCGTCACCGGTACAGCGATCGAAGGGACGCAACGTGACGAAGACATGGTTCATCACGGGTACCTCCTCCGGGTTCGGGCGCCTGCTCACCGAGCGGCTGCTCGCCCGCGGCGACCGGGTCGCCGCGACCGCCCGCAGGCCGGAGGCAGTGCAGGACCTGCGGGCCGAGTACGGCGACCGGTTGTGGAGCGCCCGGCTCGACGTCGAGGACCGGCACCAGGTCCAGCAGGCCGTCGACGAGGCCTTCGCGGCCCTCGGCACGGTCGACGTCGTCGTCAACAACGCGGGCCACGGCGTCTTCGCGTCGGTGGAGGAGGCCTCCGACGAGCAGATCCGCCGCGTCGTCGAGACCAACCTGCTCGGCTCCGTCCGGGTGATCCGCGCCGCGCTGCCGCACCTGCGCAGGCAGGGGCACGGACGCATCCTCCAGGTCTCCACGTCCGGCGGGCAGACGACCTACCCGAACTTCTCCTACTACCACGCCTCGAAGTGGGGCATCGAGGGCTTCTGCGAGACCGTCGCGCAGGAGATCGCGCCCTTCGGCATCGGCCTCACCATCGTCGAGCCGGGAGCCACCCCCACCGGGTTCGGCGGCGCCCTGGCCACGGCGCCGGTGATGCCGGAGTACGACGCGGGGCCCGCGGGCGACACGCGCCGGGCGCTGGCGGAGGGCACCTTCCGGCTCCCCAACGACCCGGAGCGGATCGCCCAGGCCATGATCGACTCGGCCGACGGCGAGACCGCGCCGCTGCGGCTGCCGCTGGGCAGCGACACCTACGCCCACGTACGGGCCTCGCTCACGGCGCGCCTGGCCGAGCTGGACGCCCACCGCGACACCGCGCTCTCGGTGGCGGTCCAGGAGGACCCGGCCGGCATCTGACCGGGTCCGGAGCCAGGCGGACGCCCGCTTGGCTCCGGCGCTCCGCCTGCGCCGCGGCGCAGGGTGCGGGTGCGCCGCGGCGCAGGCGGAGCGCCTCACGCGTCCATCGCGTCCGCGGCATCGGGGGCGTTGGCGGCGTTGGCGGCGGGCGTGCCGCCGGCGTCGGCGGGAGGGCCGGCCTCCCAGCGCAGCAGGTCCCCGGGCTGGCACTCCAGCGCCTCGCAGAGCGCGGCGAGCGTCGCGAAGCGCACCGCCTTGGCCCGGCCGTTCTTGAGTACCGCCAGGTTGGCGGGCGTGATCCCGACGCGCTCCGCCAGCTCGCCCACGGACATCTTCCGCTTGGCCAGCAGCACGTCGATGTCGACGACGATCGGCATCAGATCACCTCGTCGAGCTCGGCCCGCATCCGATCGGCCTCGACGTCGCGTGCGATGGCCTGGGCGAGCAGCATCCGCAGCACGAGCACGATGAGGGCCACGCCCAGGATCGCCACGCCCAACCCGCCCAGCAGCAAGACGACGCCCGGGGCCACGGCCTCGCCCGGCGCCAGCAGGAACCCGAGCGTGAAGACCAGCAGGGCGGCCGCGACGAACGCGCCGATCACGACGTGCACGTAGCGGAATGCGGAGTCGGAGAAGACCGTTCCGCGGCGGACCATCGTCACCAGCCGCCACACGCAGACCAGGACGACCTGGACCGACACGGCCCCCAGGACCACGATCACCAGGAGCGGTATCCGCAGGTAGGCGTACTCCGCAGCAAGCCCCTGCAGATCGGCGGCCAGCAGCGGCACCATCACCGCCTCGAAGAACACCGAGCCCGCGAGCAGCGCTGCGAGCACGGCGCGCAGCGCAAGCACCGTCAGTTTTCCCATCACCCCTCCTTCAATCGACTTACGATAATAACCTATCGAAACTCGATAGACACGGCAACCGGTCGAGGCGGTCTGCACGACGGCTCGCGCGCGTGGCGACCACAGCTCGGCCGGCCGCCAGGCGGCCGGGCCGGTGCTGGAAGATCGGGGTTCGTCCGCACGCGGATCACTCCGCGCCCGCGGTGAAGCCGGTGCGGCATGAGCCGCCGGAGCGTGCGGGCGTCCTCGGCGCCGGCGTGCACCCTGGAGTCGCCGGCGCCGGTGAGGTGCCAGGGGTCGCGCGCGTCTCCGGCAGCGCGGCGCTTGCTCGGCGAAGGGTCGGCGAGGGCGCTGCGCCAGGTTGGACGCGGACGTGGAGGGGTGGAGGAACGCGCGGAGCCGCAGGCCCGGCTGGGCCTGCGGTGCAGCCGGCGCGGCGCGCGGCCGCCGGGGCGGTCCCGCCGCACGGCGGCCGCGCGGGCGGGGCGCGCCCGCGCGGCCGCCCGGCCCTCAGACGCCGGTGATCTCGTTGAGGGCCTCCGGCAGTGCGGCCTCCGTGCGCACCTGTCCGGATCCGAGGTCGACGGCGTAGAGCCGCTTCTCACCCGGGTCGGTCACGTAGGCCGTGGCGCCGCGCACGAACAGTGTGGGGCGCGGCTGCTGCCACTCCAGGGGCTCCCGCCACTCCCCGATGACCGGGAAGGAGTCGGTGACCTCGGCGGCCGCGGGGTCGATCACGTGGACCGCGCCGTCGGTGCCCAGGACCAGCGCCTCGCCGTCGGGCCCCCGGCCCAGGGAGCGGAAGCTGTAGCTGGTGCCCAGGTCGACGAGCTCCAGCGTGGGCTCGGCGGTGTCGAGGACGGACACCCGCTCGGGGCGCTCCAGCTCGGCTTCGGGGTCGGTCTTGTAGTCGCCCAGCACGTAGCGGGAGTCCTCGTGCCCGGCCTGGTTTCCGATGCGGCCGTAGTCGTCCGGGCTGTCGATCTTGGTGAACCCGCCGCCGGAGTAGACCAGCGCCCCGTCCTCGCAGCCGAACAGCAGGGCCCCGCCGCGGGCGGTCTCCTCGCCGTGCACACCGGGGCACCTCTCGTTGCGGGCGGTCTCCTCGCCGTCGGCGTCGAGGATGCGGACGCCGGTGCGCTCCTCCTCGTCCCCGATGGTCGTCGCCAGGCCGCCGCCCTCCAGCGCGACCGCGACCCCGTGGTGGGCGTGCTCGGTGGTGTGGGTCTCGGCCTCGGGCAGCCCCTCCCCCAGCTCGCCGGGGTCGAAGGAGGTAACCTCGCCGGAGCCGTCGGCGAACAGGACCGTCTTCCCGGCGTGGCGCACGACGTGGCCGGGCTTGGACGCCTCGAACTCGGCGTCGGTCAGCTCGGCGCCCGCGGCGTCGAGGACGCGGAAGCCCGATGACGTCGACACGAGCACGTGCCGCCCGTCGCCCGCCGGGTTGAGCCGGTTGAACCCGTCCAGCCGGAGGTCCTCGACGACCTCCAGCGTCGTGCCGTCGATCACGTAGACGCCGCCGTCGTAGGTGGCGACGAGGGCGTCGTCCACCTTCGCGGCCGTGTTGGCGGCCTCCTCGGCGCCGCCGTCCGGTCCTGCGGCCTGGCCGCACGCGGTCGCGGCCAGGCCGAGGGCCGCCACGGCGGCCGGTACCGACAGCGCGGCGCGTGATCGGCGCCGCCGCGGTCGGCGGAGTTCGTCTCGCATGGGTGCCTTCCGTTTCTCTTAGGGGACGGGGGCCGCTGGGGCCGCCCTTTCGTGCGGGGGGTGCGGGGGCGGAGTCGCCGGGGTCCGAGCGGCTGCGGGCCGCTCAGCCGGTGAGGGCGTCGGCGATGTCGTCGGTGTTGCTGCGCGCCATCTGCAGGTAGGTCGCGGCTCCACCGCCCTCGGCGGTGAGGGACTCGGAGTACAGCGGCACCACCGCGACGTCGACTCCGGCCTCATCGGCCATCACCCGGGCCAGGCGGTCGGGTCTGGAGGAGTCGGCGAAGACCGCGGGCACGCCGGCCGCGCGGACCGCGTCGGCCAGGGACTTCAGATCGGAGCTGCTCGGCGAGGCCAGCGTGGTGCCGCTGGGGACGACCGCGCCGACGACCTCGAAGCCGTACCGCTGGGCCAGGTAGCCGAAGACGTGGTGGTCGGTGACGAGCTTGCGCCGCTCCGGCGGGATCTCCGAGAAGCGCTCCTTCGCCCGCTCGTGCAGCCGGTCGACCCGCCCGCGGTAGTCCTCGGCGTTGGCGCGCACCGCATCGGCGTCGACGCCGTCGACGCTGTCGACCACCTCGTCGGCGATGAGGCCGGCAGCCCTCTCGACGCGGACCGGGTCGGTCCAGAAGTGCGGGTCGGGCTCGCCGGCGGTGTCGCCGCCGGAGAAGCCGATCGGGTCGACCCCCTCGGCGACGGCGAGGGACGGGGCGCCCGCCTCCTCGGCCGCCTCGACGTTGCGCAGCACGCCCTCCTCCAAGCCGAGGCCGTTGTAGACGACGAGCTCGGCGTCCTGGAGCTCGGCGGCCTGCCGCGCGGAGACGCCGAAGGAGTGCGGATCGGCGTTGGGGCCCATCAGGACGGTGACCTCGGCCTGGTCGCCGACGACGTTGCGCACGACGTCGCCGAGGATGTTGGTGGTGACGACGATGCCGGAGCGCTGCGCGCCGAACGCCGCGCACCCGGAGAGGGCGGCCGGTGCGAGCACGAGCAGCAGCGCCGGCAGCACGGCGGCCGCGCGCCGTGCGGGGCGGCGGGTCCGGTGCCGCCGGCCCGCGCGCGCTGGGACCGGGAGCCGCGGCTTCGCGGGCGTCGCGCTCACCATCCCGTCTCCACCATCAGGTCGGGGCTGAACGCGAGGTCGAAGGTGCGCGCCAGGCGCAGGTCGTCGTTGTAGTCGACCTCGTAGACCGCGTCGGCCGCGGGGTCGTTGACGTAGGCGCGGGCGGTGTCGACCGTGAGGGACGGAGCCGGGGAGGCGCCCGCGGTCTCGGCGTCCATGAGGCGGTTTTGCGCGGTCCTCTCGCCGGTCGCGGGGTCGTAGGCGCTCAGCCGCCCGTCCTCGCCCAGGACCAGGACCGGCATCTGCTCGCCCGCCGCGCTCACAGCGGCGGCGGGGCCGGTGTCGAGCAGGGTCCACTCCCCCGCCGCGACGTCGAGCACCCACACGCCGCCGTCGCCCGCCGCCCCCGCGAGCACCGGGGCTCCCGGTCGGTGGTGGAACGAGCGGACGGGGTCGGCCCCCTCGTCGGGGTAGGCGATCTTCTCGGCCTTCAGGGAGCCGCCCTCGCCGGTCACGACCAGGGCGCCGTCGGAGCAGCCGATGACCGCGCCGCGCCGGGTGACCGCCTGGCCGCGCGGGTCGGGGCAGTCCTCGGCGATTGCGGCCGCGGCGGACGCGCCGGAGCGGTCGAAGACGCGCACGGAGCCGTCCCGGCCGGCCACCACCAGCCGCTCGCCGTAGGGCAGGGCCGCCGCGCCGCCGAGGTCGGCGGCGGTGCGGACGACCTCGCCGTCCGCCAAGGCCGCGCGGTCGAGGAAGCGGATCCCGGCGTCGGAGACGAGGGCGCTGACGGCCTTGTCCGCCGCGGCCCGCAGGCCGCTGCCGGTCGCGACCTCGCCGAGGACCGCGGGCTCGGCGGTGTAGTAGTGCACGTGGTCGCCGTGGTCGACGGTCCAGGCCCCGCTGTCCAGGACGGTGGTCGAGCCGCCGGAGGAGAAGTAGGCGAAGCGGCCGTCGGTCGCGGCCTCCTCGGCTCCCGCCGCCTCGCCGACCCGGGCGGCCTTCTCGGTCGCGGGGTCGAGAGTGTGCAGGGAGCCGGCCGCGGTGTCGGCCAGGACCAGCCGCCACTGCGGCTCCGCGGCCTCGCGGGCGCCCTCGACGTGGCCGTGCGGCGCGGACTCCTCCCCGCCGGACGGTTCGGCCGCGCCACCGCCGCATCCCGCGGCCATGAGCCCGCCGGCGGCCAGGGCCAGGGCCGCTCCGGCTCTGCTTCCCATCATCGTGTGCACTCGTACTCCTGTTCGGGGATGGTTCGGGGACCTGCCGGTTCGGGGGGCTGCTCAGGGGGCGGGCCGAAGGGGGGCGGCGCGGCTCCGGGACGCAGGTCGCGCAGGCGCGCCGCCAGGGCGGAGAGGAAGAACACGACCACGGCGACCGCCGCGATGGTCGCGCCGGCCGCGGTTCCCAGGTGCCAGGAGACGAGCAGGCCGGCGAAGGTCGCCGCCGATCCGATGAGGGCGGCGCCGAGCATCACCACGGGGATCCGCCGCGCCCACAGCGCCATCGCCGCGGGAGGCGCGATCAGCAGTCCGAAGACCAGCAGCGTGCCCACGACGTGGAAGGACGCCACGATCGCGAGGGTGACCAGGCCGAGCGTCGCCGCATGGGCCAGGCGCGGGCGCAGGCCCAGTGTCCGGGCCTTGCGGGGGTCGAACGCCAGGGCGACGAAGGCGCGGTGGCCCAGCAGGGAGACCGCCGCGGCGGCGGCCGCCGCCAGGGCGAGCACGAGGAGGTCGCGGGGGCGCACCGCCAGCACGTCGCCGAAGAGGAACCCGGTGAGGTCGACCGCGAAGGACTGCGAGTAGGACACGATGATCACGCCGAGGGAGAGCATCCCGACGAACAGCAGTCCGATTCCGGTGTCCTGGGATATCCGGGACCAGCGGGTCACGGCGGCGACGCCCAGGGCCATCGCGACGGCGCTGGCCGCAGCGCCGAGGAACAGGCTGCCGCCCAGCAGGGAGGCCAGCGCCACCCCGGGCAGCATGCCGTGCGACATCGCGTCGCCGAGGAACGCCATGCCGCGCAGCACCACCCAGGTCCCGGCGAGCGCGCAGGCGCTCGCGACCAGGAGTCCCGCCAGCAGCGCCCGTGCGACGAATGACACCGCGAACGGTTCGGTCAACCAGTCCATGCGACGACCGTACAATGAAAATGATTATCAATGTCAATAGGGAGGCAACGTGCAGCACAGCACACACGCCGCCGTCGCGCTGCGCGCGGTCTGCGCCGCTTACGGCCCCACCACCGTCCTCCGGGAGGTGACCGCCGCCGTGCCCGCGCGCCGCGTGACGGCGCTGCTGGGAGCCAACGGGTCGGGCAAGTCGACGCTGCTGGGCGTCGTCGCGGGGGTGCACGCCCCCGCCTCCGGCGCGGTCGAGCGGTTCCACACCGAGCGGCCGGCCCTGGTGGTGCAGCACAGCGCGGTCCCCGACTCCCTGCCCGTGACCGTGCGGGAGGCCGTGGCCATGGGGCGGTGGGCGCACCGGGGCCTGTGGCGGCGGCTCACCGCAGCGGACCGGGCGATCGTCGCGGACTGCATGGAGCGGCTGGGCATCGCCGACCTGGCGGCGCGTCCGCTGGGCTCCCTCTCGGGCGGCCAGCGGCAGCGCACCCTGCTCGCCCAGGGACTGGCGCAGCGCTCCGACCTGCTACTCCTCGACGAGCCCGCCACCGGCCTGGACGCGGCGACCCAGGAGGCGATACCCGCCATCCTGGAGGACCTGTGCGCCGACGGGGTGACCGTCCTGCACGCCACCCACGACCCGCAGGCCGCGCGCAGGGCCGACCACCGCCTCCACCTGCGCGAAGGCCGCCTTGCCCCCGAGGCCCCCGAGCGGGAGCACCGCGCGAGCGCGGACCGGGGGGCGGCGGTGTAGCCGACGCGGGCCGTGCAGACCCGTTGTGCGGCGGTCCCGGGTTGCCTAGGCTCAGGGTGCCCGGTCGCGCGGGGCGCCCGCCGGATCGACCGACCGGATCGACCGAGCGGGACGGCTCCGGGGCCTGCGCCGTCGGAGGGAGAGCGCCGTGCTGTTTCCCGCCTCGCTGGTCGGGAGCTACCCGCAGCCGGACTGGCTGATCGACCGCGACAAGCTGAAAGGGCGGTTCCCGCCGCGGGTGCGGGCGCGCGAGCTGTGGCGCGTCGACGAGGACCTGCGCGAGGAGGCCTTCCGCGACGCGACCGTGCTCGCCGTGCACGACCAGCACGCCGCGGGACTGGACATCGTCACCGACGGCGAGGTGCGGCGCGAAAGTTACTCCAACCACTTCGCGACCCTGCTGGCGGGAGTGGACGTGGACCGACCCGGCACAGCGCTGGACCGCAGCGGCGAACCCACCTCCGTACCGCGGGTGGTGGGGCCGATCCGCCGCGGCGCGGGACGGGCCGCGAAGGACACCGCCTACCTGCGCGGAGTCACCGACCGAAAGATCAAGATCACCGTCCCGGGCCCGTTCACGATGGCCCAGCAGGCACAGAACGACCACTACGCCGACACCCGCGCGATGGCGATGGACTACGCCGCGGCGGTCAACGAGGAGCTGCACGAGGCGTTCGCCGCCGGGGCCGACATCGTCCAGCTCGACGAGCCCTACCTGCAGGCGCGCGCCGAGGCGGCGCGGGAGTACGGCATCGAGGCGCTCGACCGGGCGCTGCGCGGCGCCCCGGGCACCACGGCGGTGCACATCTGCTTCGGCTACGCGGCGATCATCCACGAGCGCCCCGAGGCCTACTCCTTCCTTCCCGAACTCGCCGACTGCCCGGTGGACCAGGTCTCGATCGAGACCGCCCAGTCCGGGCTGGACTGCTCCGTGCTGCGGCGGCTGCCGGACAAGACCGTCGTCCTCGGGGTCCTCGACCTGTCGACCCCGGAGGTGGAACCACCCCGGACCGTGGTCGAGCGCGCCGAACGGGCCCTGGACCACGTGTCACCGGAGCGGCTCGTGCTCGCCCCCGACTGCGGCATGAAGTACCTGCCGCGCGAGTCGGCCCTGGGCAAGCTCCGCTCCCTCACCGCGGCGGCCGCGGAGCTGCGCCGGCGCCACTGACCCCGGCTCCTTCGCGCGGCGGCGCCCTCGGGGGCCGGCGCGGCGCTCGCCCGCCGGTTCGCCGCGGGCCGCACCGGCCCGGTCGCCTGTCGCGCCGGCAGGGCGGACATCGCCTCACGATGGCCGTTCCGGACCGCGATGAGGATGCGCACGTGCGAACACAAGGCGAGCAATGGCGCGACATCCTGCGAGGGGCGGCTCGGTGTGAAACCCGGCGACCATGGCTTCGTCGTGGGCGCCGACGAAGCGACCGGGGCCGACCGCCGGATCCCGCACGGGTTCGGCGCAACAGGACGCGGACCCGTCGCGGTCCCCGGCGTCTTCGGCACGTCCGGCGAACGCGTCCACCTACCTACCCCGCAGGGCTGAGCCGGCGGCAGGACCCGTGGCGTGCGTGGGTTCACCGGTTCGCGGCGGTCCCGCACCCCGGAGCCCCGGGGTGCGGGACCGGGTTCGGCTTCCCGAGCACGGCCGGGCCCACTGCGCAGCGGGGGCCGCCGGCCGGGCGAGGCTCAGCGTGTGCCGGGAGTGGGCTCCGGGTCGTGGGGCGGCGGCGCGGCGGGGGTTGCGCGGAACACCGGGAACAGGGGCGCCACCCGCGCGAACTCCGCCTCCGGCGCATCGGCCGCGACCGGCACGTGCACGCGGGCGTTGGGCGCCCGCTTCAGGTAGGCCCGCAGCACCGCGGCGCGGTGCTCGGGCGCGACCTCGTCGAGGCACACCTCCTCCCGGCGGCCGTGGCGCAGCACCGCGGCACCGCCCGCCGCTCGCACGTTGCGCACCCAGTTCGACCCCTCGCCGAGCATCGACACCAGGTGGCGCTCGCCGCCGACCACGGCCATGACGAGCGGCGTCGCGACGGTCCGGCCCGTGCGCCTCCCGGCCACCTCAAGGACGACCAGGCGGTTCGGGGCGATACCGAGCGCGTAAAGCCTCCCCGTCCACCGGTCGATGGCGCGCGCCGCGCGGTTGGGCCGCCCGCCGCGGTAGAACCACCTCTTCAGGCTCGCCGCCATACCCGCCTCCCCCTCTTAGAACACTGTACATGTACTTAGTACGATACGGAGGCTAGACTGTACGCTGTACGATCGTCAATCGATGGCTCAGCGCAGGCGCACGGACGCAGCGGACAGGGCGACCCTCACCCCGGGCGCGGTCGCCGAGGGGGCGCTCGCGCTCGCCGATTCGGCGGGGCTTGAGGCCGTCACGATCCGCCGGCTGGCGCACGAGCTCGGCGTCACGCCGATGGCGCTCTACTGGCACTTCCGCAGCAAGGACGAGCTGCTGGACGGCATGGCCGACCGGCTGCACGAGAAGATCGACGCGGAGGTGCGGCGGCCCGCCGGCGCGTGGCGGCCGCGGCTGCGGGCGCTGCTGGAGTCCATGGTCGCCGTGCTGCGCACCCACCCCCGCGCCGCTCCCCTCGTGGCGAGCCGCAGAACGACCTCCGAAAGCGGCCTGCGCACCACCGAGGCGATGCTCGGCGACCTCAGGGAGGCGGGGTTCTCGCCCACCGAGGCGACACAGGTCGCCCGGCACGCGCTGAGCACCGTCACCGACCTCGTCGTGCGGGCGCGCGAAGGGGCCGCCCCCGACGAGCCCGGCGAGACGGACGAGCGCCGGCGCGTCCGCGGCTTCCTGGAGTCGCTTCCGCCCGCGCGCTACCCGCGCCTCGTGGAGGCCGCCGCCCCCTTGAGCGCGTGCGACGACCCCAACTCCCATTACGCCTTCGGCCTCGACCTGCTCATGTCCGGCGTCGAGGCGATGGCGGAACGGCGCAGCCGAAGCGGCGGCGCGTAGACGCCCCCACCGCTGCCGGGGCGGCTGCTGTCCGAGCCTCCGTTCCCGGCGGTGCCGAGGCGTCCCCGCGGTGGGGCCGCCCGGGCGAACGCAGGCCGCCCGCCGGGCACCGGCTCCTGCCCGGTGCCCGGCGGGCGGGGTCCACGGGGATCAGTCCTGCGGCGTGAGGCGCATGACGGTGACCGAGTGCGCCGGGAAGGTGTGGATGAACGAGGAGTCCGCTCCCTCGATCGTGGAGGTCTCCGGGCTGACGGGGCGGTCGTCCGCCGTGTTCTCCGCGGCCGGGTCGGCCGAGAGGACGGTCAGCTCGGCGGTCGGCTCCACCCGGGCGCCGCCCAGGTCGATCGAGGTGCGGGCCGCCTCGCCCTGTGCGTTGACGACCTTGACGATCAGCTCGCCGGTCCGCTCGTCGCGGGTGACGACCTGGCGGAACGGTTCCGGTGTCGGCGCGGTGAAGCCGCCCCACTTCTCACCGTCGAGGTAGAGGGTGGCGTCGCGCCCGCGCACCTCGACGCGGATGTCGTAGGCGCGCCCGGCCTCGATGGTGGTGTCGTCGGAGACGACCAGGCTCTTCGCGCCGCCGGAGGTGCGCTCGACCGCGGACTGGGTGTTGTTCCACCCGCCGAGGTTCCACCAGTAGTAGTCGTCGGTGCCCCGCACGCCGAACCCGATGAGGAAGCCCTCGGCGCCCTCGCGCTTGGTCGCGGTCACCTCCAGGTCGTAGTCCGTCCAGCCGGAGTCCCCTGCGGTGACCATCGTGTTCTCGCCGGTCGTCTCGGTCTGGACGTAGGCGCCGTTCTCGACGGCCCAGGTCCCGGCGCCGGTGATGTGGGTCCACCCGTCCGCGCCGGACGAGAAGTCGTCGCTGAGCAGCGTCTCGCCCTCGGCGGAGGTCACCCGGACGTCGTCGTACTCGGCACTGGTGTTCCAGGTGGACAGCCCCACGGCGCCGGTGATCGGGCCGGCGGCGCCGGGTGTGCCGGTCGCGGTGCTGGGCACCACGCTGTCGCCGGTGTTGGCGGAGAACAGCCGCTGCACCTCGTAGTTGGCCGAGCCCCACGTGGTGCTGTTGTCGAACCAGATCATGTCGGGGGTCCACTGGGTGTCCCACGCGGCCGCCAGCAGCGGGGCGTAGGAGGCCATCTCGACCACGTCGGCGTTGCGCTCCAGCCCGGTCATGTAGGCGGCCTCGGCCAGGGCGTTGGAGAACCGGTTGCCCTGCGAGGCGAACTCGCCCAGGTAGACCTTGGGGCCTTCGCGGTCGTAGGAGTCGTAGCGCTCGTTGTTGGACAGGAACCACTCGGGCGAGTTGTAGTAGTGCTCGTCGACCAGCTCCACGTCGTGCTGCCGGTTCAGCTCCCAGGCCCGCTCGAAGACGGTGCCGCCCGAGGCCGGTCCGGAGTTGCCGATC
This sequence comes from Streptomonospora arabica, assembly GCF_039531585.1. NCBI lineage: Bacteria > Bacillati > Actinomycetota > Actinomycetes > Streptosporangiales > Nocardiopsidaceae > Streptomonospora > Streptomonospora arabica. The sequence continues at coordinate 24,861 of NZ_BAAAQI010000022.1, read as the reverse complement.
ACCGTGATTCCGGGGTACTCGGCCTCGATCGCCCCGCGGAACTTCGCGAACCGCTCGAAGAAGGCGTCGGGCAGGTTCTCCTCGTTGCCGACCTGCACGTGGGTCAGGCCGAAGGGCTCGGGGTGTCCCATCTCGGCGCGCAGCGAGCCCCACGCGGAGTCGGCGGGCCCGTTGGCGAACTCGATCAGGTCCAGGGTGTCCTGGATGTGGCGCTGCAGCAGCTCCGGGGCGTCGGTGGCCCGGTTCTCGCCGCAGCCGGTGACCATGGCCGGCACGACCGGCAGCGGCATCGCGCCGAGGTCCTCGGCGAACTGGAAGTACTCGTAGTACCCCAGGCCGTAGGACTGGTTGTAGCCCCAGAAGTTGTGGTTGGCGGCGCGCTCCTCGACCGGGCCGACGGTGTCCTTCCACTGGTAGGACCGCTCCCGCGGCCAGTCGGGGCCCTCGTAGGCCTCGTGGCTGCCGGTGTTGACCAGGCAGCCCCCGGGGAAGCGCACGAAGCCGGGGTCGAGTGCGGCGATCTTCTGCGCGATGTCCTCGCGCAGGCCGTTCTCGCGGCCCTTGAAGGTGTCGCGCGGGAACAGCGAGACCATGTCCAGGCTGAGCGACCCGCCGCCGCTTCCGGTGACGGCGAGCCGGCCGGTGGTGCTGGAGGAGGAGGCGGTCAGCGTTCCGGAGTAGCGGGCCCAGCCGCGCTCGTCGGCGTCGAGCGTGAGCGGCTCGGCCAGCGGCTCGCCCTGCGCGTCGCGGAGCCGGACCCTCAGCGGTGTCGCACCCCTTCCGGGGGCCTTGGCCCACACGGAGAAGTCGTACCTCTTTCCTTCGGAGACGGTGATTCCGGTGGAATACCCGCTGTTCACCACGCCGTATTCGCCGCCGTCCGCGGGAAGCGCGAGCCGCAGGTAGTTGCGGTTCCGCTCGTGCAGCCGGCCGTCGTCGTTCACGACTTTCGCGTTTCCTGCGGCGTTTCCGGTGGCGACCTCCTCCCAGGAGGTCATCGGGGTGTAGTTCTCGTTGTCGGCGGTGCTGTATTCGAACGAGCGGTTCTGCACGAGCTCGGCATACAGGCCGCCGTCGGCGGCGTGGTTGATGTCCTCCAGGAAGATGCCGTACATCCGGTCGCTGATCTGCGGGCCGGCGGCTGCGGTGTCGACGTCGATGCCGTACTCGGTCGCGGCCGATGCGGGCGCCGCCGCCGGGACGGCGCACAGTACGCCGGCGAGCAGCGCACTCGTGGCGGCCGCCGTTCTCCTTCGGTTGGCTCGCAAGTCTCCTCCGATGGGGGGTGTACCGCCGGCCGAAGCGGGCCGGCGGGTGCGGGGGTCGGTCGGGGGCCCAGAGCAGGGAGCGGTCGCCGCGGGCGCACACCGCGCCGCCGAGAACAGAGCGGACCGCGGTTCGCACGCCGCGTATCCGGTTTTCCGCGCAGGTGTTCCGGAAGAGGAGGTAGAAGGAAAGGGGTCCGGGAATGGTCGGTCAGCGTCGAACCGGGAAATCCCGGGGAAACTGGCGCGCACGGTCGGAGAGCGGCCGCACGCGTCCCGCGGCAGGCCGGCCCCGATTTATCCATCTGAATGTTAGCGCTAACATTCTTTGTCGCAACGGAGAAAGTTCATCTAGCGGAAATAGTGTTCTAGATAGTGCCCCGGTGACACGCGGGTGTCAAGGGGTGTTCGCTCGGTGACCGCACTCGACAGGGCGGAACCGGCCGGCGCAGCGCGCCCGGGACCCGGCCGCGAAACCCGGCGGGCAGGCCGGGGACCGAAACCCCGGCCCCGCCGTGGGGGCGGACTCGTACGGACCGCTTCCGCCCCCGCCACCGCGGAGCCGAGGAGCCGCGCCGCGCAGCGACACGACCCGGGCGGGGTCGAGGCCGTCTCGTCGGACCCGGCGTTGAGGGCCGCGCGACCGACCCGTCGGATCGGCGGTGGCCGGGCCCCGCCCGTCAGCGCGGTCTTCCCTTCGCAAGAGGCGTGCACGCAGCGATGGACGGCGTCCCAGGTGCTGGGCATGAGCAACGGCGAGACCCGGCTTGCGCCGCGATCCCCGGGAGCGGACAGGTGATCACCGACACAGGGGAAGTCCCGCGATTTACGTTGCGCTTCGGTGCACGACGTTCGGTTGCGCTCTCTCCAGACGGGTCCGGCGACTTCCTTCTTCAGTACACGGGACTGAATGAGATCCGTGATTTCGGCTGGCACACGTCCAGCTGCAGCGGCGCCCGCGGTGGCAACTGCGTCGAGGTGGCCGACGCCGGACGCCGAGTGCACCTTGGCGACACCCGGCACCGGGAGCTCGGCCGCCTGTCCTTCCCCCGCCGACTCCTGGCACGCCTTCATAGCCGCCCTCAAGGCCGACCGGCTGACCGGCCGGCCTCACGCCGTCTTGTCCGCCTCCTCTTCGACGACCACCGTCCCGGCGCCGCCGTCGATCGTGATCAGGTCGCCGGTGGAGATCGTCTGCGTGGCCCCGCTCAGGCAGATCACGGCCGGGATGCCGTACTCGCGCGCCACCGTGGGGCCGTGCGCCACCGCCGACCCGGTCTCGGTGACCAGGCCGCCGGCCGTCATGAACAGCGGGGTCCACCCCGGGTCGGTGGTCGGGGCCACCAGGATCTCCCCCGGTTCGATCCGTGCGCCCGCCGGGTCGAGGACCACTCGCGCGCGCCCCGTGGCCCGGCCCGCCGCGGCCGGGGCGCCGACGAGGGTCCCCTCGGAGGCGGGCAGCGGCGGGGCCAGCGCCTCGACGTCGGTGCCGTCGGACAGCATCGCGGCCGGGACGTGCCGGCGGCGCAGCTCGCGGGTGTAGAAGGCCTTCTGTTCGGCGACGCGGTCGCGCTGGTCGACACCGCGCTCGGCTGCCGCGCGGGCCCGGTCGAGATCGAGGAACACGATGTCCTCGGCCGCGTCGAGCAGGCCGCGGTCGGCCAGCTCGGCTCCGGCGAGCAGCAGCTGCCGGCGCATCTCGGCGTAGGGGATCAGCCAGGCGAACTTCGTCAGCTCCCGCATGCCGACCAGCTCGCGGGTGCGGCGCATCAGGAACGCGGCGACGCGCCCGCGCACCGGCCGGGCGCGGACCGCGCGCCGCGACAGGTCGGCGACGGCGGCCTCGGCGCGGGCCGCAGCGCGCTCGAAGCGCCGCGGGGGCGCCTGGTCGGGATCGTCCGAACGCAGGTAGTTCGCGATGGTCGCGAACAGCGGCGCGGGGTCCTCCGCCCAGCGCGGCACGCCGAGGTCGATCTCCCCGCCCGCGCGGTGGCCGTAGCGGCGCAGGAACCCCTCCAAGCCGATGTCGGGTAGCGTCCCCGCGTGGTAGCGGGCCGCCAGCTCGCCGGGGTCGGTCCCGGTCAGCAGGTCGCGGTGCTCGGCCGCTCCCTCGGCCAGCCGCCACAGCTCCAGGTCCATCTCGGTCGTGATGTTGTGCGGCGCCCCGGCCAGGACCTCGGCGGCCTCCTCGGCCGTGGCGACGCCCTTCAGCAGCGCCGGGACCGCCATGGGCAGGAACACGCCGACCATGGTCGGCATCGCGACCCGGGCGATCGCGGGCCCGTAGATCGCGGAGAAGCCGTCCTCGCGGAGGTAGCGCAGCCGCTCGGCGGCGTCGGCCTCCGCGCCGGGACCGCGGTGGCGGCGGAGCTCGGCGACGCCCGCGCGGGCCCGGGCGCGGGCCGCTTCGGGGCGGGCGAGGACGTCGGCGCAGGCGAGCACCGAGGACGGCCCGTAGCGCAGCGCCAACTGGAGCACGGGCAGCACGGGGAACCGGCCGGGTGGCGGGACCGCGGTGAAGCGCGGGTCCTGCGCCATGCGCCGCACGGCGGCCTGCACCCGCGGGCCGTAGACCGTCATGCTGTCGGCCAGGTCGGGCCGGACCCGCGGCATCCGCATCAGGCCGGTGAGGTCGACGAAGAGCCGGCCGCCGATCGCGGCCACGTCGACGTAGTCCCGGACGCCGTCGTCCAGGCGCGCGACGGCGAACATGCGCTCGACGGCCTCTTCGAGCATGGACATGCCGACGGGGGTGAACGGCCGGACCATGCCCTGGATGTTGCCGACCTCCACGTAGAAGCGGGGCCCGGGCCTCCGGGGCTCGGCCGGGAGCGGGAAGAGCGCGGTGATCGGGCGCGACTGCAGCAGCCAGAGGACGCCGTCGCGGTCGTAGGCCCACTCGGCGTCCTGCGGCGCGCCGAGGCCGTGCTGCAGCCGCTCGCCGGCCGCGTGCAGCTCCGCGAGCTGCCCGGGCGAGAGGCAGCCGTCGTCGGGGCCCTCGGGGTGGGCGCCGGCTTCGAGGACGTAGTGGTCGGGGGTCACGCTGCCGTCGACCACCGCCGTTCCCAGACCGGGTACCGCGTCGACGACGCTGCGCGAGCGGCTGCCGGTCGTCGGGTCGGCCGTGAACAGCACGCCGGCCGTCTCGGCGTCGACCATGCGCTGCACGACCACGGCCATGCGCGCCTCGGTCCCGGGCGGCAGGTTGGCCTCGCGGTAGGCGCGGGCCCGGTCGGTCTCCAGCGACTCCCAGCAGCGGCGCACCGCGTCGACCAGCGCGCCCTCGCCCTCCACGTTGAGGTAGGTCTCCTGCTGGCCGGCGAAGCTGGCCTCGGGCAGGTCCTCGGCGGTGGCGCTGGAGCGCACGGCCACGGGCCCGCCCCCGAGTTCGCGGTAGGCCGCCAGCAGCGCATCCTCGGGGATCTCCCCCGCCGCGTAGGAGTCGGTGGTGAGGCAGAAACCCGGCGGCACGCGCTCACCCAGGGCGACCATCGCGCCGAGCCCGGCGGCCTTGCCCCCGACGGACTCCTCCATGCCCGCCGCAACGGCGTCCAGCCTCACCACGTCCATCGCGCATTCCTCCTCGCGGCGCCGAAGAGCCCGCCGTGGGGCGGCTCAGACCGTCGGCGTCCTGCCGCCATGGTGCCGCCGCGCGGTGCGCCGGGCCAGAGCCGCGGGGGCATTCGGCCGTCAGGGGGGCGTTAAGGGAGCCGCGCGGCCTTCGCGCCGCCCTTTCGCACGAGGACGAGGACTCCGACGGCGGTCGTGCCGAGCCCCAGCAGGAGGATCGGCACGCCCAGGTAGAACCCGAAGGCGTAGGCGCCCTTCTCGGTGCTGCGCGGCGTGACGGCGTGGCCCGGCTCCCCCGGCGCGTAGGCGACGGTGAGGGTCTCGCCCTCGTGGAAGCCGTCGGAGCCCAGGCCGCGGAGCTCGACACGGGACTGCGGGGCGCCTGCGGCCGCGTAGTCGACGTAGACGGTGACGTCCTCCCTGCGGTCGCCGTCGTCGTCGTAGTCGACGTCCACGTCGCGCTCGACCACCGTCGCCTCGGCGCGCGCGGTGTGATCGGTGTAGTCGGTCATCCCCTGGAGGAGGAAGGCCGCGCCGACGATCGCCAACGCGCCCCCGATCCCCAGCACCGACTGGCGCTTCCGCTTCCGCTTGGACCCGAACCGCATTTTGCCGCCCACGGGGACCGTCCTCGTCTCCTCATCGCCTCTGCACTGTTCGAATGCTCGGACGCGCCGCCCGCGGCCGGGGTTCCAGCGCCGCGCGCCCGCACCGCCGGACGGCGGGGCCTCCGGGCAGGGGGTCAGGGACCGCGGCGTTCGGTGCGGGAGGCGCCGCGCAGGAGCACGGCCCCCGCGGCGACGGCGCCGAGCCCGGCGAGCACGGAGGCCGCGCCCAAGAGCAGGCGCCAGGAGTACGCCCACGCGCCGGTGCTGCGCGGCGTGACGGCGTGGCCCGGCTCCCCCGGCGCGTAGGCCACGGTGAGCCTGTCGCCCTCCTGGTAGGTGTCGGCGCCGAGCCCGGCGAGCTCGACGCGGTCGTGCTCCGCGCCCTCGGCCCGGTAGCCCACGTAGACCGTGATCTCCTCCACCGCCGGCTCGCCGGGGTCGGAGGCGGAGACGGCGACCTCGCGCTCGACCACGGTCGCCTCGACGCGCGCGGTGTGGTCGGAGTAGTCGGTCGTGCCCTGGAAGAACTGCAGGCCGCCGCCGACCGCCGGAATCGCGCCGATGACCATGAGCGACTGCTTGCGCCGCCTGCCGTGCAGCAGCCCGCCGATCCCGGTGGTGGGGTGCTCCCTCATTGCCTCGCCTTCCGTCGGCCGGTTCAACCGTCCCTGAAATGCACCCGGCGCGGCCGCGGTTCCGACTAAGGCCGGACCCGGCCGATGCGAATCCGCGGACCGGATCGCGCGAGCGCCTGCGGCGCCGTGTCGTCGGCGCCGGCGGGCCGGCAGGGGCGCGACTGCGCGAAACGACCCTGCGCTGGGCCGGCCACCGGATCGAGGGCACCGGTTGCGCCGTCCGGACCGGGAGGGCCCCGAGACCGAGAACGCAGTGAAGACGCGCCAGCGGGTCGAAGAAGCCGACGGGCGAAGCCGGCAGAGCCTCGCCCGGCTGCGCCGGCCGGACCGCGGGCGCGGAGTCCTTCCTCGTCGTGCTCAACCACACCGGCGCCGACGCCGTGGCCCCCCTCGCGGGAACCGACCTGCTCGCCGACGAGGGTCCCGCCCGGCACTGGACCGTACCGGCGGGCGGCGTGCGGGTGCTGCGGGAGGCGGCCGGGTAGCGCGTGGCAGAAGGGAGGGTACCGGGATCGCTCGCAGGCCGGCGGAGTCCGAATCACCTGGGACTACGCCGGAGCCGCGATTCGATCCCTGCATATCCGACCGGTGGTCCCGCAACGCCTGTGGGAGCGTTCACACAACGAGTGGGACCGCGCCCCGCCGGCTCCTGGGCTCGGCGACGTACCGCTTCGCTGCCGCTCCCGGGAGGCCCGCCTTCCGCCGGGTACGCGCGGGCCGGGGGCACGCCCACGCTGACGCGTCAGGCCTCGGCCAGACGGGTGACGGTTCCGGTGTGATGCGTCATGCGGGTGATCGGCCACGCCGAGGTCGCGGCTCCGGCGGCGTGCAGCGCGGTCCTCAGGATCGCGGACGCCTTCTCCAGCGCTGCGATCGGGTCGTCGGTGAAGACCAGGACCTCCACATTCATCACCGATTCTCCGGCGTCGCTGCTCACAGTGGGGTCCGCGATGTCGTCGTTGCACGCGTCGAGGTCCATGAGCGCATCCATCAGGGAGCTCGCTCGCCGGTGGAACGACGCGGGAGACACTGGAACGGCAGTCGCGACGTAAAGGTCGAAAGCAACCTTCACCGCCTGCTTGCTCATCGGTCCTCCTCGGTCGTCCTCATGCATGATCGACGCTTCGCCCAGCGGAGCCGCTCCTCCCAGTGGCGAGGGTTGGAAGGGGTGAGGTGGATATGGGTCATGTGATCACCGCACGGACAGTAGACGGTGAAGTACTTGGGCGGATCCTCGATTCTCCAGCCTAGGCGGTCGAACTCGTGGAGGACTTCCCGACCGTCTTTCTTGGGATGCTTCTCCCAGTACGTACCCACGGCCGGTCCCCCGCTACCGATGCTCGGCTGGTGGAGACGCGCTTGCAACCGCCCCCACGCACACTGTTGACGACGATCACACGCACGAGGACCACAGGAGCGGTCCGGCCGGGTGACCTGGAAGCCGCACCATTGTCGCGTGCTGTGACGGGCTGTGTGCGGAAACGGCGGCGGAAACGTGCATCCGGCCGATTGCGGCCACGGACCGGCCGCCGTCCGGGCCGCCGCCGGCCGGGCGAAGCGTTCTCACCGCCGGCTCGGACCGCTGGTCCCGGCGCCGGCGTCCTCTCCTGTGGGGCTTGCCACACGGGCGTATGACGCCTAGCATGCCGCCCGGCGGTGAATCGATTCGACTAACGAGTGCAATCGTTCGTCGAATCGATTCGAACACGAGCGAGGAGGCGCGGAGCCGATGGCCACCATCAAAGACGTCGCCCAGGCGGCGGGGGTCGCGCCCAGCACGGTCTCCTATGTGCTCAGCGGTTCCCGCAAGATCTCGGCCGAGACCCGCGCCGCCGTGCAGGCCGCAGTCGAGGAGCTCGGCTACCACCCCAACGCCGGGGCCCGGTCGCTGCGCAGCACCCGCACCGACGTCCTCGCGCTCGCGCTGCCGCTGTCGGGGACCGGGTACCTCCCGGTCGGCGGTCGTTTCATGTACGGGCTGAGCGAGGCCGCGGGGCGGCACGGCTACCTGGTGCTGCTGGTGACACCGCCGGGCGCGGGCGACGCCGGCGCGGGCTTGGAACGGGCTGCGCGCAGCCGGTTCGCCGATGCCGCGGTGCTGATGGGCGTCGAGATGGAGGACCCCCGCGTGGCGGCCATGCGCGTGCTGGACTTCCCCGTCGCGCTGATCGGCCATCCCGCCGACGAGTCCGCCGCCCCCTGGACCGACCTCGACTGGGAGGAGTCCGCGCTGGCCTCCGTGCGCGCTCTGCGCGACGCCGGGCACCGCCGTGTGCTGTACCTGGCCACGGTCGAGGAGGACGTCGACACCCGGCGCACCTACTCCGTCCGCGGCATCCGCGGCGCCGAGCGCGCCGCGGCCGAGGCGGCCACGCACGTCGACGTCTGCCACTCCAGCGGCGACCCCGCCGAGCTGTACCGCAGGCTCGACGCGCGATTCGACGCCGCGGACCCGCCGACGGCACTGGCCGTCCAGCACCCCGCGGCGATCCCCGGAATCCTGCGGCATCTGGCGGCGCGCGGGATCCAGGTGCCCCGCGACGTGTCTCTGGTGGCCGTCGGCAGCTTCCCCGAGGACCTCGGCGGCCTCGACGTCACCCGCATCGAACTGCCCGTCGCCGAGATGTCGGCCGCCGTGACCCGGCTGGCCGCCGAGGCGGTCGAGGCGGCCGGCGACCCCGGCCGCTCCGGCGGCCCCTCCGCTCGGCACCGCCTCATCCCGCCGCGGATGATCCGGGGGTCCACGGTGGCTCCGGCTCCCTGACCCCCGGCCGCGCGCCCGGGGCGCCTCCCGCCGCCCCGCCGTCCCCTTCCCCCGACCAGGAGTCCGCCACCCCTCGCGGGCCGCTGCGCCCGCCCTACGGAGACCCCCATGAGAGACCGCCTACTGCGGCCGCCGCGCGGCGTGCCCGCGGCGGCCGCCGCGCTGGCCCTGCTGTGCGCCGGATGCGCCGCCGAGCCCGACCCGGACGTGTACACGATCATGAACTCCAGCACCGACGAGCCCTACCACAGCTGGGACGACGAGGTCATGAAGGAGTGCGGCGAGCGCGCCGGGGTGCAGGTGCGCCAACTGAGCGTGCCCGCCGACCAGCTGGTGCCCAAGGCGCTGCGCATGGCCTCGTCGCACTCGCTGCCCGACGTGCTCGTGCTCGACGGCTCGGACATGCCCCAGTTCGCCTCCGCGGGCGGCCTGGTGCCGCTGGCCGAGCTGGGCATGCCGCCCGACGACCTGTCGGAGGGCGCCCGCTCCTTCGGCAGCTACGACGGCACCTACTACGGCGCCGCCCGGTCGGTGAACTCGCTCGGACTGTTCTACAACAAGGACATTTTGGAGGAGGAGGGCGTCGCGCCGCCGCGGACCTGGGACGAGCTGCGCGCGTCGGCGGAGCGGCTCACCGAGGGCGACCGCTACGGGCTGGCGATCAGCGCGCTGTCCACCGCGGACGGCGTCTACCAGTTCTTGCCGTGGCTGTGGTCCAACGGCGGCGACGAGCGCCGGCTGGACTCGCCGGAGTCGGTGGAGGCGCTGGAGTTCGTCGTCTCGCTGGTCGAGGACGGATCGGCGTCGCGCTCGGCGGTGAACTGGACCCAGGCCGACGTCAACGACCAGTTCATCGCGGGCAACGCGGCCATGATGATCAACGGCCCGTGGCAGCAGCCCGTGCTGGCCGAGCACCCCGACCTCGACTGGGGCGTCGTGGAGGTCCCGGTACCCGAGGAGGGCGACGAGCCGGTGGCGCCCATCGGCGGAACGACCTTCACGGTGCCGGTCAACACCGAGCACCCCGAGCGCGAGAAGACCGCCGGCGAGCTGGTGGCGTGCCTGACCGAGCCGCAGGCCCAGCTCGAGTGGTCCACCAAGGCCAGCAACGTACCGGTGAACCCGCAGGCGGCCGAGCGGTACCGCGAGGAGGTGCCGAAGCTGGCGGCGTTCGCCGACCAGGTCGAGACGGCGCGCAGCCGGACCGAGCACGTCGGCACCGACTGGAACGTCTACTCCCAGGCCATCGGCACCGCCCTGCAGGCCGCCCTGACCGGTGAGGCGACCCCCGAGCAGGCCATGTCGCGGGCGCAGTCGCAGGTGCGGCAGGAACTGAGGAGCCGGCAATGACGACGACCATCTCCGCCTCCGCGAACTCCCCCGGGCCCGCGTCCCGGGAGCGCCTCCGATCCGAGGACCGGCGCGCGACCGCCCGGCGCCGCCGCGTCGCCTCCCAATGGCTGTTCGTCGCCCCCGCCGTGCTCTACATGCTGGTGTTCTTCAGCTACCCGCTGGTGCGCAACGTGGTGATGAGCTTCCAGAGCTACACCCCGGCCACCTACTTCACCGGCGAGGCGCCGTTCACGGGCCTGGACAACTGGCGTGCGGTGCTCGGCGACGAGCTGTTCGCCTCCTCGCTGTGGCACACCCTGCTGTTCACGGCCGGGTCGCTGATCGGCCAGTTCACCATCGGCATGGCCCTGGCGCTGTTCTTCTCGCGGCGCTTCCCGCTGTCGGGCGTGATGCGCTCGCTGCTCCTGCTGCCGTGGCTGATCCCGATGGTGGTCGCCGGCACCCTCTGGCGCCGCGTACTCGACCAGGAGACCGGGGTGCTCAACGAGGCGCTGCAGGGCCTCCAGCTCACCGATTCCGCGATCCCCTGGCTGAGCAGCCCCGACTTCGCGCTGCTGTCGGTCGTCCTGGTCAACATCTGGATCGGGGTCCCCTTCAACATGGTCATCCTCTACGGCGGGCTGCAGGAGATCCCCAAGGAGATCCGCGAGGCGGCCGTGCTGGACGGCGCGGGCTTCTTCCGGCGGTTCTTCGGCGTGACGCTGCCGATGCTGCGGCCGGTGGTCACCGTGGTGCTGGTGCTGGGCTTCATGTCCACCGTCAAGATCCTCGACCTGATCCTGGCGCTGACCAACGGCGGCCCGGCCAACGCCACCGAGACGCTGGGCACCCACACCTACCAGCTGTCCTTCCTGGAGCTCGACTTCGGCCAGGGCGCCGTGGTCGGCAACGTACTCATCCTGATCAGCATGGTCTTCGCCGTGATCTACCTGCGGGCCAACCGCGAGGGGGTGGCGCAATGAGCAGCACCGCGAGCAGCGCCCGGGGCGCGGGCACGCGCCCGGCGCGCACCGGGCGCCGCGACTACACCGGCACGGTCCTGGGCGTGCTGATCCTGGCCGTCCTGCTGTTCCCGCTGTACTGGATGGTCAACATCGCCCTGCAGCCCGCGGCGGCGCTGTCGGAGGTGCGGTGGCTGCCCCAGACACTGGACCTGAGCAACTTCCGGCGCGCCTGGGAGTCGCAGGCCGGCAACCTGCTGACCAGCATCCTGGTGGCGCTGGGCGCCGTGGCGGTGTGCCTGGCGCTGGCCGCGCCGGCCGCCTACGCGCTGGCCCGGTTCCGGCTGCGCGGTGCGCGCCCCGTCGTCTTCGGCACGCTGATCACCCAGATGGTGCCGGGCATCGTGGTGGCCAACGCGCTCTACAACGCCTATGTGCAGCTCGACCTGGTCAACTCCTACCTGGGCCTCATCCTGGCCGATGCGTCGCTGGGGCTGCCCTTCACCATCATCCTGCTGCGCGCGTTCATGGTCGCCATCCCCGAAGAGGTACTGGAGGCCGGGATGGTCGACGGCGCCGGCCGGTGGCGGGTGATGCTCGGCATCGCGCTGCCGATGAGCCGCAACGCGCTGATCACCGGCGGGCTGTTCACCTTCCTCTTCGCCTGGAGCGACTTCCTGTTCGCGCTGACGCTCAACACCACCGACGCGGTCAAGCCGGTGACGCTGGGCATCTACGAGTACCTGGGCGCGCACGTGGGCGACTGGGGAGCGGTGATGGCGGTGGCGACGCTGTCGTCCGTTCCCGCGGCGGTCCTGCTGGTCATCGCCCAGCGCTACGTCGCGGCGGGCATCTCGGGGGGTTCGATCAAGTGACGCCGCCGCGACCCCGGTCGCAGCGGGCGCCGCCGCCGCGCCGGCGGCGCCCGCCGGGCCCCCGCCGACCCCCAGCAGAGGACACGCGCAGCACGCAGCACGAGACGAAGGCGGCCATGAAGTTCACCGACGGGTTCTGGCAGACACGGGAGGGCGTGCGCGCCCACTACGCGCGCGAGACCCGCGACGCCCGTGTCGACGACGACGGCATCACCCTCTACGCACCCGTCCGCGCCATCGGCCACCGCGGCGACACCCTGAACACGCCGCTGCTGACGGTGGAGGCCTGGTCACCGGCGCCGGGCGTCATCGGGGTGCAGACCACGCACCTGGCGGGCTCCCGCCGCCCCGCTCCGGAATTCGCGGTGCGCACCGACCCCGCCGCCGCGCCCAAGGCGCGCCGCGAGGGCTCGGTGGTGGAGCTGGAGAGCGGCGAGCTGTCGCTGCGGGTGGACACCGACGGACCGTGGCGGCTGGAATTTTGCTCCGGCGGGCGCACGCTGACCTCGGTCGGCGATCGCGGCACCGGGTTCGTCGAGACCCACGACGGCGACCACCACATGCTGACGCAGCTCTCGCTGGGCGTGCGCGAGCTGGTCTACGGCATGGGCGAGCGGTTCACGCCGCTGGTGCGCAACGGCCAGGCGGTCGACATCTGGCAGGCCGACGGCGGCACCAGCAGCGAGCAGGCCTACAAGAACGTCCCCTTCTACCTGACCAACCGCGGTTACGGGGTCTTCGTCGACCACACCGGCCCGGTCTCCTTCGAGACGGGGTCGGAGTCGGTGGGCCGGGTGCAGTTCAGCGTCTGCGACCAGGCGCTGCGCTACTACGTGATCCAGGGCGCCACACCGAAGGAGATCCTGGACCGGTACACGGCGCTGACCGGCCGCCCCGCGCTGGTGCCGCCGTGGTCGTTCGGGCTGTGGCTGTCGACGTCGTTCACCACCGACTACGACGAGCAGACGGTGACCGGGTTCGTCGACGGCATGGCCGAGCGCGGCATCCCGTTGAGCGTCTTCCACTTCGACTGCTTCTGGATGCGCGAGTTCCACTGGTGCGACCTGCGCTGGGACCCCGAGCGGTTCCCCGACCCCGCGGGCATGCTGGCCCGCCTCAAAGAGCGCGGGCTGCGGGTCTGCGTGTGGATCAACCCCTACATCGCCCAGCGCTCGGAGCTGTTCGAGGAGGGCGCGCGGCTGGGGCACCTGGTGCGCCGGCCCGACGGCACCGTGTGGCAGTGGGACATGTGGCAGGCGGGCATGGCGCTGGTGGACTTCACCAGCCCGGCCGCGCGCGCGTGGTTCGCCGGCAAGCTGCGGGCCCTGCTGGACATGGGCGTGGACTGCTTCAAGACCGACTTCGGTGAGCGGATCCCCACCGACGTGGCCTGGGCCGACGGCGCCGACCCGCAGGGCATGCACAACTACTACACCCATCTGTACAACGCCACGGTGTTCGACCTGCTGCGCGAGGAGCGCGGCGAGGGCGAGGCGGTGGTCTTCGCCCGGTCGGCCACGGCCGGCGGGCAGTCGTTCCCGGTGCACTGGGGCGGCGACTGCGCCTCGACCTACGGGGCGATGGCCGAGAACCTGCGCGGCGGGCTGTCGCTCGGCCTGTCGGGGTTCGGGCTCTGGAGCCACGACATCGGCGGGTTCGAGGGCACGCCCGACGCGGGGCTGTTCAAGCGGTGGCTGGCGTTCGGGCTGCTGTCCTCGCACAGCCGGCTGCACGGCAGCCGCTCCTACCGCGTGCCGTGGGCCTTCGACGAGGAGTCGAGCGTCATCGCCCGCCGGTTCGCCCGGCTGAAGTGCCGGCTGATGCCCTACCTGTTCGGCGCGGCGGTCGAGGCACACCGGCACGGGGTGCCCGTCATGCGGGCGATGCTGCTGGAGTTCCCGGACGATCCGACCTGCCACCACCTGGACACCCAGTACATGCTCGGCGGCGACCTGCTGGTGGCGCCGGTGTTCTCCGCCGAGGGCGAGGTCGAGTACTACGTCCCCGAGGGCGAGTGGCGCCGGCTGACCGACGGAGAGGCGGTGCACGGGCCCGCCTGGCGGCGCGAGGTGCACGGCTTCGACTCGCTGCCGCTGCTGGTGCGCCCGGGGGCGGTGCTTCCGGAGGGCGCGGTGGAGGACCGCCCCGACTACGACCTCGCCGACGGCGTGACGCTGCGCGTCTACCCCGGCGCGGGAGCCGCGGCACCGGTGCGCACCGAGATCCCGGCCGCCGACGGCTCACCGGCCGCGGTGTTCACCACCCGGCGCGACGGCGGAGCGGTCGTGGTCGAGGCCGGGTCCGATACCACCGCCGCGTGGAACGTGCTGCTGATCGGCGCCGACGCCGCCGCGTCGGTGGAGGGCGCCCAGCGGGTGGTCGAGACCGCCGAGGGACTGCGCGCCGAGCCCGCGCCGGGGTCCCGGCGGGTGCGGGTCCGCCTGGACTGACAGTGAGGATGTGTAGCGGCTTCTCCGCCGGATCCGGACCGACCGACGCCGGCAGGCTGTCCGCTACGCGCTATGTCGGTCCGTGCCGGGCAGCCACCGCACGCGACCGGAGGGGCGCCCCTGACCGTGGAGCAGCTTGGTTCGCAGGCCCCCCGCCACTGTCCTGTCCGCCCGCTCGACCGGCGCGTGCGGCCCCGACGGAACCGGCGACAGGACGACCACGACCAGCATGAGCGATCAGCCCGCGGAAGCCGCAGCGGGCGTGGACACCCGCGGCGACACGCACCACGACACCATGCCACCCGCCCGCACTACAGCCGCTCGGCATCCATAGGAGCATCGCTCGGCGCTGCGGGCGGGGGCAGGGGGCGGTGGCGCTGCGAGCGGCCGCGGGGAACGCGCGGCCGCCCGCGGCCGTCCGACGGGCGTCGGGCGGTCTGCGTCCGCACCCGGTGCGTGGCAGGATGTCCGCACCTCAGCCCCCGAACCAGGAGGACGGCGACCGTGGTCGACGCGACCGGAAACAAGGCCTTCAAACCGGGCAGGACACCCGGCGACTCCCGGTTCCGCCGCTGGTTCGCGGGGCCGCCGGGGTGGGTCGTCGGGGTCGCCGCCGCGGTCACCGCGCTGTTCAGCCTGTGGACGTACTCGGTGCCGGGCGGCTACTTCGTGCCGCTGCTGGCGACGACGTCGGTCTGGGCGCTGCTGCTGCTCGCCGTCGGCATCAAGGCGGTCATGCAGCCGGTCTTCGGCGTGCGGCGGGGGCGTCCCCGGTGGCATGACTGGGCGCGGTGGGGCGCGGTGCTGGGGATCATGGTCGCCGCAGTGGGGCTCACCCAGTCCGGCGCCTGCATGCGCGCGGGCACCGCCTGGGCCGAACCGGCGGTGGCCGACTACGCCGCCGACGCATCCGCGGCCGAGGCCCCCGACCGGTTCGGGCCCTACCGGGTGAGGCGGGCCGAGGACCTCGGCGACCAGGCGGGCGCGCGCTTCCTGGTCGAGGGCGCCGGGTTCCTGAACGACCGGGGCTTCGCCTACAGCCCCGACGGCACGCCGCCGGGCAGCGCCGACGACGCCTACGAGCACCTGAGCGGCCCCTGGTACACCTGGACCCGCGACTTCTAGCGGCCGACCGCAGGTGCGAACCCTGCCGGCCGGGGGCCGTCCCCGCACAGGAGGGGACCGTCCTCGGGGCGGCATCCGGTCGGGCCGCCCCCGCGCATGTCACAGCCGCGCCGTTGACCTGCGTGGACGGATAGGCGGCGATCGGCCCTCGGCAAACGTGCGGCCGGGCACGGCGCCCGTCGGCGGCGGTGCCCATCCTTCACCGGCCGTACGCGGGCCGGATCGGCAGACGGTGCGCGCCCTCTCGGCGCAGGAAGCGCAGGGAGGCGCAGCGGCGGGCCGGTCGCGCCACCGGAGGGCGGGCGGCGCAGCGCGCGGTCGGCCAAAGCACCGTTCACGCCCTCCTCGGTCGGACCCGGCTCCAGCCCGCAATCGGCGTGTAGGCTCCCTTCCCATGGCGAGAGAACCGGCACAGCGCGGGAAGCCGGCACCCGCGGCGCGGCCGGACTCTGCGGAACCGGAGCGACAGCGCCCCGCACCCGTGCGGGCGAGCCTGGTGTTCCTCGGCGGAGCCCTGATCGCCCTCGTGGCGCCTCCGCTGGCGGCGGGTGTCTTCACCGACCAGGGGCCCGCGGCGCTGATCACCGTGGCGCTGGTCGAGCTGCTGCTGGTATGGGCCATCACGGCGTGGTGGCTGCGCCGCCGCCGGCTGCGGTGGGCAGACGTCGGACTGAGCACACGGCACTGGGTTCGCGACAGCGCGCTGGGCGCCGCCGTCGTGGTGCCGCGGTTGCTGCTGGAGTTCGGCGTCCTCGTCCCGATGGCGGGTGGAGCCGACAGTGCCGAGGTGCGCGAGGTGCTGGACAACGCGGCCGCCGGCGGAGCCGCCCTGGCCGCCACGCTGGCGCTCGGCGTGATCGGGGGCGGCATCGCCGAGGAGCTCTACTTCCGCGGATTCCTGATCAAAGCGCTGCCGGAGGCCTTCCGCCGGCGCCGCCGCGCGGTCGGCGTGGCCGCGACCGTGTCGGTGCTGCTCTTCGGTCTGCTGCACGTGCCCGCCGGCGGCCCGGAGGCGGCCTCCATCGCCGTGGCCGGACTCGTCTATGTCGGCCTCTTCCTGCTCACAGGCCGCTTGACCGCCCCGATGGTCAGTCACTGCCTGTGGAACACCGCGGCCGTCGCGGCCGTACTCGCCCTGTACGGCTGAGGATACGGCTGAGACCGAACGCATCGCCGGCCCACTCGCCTTGACACACACATGGCTGCCCGGCCATTCCCGGCCCGCAACGGCTCCGGAGCCGCCGGCCCTGACACCCGCCGACGTCGCGCGCAGGGGCCGAGCCCTGCTGAGTGCCGGGTGTTCCCGGTTCACCGGCCTGCGCGGCGCACTGGAAGCGCCGGTTCCCGGGCCGGATCGGACACACGGAGCTCTGGCCATGTCAGGCCATGCAGCGAATCCCCCCGTGCTCCGAATCTACAGTTCCGGTGTGAACGAATTCCTCTACCCGACACTGTCGGGGGTAGTGGCAACCCTCGTCGCCACGGCACTCGTCTACGGATGCAGCACCGTGGTGAAGCGCGTCAAGGAAGATCCGGACCGCTACACTCGCGAGATCGCCCGACTGACCGCTGCGCTGAATGCAGCGGTCGTCGTCCCGGCCCTCGTCGGCGGAGGATGGCTACTGCACAGGATGCTCCGATGGGGCCTGGACTGGGCGGCCCGGGTGGCGGCAACCCCCGGAACCGATTTCGATGACGTGCCCGACGCCGTTTGGCAACGGCTGTTCGAGCACTCCTGGCCGTGGCAGTACACCTGCGCCGCGTTCGTGGTGGTGGCGCCCCTCATCGTGACCGGGATGATCGCCGACCGGGTGAAGGAGACCGAGTCGCTCAGCATCATCCGCCACACCTTCCTGCAGGTGATGCTCGGCGCATTGGCCCTGCTGGCCGTCGCGGTCCTCGCCGGCATCGTCGTCGGCGCACACGTCGCGGTCGATACCGCATCGGCCTGGGCCTTCGCCACCGAACCGGCCTACTTCCCCGGGCTCACCGAGGCGTGGTCGCTTCCCTGGGACCTGGAGTGGACGGTTCTCGCAGCGGTCGCGGCGGGAAGCGGCTGCGTCCAGTACTACACATTCCTCGCCTTCACGGACATGGTGCGCAGGGCGGCCTGAATTACCAACCGGCCCTTCCTTCCGGCCGAAGAAATCCGGATCGGGCCCTCGTTCCCCGATACCCCGGACAGGGAGGAGGACCGGATGGAACGCACGAGGCGCTCTTCGTTCGTGCGGCGCCGGGGCCGCCCGAACGAAGAGCGCCTTCACCGTCTCGGTACTGCGCTCGGCGAGCACGACTCGAATGGCGGACATGTGCCCGCTCCGCGGGCGGGTGCCGAGGGCGAGGCGGGCGGGCATCTCGTCGCAGGCCGGTGAAACCGCCCGCCTTTTCGAAAACGCGGCAGCCGCCGGCTCAGGACGATGCCGCCTCCCACACGAACCCGTCCGGGTCGGTGAAGGGTCCCGCGTCGCTGCCGACCGCGAGCCGGTGCGATCCCTCGCCCTCGGCGGAGACGCCGGCGACCTTGGCGAGGGCGCGGCGCCCGTAGAGCGCCAGCTTTACGGGGCTCGACGGCGGGCCCAACTCGACGTACTTGCGGCCGTAGCTCTTCGCCACGTCGAAGCCGCGGTCGACGTAGAACCGTTTGCTCGCGGCCACATCCGCGACGCCGAGCTGGAGCACGAAATCGTCGATCCGCCGCGTGTCGGTGCCGGTGTCCTTCTTTGACGAGGACGCGACCGTCCAGATCGTCCCGTCCGGTGCTTGTACGACGCCGCCGTATCCCCACAGCGACTTCGCGGCCGGCTTCAACGCCACGGCTCCGGCGTCGAGGGCCCTGCCGACGAAACCGTCGACCGTGGCCGGCCCGGGCACGACCAGTGACAGGGTGAACCCGCGGAAGCCGGTCGTGGGTTCCTCCGAGGCCCGCACGCGCACCCGGCCGCCCATTCCGAAGGCGGCGGTGTAGAAGCTGTCGGCGGCCGCGGTGTCGGCCGCCTCGATCACGACAAACTCGATGGACGCCATGGTCATCACGCTAGTGGCAGCTCACAGCACTGCGCTTCTCGATTCCTGACCGATGGGCCGTTCCCTCGCGGGGGACGGCCCCCGCACCGGCGGGAGCGAGTACGGCACCCGGGCGGCCCCTGCTGCGCCCGGAAACGGGAGCCGGTGGGCCGGGCGGACGCGCGGGCGTCCGCCCGGGCGCACTACCAGCCGTTGAGCAGCAGATGGTTGGCGGCCAGCGCCAGCGCGGCCTGCACACCCAGCCACACCCGGTGGTCGCGTGCGGGCAGCAGAGCTGCGGCGGGTACCGCCCACACCACGAACGGCAGCCAGATCCGCTCGGTCTCGCCCTTGCTCATGCCCGACAGGTCGGCGGCGGCGATCGCCAGCAGGGCGGCCGTCGCCAGGACCACCAGGGCGTCGGTTCCCCGGGGCGGTCCGCGGCGCAGGCGCACCGCGGCCGCCGGCGCGGCGAGCACGGCGCGGCGCAGTCCGGCTATCGCGGCGGGTCCCGCGGTGATCACCACGATGGCCAGGTTCGCCCAGACCCAGTAGTAGTAGGGCCGCTTGCCGCCCACGCCCTGGAAGTAGCGGGTGACGAGCAGGTCGTATCCCTCCAGCCACCAGAACCCCGCGGCGGTGAACGCCGCCGCGACCGCCGCGGCGCCGAGGACGGCCAGGGGCAGCGGCCGCAGGGTGCGGATGCAGGCGAGCACCGCCACCGCGAGGACGGCCATCAGTGTCAGTCCGTAGGACAGGTACAGCACCCAGCCCAGCAGCAGGCCCGCGCCCAGCGCCGCGGCCCAGCGCGCGCCGGCGCGCGCCGCCGTCCCGGCCACCGCGAGCAGGGCCAGGCCCCAGGCGGCGACCGCGGCGAAGTAGCCGTCCGCCGAGGTGCCCACCCACACCGCGGCGGGTGCCAGCACGATGAACGGCGCGGCCAGGCGCGCGGGCTGCTCGGCGCCCAGGGCGCGCAGCGCCACCAGGATCGCCGCGGCGGCGGAGGTGCCGACGACGATGCAGAACACGCCGGCCCACGCCCCTCCGCCCAGGCCGGCGTGGTCCAGCCCGACGAAGGTCAGCATGGCGCCGGGCGGGTGCCCGGCCACGTGGGCGGGCCAGTTGTCCGGCACGTCGATCAGGATGTAGTCGGTGAAGCCGCGCAGCGCCGCGCCGGGGTCGTCCCAGCGGTGCATGGCCAGGAGGTACTCGTGCTTGCCGCGCAGTTGGCCGGCGATGCCCCGCTGCCAGCCGTCGATCAGGGCGAGCGCGAAGGTCCAGGCCATCGCCGCGCCCCAGGAGCACCACACCAGCGCGCGCCAGGGCAGCCGGGCCGCGGCCGCGGGGCCCCAGCCCACGACCGCCACCGCGATCGCGAGCGCGGGCAGGGTGCCGGGGCCGACGTGCGGCATCCAGTCGGAGTACAGCGGCTCCCAGTCGACGTAGAGCTTCTGGCCCGCGCGCTCGATCAGCACGCCGACGACCGCGGCGGTGGCGACGAGCACCGCCGCGCCCACGGCCGTGGCGACGTCGGGGCGGCGACGGGCGCGGGGCGCCGCGGTTTCGGGGGCGGGCCGCTGCGGACGGGCGGTACTCACAGCGCCTCCGCGGGTGCCGTCCGCCGCAGCGACCGGCCGCCGCCCGCTCCGGCAAGAGCAGCGGCGGCGATGCGGCGGCGCGCCGGGCGGGCCGCGCGCGGCGGCCGGGACCGCGCCGCCGGCGAGCGGAGGCCCGCGGGGGACGGCGCACGCCGTGGCGCGTCGTAAGAGCGGTCCGCCGCAGCCGCGCCTAAGGTGTGGGGCGGCGGCGGGGCGCCGCGCCGACCGCTCGGACCCGGCTGGAGGGGACCGCTCGCGCAGCACGGGAGATCGGCGGGCTCCGCCCGCAGCGAGTGCGCGCAGGCCGACGTGCGGGAGGCCGGAATGGACGACAGCGGACGCGGTGAGGGCGGCCCCGGCCGGACGGACCCCGCGGGCGGCCCACCGCCGCGCGGCGGCAGCGGCGCAAGGCCCGGCGCCGCAAAGGCCGCGGGCCTGCGCGGTCGCCTGGGCTCGGCTGCACGCGAGGGCCCGCCGGGCCCCTCACGCCCGGGGTTCTGGCGCAGCCCGCTGCGGGGCCCGTGGCTGACCTCCGTGCTCGGCCTCGTGCTCCTGGCTGGGGTCGCGGTGGTGTTCACGACCGGTCTCCTCTCCTACGCCGCCTACAATCCCGACCTGGCGCCGGTCAACGACACGACCCCCGACAAGGGCCTGCTCGGCTTCTACCTGTTCGACTGGCCGACGGACCCGCACTGGCTCTACCGGCTGACGCAGGGCCTGCACGTGACCCTCGGCGTCGTGCTGGTGCCGGTGCTGCTGGCCAAGCTGTGGTCGGTGATCCCGAAACTGTTCACCTGGCCGCCGGTGCGCTCCGCGGCGCACGCGCTGGAGCGGCTGTCCCTGCTGCTGCTCGTCGGCGGAGCGGTGTTCCAGTTCGCCACAGGCCTGCTCAACGTCCAGCTCACCTACCTCTTCCCCGGCTCGTTCTACCGCCTGCACTTCTACGGCGCCTGGGTCTTCATCGCCGCGCTGGCCGTGCACGTCGCCCTGCGGCTGCGCGTGGTGGTCCGTGCGCTGCGCACGCGCGGGCGCGACACGGGCCCGCTCCCGCCCGCCGCCCGCCCCTCCCCCGCGGTGCGGGGCGGCACCGGGCTGGAGGCGGTGCGCCCGGCTCCGGCAACCGTGTCGCGGAGGGGAGCGCTGGGGGTCGTCGGGCTGGGGTCGCTGACCCTGTTCGCGGTGACCGCGGGGCAGAGCATCGGCGGTCCGCTGCGCGAGACCGCGCTGCTGGCGCCGCGCGGGCGCACGCCGGGCACCGGTCCCAACGGATTCCAGGTCAACAAGACCACCGCGGCCGCGGGCGTCTCACCCTCCGACATCGGCCCCGACTGGAGGCTGACCGTGCGCGGCGGCGGACGCGAGCGCGTGCTGGACCGCGCGGACCTGCTGGAGCTGGCCCAGCGCAGCGCGGAGCTGCCCATCGCCTGCGTGGAGGGGTGGTCGACCACCGACCAGGAGTGGAGCGGGGTGCGGCTGTCCGACCTCGCGGCGCTGGTCGGCGCGAGGTCGGGGGACGGCGGCCCGCCGGGGGTGATGGTGGAGTCGGTGCAGCGGGAGGGCGCCTTCCGCTCCGCCGCGCTGCGCGCCAACCAGGTGCGCGATCCCCGCTCCCTGCTGGCCCTGCGGGTCAACGGCGCCGACCTCTCGCCCGACCACGGGTTCCCGGCGCGCGTGATCGTCCCGGCCAACCCGGGGGTGCACAACACCAAGTGGGTGGGCCGGCTGACCTTCGGCGGGCTGACGTGACGGGCGGCCGCCTGCTGAGCCGGTACGGCGGATCGGGGCTGCACCTGGTGCTGACGGTGTGCTCGCTGGCGCTCGCCGCCTACGCCGGCCTTCGCCTGCTCGCCGAGGACCCCGTCGCGGTGGCGGTGTGGTTCGCCGGCGCCGCGATCGCCCACGACCTGGTCCTGCTGCCGGCGTACTCGGCGCTGGACCGCGCCGCCCAGGCGGCGGCGGGCGTCCGCGGCCGCGGCGGCGACGGGCGCGGGCCGCGGCCGTGGCTGAACCACGTGCGGGTGCCCGCCCTGCTCTCCGGGCTGCTGCTGTTGGTCTGGCTGCCGCTGATCCTGGGCCTGCCGGGAGGCTATGAGCAGGTCACCGGCATGCCCGGCGACGTCTTCGCGGGCCGTTGGCTGCTCGCCACGGCCGTCCTCTTCGGCGCCTCGGCGCTGCTGTTGGGGGCGCGGGTGCTGGCGGCCCGGGCCGGGCGGCGGGGCGGTCCCGCCCGCTGAGCCGCGCCGCGCCGCCGCCGGCCGGGCGGTCCTCATAGGGCCGCCCCGGCGCGCCGGAGGGCGGCGAAGCACCGGCTCCCCCGGTGCCACGTCTCGGCCACCTCCCACCCGGTGCTGCCGACCGCCGCCGCCAGGGCGCGCAGCCCCACGCGCGCCCACAGGAACGGGGCGCTGCACCGGCCGCGGCCGTCGCACACGTGCACCGCCATCCGCTCGTCGACGTCCTCGCCCGCGGCCTCCACCAGCAGCAGGCCGCGCGGGGCCACCACCTCGGCCAGGCGCGCGAGCAGCCGCTCGGGCGCGCCTCCGATGCCGATGTTGCCGTCCAGCAGCACCGCCGTGTCCCAGCCGCCCTCACCCGGCAGCCGGTCGAAGACGCTGCGGCACAGGGCCCGGCCGCCGGCGGCGCGGGTGCGGCGCACGGCGTCGGGGTGGACGTCCACGCCCAGGGCCCGGTGCCCGCGCCCGGCGAGGTCGGCCACGATCCGCCCCGGCCCGCAGCCGACGTCGAGCACCGTGCCCAGGCAGCGCCGCAGGACCGAGTGGTCGGCCGCGTCGGGCAGGGCGCACCAGCGCTCGATCTCCAGGGGCAGCACGCGTCCGTCCGCGCAGCGCAGGTACAGCGGGCCGCGGCCGCTCCCCAGCGCCCGTGAGTAGGGGTCGCCGGTGCGGGCCGCTGCGGCGGTGTGCGCGGCGCCCGCGCCCGCCATCAGGCACCTCCCGCACAGCTGCGCTGCCAGACCGCCGCGAACCGGCCGCCGGGGGCGGCCCGGGCGACGCGGGCGGCGGCCTCGGGGGTGTCGGCGTCGACCAGCGGAGGCAGGTCGCGCACCCGCAGGCCGGCCCGCACCAGCCGGTCGCGCTGGATCGCGCCGGTGCGCTCGGTGGACATCGGCACGCCGCGCAGCAGGCGCGGGTCGGGGCGGGCCATTCCCAGCGCCCAGAACCCGCCGTCCTCGGCGGGGCCGAACCACGCGTCGGCGTCCTGCCAGGCGTCGCCGGCCAGCGCAGGCGCCAGCAGGGACGGGGTGGCCTGCGGGGTGTCCATGCCGATCAGCAGCGTGGGACCCGTGCAGGCGGCGAAGGCGGCGGCGAGCCGCTCGTCCAGGCCGCCGCTGGCCTGGGCGACGACCTCGAACCCGCGCTCGGGCAGCCACGGCCCCGGTTCGCCGCTGAGCACGAGCACTCTGCGGCGGGCGGGCGCGGCCAGGACCGTGTCGAGGGTGTCGGCGAGGGCCGCGGCGGCGAGCTCGGCGGCCGTCTCCGCGCCGAGGGCGGGTGCCAACCGCGTCTTGGCCCGCCCGGGCAGCGGTTCCTTGGCGATGACCAGCAGCGCCGTCGGTCCGGTGGGCGCGCGGCGCTCGGCCGCGCGCGGGGCGGGCGCGCGCCGTGCGGACTCCGGGGACCGGGTGCCGGCCTGCGCGGCGGCGGTGTCGCGCCGGCCGCCGTCCGGGCCGGTCATCGGGTCTCCTCCGACGGTGTGCGCAGGACCGCGCGCATGTCGCGGACCGCCGTCCAGGTGCCCCGCCAGGTGCCGGTGACCTTGGAGCGCCCGCTGCGCGGGGCGTAGGGCACGTCGACCTCGCTGATGCGCCATCCCGCGTCGGCGGCGCGCACCACCATCTGCAGCGGGTAGCCCGAGCGGCGATCGGTCAGGGCGAGGCCGAGCAGGGCCGCGCGCCGTGCGGCGCGCAGCGGTCCGATGTCGCCCAGGCGCACCCCGGTGCGGCGGCGCAGCATCCGCGCAACAGCGGCGTTGCCCACGCGCGCGTGCGGTGGCCAGGCGCCGCGGGCGGTGGGGCGGCGCCGACCCACGACCAGGTCGGCCGCGCCGCTGCGCACCGACGCGACCATGGACACCAGCAGCGCGGGGTCCAGGGAGCCGTCGCAGTCGCAGAAGCAGACGAACTCCGCTTCGGCCGCGCGCAGGCCCGTATGGCAGGCCGCACCGAAGCCGCGCCGGGGCTCGGCGACGACCCGCGCGCCCAGCCGCGCCGCGATCTCGGCGGAACCGTCGGTGGAGCCGTTGTCGACGACGATCGCGCGCCACCCGGAAGGTATGCGGTCCAGCACCCACGGCAGGGCCTCGGCCTCGTCCAGGCACGGCAGCACCACGTCGGCCGGCGGCGCCCCGCCGCCCACCGGTCCCCCCGACAATCCCCGCTCCGGACCTCCGCGCGGCTCGCCTTCGCCCATGGCACCTCCTGCGCCGGCCTGGCGGAGGCTCTCCCCGCCGCCGTATCACTCACGAAGAGTCAACGATCCTGCACTCTTCGTTCCCTGTCATTTGTCACCACGCCCGGGACACCGCGCAGGAGCCCCGGGGCGTAACGGTTCTTCGGAGCCGCCGACCACGGAGCGACCCGGCGCGGCGGAAAAAAATCTCCGGCGCGGGCCGCGCGGCGCCGGCGGCGGGCGGGCGGGTCGGCGCCAAGAACCA